>NZ_LN889782.1:614769-1214769 GCF_900009145.1 Planktothrix tepida PCC 9214
CTTCCTGGAAAACTGCTTCCGGGTTTTCCTGAGCTATTTCCCCCCGCTTCTCCGGTTTTACTGTCCATTGATCACGTTGTTTTAAATGTACAATCTGGAGATCTAAAAACCGCCATTTCTTGGTATCAAAATTATTTAGGGTTTCAACCGCAACAGAGTTTTGAAATTCAAACTGAACGTTCTGGATTAAATAGTCAAGTCTTGGTTCATCCCCAAGGTCAAGTTCAGTTTCCGATTAATGAACCCACATCAGCTAATTCTCAAATTCAAGAATTTTTAGAGATTAATCGCGGTTCAGGAATTCAACATATTGCCCTAAAAACTTCAAATTTAGGGCAACAGGTTAATCATTTAAGACAAAGAGGATTATCTTTTTTAACGGTTCCCGATGAATATTATTTGCAATTACAAAACCGTTGGCATGATTCCCCCTTGTTAATCGATTGGGAACGTTTAAAAGCGGATCAAATCTTAGTTGATTGGGAACCCTTAACGCCGGAGGCGATGCTATTACAAATCTTTACCCAACCGATTTTTGAACAACCAACATTTTTCTTTGAATTTATTGAACGAAAAATTTGTACTGTTCAAGGTCAACTCCGACAAGCTCAGGGTTTTGGCGAAGGAAATTTTAAAGCCTTATTTGAAGCCATAGAACGGGAACAAATTAAACGCCAAGCTTCAATTTGAGAATCAAGTCGGATTAACCGGAAATTTCCCTGAAATAGATCATCAAGCGATTCAGGAGAATGAACCCTGAATTGAGAGGTTATCGTTCTCTCAAAGGCCTGAAGTAGACTCAAGGGTCTAAAAACCCTTAGAACTTATGTTAGAACAGAGGTAAAGACAATTTTAGTCGGGAACCCCCATCACGCCAAAACAGAAAGAAATAAAGCCTCTACCCCCCTACTTTATCCCTATTCATCTAAAATTTTGGAGACTTCTAATGACAACTGCTGCTAATTTAATTCGGATTGCTGCTGGTGAAGTGGGGTATGCGGAATATCCTGCTGGTAGTAATGGTAATAAGTATGGCCAATGGTACGGGATGAATTACGTTCCTTGGTGTGCAATTTTTGTATCCTACTGTTTTGATAAAATTGGTTTACCCCTGCCGATTAGAAGTGCTAAAGGATTCGCCTACTGTCCCGATGGGGTGTCTTGGTTTAGAAATCGGGGTCAATGGTTTTACGATGCCAGAGTTGGGGATGTGGTATTTTTTTGTTGGCGAGGAGATGGAATTGCAGATCATGTTGGCATTGTGGAATCCGTTAAATCCGATGGCAGTATTATCAGTATTGAAGGGAATACAGGAGTCGGAAATGATGCGAATGGAGGGGAAGTCATGCGACGTTCCCGGACTCCAGGGATTATTTTAGGTTTCGGACGTCCCCCCTATACCAATCCTGTCGCCTCCCAAACTCAAGCGTCTCGTCCGACCACACCAACCCCCACTCCACCCCAACGTGAAGTTGTTAAGGTTCCACCCAATTATCATAAAGATTTAGTTGATCGGTTAATAGGGGGTAAATCGGATAAAGCACAGAAAAAATAAATAACAGAAAAACGAATTAAGCGATATTTTATGGCTCATGAATTCTACAACTTTCACGATTGATAGTCGCATCCTCGACTGGTTAGCAGTATTCGGATACTTGAGTATTCTACTATTCGTGATGTGGAAGGTTTTGAATACTCAAAAGAAATCAGAATAACCCAGTTTTTAAGGATTACTAAGACCGGACAAAAAGGGTAAGGCTGCTAATCCTAAATATTGAATTCCTTCCGGGGTAACTTCAAACCGACAAGGTAAGATTTCTACCCCTTCTGAAATGGCAGTTCTTAAAAGTTGACCATAAACCGGGTCTGCCATATCTCCGGGGGCAAATTCGGTACAATCTCCACGATTAATAAAATATAACATCACCGCACGAGCGCCTTGTTTAACAATTTCAATTAATTCCTTTAAATGTTTTTGTCCTCGTTCTGTTACGGTATCAGGAAATAAAGCGATTTTTCCCTTACACCAAGTCGTATTTTTCACTTCTAAATAAATCGGTTTATCCTCCCCTTTCAAGACAAAATCGACCCGACTTTTTAAATCTATTCCATAGGGAACTTCTTTCTTAATTTCGCTATAATTTCCTAAGTCGGGAAATAACCGTTCTATTAAGGCTAAATGAATGACTTTGTTGGGTAAGGCGGTATTAATTCCAACCCACGTTAATTGCTGACCGAAGGGGTCAACCTCCGAGGTTAACTGAATTAACTCCCAAGTATAGGGATATTTACGAGTTTTCCCGGCGTTGTGAGACACCATCACCGGGTTTCCAGGGATGCAAACCCCTGTCATGGGCCCAGTATTGGGACAATGGGCCGTGATGACCTCTCCAGAGGTTAACTCAATATCCGCTAAAAATCGTTTATAGCGTTTCAATAAAACCCCAGACTCAAGGGAGGGATAGCGATACAAATAAGAATCCATGATGAACTTGTTTGAATATTGGTCAATTCCCGATTAAACTAGGGTTTGCATTTTAACCCCTGTGGATGTTTCGTGTCAGAAGAACCAAAACGCTCTCGTTCGTTAGTCGGAATTGCCACTATTGTTGCAGTTGCCACCCTGATTAGTAAAGTCTTTGGCTTAGTTCGTCAACAAGTGATGGCGGCGGCGTTTGGTGTGGGGCCAGCCATTGATGCTTATAATTATGCTTATGTTATCCCCGGATTTTTATTAATATTATTAGGGGGAATTAACGGCCCCTTTCATAGTGCCATTGTCAGTGCGTTAGCAAATCGAGACCGCAAAGATGCAGAAGCTTTAGTAGAGACGGTTTCTACATTAGTCGGAATATTTTTATTAATTATAACAGTCGGATTAGTCATTTTTGCCACTCCTTTAATTGATTTAATGGCTCCGGGTTTAATGCTAACACCGGAAGGAATAGCGACTCGAAGTATTGCCATAGAACAGTTAAAAATCATGGCTCCGATGGCGTTATTTGCTGGGTTAATTGGCATTGGATTTGGCACGTTAAATGCGGCGGATATGTATTGGCTGCCATCGATTAGTCCATTATTTTCCAGTGCGGCTTTAATCTTAGGATTAGGGGTATTAATTGGAATTTTAGGGGATGATGTTGATAGCCCTAAATATATGGTTTTAGGGGGAGAAGTTTTAGCGTGGTCAACTTTAGCAGGGGCAGTTTTACAATGGTTAATTCAAGTTCCGGCGATGTGGAAATCGGGGTTAGGAACCTTACGACTCCGATTTAATTTTAAAATTCCAGGGTTAGAAGATGTGATGAAAGTCATGTTACCCGCTACATTATCATCAGGAATGTTACAAATTAATGTCTATACGGATTTATTTTTTGCCTCTTATATTCCCCAAGCTGCATCAGCAATGGGCTATTCTGGGTTATTAGTCCAAACTCCCTTGGGAATCATTTCTAATATGATTTTGGTTCCGTTTTTACCGCTTTTTGCTCGATTAAGAGATCCTGAAAACTGGCCAGAATTAAAAGACCGCATTCGTCAGTCGTTAATTTTAACGGCAATTACGATGTTACCCTTAAGTACATTAATGGTGGCTTTAGCCTTACCGACGGTGAGAATTGTTTATGAACGGTATGCGTTTAATTTAGAAGCATCGGAGTTTGTCGCCTCAATTTTAGTGGCTTATTCGGTGGGGATGTTCTTTTATTTAGGACGAGATGTATTAGTCCGAGTGTTCTATGGGTTAGGAGATGGAGAAACCCCATTTAGAGTTAGTATTTTTAATATTTTATTAAATGGGGTATTAGATTTTATTTTAGTTAAATTTTGGGGCGCACCGGGTTTAGTGTTAGCAACTGTTTCCGTAAATGTTGTCTCAATGGGGATGTTTTTATGGCTCTTACATATTAGATTAAATGGTTTACCCTGGCGAGAGTGGAGTTTACCGTTTTTGGGATTAACAATAATTAGTTTAATTTCTGGTGCAGCCAGTTGGGGAACCTTACAAGGGTTAAGATTGTTAATTAGTAGTAATGACTTTTTGATATTATTAATGGAATTAGTAATTCCGGGTATTGTCGGAATAGTCGTTTTTTCAATCTTAATTCTATTTTTAAGATTACCCGAAGTGGATTTATTAGTGTCTCGACTCCGCCAAAAGTTTCAAAGGTAGAAATCAAGAAATCGGGTTTCTGTAGTAAGCTTTGATATAATTCCCCAAATAACACTAAGAAACCCGGTTTCTGGAACTCTCGTCAACGGTCAACTATTCTGCATTTTTTCTCATATTTCTACGCAAAATCCACAGTCCAAACCAAATCACTAAACTTAATAACACAATTTTAGAAACGGGGCCTAAATATTCATCGACTAAATCATAATGCTCTCCCAATAAATAGCCTGCCCCTGTTAAGAAACTCACCCAAAGGGCTGTGCCAATGGTAGAATAAATCAGAAAGGGAATTAATGGCATATCGTTGAGACCCGCAGGTAAGGAAATGATAGTTCTAACCCCAGGAACTAAACGACATAAAAAAACGGCCACGCCGCCATATCGAGTAAACCAATTATTTGCTTTATCGATATCTGCACCTGACACTGTAATCCATTTTCCATATTTATCTGCTAACTGTCTTAAACGTTCTTCTCCAACGAATTTACCTGCATAATACCAAGGAAATGCCCCTAATATTGTTCCGATAATTCCCGCTAAAATAGCAGGTATCATTTCCATTTTTCCTTGGGAAACCGTATAACCGGCTAAGGGCATAATTAACTCAGACGGAATGGGGGGAAACAGATTTTCTAAAAACATTAATAAACCAATTCCCAGATATCCCAGGGAAACCATTGTATTCGTAATCCATTCAGTCATAATCTTTTTTTAAAGTGTAGTTGCTCAAATTTAGAAACCGGGTTTCTGAAGGAAAAATTTGATTTTATTCCCTAAATAAAACTCAGAAACCCGGTTTCTGGGGTAAAACCTATCTCACTCTAAACTTAATTTATGTTCCTGATGTCCAAGAGTTGATATACTCAATTTGTTCGGCGGTGAGGCTATCAATTTTAATCCCCATTGCCACCAGTTTCAAACGCGCAATTTCTTCATCAACATCCTTGGGAATGGAATGAATACCTGCTTCTAATTCGCCTTTATTTTTGACTAAATATTCACAAGCTAAAGCTTGGTTGGCGAAACTCATATCCATCACCGCACTCGGATGTCCTTCGGCGGCGGCTAAGTTAATTAAACGACCTTCTCCTAACACAACAACGGATTTACCTGTGTTGAGTTTATATTCTTGGGTGAAGTTACGAACTTCTTTAATTTCCGTTGATTTAGCGGCTAAGGTTTTCAGGTCAATTTCAATATCAAAGTGACCCGAATTACACACCATGGCGCCATCTTTCATCACATCAAAATGTTCACCGCGAATAACGTGCTTATTCCCTGTAACGGTAATAAAAATATCGCCCAGAGGTGCAGCTTCTTCCATAGGCATCACGCGGAAACCATCCATCACCGCTTCAATGGCGCGAACAGAGTCAATTTCCGTTACAATCACATTAGCACCTAAACCCCGTGCCCGCAGTGCTGTACCTTTTCCGCACCAACCATAACCCGCAACGACAATATTTTTACCCGCTAACAAAACGTTAGTGGCGCGGATAATTCCATCTAAAGTTGATTGACCTGTGCCATAACGGTTATCAAAGAAATGTTTGGTATCAGCATCATTAACGTTCATGGCGGGGAAGGTTAACACGCTATCTCTTAACATCGCTTTTAAACGCACAATTCCGGTTGTGGTTTCTTCCGTTGTGCCAATAATATCTTGAATTTGATCTTGACGTTCTTGAATTAAGGTCGCCACCACATCACTACCATCATCAATAATAATATTAGGACGATGATCTAAAGCTTTCTGTACATGACGAGTATAGGTTTCGGCGTCTTCCCCTTTAATGGCATAAACCGGAATTCCGTAGTCAACAACTAAACTCGCTGCAACATCATCCTGAGTAGACAAAGGGTTACTGGCAATTAACACCGCATCGGCACCACCCAATTTTAAAGCAATGGCTAAATGAGCGGTTTCTGTTGTAACGTGGCAACAGGCGGCTAACCGCAGACCTGCAAAGGGTTTTTCTTGGGCAAAGCGTTCTTGAATCAAGCGCAGCACAGGCATTTCACGTCCTGCCCATTCAATGCGTTGTTTTCCTTTCGGCGCGAGAGAGGGGTCTTTAATTTCGTAGTTTGTACGGACAGTTGTTGCAGTCATGTAGTTGTTTCCTAGACAGACAAATCGTTTCCAGTTTCAAGAGGATGCTAAACTTGAGCACCCTGTTGCTGACGTCCCTATGCAACGGAGGGTTCCTCGTCAGAATTCGCACAATTGTTGCAATTTATTAACATAAAGCCTAGCGCGAAAGGTGTCATTCGGCCATAGGTGACATCCAGAAACCGGGTTTCTATTGATTTAACAAACAATTCAACACAAAAACCACACAAGGAACGGTCACACTATTCCCAATTAACCGACGAGCAGTTGAATAGGAAGTAACCATTTTAAACTCATCGGGAAACCCTTGCAAACGTAGCATTTCTCGCTCCGTTAACCGTCGTTGTCCATTCACTAATAAATAATTATAGGATGCTCCGGCTCTTAAGGCACAAGAATAAGGATAAGCACTAATATGACCTGCTTTATTTTCGTGCCAAATTGTAGGTTCAGTATCGATTTTTCCTTGATATTTTACTAAACGATTGTTACGAATTTTTTCAGAGGCATAATAAAAGTCTGAAACTTGCGGTTCTAAAATATCGCTTAAGGGTTTCATCGGTATTTTTTGAATATCCCATTGAAAGGGTAACGGTTGCCGATAACCGACAATAAAAATCCGTTCTCGTTTTTGGGGTAATCCAAAATCTAAAGCATTTAACACTTTATATTCAACAGTATAACCCAATTCTTCTAAAACTTCAATAATAGCTTTTAAGGTTTTCCCTTGGTTATGTCCAACTAATTGTTTAACGTTTTCTAAGATAAAGTAATTAGGTTTTTTACACGCTAAAATTCGAGCAATGTCAAAAAACAATGTTCCTCTGGTATCTTCAAATCCTTTAAGCTGTCCACAAATACTAAAGGGTTGACAAGGAAACCCCGCTAATAAAATATCATGATTAGGAATATCCTCAGCTTTAATTTGGGTAATATCTCCGGCGGGTTGTTCCCCGAAATTCATCTGATAGATGTTTTGAGCATCAGAATCAATATCGCAAGAAAAAACACAGACTGGCTTAATATTCCCAGGTCTTAAGGCTTGATTAATAGCAATTCTAAATCCACCAATTCCACAAAACAAATCAATATATCTCATTGCTAATTACGACGTTCAGATTCTTTTTTAATCGCCTCCAGAGTATTTTTTAAGCTACTTTCATAAACATTATAAAATAAGGTTCGGCTTGGAGTTGAACCTGGTTCAACATTAACTTGATGTAGAATTCTGACTTGTTTTGCAGAAATGGGTTCAATTTTCCAACTTCCTTCTAACCCTTTCAAATCTCCTTCAAGCAGTTTAAAATCAATTTCTTTAGGATAGGTTTCAGTAGCAGATATACGCAATCTTGTTGTTTGATCAAAAACAAAGGCTTGTATTTTATACACCTGTTCAAAAATTTTTTGATTTCCTTGAGATTTTAATAAATGGCTACTAATCACATTCGGTAAAAAATGATAAAAATTATTATAATCTGTTAATACTTTCCAACTGGTATCTGCCGAACTATTAACAATAATTTGAGCTTTATATTGTCCATTTTTTCCGGTTAAACTTGCCCCTTGAGATTGACTAGCAATTACGGCGGAAGGAACCCATTCCGCTAGAGTCAGAGGACTATTGATTAGAGTTAGACTTAAACCAACCGCAGCAACCCATGTTGTTAGAAATTTCTGAGGTTTTTGGAGATCAAACTTAAAAGCCATGGGTGAGTTACTGCGATGTAAAATCGCGTTTAGAATAAATGTTAACTAGATAGATTATAACAAATTTCTATTATTCTTACAGTGTCTAGTAGCTTTATGATCCAGAAAGAAATGCACCCTCAACTCAATTAATTATTAATCGTGAACAAAATGTTAGCTGAGATGGTTCTTCAGTATTGACAAACATAGACTAACATCTGTTGAGTTGCATTACTTTGGGGCGAATAAGTGGTATCATATTCTAGGACATACCAAGTATTGTTATTACAATTTGCGGCTGCATGAAGGGTTTCATTTCCAATGGTATAAATAAATCGCTTTCCTTCTTTTCCCGCATAAATACTATCTGCGTCAACGGAAATGTCTTCTCCGGTATCTGCTTTCCCCATATAAACCCAATTCTCAGCTAGGGCTGGATAGACAGCAGTAAAAAGGCTCATAATGCCGCTGACTAAGATGCTAACTTTCGCTTTATTCATCAGTTTTCCTTTTGGGGTTAGACTGTCTGTATAATAGCTGAACAATAGAGAGAAGTTGGCTAAATTTTATAGAAAATTAACCTTTACATCTTTTAATTCAGCCTTTATTATTGTTAATATATCAAGTTGATAGTCAAGTCAAAATTGACTGACTTGTAACTGATTTTTCTCTACAGCCGAGAGTTGATCTAACTGTTGCCAAACCTCTTGTAATAAGGTATCTAAACCCATTCCAGCTACCGCAGAAATCATGAAAATAGGGCTTTGATGGAATTGTTGCAATTGGGAAACCAGTGCTTGAATTTCCTCACTGTCTACATCCACCGCATCCACTTTATTAAATGCGACAATTTGAGGACGTTCTCCTAATCCTCTACCATAAGCTTTTAATTCCTCTTGAATGGTATGATAATTTTCAATCGGATTACTATCGGTAATATCAATTAAATGCAATAATACGCGAGTTCGTTCAATATGGCGTAAAAATTCATACCCTAAACCTGCCCCTAAATGAGCACCTTCAATTAACCCCGGAATATCCGCAAATACTGTTCCATCTCCCGTGGGTTTTCTCACCACTCCCAAGTTAGGAATTAAGGTGGTAAAGGGATAATCCGCAATTTTAGGACGGGCAGCCGATAACGCCGAAATCAAGGTGGATTTTCCGGCATTGGGTAAACCAATAATTCCAACTTCTGCTAATAATTTTAATTCTAATCTTAACCGTCGATTTTCTCCTTCTAAACCGGGTAAAGCGTATTCTGGAGCGCGATTTCGATTACTTAAAAAGTATTTATTCCCTAACCCTCCTTTTCCCCCGGCTGCAACACAAAGCTGTTGATTTTTTTCTACTAAATCCCCTAACATCTCATCAGTATTGGCATCATAAACAACGGTTCCCAATGGCACTTGAATCAAACGATCTTCTCCATTCGCCCCCGTCATATTTTTAGGGCCACCTCGTGTACCATGACCCGCTTGAAATTTATGATTATATTGAAAATCTAGCAAGGTTTGTAAATGTTCAACGGCGACTAATATTACTGAACCCCCTTTCCCACCATTGCCACCCGCAGGCCCCCCAGCCGGAACATATTTTTCCCGTCGAAAGGCAACAACTCCATCGCCTCCTTTTCCGCCTTCGACTTCAATTTCAACTTGATCAATAAATTGCATTTTATTTTTAGATAAATTTAGATAGGAAGTTAAACTGATAACTGATAACTGATAACTGATAACTGAATTATTAGCTGCGATTTCCTTGGAAATAATAATAGGTTGCCATGGGAACAACCGTTGCTACGATTAACAGAACCACAACAATAATTGTAGCACTGGTATCGTTGGTTTCTTCGGCGGATTTAAAGGTACTGTCAACGTTAATATTATCTTCTTCTATGGGTGCACCTGGATCAGGTTCTCCTGATAATACAGTCGCAATACGATCGCTGGCTGCAATAAACGCTTCATTATATTTATCTCCTTTACGAAGGGGATATTTTAAGGTGTCTTGGGCGACGCTTTCAGCAATTTCATTCGTTAATAAGGATTGGGTTTTTTCTCCGGTTTTAATTGCACTATTATTGTTGATTGTATCCAAAACTAACAAGGTTTGATTTGCAGCCGTTTCTGGCGTTGGAAACCATTTTTTAAACACTTGTTCAGCAAAACTATCAATAGTTTCTCCATAATCTAAACGATGAACCGTTAAAAATCGAACTTCATAGCCTGTTTTTTTTGCTAAGTCCGATAAGGTATTATTTAAACGTCCTTCCGTACTCCGGCTGAGAACGTCATCCATTTCCACAACCCAAGTATCACTAGGCGAGGATAACGCCGGAACTTGATAAACCCCTGTTGCTAAAGCTGGAGTTGTCCAAAATCCAACGATAACCGTTAAAAATAGGGAAATCATGAATCCCGGTAATAAGTTTCCCCAATTTAATCTTGTTTTAAGCTGTTGTATCATTGTCAAAATTGATGATATAAGTCCAGGGTTCCCCATATTAATTATACAAGACAATGGTTGTCCGTTGTCCCTTGTGAGTGAACTCTCAACCACCACCGGCCAACACTATCCCCAGTAACCTTATGCCAAGTTTGTTTGATGTTGAACATTTGAGGGTTGCTTATCCCCACTCCCGAACGCCGCAAAGTTGGGCTGTGAATGATGTCTCCTTTTCCCTACAACCGGGAGAACGTCTAGGACTTGTGGGAGAGTCCGGTTGTGGGAAATCCACCATTGGGCGGGCGGTGATGCGGTTGTTACCCACCACCAGCCAAATTGAAGGACAAGTGAGATTTGAAGGACAACCCGTGTTTGATATGGATGCAAAACGGTTGCGTCAGTTTCGCGGGGAAGCTGTGGCTTTAGTTTTTCAAGATCCCATGACTCGCCTTGACCCGTTGATGACCATTGGTGATCATTGTTTAGAAACGTTAAAAGCCCATCGTCCGCAATTATCCAATTCTCAAGCTAAAAATAAAGCTTTAGAAATATTAGAAGCGGTGAAAATTCCTGCAAATCGTTGGTCACAATATCCCCATGAATTTAGTGGCGGAATGCGTCAACGGGTAGCGATCGCTTTAGCTTTATTATTAGATCCCAAATTAATTGTTGCGGATGAACCGACCACCAGTTTAGATGTCACCGTTTCGGCTCAAATTTTAAAGGAATTAACTCGACTTTGTGAACAACGAGGAACCGCAATTTTATTAATTTCCCATGATTTAGCAATGGTCGGGGAATATTGCCATAAAATCGCCGTGATGTACCAAGGAAAAATGGTTGAAATGGGAGCATCTCAAACGGTTTTTCAATCTCCCCAACATCCCTACACCCAATCTTTATTAAAATCGGCGTTACATTTACAGGATATTGAAAATAAAGAAGCAAATCCGACTTTGGAAACGCCTGGTTCCTCTTCTCAACCTTTATTATCCCTGAAAAATGTACAACAATATTATACCCTAGAATCAAGCTTTTTACAACAATTGTTTTCCAAGCAAAAGAAATCCGTAATTAAAGCTGTTGATGGAATCAATTTAGAATTATATCCAGGGGAAATATTAGGTTTAGTCGGAGAGTCAGGTTGTGGAAAAAGTACCCTCTCCCGAACGATTTTACAACTGATTCGCGCCACTAACGGCAGTGTTGAATTTTTAGGCACTGATTTAACTCAATTATCCCGTGAACAGGTACGAAAATATCGCCGTCAAATGCAAATGGTGTTTCAAGATCCCCATGCTTGTTTAAATCCCATGATGACCGTTGGTGAAAGTATTGCTGACCCGCTTTTAATTCATCAATTAGCAACACCAGAGGAGGCAAAAACACAAGTTTTAACCATGTTAGATCGGGTAGGATTAACACCTACTGAGGAATATTATCAACGCTATCCAGGGGAATTATCCGGTGGACAACAACAACGAGTTGCGATCGCGAGAGCCTTAATGACTCATCCAAAATTATTAATTTGTGATGAACCTGTCAGTATGTTAGATGCCAGTGTTCAAGCTCAAGTTTTAGAATTAATGTTAGAATTAAAACAAGAGTTTAATTTAACCTATTTATTTATTACCCATGATTTGTGGGTAGCGAGGTTTTTATGCGATCGCATTGCGGTGATGAATGGAGGTAAAATTGTTGAATTAGGGGCAACAGAAGACATCTTTACTAATCCTCAACATCCCTATACCCAAACTTTATTATCGGCTGTTCCTTCCCTTTCTAAATTAGAGCAGGAAATAATTTAAAAGATGAAAAAATTAGTCTTAATTGGTGGAGGACATAGCCATGCGATCGCCCTGAAAAAATGGGGGATTAATCCTTTATCAGAAGTTGAATTAACCTTAATTACCAATGTTGTTAAAACTCCTTATTCAGGAATGTTACCCGGTTATATTGCCGGGTTTTATACCTTTGAGCAATGTCATATTGATTTACCATCCTTAGCTGAATTTGCTCAAGCCAAACTTTATATTGATCAAGCCATTAATTTAGATTTAGAAAAAAATCTAGTGATTTGTGAAAATCATTCTCCTATTCCCTTTGATCTTGTATCTATTGATATTGGAAGTACCCCCGCAACCTTAACCATTCCCGGCGCAATAGAACATACTATTGCTGTTAAACCCATCTCCAAATTTTTGCAATATTGGCAGCAGTTAGTTGATGAAATTCAGCAAAATCCTGAACAAAAAATCCGGTTAGCTATTATTGGGGGAGGTGCGGGAGGAGTAGAATTAGCGTTTAATATTCATCGTCATCTCACGCAAATTTATCAACAAGCCAATCAACCTTTAAATCAGTTAGAATTACATCTGATACATCAAGGTGAACGCTTATTATCTGAACGTCACCCGTCCTTAAGTCAAAAAGTAGAAACTTTGCTGAAAAAGCTTCAGATTAATTTACACTTAAATCAAACCGTTGATCAAGTTGAAGCAACTGAAAATTCTATTAAAAAAATTAGCTGTAAATCAGGATTAACCTTAGACTGCGATCGCATTTTTTGGGTAACACAAGCATCAGCATCCCCTTGGTTAAAACAAACCGATCTAGCAACCAATGAACAAGGATTTATTCGAGTCAATGATAACTTACAATCTATTTCCCATCCCCAAGTTTTCGCCGCCGGAGATATCGCCACAATGGTTAATTATCCCCGACCCAAAGCCGGAGTTTTTGCAGTTCGTCAAGGTCAACCCTTATTAGAAAATTTAAAACGAAGTTTACAAGAAAAACCCCTCAAACCCTTTATCCCTCAACAGGAATTTTTAATTTTAATTGGTACAGGAGATCGAAAAGCGATCGCCTCTAAGGGATGGTTTAATATAGGGCCGAATTCGTTATTATGGCGATGGAAAGATTATATTGATCAAAAGTTTATAAAACAGTTTAAAACCTAAATTAAAAGTAGAGACGTGCCTGGGCGGAGCCATGCCGTAGGCTTTTGGCGCGTCTCTACAGTAGCGCTATACAAGATTAACTGTGTCGTTTTTGATGCCAATTCCAAGCGTGGCTTATCATATTTTCAAGATCAGGATATTGAGGATTCCACCCTAATATTTTGCGAGCTTTTTCTCCACTTCCAACTAAACTGGGTGGATCTCCAGGACGGCGATCGCATTCAACCGCTTTAATTTCTTTTCCAGTAACTTTTCTCGCAGTTTCAATCACCTCTTTAACAGAAAATCCATTTCCATTCCCTAAATTAAACACATTTGTTTTTCCCCCTTCTAATAAATATTCTAACCCTAAAATATGGGCGGTTGCTAAATCAGAGACATGAATATAATCCCGAATACAAGTTCCATCCGGTGTGGGATAATCTGTTCCAAAAATAGAAATAGAATCTCGTTTTCCTAATGCCACTAATAACGTTAAAGGAATTAAATGGGTTTCAGGATTATGATCTTCTCCTAATAATCCGTCTGGATCTGCTCCAGCCGCATTAAAATAACGGAATCGCACAGATTTGAAATCATAAGCGACATCAAAATCTGCTAAAATCCGTTCTACCATTAATTTAGTCGCTCCATAGGGATTAATCGGATTTTGGGGATGGTCTTCAGGAATTGGAACAACATCAGGAACCCCATAGGTGGCGCAGGTGGAAGAAAACACAAATTTATTAATTCCAGCCTCTTTCATCGCTTCTAATAGCGTTAACGTTCCAATCACATTATTGCGATAATATTTATCTGGGTGGGTGACTGATTCCCCGACATAAGCATAAGCCGAAAAGTGCATAACCGCATCAATTTTTCGGCTGGAAAATAAGTCATCCAGCAACGGACGATCATTAGTATCCCCAATAATTAATTCAGTTTTTAAGACCGTTTCTACTAAATCTTGATGCCCATAAACTAAATTATCGAGAATAATGACATCATAACCCGAACGTTGCAGCGCTAGAACAGCATGGGAACCAATATAACCCGCTCCTCCGGTGACTAAAATAGTGGTTCTCTCTTCAGCCATAAATTTATTCTCCTCTGTTGTCTTCAATGAATTTAATTTACTCTTCTAGCTGTTGAACGGAAACATCAACCGCTTTCACATCAATAGTTCCTGGGGGTGTTAACCGACTAAAATGTCCCTCCTCAACTTTTAGCAGTTCTCCACAGTTTGGACATTGACATTGGGTGGCATTCAAAGCGGGAAATTCATGGCTACAAACGGGACATTGACCTTGAATGAGATTACGTTTTAACCACCACTGGACACCCCAGATCAACAAAATAGGAGTAATGACAATCACGGCAATTAAAATTAGAACACCCTTGACTAACCAGCCTAGACCAATGGAGATCAGAATGCCAATTACAGCTAATGTCATGAGCCAGTTACTCAAACCTGAAAATTTGATTTGTAGAGTTCTGAACCGCTCTTGGTTCACAGCTATCTCCTTAATTATTCAAGCCAGAATACATCTGATGGAAATCTTAAAAGGTTAATTTCGCCGTTTATTTCGATTTCTCTTAATGTGTGGCAAATTCGGGTTTTGGCTGGTTTCAGTTCTAATCCGATAGGTTTTAACCATTCTTCGATTTCAATCATGCACTGTTGAATAATTTCTAATTGTGGACTTACCACGATGAAATCATCGGCATATCTAATGACTAGGGCTTGAACACGGTATTTCTTTTTTGGAAATTTATGTTCAATTAGTCTAATCATTCCATCCAGTGCGATGTTAGCGAGTAGAGGACTGATAACACCTCCTTGTGGTGTACCTGCCTCGGTTGCCTCAAATATGCCGTTGTCCATTACTCCAGCTTTCAACCATTGTCTGATTTGGGCTTTTATTATTGATGGACAATCAATTTTGGACAGTAGGTAATCATGATTAATCTGGTCGAAGCATTTTGAGATGTCAGCATCTAGGATGTAATATTCCCCTTGTTTGATGCTATGGAAGACTCGTGACATTGCGTCATGGGCAGAGCGTCCGGGTCTAAACCCGTAGCTTTCACCCTCAAATCTGGCTTCCCATTGTGGCTCTAATGCAGATTTCACCAAGGCTTGCCTTACTCTGTCGTTTATAGTTGGAATTCCTAGAGGTCTTTCCTCACCGTTGGGTTTGGGTATCCATTTCCTTCGGAGTGGTTTTGCCTTTTGGTATTTATTCAAGTTTTGGGCAAGTTCTAATCGTTGTTTGGGTGTGATGGATTTAACCCCATCTATCCCGGATGTCTTCTTGCCTTGATTATCTTGAGTTACCCTTCTAATTGCTAAGAGTTTGGCGTAATATGACTTGACTAGAAGTTTTTGGAGCTTCCGAGCTTTTGCATTTTGTCCCGATAATGATGCCTGGTAAATTCTCTTTTGCAGCTTAAATACTACCCGTTGAACTTTCGCCCAATTGATAGTATTCCATGCAGTCGTAGTCTTGGTTATACTCGTTTTCACCGTTTTAACTGCTAATTAAAACCTTACCTAACAACTAAACCGGACTCCATGGGCATATCTTAAACATTACGTTTAAGCATTAGCTTCAGAATCCATCTCTCGCCCTCATAACATACGCTTTAGATTTGTAGCTACCTAACAGTATTCGACCTCTGTAGGAGTATACGAGGGGTTTTAACGTTCCTTGGAAATGGGTTTATTGCCTTTAGAATCATCCTATCCGCCGAGGTACTTTTGGGAGTCTTAGTAAGTGTTGAACTGAAATACTTACCTTTTATAGAAGTATCGTTGAAACTTCCATCTTTTCCCTTTGTTCTTTTGAACGCAGCGTAATCAAGTCAATTTCGCTACTTTATTATAACGACGGTTCAAGTCGGATGTTCACTTTCGTTATTCTTGGGCAATTGGCTAGAGAAATTACTTAGGTATTTGACTTATATCCGATTCCCCTTTACTCCCAGCTTCAGTGTTTTGATAATCAGTCTGACACTGTGGGAATTGCCGTATCTCTTTGGAATGGGCTACCGTACTTTATTGTTCGGAAAGCCGCACCATTGACTCCGAGATTGACCTTCCTTTAGGGTCACATTTCCAAAGTTAAGACAGGTTTTGATTGGATTTATTGTTGGGTTTGAATGCCCTTCTATCAATTGTCTACACCTATCTCCCTGCTTACGTTTGGGGTTTATCCCTAGACTTTGACAGGAACGTTTCGCACCAATTCTATAATAATACTACTTTTTGTTGGAGCAACTGTTGGACTCGGTTTTGAAACGCGGGTTTGCCAAAACTAGCTAAACTTTGCTGACGTAACCAAGGCCCATTGCAGCGTTGATCTTCACCCTTGAGCAGTTCAATGCAAGCTTGAGCAACGGCATCTACATCCCGATGAGGCACTTGCCAGCCTAATTTACCGTCCTGTAACGGATCAGCCGAACCATCGCTATCCCCAGCAATAACGGGTTTTTCACAAGCCATAGCCTCTAAATAAACAATTCCAAACCCTTCTTGAGACGGCATCACATAACCATCACAGACCCGATAATGATCGACTAATTCTTCCGTGGGAACAAACCCCGCAAATACAACGCGATCGCTAACCCCTAAATCTTGAGCTAACTGTTGGAGTCTGGGTTGGTCATCCCCTCGACCAATGACTAAATATTTAACATCGGGAAACACTTGAGCAATTTGGGATAAGGCGCGAATAGTGACATCGACTCCTTTATAGGGATCACCTTTCCACAGTCGGGCAACGGTCATTAACACCCGTGCATCTTGTAACCCATACCGTTCAATCAAGTGCTGCGGTTTGGGGCCGGGAGTAAAGTGTTCCCCATTGACCATACAAGGTAACATTTCAAACTGCTTAGGATTGAGGTGATTGGCAAGACACGCTTGATCTCGACTATAGTGGCTAATTGTCCAAATTTGATCAGCGTTTTGGAGTGCGTTTTGATACTTCTGCGGTAAAGGTTCCCACACTTCTTTGCCATAGGTTAAGACGGTGTAGGGAATTCCTAACGGTTGGCAGATGGTTTGTACCAAGTGGGATAAATTAATATGGCCACATAACACGCGCTCAGGCCGTTCTTGGAGTAAATCTAGGAGTAAAGCTTTTGCTAATTGCAAGCGTCCCCAGGTGGGAAATTGGGATTTAAAATATTGAAATTTAAACAAACTTGATGGGGTTTCTAAAGGGTTAAAAGATTCAGGAGAATCGCGTAAAATTAAAACATAACTCTCTGGATTAATAGGCTGTTTTGAAGGTTCATAAAGTTGATAAAAATCTTGATAAGCCGTTAAGATATCTTTAACATAGGATTGAATTCCACCTTCACAAGAAAAAACGGCTAAAAAGCACCAAGTTAAACGAGAATGAGTTTGTCCTAGTTTGGGGTGTTTCTGTAATAGCATAGCTGGGTTTCAAAAATAATATTTTTTTTAGGCACAAAATCCAAAATTGCAAGCTAATCTGGTTCCAAATCAACGGTTTTGTACGCTCTGGGCGTAACACCCTGGATCAATAAGTTATAGCAACCCCTGTTTATCTGTTTACAAAAAACGATACCTGTGATAGTCCCCAAGATTTAGCCTAGCACGCTATCCTAGTAAACTCACAGGTATCCGTAAAGATTTTGAAATAATGGGAAAATCCGTCGGTTTAGAAACCTAACGTTAAAGACTTGTCGATGGGAAGGGCGGCGCCAATTCCTAACCACAGCGTTACTAACGTTCCAAATAAGAAAACCGCACTTGCGACAGGACGACGGAAGGGGTTTTGGAATTTGTTAACACTTTCAATGAAAGGAACAGCAATTAAGCCCACAGGAATCGAAGACATTAACATGATTCCTAAGAGTTTATTGGGAACCACCCGTAAAATTTGGAAAGTCGGCCAGAGATACCATTCCGGCAGAATTTCTAACGGCGTAGCGAAGGGATTAGAGGGTTCTCCCACCATTGCCGGGTCAAGAACAGACAGGGCAACGATTAAACCGAAAGACCCCAGAATCACCACCGGGAACGTATATAACAAGTCATTGGGCCAAGCAGGTTCACCATAGTAGTTGTGACCCATGCCTTTAGCCAATTTAGCACGAAGAACAGGATCACTAAGATCCGGCTTTTTTAAGATGGACATGATTAAAAGTGCGCTCCTTTTTTGAGGAATCTAGCAAATCGTTGCTGGTTTTTCATTGTTGCTGCAACGCTCTAAATTCAGTGTAGCAAGGGCTACTCCCAAACCCGAAACTTGAGATTTTGGATTTTAGATTTTGGATTAAAAATCAAAGGAGTAGCTGAAAAACCTCAGCCCTAAGCCTTGTATTTACAGGGGGCCAGAAATGCCTTGCTTCCGAATCATCAGGAAGTGGGCTAACATAAAAACGGCAATCAGCCAAGGCAGCACAAAGGTATGTAAGCTGTAGAAACGGCTGAGGGTGCTTTGACCTACGGCAGTACCGCCGCGCATCAGTTCCACAATGGTAGAACCGACAACGGGAATGGCTTCAGGAACCCCAGATACAATTTTCACAGCCCAATAACCCACTTGATCCCAAGGCAGAGAATAACCCGTTACCCCAAAGGAAACGGTGATCACGGCTAAAACCACACCCGTGATCCAAGTTAATTCACGGGGCTTTTTGAAACCCCCGGTCAGATACACGCGGAAAACGTGCAGGATCATCATTAACACCATCATGCTGGCAGACCAGCGATGGATAGACCGAATTAACCAACCAAAGCTTACATCCGTCATAATGTACTGAACGGAGTTGAAAGCTTCGGTGACGGTCGGTTTGTAATAGAACGTCATCGCGAATCCAGTGGCAAACTGGATTAAAAAGCAAACTAAAGTAATTCCACCCAAGCAATAGAAGATGTTGACATGAGGGGGGACATACTTACTTGTAATGTCATCCTCAAGGGCTTGGATTTCCAGCCGTTCATCAAACCACTTAAAGGTCTGAGAGTCTTTTATTCCCTTAGAAAACATGAAGCTAGAATTCCTAACAATGAATTGCTTTGACACTCCCACCCCTAAAGAAGGTGAGATTCTTTAAAGATTTCACTTCAAATATCCCTACAAATAGGGTTCTTGGGCGCAATCCTTTTGCTATAAAAGCGGTCTGCTATCCTTATCTTTCAATAAGCTCCTCAAGCGTTTAGGGTTGCTCCCCTGGTTTCGACGAGTCCCGCCGTACCTTATTTTGAGCTTAACAGATAAGATATTTGAAAGTGGCTTTAGCCACAATGCCTATCCCAACCCCTGAAGGGGTGGGCTTGCAGCACGATCAAATTCTGTTAGCTATTGTTTTGCTTTCAGGAACCTACGATAATCAGCAAAATATTTGATCATCTGTCCTGTACTTGCTTTATCCCGATGGTGTTGCCACTGATCAGTTCACAAGCCTTGACGAACTCAAGCAAAGTCCGAAACGCAATGGCATGATAGAGATGCGTTTAAGTCTCTAGGATTGATATCCTCCGCCGATTATCGGGGGATTCCTGACTCTGAGAAATTTGGCTTACAATCAACCATCACCCAGAGGAACAGGGGGTTCGGTTTTCATCCGATTGACAGCTTAGGCTAAAAGCCCGGTGTGTTCTCCCCTCCGATCAAAAATGTAACATAACTTTAACTCAATTTTCACGAAAGTCGGGAATCAACATTTGATGCTGAGAGTCCCTAACGGTCTTGGTTTAAAATCAAGTGGTCAAGGTTCCCCAGGGGTTGATCTCGAACCCGAATATTAAAATAGCGATTGAATCACCACCATGTACAAGCGAGTTTTTCAGATAGCCTCTCTCATTATTCTGCCAATTACCTTAGTCTGGATCACTTGGGTCACTCCGGTTTCGGCGTTGACTGAAGACCAAAAGATTTTTAGCGAAAGTTGGCGAATTATTAATCGCGCTTATATTGATGAGAGCTTCAACCATCAAAATTGGTGGTCTATCCGCGAGAAATGGATGCGACAACCCTTCAAAAACCGGGAGGAGACCTATCAAGCCATTGAGAAAATGTTAGCTACCCTGGATGACCCCTTTACTCGTCTGTTACGACCGGATCAATATCGCAGTCTACAAGTTAATACCTCTGGGGAACTCATGGGAGTGGGGCTACAAATTGCCTTAGATTCAGAAACAGGGGGTTTAACAGTAATTGCTCCGTTAGAAGGTTCTCCGGCTGAACAAGCAGGAATTCAACCCCGTGATCGCATTTTGAAAATTGATGGGTTGCCCACTGCTAATTTAACCTTAGATGAATCTGCGGCTCGGATGCGAGGGCCAATCGGTAGCCGGGTGACATTAACGGTATTGCGGGATGGTAACACCGTTGCAGAAGATTTGGTTTTAATTCGCGATCGCATTGCTCTTAACCCCGTCACCGCAGAATTACGGTCAGATTTGGGAGAAACGCCTCTAGGTTATATTCGTTTAAGTCAATTTAGTGCTAATGCAACGGAAGAAGTCGCCCATGCCATTCAAGCTTTAGAAAAAAAAGGAGCAAAAGCTTATATTTTAGACTTAAGAAATAATCCAGGGGGATTATTACAATCGGGGATAGAAATTGCTCGTCTTTGGTTAGATGAAGGCACGATTGTTTATACCGTAAATCGTCAGGGGGTTCTAGGGAGTTTTGAAGCGGTAGGTTCAGCCTTAACCCACGCTCCTTTAGTGGTTTTAGTCAACCCAGGAACGGCGAGTGCCAGTGAAATTTTAGCCGGAGCTTTACACGATAATCATCGGGCTGTTTTAGTAGGAGAAAAAACCTTTGGAAAAGGGTTAATTCAATCTCTATTTGATTTATCCGATGGGTCAGGATTAGCGGTTACGGTTGCCAAGTATGAAACACCCAATCATACAGATATTAATAAGTTGGGGATTATGCCGGATCGGGTTATTCCAGCAGAATCTTTACTGCTTCGCAGTCAAGTCGCAACTGCATCAGATCAACAATATCAAGCGGCTTTGGAATTATTGTCCTCTCAATTTATGATTGCCAAAAACTGATTAGATTACGGGAATGGAGAACAAGGAAAAGGGTTTTATTGGATTCTAAAATGCCGTTTAAATGCTCATTAGCTGACTATGTTAGATTATGATTTGGTGATTTTAGGAGGAAGTTTAACGGGACGCTATGCTGCTTTATTAGCGTCTCAAATGCAGGCGCGGGTCGCTTTAGTTGAGCCGAAAGAACTCACTTTAACACCAGAATATCAAGGGTTATTTCCGATTGCAGCTTCTATCCAAAGTCAACATCAAGTTTTCCTCAGCAAGAAAGCGGATTCTGAGATTAATTTTAAGGGCAAAACAATAAAACGGTGGTTAGATTTAGTCAGAGCTAACCAGACAGAAATTTATTCCCCACAACGGTTAGCCACTGGGGGAATTGATGTGATTGTGGGTGAAGGAGAATTTATTGAGTCTCCGCGTTTGAGATTTAGCGTTAATAACCGAGTTTTGCGATCGCGAAATTATTTATTAGCCTTAGCACCCCAACCGAAAATCCCTGCTATTGAAGGGTTATTATCCACAGGATTTATAACCCCCAATACCCTCGATTTGTTTTTACAAAAACAGCCGAATTTGTCGGAAACGGTTGCCCAACGATTAGCAATTATTGGTGGCGATCCCGCAGGGGTTGAGTTGGCTCAGGTGTTCACTCGTTTAGGAGTGGAGGTAATTCTAGTAGTGGAAGGAACGCAAATTTTAGCTCAAGAAGAGCCAGAAGCGGTACAGTTAATTCAAGGAAAATTAGAAGCGGAAGGGGTAAAAATTTTAACTCAAACTCCAGTCATTCAAGTTAAAAAAATTGAGGATAAAAAATGGATTCAAGCGGGAAATACCGCCCTAGAAGTTGATGAAATTCTCCTAGCTTGTGGGTCTAAAATAGATTTAGAACCCTGGAATTTTAGCTTGATTAACGTTAAATTTAAAAACAATTATTTATGGGTTAATGAAAAATTACAAACCACAAATCCTAGAATTTATGGTTGTGGAGAGATTTTAGGAGGGTATTCCTTTGAACATATCGCCCAATATGAAGCTCAAATTGCCCTCAAAAATGCCTTATACTGGCCCAGGTTTACGGTCAATTATCAAAGCATTCCTTGGGCTATTTTTTCCCACCCGCAATTTGCCAGAGTTGGGTTCACAGAAACCCAAGCAAAAAATCGGTATGGAACTCAGGTTATTGTTGAACAACAATCACTCAAACAGATCACTCAAGCT
Source organism: Planktothrix tepida PCC 9214 (assembly GCF_900009145.1). Classification (NCBI taxonomy): domain Bacteria; kingdom Bacillati; phylum Cyanobacteriota; class Cyanophyceae; order Oscillatoriales; family Microcoleaceae; genus Planktothrix; species Planktothrix tepida. Next base: position 637,395 of record NZ_LN889782.1, read on the forward strand.
CAAATTTGGGGAGAAACAACGGGATTTTGTAAACTCGTTGGCTTGTCTAATGGTAAACTATTGGGGGCTACGGTGGTGGGTTCTCAAGCGAGTGAGTTAATTCATACCCTTGCTTTAGCAATTCGTCAAGGGGTAAACTTGAAAACGTTAGCAGAATGTCCTGCTATTTTACCGACGTTTTCCGAAGTTTATCATCAAAGTGCGATCGCCTGGATTAATCAACGTCGTCGTCAAAATACAGTATTATTTGATTGGATTGAGAATTTATTTCATTGGCGACGATATTGGGGAAATTAAGTCTGAAAATGTTTAGAATCAGATCTCAGCAAATGCAAAAATTAAATTCTACTTTTTTATCAATGTTTTCAATTTCAAAATTTAGATCTCTACGGTTGATAAATGGATATCAATCCTTGGCATTCATCAGTTTAGCTATCCTAATTTTAACGGTTTCTGGTTGTCAAAAACCAGTGGCTCAAGTACAGTTAAGTCAAGATCAAGAATGTTTTGGATGTGATTTTAAAGGTAAAAGCTTACAAGGGCAGAATTTAGAAGGAGCTAAACTTAATAATTCTAACTTCAGTCAAGCAGATTTGAAAGGAGTTAATCTCAAAGGGGCGTTGTTAGATAGTGTAGATTTTACAGGAGCTAATTTAACGGGTGCTGATTTAAGTGGAACTGCTTTAACTCAAGCTAATTTAACCAATGCTAATTTGAGTCAAGCTAATCTTACAGGGGCATTTATTCGAGGTGCTAAACTCAATAATGCTAAACTCAATGATGCTAATTTTAAAGAGGCTGATTTGAATTCAGCAGACTTAACGGGAGCTAATACAAAAGGAGCTAATTTTCAAGGGGCAATTATGCCGGATGGCACGATTCAAAAGTAACCTCAAAAACAGAAATCGGGTTTTTATCTCTAATTATCTGTATAATTTATTAGTTAGGTTAAAATCCCGGTTTCTATACCCTATTTAATTATGCTTAAAGCAATTTTATTTGATTTAGATGGAACTCTTACTAATACTGACCCCTTTCACTATCAAACCTGGGCAAATGTTTTAGCAACTTATCAAATTACAATTGATTCAAGCTTTTATAAAACTCATATTAGTGGCAAAACAAACGCTGAAATAGTCAAGGATATATTTCCTCATTTTTCCGCAAAAGAAGGATTAAAATTAGCTAATTTAAAAGAATCAAAATTTAGAGAATTAGCTGTTAATTTAGAACCCTTAGAGGGATTAAACGATTTTTTGTATTGGGTTAAAAAACAATCTTTTAAAACAGGTTTAGTAACGAATGCGCCCCGTGAAAATACAGATTTTATGCTGAAAATGCTGAATCTATCCGATTATTTTTATCAAGTTATTTTATCCGATGAAATTGGAATCGGAAAACCCGATCCGGCTCCTTATCAATATTGTTTAAATCAATTAAATATTCTAGCAGAAGAAGCGATCGCATTTGAAGATTCTCCCTCTGGAATTCGGTCTGCAATTGCTGCGGGGATTAAAACCATTGGGGTTGCTTCCACTCATGAGCCTAAAATTTTAACAGATTTAGGGGTGGCATTGGTGATTGAGGATTTTAACAATTCAGCTTTGGGGGCATATCTCCAAAAAATTGAATAAAATCCTAATAATGTTGAGCTTAAGTTAGATTTTCTATCTGTTCAAGCTCAACATCATTACATTTTGTTGTGCGGAATGTGGGCTAAAAGCAAGATCATGTATTTTTGAGTAAAAGTTAAAATTAGTGATTATGGATTTTAATTCAAAATTTTTTCGAGCCATTCTCGTTTGACCTGATGACCACGTTCCATTTTATAAACCTCAGACCGTGCATAAGCTAGGGCAGCTGCGGAATATTCCGAGTCTCGATCAATGAGCCGAAAAAGCTCTTTTAGACTATTTTTATAAAGTGTTATCATTGTAGAATCTGTAATTTTTGAACGGTAAATTTCCATGCGTTCTATTAACACATGAATGGTTGTAGCCAATTTCTTGCGATCACGTACAAATTCTTGATAATTAAGATGATATACCTGAATAGAAATCTCTGCTCTTTCATATTCTCTCGTACCGGGACGTTTTGCCGGAATAGGCTGACCATTGGGACGGAAAGTGAGTAGCTTCCAGTCCTCTGGATCAATTGAGTCAAGAAGATCTACATCTTCCATTTCTAAATTGTCTACTTCTTGCCTAGCTCTAAAAGCTCCAGAAATGGGAAAGCGATCCCACTTTCCTCCGTTTGTATTGTTTGCTGTATCAACACGGTGCTGATTGCACAGTTGACAGGAGTAGCGATAATTACGCCAATCAAATGCAAGCCACCAATAGCCTTCGTGGTCAGGATCTTCATATACTCGATTTTTAGGACGAAAATGATCAACATCCTTATTGGAACCTGGATTTAAGCTTTCTGAGTACCAACATTTGCCATTACGGAGTTTAGCTAAATAGGAATTTAACTCTTGCCAGATTTTCTTGCGTGAACTCTTATCTAATCCTTCCGAAATCGCCTTCCTTCTTGCGGCACGAATGTCTTCGCCAGCGGATCGAGCTTTTTGTTCGGCACATTCTATTTCTTGTCTTAGCTCATTAAGGGCTTTATCAGCCTTTGCTTGCCATCCATCGGGAATCTCTAATTGGTCAATATCGATCCAGCGCATTAGTTAATGCCCTCTGCCTCTAATTCTGCTAGGACTTCTTCGAGGACTTCACGAGCAATCCGATCAACCTCTTCTCGTCGCTCTGGACTGAGGAATCGAGTACCAGCCATCAAATCACTGTATCTACGACTCCAGGCACGGATAAATGCTGCATAGTATGGATCACTAAATGCCTTTTGGAATCCTGCATCTTCTAAACGTTTGTTTATTTCTTCGAGTTCTATAGCTTCCTCTGGAGTGAAAGAACCTTCCTTAGCGATTAAGCGAACCTTGGTGTCTAGGTCGGCAAGTGTTTCCTCATCGAGATCACTCCTCATTCCAAACATCTCACTTGTAAGGATGCCAGTAAATCCAAGTCCACGCGGATTAACCGTTGGCTGTTCCCATGTGCAAGCACCTGTTTGCCAATCTCGTTTGAGAAGGTGAATTTGCTCTTTAAAGAGGCTGGCAATGACTAAAGGATCATGAGTTGACATAAGAATTTGGCTTGTTTGTTGTTCTTCTGACTCATTAGAATTCTCGCTCATTACACGAGTAAGGAGTTTCAGGTAATCCACACTCCAATGAGGATTGAGATGTGTATCAGGTTCATCAAGTAGTACCAAAGACTGATGAGACTTCGTGAAGCGCATTAAACCCAATACCATGAGTAGTTGTTGCTCACCTTCACTTAACTCGTGAAATGTAATTGCCACTTGCTCTGTATTTGTTGCCTTTACACGCACCTGAATTTTTAGATCGTAAATCAATTCTGAGAAATCTATACTTTCCAGAGCGAGGAAAAATGTTCGGGCATTTTTGTATTCCGCAGCCAAGGCGTGTAAGCTCTGTAAGTCGGGTAGAAAAAAGTAGTAATGTTCCTCGCCCTTTGACTTATATCCCTCACTTACCTTTTGTTTAATCACCATTGGAGCGATCGCAAATCGTCGGAGTCGCTCCATAACACGTTGCATAACACCACGTGCGCCCCAAAATTCAGTAGCCTGCCCTGATTTTGCCCATCCAGGCTTACGAATAACGAATAGTGCCGACTCAAAGCCAACAATTCGCAGTCTGTCTTCAAGAAATTGGCTGATAGCAGGATCTTCTTTATGAAAAAATGCTAATAAAACATATTTTGCATGATGGTTTTCGGCACAGAAAAAGCGACGCTTCTCTAAAAGATTAGCAAGAGTCTCTGGATCATCAGATTTCGCGTCTAGCAAGCTATTGTAGTGAGCTTGATTCATTGGCAAGAAATGATCAGCCAAGCGATTTGTCGGTCCCGAATAATAACCGAAGACAAACCGGGGTAATGGAAGCTTGTTTCTAGAAATCTTTACGAATTTTTCCTGTTCGTCGTTGCCCTTCTGAAGGGGACTCATTTTTAGCAGGGGGCTTCTCATCTTTCTGGGATTCCAAGAAATATCGACTATTTGTTCATTTATTTCATAACGTAATCGATAGCCTCTCATTGTTTCTTTAATCCATGTAGATCCCTTTGACCATTCATGCAAATCACGAAAGATAATGACTAAGGATTCAAACAAGTTAGATTTTCCTGTACCGTTCCAGCCAAGAATGATGTCTATGCTATGAGACGGGTCGAAGCGTACTGTATAGTCAGTCAAGTTTTTGAAATCCTCCAACCAAAGATCTATCAACCGAAAACGTCCGTTTTCCGAGATTTGATTATCTATATCTTTAGCGATTGAGCTTTGTTTTTGTGGGGGACGTTCTTGTCTTGAATTCTCGAAAGCAATCCGCACTTCAGGAGTTGCCCGTAACGCCTCATAAAACTGCACAACTTCTTCTGCTTGGCATCCTGCTTGATCAAAAAGTTGGTGGGCATCTGCTTTGTCTCCTAACTGCTTAAATGCAGAGCGGATGGCTTCTACATAATCGTCTAATGATTGTCGCATAGAGGTTGTTTGCTTTTTACATCTCTAGCCTTAAGCCTAAACTCTGATAACTCTTGTGCTTTTTTAGGAGAAACTGCCATTTCAAACGAATGGGTGATTTTTCCATCATTTATGTGCATCGGATTTACAACTGGAACCTCTCCACGTACATAATCTGACTTATGTAAAGCACTTCCAAAAGGCCCTGTCTTTATTTCTGACAAAATCTCAGATAGAGAAACAGGTTGTCTATTTGAAAGATCAGTGCTTGCACGCCAATCATCTGTTAACTCTCCTGATATTGCAGCAGTAATAACAGCTTGTCGAAAACGTTGGAGAATATGTGACACACGCTCCAAACGATCGCGACACGCATCAACCCGTGCAAGCAATGAATCGAGCTTATCGGCAATTCGCTTTTGTTCTTTTCGTGGTGCTACTGGAATCTGATGTGCTTTCAGAATAGTTTGGCTGAACTATTGAGAAGCCCCTCTTCAGTAATATAAGTTCGAGCATGAGTTACAACCCCGTCAGTTAAATCACCAATTACAAGCCACGGAATAGTTCCACCTGAGTAAAATCGAGAATCTGTTCTTTTTGGGGTACCTCCACTGCCCCAAGTGCCAAGCTCTTCAAGTGCAACTTTAGCCCATCCATTTGGCAATTCACTCACTGCTCAACCTCCCAATCTTCAACTTGCAACCCCTCAACACGCCGGAACTCTTGTGTATTGTGTGTTACCAGGGTTAAATTATTTGCTAAGGCGATCGCAGCAATTTGTAAATCATAAGCTCCAATCGGTGTTCCTTTAATTTCTAACTGCGATCGGATCACTCCAAAACTTGTAGCGACGAGGTCATCAAAGGGGAGCGAGACAAACTGCTCCAAGAAAGCTTGCTGTAGAGCAAAATTTCGTTCGGGATTAGAACTTTTCATTGCTCCAAAACAGAGTTCTGCTTTAACAATTGAACATACCGCTATTTCCTGAATCGCAACTGACTCAAGTTTCTGCTTTAAGTTTAAATTTCTGCCTTTCAAATAAATAATACAGAGATTTGTATCAAGAAGATATTTCATTCCAGGGGTTCGCGTTCAGGTTGTTCGTTTTGAGGATGTCTAATAAAGGAGTCGTCCTGAATACATCCGTAAAACTGTGAAAGCGGTGTTGCTTCCATTGGTTTAGGTAGGCTAGTTTGATAGACAATGATCACCTCGATATCCATATTCTGTACATCAGGCAAGCGAACTTTCAAAAAACCATCACTACCGATATGAGATTTTAACTTGATGCTGTGCATAATATGAAGACCTACCTAAAAGTTAATTTCCTCACCTAATTCTTGCAGAATTCCCTGCAACTCGGCGATCGCAGCTTCCAATTCACCTATTGCTTCTTGGGCTAAGATAGCAGGTTCGGGTAAATTATTGTTATCATCTTCGCTTTCATTGTTAAGCCAGGAGATATCTAGATTATCCCCTCGTTCAGCAATCCAGTCACGGGAAAATTTTCTAAAGCGTCCTTTCTCTCCAGTATCAGTGCGTTTAGCTAAACTAACTGAACTACCGAAGGGATCATCACCAAAGGCTGTTTCAAACTCCTCAAAATGTTGACGCATCAGGGATGTTCGCTTACCAAATTGGGGAGTATTAGCACGCAGGTCATACACCCAAACTTCTTTGGTATTACCCTTTTCTGTCTTCCCACGAGTAAAAAACAATACATTGGTTTTGACACCCTGAGCATAGAAAATACCAGATGGCAACCGCAGAATTGTATGAAGATTGCATTTGTCCATCAAGTCAGTTCGGATCTGTCGTCCCACATTACTCTCAAATAGCACGTTGTCAGGAAATACAGCCGCAGCGCGACCACCCGGTTTTAAGCCTAGATAAATGTGTTGTAAGAAGCAAAATTGTTTGTTGCTGGTGGAAAAATCAAAATCTTTTCGGTCAGGTAAACCCCCACCTTTTTTGCTACCAAAAGGTGGATTTGTAAGAATTAGAGTTGCTGGCGGTAAGTTTTTTCCATCGGATGAAAGTGTATCGCCATAACGAATACCTGTGCCTTGCGGATTAAAATCGAGTCCATGCAGCATCAAATTCATTAATGCTAAACGGTGTGTGTCTGACACAAGTTCCATTCCGTAGAAAGTATTGGTGTGATATTTTTCTTTTTGCTTTTTAGTCCAACTATTGGGATCGCTATATTCTCGAATATATCTATCAGCAGCAATCAAAAATCCACCCGTACCAGCAGCAGGGTCTTGAATGATATCTTCTAAGGTGGGACGCATGACATGAACCATACTGTCAATTAACGGACGTGGCGTAAAATACTGACCTGCACCAGCCTTTGATTCATTGGCATTTTTTTCAAGGAGTCCTTCATATACATCTCCTATACTTTCCCGTCGCGCATTGTACCAATCAAGCTTGTCTATTTCATTAACAAGTGTAGAAAGCGTATTTGGTCTATTGATAGAAGATTTAGCATCTGCAAAAATTGCTTTGACAATGACAGAACCATCTTTCTCTAAGTGATTCAGAAGTTGCTTATAAAATTCAAGCTGTTCAGATTCTGGCTTGGTTTTCAAATCGTCCCAGCGATAACCCTCTGGAATCAGACTTTCAGTTCCCGTTTCCTTAGCCATCTTGAGAAACAGTAAGTAGGTTAGCTCGATCATGTATTGATGAAAGGATATCCCGCCGTCCTTGAGGACGTTACAGAGATTCCAGAGCTTGGCAACAATGTCGTGGGTGGCAGTATTCATAAGGTTATATTATACATCTTCTTTAGCCAAATACCTTTTGATGTTAGACATTAGGTGTTAATGGGGATATGTATCTATTAACCAATAAGTTGTCATTTCTCCTTTCCCTTTGACTTCAACTTGTCCCCGTTTTTCAAAATTATAGCGATGTTTTAACCGTTCATAGGTATTTTCTGTGACTTGAATTTTACCCGGTAAACCTGATGATTCCATGCGATAAGCAACATTTACAGCATCTCCCCACAAATCATAAATAAACTTTTTAACGCCAATAACTCCAGCAACCAATGACCCTGTATTGATGCCAATTCGCATTTGTAAAGGTTCCTGATATTTAGCTTGAAAATGAGCGATCGCTCCTTGGGTTTAACCCGAGTAGATAAGGGAGTAAAACCAACAATATCAGCAAATAAAATCGTGACTTCATCGAATTGTTCAGCAATAGCACTGGTATCTGTTTTTAAGCGTTCCGCAATAGTTGCGGGTAAAATATTAAGTAATAGTTGCAAGGCTTCATTTTGATTTTGTAGTTTTTTCTGGAGAACTTTAAGTTGTAATTGAGTTTGAATACGAATTAAGACTTCTTCGGGTTGATGCAGGGTTTTATCATTTATATGCTTCGGTAAATTTTAAAATAATTTGAAATTGAAAATTTTGAGTTAAATCTTTCAATTTTTCAATTAACGCTTGATTTTCAGGGGGAATTTGATCAATTAAATCTAATATTTTTAGATCGCTTCCTTGAGCAGCGGCACAATAGAGATGACTCTGCCACTCTGGAGACATTGTGTTCAGAAGATCACCCAAATCTTCTGCTGAACTTTGAGGATTTGTGGGAACAGCTTTTTCGAGTAGCAATTCATCCTGTTGATACAAATATTTTACACCTAAATGTTGATTAATTTTATCTAGTAAATGATCGGCTTTGAAGGGTTTAGCAATAAAATCCTCACAACCCGATGTTAAAATTTCTTGTTGATTTTCCTCAAAAACACTCGCTGTTAAAGCAATGATTTTAGTTTGTTTTCCCAGAGATGTTGCTTTGATTAAAGCTGATGCCGTTAACCCATCCATCACGGGCATTCTCACATCCATTAAAATTAAATGAGGTTGCCAAGCTTCCCAACAATTGATGGCTTCTTGACCATTTCCAGCTTGTTTAATTTTAAACCCAATTTCTGATAATAATTCGCTTAATAATAAACAGCTATCCAAATTATCATCTACAATTAAAATTCGATATTCAGGTTGATTGGGAGCCAGGGAAATCACCTTAGATTTATTAGCATTGCAGGAAAATTCACAGGAGTCTAAAAAATGAATCGGAATTTCAAACATAAATAAACTTCCGACTCCGAGTTGACTACTAACATGAATATCTCCTCCCATTAGTTGTATATATTTTCGACTAATGGCTAAACCCAATCCTGTTCCTTGATTAGAATTCCGTCCTGATTCTGTTTGCTTAAAGGGTTCAAATAGTAACTGTATTTCTTCAGAGGAAATTCCTAATCCTGTATCTTCAACTTCAAATAAAATAAACTCCGATTTTTCCTGAGAAGAAGAATTAACCGAAAGATTTTCCAGGTCAATATTGGCTGAATTCCCATCCTCTGATTTAGGAGAAGATGAAGATTCAGACTTAAAGATTTGATATTCGCGTCTCACTCTTAATGTAACTTGACCTTGGGTTGTAAATTTAATCGCATTGCTTAATAAATTTAATAAAACTTGTCGCAATTTTCCTTGATCCGTTTGCAAATAACGGGGTAAGTTAGGTGCATATTGAAATTGTAATTGTAACCCTTTAGATTCTGCTTTCATCTGCAACATTTTTCTTAACCCCTCTAAAAGATTAATTAAATCAAACTGATGCTCATTAAGGGTTGTTCTTCCCGCTTCTATTTTAGACATTTCTAAAATGTCATTAATCAACGTTAATAAATGTTCACCAGCATGATTAATAATTTCAAGATACTGATGATGCTTGGGAGATAGAATTGTATCTTCATTCATCAATTGAGTAAACCCTAAAATGGCATTTAAGGGAGTTCTTAACTCATGACTCATATTGGCTAAAAATTCCGATTTAGCTTGATTAGCCGCATCAGCAGCCGCTACTGCTTTTTGAAGTTCGATAGATTGTTTTTGGGTTTTTTCTAATAATTCAGCTTGCTGTAAAGCCACCCCTAATTGATTACTAATTTGCACTGCAATATTAATTTCTTCCTGTTTCCACTGACGGGAACTAGAGTTTTGATAGGTGGCGAGTAATCCCCATAATTGATGGTTAGAAAAAATGGGGACGATAATATAAGCTCTGGCTTGTAAACTTTCTAATAACTGAATATAACATTCGTCAAAATTAGCTTGATAAATATCAGAAACAGCCCGGTAATTGACTCCCTGACTATACAATCCTCCTTGGGTGGTTTGAAGATAAGTATCTTGGATGACAGGGGATAAATAATTAGGCTTGGAGTTACTCTCAAATAATTTAACAGTACACCGTTCATTCGCAATAGCATTTTCTTGAAGTTTAGGATGATAATTTTGTTCTTCAAATAAAGAAATCCATCCCCCATTAACAGATTCTGCAATGAATTCCCCACTCCAGTCAGGACGAAAACGATACACTACAACCCGATCACAATTAATCACTCGTCTTAATTCTGAAGCGGTGGTGGAAAAAATGGTTTTGATATCTAAGGTTTGGCGCATCCGTTGGATGGCTTTTGCTAACGCTTGTTCTCGTTCTAAACTTTCTTGTAATGCAATTTCAGTATTTTTGCGATTGGTAATATCTTCAGAAATACACAGCATATGAGTGGTTTTTTGATGGTTGATAATAGGGATTTTTAAAGTTCTTAATAAAATGTCACCCTGAGCCGGAGTCTGAATTAAAATTTCAGGAATTTCTATCGGTTTTTGGTGAGTTAAAGCCTCTAAAATATGGGAACGAAAATGCTGGGCTTGTTTTTCAGGTAACAGATCATAAATGTTTTTTCCTAAAATTTGCTCGCGGCTAACTCCAAAGATTTTTTCACTGGCTTTATTCCAAAGAACAAATTGAAAGTCACTTTCAACATTTTTAACATATAAAGCCAAAGGAATATTCTCAATAATCGTATTTAAAAATTGTCGTGATTTTGCTAATTCTTGATCCAGGTTTTTGCGTTCTGTGATATTATTAAAGGTACAAACAATCCGTTCTAATTTTTGGTCTTCATTGAACTGAGGATCAATATTCAACAATAACCAATGAATGGTTGTAGAATAGGGTTGTTGATCCAGTCCAAGAATTAAGTTGCGGATGGGTTGACCTTGGGCGATCGCTTGATGAATGAAATCCATTTTTTCCCCCAAGGGTTTGCCCTCTTCATTGAGAAGTTTCACGGGCAATGAAAATAGATTTTTTCCCTCTAATTGGGGTTCAATGGAAAATAACAAATTTTGAGCAAATTGATTACTTAAAATAATCTCTCCTTGGGGCGTTAACAATAACACGCCAACCGGCATTTCTCGAATCAGAGAACGAAAGCGTTTTTCACTTTCTTGCAGGGCATTTTGATATAGTAATTGAGTGCTATAGCGTTGATCTAACAAAGACGTGACTAAAGTTCCCACCAACAGCATTAAGGTCACGATTCCAATTTGCAATGCTAACCCTGAATGGGCAGAAATTTCCTCAGAATTGAGCGTAATAGAAGACTGTTCAACAATGTTAGTCGCCCACATTCCCGTGTAGTGCATTCCACTGATAGCAATGGCCATGACCACGGCACTGCATCCCTTAATCCAATTAAACCCAGAGGTACCCGAATGCCTTAAGTAAAACGTCATCCCCAAAGCAGCAATTGAGGCAAAAATGGCGATGGCGACAGACATCAGAACACGCCCTAAATTGTATTCCATCACGGTGCCTGGAATCATCATGCCAGCCATTCCAACATAGTGCATGGACACAATGGCTAATCCCAAGACCACCCCACCGGAAAGAACTCCGAGACTGAGTTTGGGTCGATTCCATAACAGCAACGCCAGCCCAGAGGCGAACACGCCCACCCCCCAGGATAGGATAGTGATCTTGAGGCTGTAGGTCACGGGGAGGGGAAGTTGAAACGCCAACATCCCGATAAAGTGCATTGACCATATCCCTGTGCCCATCGCCAGTGAGCCTCCCCAGGCCCAGATGAGACGCTTTTGTAGGGGTGACTCTGGAGTAACCCATCCGGTTATATCCAACGCCGTATAGGCGGCAATCACCGCAATTAAAAAAGAGAGAACCACTAAAGACGGTTGATAATGACCTTGAATCACCGTCATCATGACTAATAATTCGTGCATTGTTTAGGGGTGAGTGAAATCAAAGGGTATTAACTGCATCATAGCTAGATTCCTTTGCCTCCCAGAGTAAACATTGAAGCGCAATAAAGCCGAGGTTTAGGTAAGCAGGAACAAAAAAAGTAGATAACATCATCCTACGGGCGAAAGTTTTGCTCAAGGAAAGTGTAATTTGAAACCCATTCTTAGAAGAGATCGCTTAAATATTATCTTGACCTAACAGCTTAAATTCAATTCCCATAGTTGTTTCAGAACAATTCGTTTTTGTCAAGTGCTTAAAGTTAACTTCTTTTCAGGTTCCTGGCATCGGGAAGTGTAGATAATACGGTGAAGTTATGGACGTTGGAAGGAAAGGAACTCACAACTTTGCGAGGATATAGTGGGGCTATTCGGGGATTAACTTATAGTCCCGATGGTCGTTTTGTGGCATCAGTTGGAGAGGATGATAACTTGATTCTCTGGAATGTGGAAAGCGTTTTAAATGTAGATTTATTGAGTTATGGCTGTAATTTTGTTCGAGATTATTTAACTGATCACCGACTTAAGATGTAAGAGATGATGCTTATCGATTTAACTCAATTGATGAGTGCTTTCCGGGAGCTAATCGTTCTTGAATTTTTCTAGGAAGGCAGGATATCAAGATGAATGATGATGTCCATAAGCACCTCGTTCAGGATAAAAAGCAGCAGTTTCTTCTTGAAGGGTTAATCCCATTTGCACTAACATTGAAGATAATACAGGATCGGGTGAAAATCGTAAATAGTTTGAGGTAATTTCTAAAGGAACATGACGATTTCCCAAATGATACGCCGCTTTTAATAAATCAAGGGAACAGTTCGCCGTCACGGTGATAATGGGTTCTGGTTTAGCAATGACTTTAGCCCAATAATCTTGAGTATCCGAGGTTAATAAATCCCCTTCCTTTAAAACTATTCCTCTAGGTAGACGAATATAATAGGTTTTACCCTCTAAAGTTTCAATATACTGACGAGCTTTGGTTCGTTGTTCAGCCGTTAAAGGTAGATAAACGTTAACGCATTGATTGTCATGGGCTAGATGGGATTGGGTAAAAACAATCATAATAAAATTTAATAGGAGCTTGTTCTCAATTCAGAATCAATGTCATTATAAAGGATAGATGAGGATGCTAGAGAAATAATTTTTTTATTGCTTTCCATTTTGAGTATTATTTACCGGGTCGCTCTATTCAATCCTTGATTCTATTTTATCGAGGGTTTGAGTTATAATGGAAGTGAAACTTCCTAAATCTTTTGCAAATTCAACAATACCAACCCTTAGCTTTATATTATCAAGTCCAATTGTTTTATTAAAATTGTAAAATTAAAGTATACCCTTTGGATTATGAGTCAATCCATGAAGTTATTGCTGGTTGAGGATGATGAGCGAGTCACGGAAGCACTGGTTGAATATTTGACGGATCAACATTACTTAATTGATATTGCACACGATGGAGAAATCGGTTTACAAATGGCAGAGAGTTCTAATTATAATCTAATTATACTGGATGTCATGTTACCGAAACTCGACGGAATTACAATTTGTAAACGTTTACGAGAAAAAGGTTATAATACGCCGCTCTTAATTTTAACAGCGAAAGATACAAGAACGGATAAAATTCTAGGCTTAGATGCAGGGGCGGATGATTATGTGGTTAAACCTTTTGATTTAGAGGTTCTCTCAGCAAGAATTCGAGCATTACTTCGTCGATGGGGAGAAAGTTTACCTCCAGTTCTACGATGGGAACATTTACAACTTGATCCGACTTCTTGTGAAGTGACTTATCAAGGTAAACTTCTCTCTTTAACCCCGAAAGAATATCGATTACTTGAACTTTTTCTTAGAAATGGTCGTCGTGTATTTAGTCGCAGTGCAATTTTAGATTTACTTTGGTCATGGGAAGAAATTCCGACAGAAGCAACGGTTAAAACTCATATTAAAAGTTTACGATCTAAACTCAAAGCGGTTGGTGCTCCGGGTAATTTAATTGAAACAGTCTATGGTTTGGGATACCGGCTTAAAGAAAACTCGTGATTTTAATTTTAGATATTTAAGATGGCATTTATTATTGTCTTATTTGACGGTAATGGCAGCCATTTTATTCTTGTTTGTTATCGGTGTTTATCTATTTTTTAGTTATAGTTTTTATCAGCAATTAGATGAAAAACTTCGAGCTTTAGCCCAATCTGCTGCCCCTTCCTTGAGTGAAGTAGAAAAACGAGGGAATGAATATTTAGATCAAATGTCTGTTTTTCCTTGGCGAGATTTATTTAACCGTGATCAACAAAGTTTAGAATGGTTTAATGCCAAGGGAGAATTATTAGCTAAAAGAGGAGAATTAGTCTTGTATTTTCCTCCTAAACCCGGTGTTTCTAAGATTCGCTTATCCAATCATCCCTTTGCCATTCATACCTATACCATTTCTGTCTTTACAAATTCATCCAATAAAAAAACCATTTTAAAAGGGTTTATTCGCGCTAGTCAATCAACTGAATCTATTAAAGTTTCTCAAAAACAATTATTATTATGGTTAGGAATTGGGGGATCTCTAGCGTTAGGATTAGCAGGAATTGGCGGGTTATGGTTAACCCAAAAAGCCTTAAAACCCATTGAACAAAGTTATAAACAACTCAAACAATTTACTGCCGATGCTTCCCATGAATTACGCAGTCCTTTAACCGCCATTAAAACCTCTGTGGATGTGATGTTAACTCATTTAGAACGCATTCATCCCAAAGATCTCAAAAAACTCTCCGCCATTAGTAGTGCTACCGTTCAAATGAATCATCTCGTCGATGATTTATTGTTTTTAGCCAGAACAGATGTTTCAGCCTCTAAACTTTCTCATGAATGGCTACCCATTAAACTCCATGAACTTTTGCAAGATGTGATTGATTTAATTGCACCTTCTGCTCAAGCAAAACAAATTCGCTTCATTTCCCATGTTTCTATCCCTTTAATGATTCACGGAGACCGCAATTGCCTCTGCCGTTTACTTTCTAATTTATTAGAAAATGCCATCCAATATACCTCAACCGGGGGTAAAATTACCGTATTTTTAAAGAAGCAAAATCGCTTTGCTGTTATTACCATTAAAGATACAGGAATTGGAATTGCAGAGGAACATCTACCCTTCATTTTTGACCGTTTTTGGCGGGCAGATAAAGCGCGTTCTCATCGGGAAGGCGGCACCGGGCTAGGGTTGTCCATTGCTCAAGCGGTGGCCCTCCAACATGGAGGTAAAATTACTGTTGCCTCTAAATTAGGGGTCGGGAGTTGCTTTTTTGTCCATTTACCCCGTATTTCTTCAACCATAACAGGGGCAAATTTCCCGAAGAACTCTGACTTCAACTCTTTAACTTAAGTCATCTTTCCCAGATCTTCACTTTTTAGGTTTAAGTTAAAACTAAGTATCAACAATCGATGAATCATTGTTAAAAAAGTTTATGAAAATTAAATTTTTTTTACATCACCTCTGAAGTTTGGGTAAGCGCCCCTACTGGGACTTACCCCCCACTCTCCTCTTTTCTACGGAGAAAAGTTTGCAAGTTGCCTTTCCTGTATCGGTTATCCGTCCCCCTATCTGGCTTTTAGTTATCCTATGAATACTGTCGTTTCCGTCAATTGTAACTGTCAATTTCATCAAGAAATTTATGTTTTAATCAGCCAAATCGAACACAAAATTAATACTATCAACTCTGGGAATGAATTACCGATTTCTTGGCGAAATCAACAGGATAGAATCACCACAGAATTAGCAAAAGTTGGACGATTATTGGATTTATACAAACTTCAATGCGTCGATAAAAATTCCAAAACCAATGAACAGTTTATTCAAGGCTACCAAATGGGAAAACAATGTAATCAAGTTTTGTATGATGCCTCTCAAATTCCCATTCAAGAAGTCAAAATGGCATTAGCTTTAGATCTCAATCAAAATCCGATTCCGCCTTATCTAATGGGAATTCAAGTGGGGTGGAGATTGGGAGTTGTCGAACAAAGTTTAACTCGATTTTTACCAGATGAGAAAACGAATATTGCTTGACTTCGCTTATCATCAACCGAAGGAACGGGTGTGAAGACTTGATTTCAATTAGAGTGTTATGGGATATCTAATCATGAGCTTGATTTTTGCCAAAAGCCTTGATATATTTAGGGTTTCAACGATTTTAAAGTTTATTTTTAATTTAAGAAAAGATTTCTGGATTTTATTAAAAATTAAACCCTTTCTAAAGATAGATAGGATCTTATTTCTCCCGACAGATTAATTGTTAAAAGTATTTTGGATATCTTTAAAAAGATCGGGATCAGGGTTTATAACCTTTAGGCTTCAAAAACAGGGTCAGCAAAGGAAATCAATACTTATTATTGTTTTCTTTGGCTTTTAGTATCCTTATTTTTTTGCATTTTAAGAGCAGTGTTTATTCCTTTAACCTTTAGAGCAAACCCAAGCAATAACCCATCTATTCCCGATCAGTTCATCTAAATCATTCATTTTCTATTAAAATGAACCTGGGGAGAAATGTATGAATAATCAAACTCGAAATAATTCCTATTCTAATCGGAATACTCCTTCTCAACACGGATATACTCCTGACTCAGTACGGGATGAATATATTCGTCAAACCGAAAGAACAAAAGCCAACAATGAAGCGGCGTGGGGTACTTTAATTGGAATTGGAATTGCTACCTTATTAGCATTAGGAATTGGTTCTCTGGTTTGGCCGAGTTTATTTAAACCCAATGGCCCTCAAGCTCCCACCGTTGGGCCAGAACAAACCGAATCCAATACCCCTAAGACTGAACCGAGAACCCAAGAACCTCAGCGCGATACGGTGATTATTGAGAGAAATAGGACTCAAGTGGTTCCGGTTCCCGTGGAAACCCCCCAACCTCCGAGCCCCGCGCCGACACCGAATGTTAACGTTACGGTTCCCCCAGCCCCTCAACCTGCGCCTAATGTTGATGTGACCGTTCCCCCAACTGCACCGAATACCGCACCGAATACCGACGGAACGTTATTGGATACCAATCCTAGACCCACTTCTGACCCATCGGTTCAACCGCCCAGAGCTTCGAGCACCGAGGGGTCTGGGGAAACGGAAACGACTACCCCCACTGAACAACCCCAAAGTCGTCTCGACTCCACGACCCCTGATGAGTTAGTGAGTACAACCCAAACTCAAACCGGAAATTCACCAGCATTATTCCAGGGTCGCCGTGATTAACCGTTGTTTTCTCCTGCGGGTAGAATAACCTAACCCCCCAGCCACCTTTGCGACAAGGACATGGGGGGTAATTTATTGTTATTTTCCATTCCCTATGGAAAGGGGTTATAGTGCTAGGCATGACAGTTAGGACACTTTTTAATCTAGCAAACCCTTTCACTGCCTACTGTTCCCTGTTCCCTGTTCCCTGTTCCCTGAGTGCGTAGCACTATAATAAAAGATTGTCTAAATTTAATCAGATGTCATGAGTCCAGTAATGGTTAATTCAGGTTTGTCTCCGATTCGGGTTGGAATTTTGGGGTTTGGCGGTTTAGGACAGGCAGCAACACGGGTTTTAGCCGGAAAACAGCAAATGCAGTGGGTGGCTGTAGCCGATCAAAAAGGATATGCTTATGATGCCCAGGGGCTGAACCCGAATCGCTGTATCGAGGTTTACCAATCTCAAGGGTCGGTGGGGTATTTAGAGCCAAATGGTGTTCTCAGTCATCAAAGTATTGAAGAGTTAGTAAAAACAGCCCCAGACGTTGATGGCTATTTTCTAGCTTTGCCAAATTTACCGAATGATTTTATGGCGAGTGTGGCTAAAACCTTTATCCGCTTGGGGTGGAAAGGGGTGTTAGTCGATGCGATTAAACGTACCAGTGCTGTTGAATTATTATTAGATTTAAAAGAAGAGTTACAAGCGGCTGGAATTACTTACATGAGCGGTTGTGGTGCGACACCAGGGTTATTAACCGCCGCCGCCGCTTTAGCCGCCCAAAGTTATACGGAAATTCACAGCGTTAAAATTACCTTTGGAGTCGGAATTGCTAATTGGGAAGCTTATCGCGCCACCATTCGAGAAGATATTGGTCATTTACCCGGTTATACCCTTGAACAAGCGAGAGCCATGAGTGATGCGGAAGTGGAAGCTTTATTAGATGAAACCAATGGGTTATTAACGTTAGAAAATATGGAACACGCCGATGATATTATGTTAGAATTGGCGGGGATTTGTTCACGCGATCGCGTTACAGTGGGGGGTATTGTTGATACTCGCAACCCGAAAAAACCTCTAAGTACAAATGTTCAAGTTACAGGTCGGACGTTTGAAGGAAAAATTTCTACCCATACTTTTACGTTAGGGGATGAAACCAGCATGGCGGCTAACGTTTGTGGGCCGGCTTTTGGATATTTGAAAGCCGGAATTCAACTGCATCATCGCGGAATTCACGGTTTATTTACGGCGGCTGAAATTATGCCTCAATTTGTTCGTTAAAACTGAATTATTGTCCCAGAAACCGGGTTTTTGAAGTGATCTTAATATATGATAATTAACCTCAAAGAGAAACCCGGTTTCTAAGATTCTACCATCCCTTCTTTAACCTTCATGCTAACGCTCAACTATGCCTCTATATGAACGAGTTTTATTACTGATTATTTATACTTGTTTGACATCTTTAATTGTGGTGTTTTCTCTCTGTTTAGGTTACGCTATGATACATTTTACCTTGTTTGGTTCCTTTCGCTGAAGAATTTTAGGGTTGTGGGCGATCGCAATGTTTTTAGGATACTAAAGCGCGTATGAATCTTTAAGTTTATCGGCGGTATAAAAACAATGTTGCAAATATATTAGCAAGCAAAACTAAAGTGATGAATTACTTGCAGATTCATTTGATGTCAACCCAACTTGACAAATATAACTCAAAAGATATATAATTTATAAACATACAATAATTGCCTAATTTTCTTAACTAAAAATAATAAAATGATGTTTAGATTATTAACCCGAACTCTAGTGATTGGGATAACTTTATTTTTTTTAATATTAGGAAGTAATTTTTTCATCCCAGAACCTGCCAATGCTGCTATTCTAAAACAACAAGAATCCCCCGGACAAATGTTGTATCAATCCCGTCATAGCTTCCGCGATGAAACTGGAAAATCTTGGCAAGTTGTTCTATTTAAACGAGTGAAGAATGAGCAGGTTAACACTATAGATTTACGCCTAGTAGGATTTCCTGATCAAGCTGTATTTATTCATCCTAAAGGATTAGAAATTATCACGGCTCAAGGCAGACTTTTTCAAGCTGAAGATCAATTTGCTAACAATGCACCTGCTCCTAATGTGGGTGAATATAACCTCAAGAAAATTTTACCCCAACTCTCCTCAACGGAACAGGTTAAATTAAATTTACCGTTAAAAGATAAACAACACAGTTTAACTCTTCCTGCTCCTATCATTTTAGAGTGGAAAGAATTGATCAACGAGGAGAACTCATAAAAATTAATCTTCAAATGTTAGGGGGGTTTAAAAAATGTAAATCCAAAACTTTTTTAATCGAATCACTTAACAGTTGAACTTGATTTTCGCCCAAGGTTTCACTTGAATTTAATTCTGGTTCTGACACCATTTCTGTTAGTTGAGAATGAATTTCAGGATTAACATCACAAAACTCGATAATCGCTTCTGTAACCGATTCAATCCGTTCGGGTTCGGGTTCTGTTTCTGAATCATCCAAAACCGTTTCTAATCGAGTTAAATCTTTTAAAATTTCTCCTTGAAATAGTTCGGGTTTATGAGTAATAATATCGGAAAAAAAGGTAATAACCTGTTCGGATTTCATGGGAGTGAGTATCCTTACTAAAATTTACAAACATTTATTGATACTAGATTAGCAAGATTTAGCTATAAATGGCAATAAAAAATGATTTTGTTTCAAAAATCCATATCCTCGGTAGAGACGCGCCCTGTAGAGACGTGCCTGAGCGTAGCGATGCCCAAGACTATTGGCACGCCTCTATAGGTGAATTAAATCTTATTTCCCTTTATTAGGGTTTTTAGCTTGTTCTAAGGCAATTTCTTTAACGGCTTGGAAGGAACTGACGTTAGAAGCACCTTCAATGGCTTTGACTGCTAAATCTTGAACCTGTTTCAGTGCAGAATCTAATTGTTTCGATAAAGTTTGTAGACGAGTATCTTGACTTTGAATGGTTTCCATTAAGGACTTAACGCGCAATTCATAATATTGTTTCTGACCCTCCACTTCTTTTGCAAATAAATCGGCTTTAATTTTAGCTTGATAATTCCCAATATTGCGTCCTTGATCTTTTCCGCTTTTAATACTATCTTCTAATTTTTGAGGAAATTCTTCTACTTTAGCTTTAACCTCTGCATAAATTTTTTCTCGTTCAGCAATTATTTTTTCCCGTTCTGTCCATTGTTTTTCCTGTTCTTCTTGCAAATCTTCAAGCTGTTTATATAGGTTTTTCTTTGTTTGTGAATAGGTATCGTTATCGACATCTCGTTGCACTTGCAAATTATAATCATAGGTTTCTTGATCTCGAAATCGAGATTTTTTATAGGTTTCATTCCGCTCTTTAACAATGCGTTGATGTTCTTCCTGTTCTTTTTGCCATGCTTTTTGTTGTTCTTGAATTTCCTGTTCCAAGGTTTCTCGTCTTAAACTTAATTCCTCATCAAAGGTTTTAGCACTTTCTTCATAACGTTGAACTAAATCATCTAATGTATCATCGTCAACGTTTTCTAAATCATGTAATTCTTCTAATTGTTGCAATTCATGATTAACAGTTTGTCGCAATTCTCCTAATTTCACGGCTTCTGAAGTTAACGCTTCTGATAATTCACTCACCGCACTTCCAAACCCGGTTTGTAATAACAATAAATTCTCAATAGTTTGCTGCATTTTTGGCTTTTTCACAGCAGATGTAGTGGTCATCGGTTTAATTTCTTCCTTACGGGTTTGTTGAACTTGATTTTGAGTAGAACTCAGCTTTTTAATCTGCGCTTCTAACGCATTTTTTTCTTCATTTAATTCTTTATAAGCTTCCAAAATTTCCGCTTTTGTATTGCGGTCATTCATTTTTTTTGTCATAGTTTATGCTTCCTTTTTTTGTTTATATTTGTAGAAAAATCGTGCTTTTGCAAAATACCAGAATATTGATTTTCAATCTCTATTTATTGCCAGTATTAGCAGTAGTTGAACTAGAAAAAGCTCGCATAGCTAGATCTTGAGCTTGTTTTAATGTTTCTTGTAACTGAGTTGAAATTTGGGTAATTTGTTCATTTTGTCGTTGAATAGTTTGTTCTAAAGATAGAACTTGTAACTCATAACCTTGTTTTGTAGATTCCCATTCTTTTGTCAATAAATCAGCTTTAACCTTGGCTTCTCGTGTTGCTTCTTGAATCGCTTCTTCTTTAGCCGTATTAAAGGCTTGTTTCAGTTCTTCTTCATATCCTGCCACTTGCTGTTGATGTGCTTCAAATTCTGCTTGATTTGCCCTTAGAACTCGTTCCCGTTCTGTCCAATTTTTCTCTTTATCTTGATTTAATTCTTGTAACTCTCGTTCTAACTTCCGTTTCATGTCTTCATATTCATCAGTTTCAATGCGTCGAGTTCGTTCCAATTCATAGTTATAATCTGCTTCTGCTTGTTCACGACTGCGCGTTAAACGTTCTGTTTCCTCTTCAAGTAATATGTCAAATTCCTGTTGTTCTTTTTCCCAAATTTTGTGCTTTGTTGTTATATCTTTCTGCAAACTTTCTTGCTGAAGCGTGACATTATGTTGTAATAAACTTAACTTTTCCTGATGTTCTTGCGTTAAAATATGAAGCGAATCAGCAACAATGCGAATTTTATGAATTTCTTTTAACTGTTGAGTCTCAATTTCAATTCCTCGTTTTAACTCCTCTAACTTTGTAGATTCCGTTCGTAATTTTTCGGTTAATTCTGTTATAATAGAACCAAAATCAAGTTGTAAGTCCGCTAACCCTTTAACAATACTATCAACAGTATAGGTTGCTGCGGTTTCTAAGATTTGCTTGCCTTTTTCTTGTTCTGCTTCCTGTTCCTTCGTGGCAACTTTCGATTCAATTCGTTTTTGTTCTGCTAAAATTTGTTGAAAGGCAGCTAACAGTTGTGTTTTGTTGCTAGGGACAAAAGAGGAATGGGTCATAAAAATTTTCTCCGATTACGAAATAACTAATTAGATTAATTACAATTCGGGCTATCCAGTGGGGAGTTAATTGCGTTTTCGCAGTTGAGTAACAATATCTTGATATTTTTCAGTGGATTCTGAATCAAGATTTGTCGGGTTTTTAGCAAGGGCTTGCAAAATTTTCTGACAATTTTGACAACGATTTCCTTGCCAACAATAGCAATCTTTAACCAAGTTTAGCAATAAATTTTGCAATTGTTGATTTTGATCTAACAACGCTTGATAATTCCGTTGAACCGATTGAATGACTAAGAATAAATGCTTAAAGTCTTCCCCGATGTTTTCCAAATCCTGCATCGTATCTTGACGCACTTGATTCGTTAATTCACAGGTTTTCATTAATTGATGCTCAATGGAATTAGGAGGGTTTAATTTGATCGTTTTTTTCATGTTTTCCTAGAACGAAAAAATCGCAGTGATGATACCCAGCTTTTAAACATCGGTAAAGTTCTATAACACCTGTTATAAAAACCGATATTGTAAGGACGGGAAAAATACCTAGATTGATAGAACCCGTCCTCACCTAATGTTGGGGTAAATTCCCCTACAATACTTACGCAGAAACTTGAGTTAAAGCCGGAGGTAATGCGGTATCTTGTCCTGAATTTAACATCAATTCAGAATGTTCTTCTCCTTTGGCATAAGCCACCATTAAACAGGCAATTTCATGGGGAGGTAAGTTATCTAAACACACCATTTTTCGGGTTCCTTCCAAGTCAATCATCCGCGATAAATTACTGGGATCTGATAAAACTGCCGCCGCTTGTTCCACCACAGACCAATCAGTCCGTTCCTGCCAAGACCATTTTAAACTATAATAATTAATGGGTTTTACGACTCCATTCTCATCGGGTTTTTGACCGGAATGCTTGGTAAATTCAGGAACAAAAATTCCCGTTGCAGGTTCAACACCTCGCGCTTGAACAGAAGCCACTAAACGGTTAAAATCACTTAATCCCCGTGATTTTAAATACGTCACCATCACAACCCCTTTTGGCAGTTCTCCTGATTCCGCGACAAACCAAATTTGACCCCATAAAGTATGTTCTGTTTGTCCTAAACTGCCAAAAAATTTGCTAAACTTAAGAATGGTCATGGAACATTTAGAACCATAATCTGTATCCCCGATTGTCCACTGTCCCGCCTGACAATTATTGCGAACTGAAATGGGGATTTCAGGAACTAATAAAGCTTCTTTGGGTTTGGCTCCAAAAACGGTAAAAGTTGCTTTTTCTAATGTTTTTGTCATTTTATTTCCCTTTATTTTCTGAAATTTAGACGCAATTTTTCTGGATTAGGGCGAGTAATTTGAGTTTAAATTTCCTCGCCCTAATTTTGTTTTAATTCGGTAATATTCTATCGAATTAAATGGGATTGTTTTTCCGGTTCAGGATAGGAATACAATGCCTCTTGTTGAGCTTTAAGAATGCGTAAAGCTGCTAACAAATGCTCTAATAAATGGGTATGAGCGGTGGTAAAATGAATACTAAATCCTTCCCCATCCCGTGCATAACCCGGACATATTAACGATGCTGAACCTTGTTCTTCATGGGTAGTAATATAAAGCCAATCATCGTCTTCTAATTTGTAGTGTGTATCTGTCCAAGTTCTGAGCATGGCAGTTTTCCTCCTGTATGGATTTTGGGTTTTTGATCAAAACCTCAATCCCAAATTGATGGGGTTAGTACACTACCTGATCAAGGTTGAATGATCTCGATGGCTGCAACAAACGCTATGGGAGACGTTTGGGTATTGAACTTTTGTTCAACTAACCCTATCTTAGTCAATGTTGACTCAATCGTCAAGTCTGAGATCAAAATTTTTTACCTTGATTTCCCAATCTCTACCTTCTTCCGGCGTGTAAGCAGTAGACTGGTTGTAGCGGGTTGAAATTTTCTTCAAACCAGCGTATTATGGGAGTCAGGAGGAATGTATTGTGGAACAAACCTTTGGAAAGCTAATTCGTCAGGCTCGTAAAGACAAAGCCTACTCACAGCGTCAGTTAGCGGCGTTGTTGCAAGTGGATTTCACCTATTTATCGAAGCTAGAGAATGATCGCGCGGACTACCCGCCTAAAGAAGATGTGATTCGGGGGTTGGCGCGGAATCTGGGTTTAGATGAGGAGGAGTTAATCTTCTTGGCGGGGCGAATCCCTCAGCATTATGAGACATTTCTCAAAGAAAATAATAAGAGCATGACGGCATTATTCCGCCGAATGCAGGAAAATCCCAACTTTGCCCAACAAATTTTTGAGGCTGTCCGGGAGGTTGAATAAGTGAGTATCCTAAAGCCGTACCGCTTTTATCGTCGAGAGTCGATTGAGCGTCGGGCAAATGAGATTTTGCGACGGATGCAAACCACGCCAAATTTTGCCCCAGAGTGGCCGTTTGAGGCTTCTTTCGTGGCAGATTTCCTCGATTTAGGAGTGGTGTGGGATTGCATTCCCCCCGATGAACAGGGGGCGATCGCGGCTCGAATCTTGCCAACGGAACGACTCATCGAAATTAATGAGGAAATTCAAGAAAAACCCAAGGGCTTTATTGAGTCTACTATTGCCCATGAAATCGGTCATTGGGTATTACATATTAATCATGATCAATTAGAGTTGGGAGTATCAGAATCTTCGGACAATCAATCGGATGAACCCTTTGTTTGTCGAGGTGCTACGGTGGAATCTCATCTCGCTTCGATTGAATGGCAAGCACAATATTTTGCCAGTTGTTTATTAATGCCTCGCCATGTCTTAGATGAAAAACGCCAAGGTCGAGATTTAACGCAATGGCGACACCTTTATAAAATTAAAGATGAGTTGGGGGTGAGTATTTCTAATTTAACGAATCGTTTACAAGAATTGGGTTGGATTTCTATTCCCAAAGGGGAACGCACAATCTACCCCGGAAAAGCCGCTTAACCCCTCGTTCCAAGGCTCCCGCCTTGGAATGTTATTAAGGAGGCTCCGCCTCTTTTTCGTGGGTGGTAAAGTTATTAATAGTTATGTATAGGCGATCGTACAAATTTAAGATAATATAATTGAAATCCCGAACTATGAATACAGTTCAATTACGCCAAAAAATCGAAAGCCAACTCAATCAACTTTCACCCGAAAGACTTACTCTAGTGAGTGAGTTTCTCGATTCTATTCAGTTAGCAGAAACTATTGAGTCCTCTTCATTGCGTAAACTATCCCCTATTAAAAGAGGTAAAACAGCTAAAGATTTACTAAAATTTGCCCAAACTTGGCAGGGTGATGATCTGGAAGACTGCCTAAATTTTGTACAGGAGACTCGCTCAGAAACGCAATTTTAAGCCCATGCCTTATCTACTGGATACAAACCACTGTAGCTATATTATTAATGGAAACTCTCAAGTAATTAATGCCTTAAATGATCATGTAAATGACGTTATTGGTATTAGTATTATTACTTATGCTGAACTGCTTTACATGACTAATAAATCGCTGAAAGCTGTGCAGAATCGGATCGCCGTTGAAGCCTTTTTAACTAATGTTGACCTGTATTTTATAGATGAAGAAACTGCTATCATTTATAGTGGTATTAAAGCATCAGTATTTAATCAATTTGCTCCAAAAGATAAAAATAAACGTCGCCACACCAGCATGAGTCACTTGGGATTTACCGACCATGACCTTTGGATTGTCGCCACAGCGATTCAACACGAACTAACCTTAGTTTCCACCGACAGTGACTTTAAACGAATTAACCAAGTTCAGCCGTTTTCTTGGGAATCATGGATGTAATATTCCAAAAACTGAGTTTCTAGGATAACTTTTGCATCCTCACTAAGATTTTGTTCAGGAACCCAGTTTTATTCCCCCTATTTTAACCCTTTAATATTAACCCTAACGCTCGATTAATAATCTCTTGTTTATTAACAATTTTTTCTAATTCTTCCGGTTGATAACGTCCTTCTTCAACTTCTAAAGAAGCTTG
Source organism: Planktothrix tepida PCC 9214 (assembly GCF_900009145.1). Lineage (NCBI taxonomy): Bacteria > Bacillati > Cyanobacteriota > Cyanophyceae > Oscillatoriales > Microcoleaceae > Planktothrix > Planktothrix tepida. Next base: position 663,258 of record NZ_LN889782.1, read on the forward strand.
ATCAATCGCATCAGGATAAGCTGCTTCTAACGCTTCGGCTAAATCTTCAGAATTCAGGTAATAGCCTCCTGCTTTCCGACGTTTATTTTTTCGTTGAATTTGTCGAATAGAATTGCGGATAGAGATATCCCAAGAGCGAGTTGTTCTATTTTCCGCTTGTTGTTTAATTAAATGCAACAATAAAATAATACTATAACTAATAATATTATTAATCTTGTCATCTCGGCTCATTTCTTCCAATTCTTCAACAACAGCTAATGATCCAGCAATATCCCCCTTGAGGAGAAGATCTTTTAAGGTTAACAGTTCTTCCATAATTCTCAATTTAATCTGAATTAAACAACAGGTTCAATAAATCGTTGATTAGCTCGAATAAAAAACGCTCCCCCTTGATAAGAAACGACTAACCAAGGTTTACCGACTGAATCAAATTTAATCGGATAACGATATTCAGGATGGAGCATTAACATCGTACCTGAGGGAAAAGTCATATCGATAGAATAATTAAATCCGGGGCCACTCCGAGCATTTAAGGTTTTAGAACAAGTGACGCGCCATTGTTCCCAATTACCCTGAATAAAATCTCCTAATTCATTAGGGACGGGAGGAAGTTTATTTTCAGCAGAATAGCCAGAATTTTGATTAACATCCGTAGAATTTTCAATTGCAGCTACGGCTTCTTGAAGTTTGAGACGAGTTGCCTCTCCAATCATCCCATCAATGGCTAATTCCATTTCCTCTTGAAAGGCTTTAATCGTAGCTTCTAATTGTTCATCAAAGGGCATTCCAAACCGCCCAATATTATAACCTAACCGTTCTAACTGATATTGAATTTCTCGAACCTTAGCCCCTAATGCACCGCGCTTTAAAATCATGCTTAAATTCTCCTCTCTATGTTCCGGTTTTGTGTTAGGCTATGGGAATACTAAACAACAGTTAACACTATCTTCTCTATCTTAAATCATTAGTTTAACCGAGTTAATAAAAATTATCTTAATTTCTGCGATGATCAATGAGGTTAACAGAATGGAAAGACGACAATTTTTAAAATTTGTAGGTCTTGTTGGAACATCAGCGATCGCAACCTTGGGAACTCAAGGATGGGTTGCAAAAAGCTTTGCGACTTCCCCCTCCCCAAAACGGTTAATTGTGATTTTTCTTCGGGGTGGAATTGATGGGTTAAACGTGGTGGTTCCCTATGCTGAACCGGAATATTATGCCGCCCGTCCTGTGATTGCCATTCCCAAACCTGGAACCGAAAAAGGGGTCTTGGATTTAGATGGTTTTTTTGGGATTCATCCGGCTTTATCCCCCCTGATGCCTCTCTGGAAACAAGGCAATTTAGCTTTTATTCATGCGGTAGGTTCTCCGATTTCTAATCGTTCTCACTTTGAAGCCCAGGATCAGTTAGAAACGGGAACCCCCAACAGTCAAAAAACCCCCGATGGATGGATGAATCGTTTATTAGGGGTGTTACCCGGACACACTCCTGTTGAAGCCGTCAGTGTGGGAACTGTGATTCCGCGAATCTTATCGGGTTCTCAATCCGTTGCCAATATTACCCTCAATTCTAATAGTACCCGCGAACTCCCCATTGACGGAGAGCAAGTGAAGGCTGCCTTTGATCAACTTTACGCGAGTAACGATGCTCTGAGTCTAGCTTATCGAGAAGGCAGAAGCGCCCGTGAACAACTGCTTAAGGAATTAGACGCGGAAATGGAAGCCGCTAACCAAGGAGCCCCCTTACCCAAGGGATTTGCGGGGGAAGCCCGACAACTGGCGAGTTTGTTAGTTCGAGATCCCAGTATTCAACTGGCGTTTATGGCTTTGGGAGGATGGGACACCCACATTAATCAGGGGGCAGCTACCGGAGTCTTAGCGAATCGTTTAAATCCTTTAGCTGAAGGGTTAGCGGTGTTAGTGGAACGGTTGGGAGAGGTTTATCGGGATACAACCGTAGTGGTCATGTCAGAATTTGGGCGCACGGTTCACGAAAATGGCAATGGGGGGACGGATCATGGCTATGGGAACGTGATGTGGCTGTTAGGAGGGGCAGTTCAAGGGGGAAAAGTTTATGGTAAATGGCCCGGCTTAGCGAAATCTGAGTTATTTGAACAACGGGATTTAAAGGTAACAACCGACTTTAGAGAGGTAATTGCTCAGATTTTATTGAGTAATTTTAAACTGAATTCCGAGCAACTGCTTCGAGTGTTTCCGAACTTTACCCCGTCTCAAACTCTAAAATCCTAATTCCATGTTAGAAGATCAGCAAAATTTGGTAAATTATTAAAATATTCTAAAAAACACAGGGTTCTCTGCTGAATTGCTGATTCCTTCTATACACTTATACAATTGGGTTTCATGGCGAAAAGTTCGTGGCGATATCATTTTTCTAAACACACAGTACGAATCCTGAAATCAATTTATTTAATGGTTTTGGGCATAGGGTTAACAATTTTATTATCCGCCTATCCAGGTATTGCGATTCCCCCTCAACTGTCCCCAGAAATTCGGGGTGTTTGGATGACAACAAATGATAGTGATATTGTGCGAGATCATGCGAAATTACAGGAAGCGGTGAATCAATTAGCCCGGTTAAATTTTAATACAATTTATCCCGTAGTTTGGAATTCAGGTTATGTGTTTTATCCGAGTGGAATAGCTCAAGCAAAGGGGTTTCAACCCTTTATTCGTCGAGGGTTACAGGGACAGGATGTTTTAGCGGATTTAATTACCCAAAGTCATCAAAAAGGGTTATTAGTAATACCTTGGTTTGAATTTGGATTTATGGCACCCCCCTCATCCGAATTAGCTTTAAATCATCCCCAGTGGTTAACCAGTCGCCAAGATGGAAGTTTAACTTGGGAAGGTGTGGCGGGGGAAGTGGTTTGGTTAAATCCATTTCATCCCCAGGTACAACAATTAATCATCGATTTAGTTGTGGAAGTGATGACTTTATATCCAGTGGATGGAATTCAATTTGATGATCACTTGAGTTTACCCATTGAATTTGGTTATGATCCCTATACGATTAAGTTGTATCAACAAGAAATGAAAGCATCCCCTCCCAGCAACCCGAAAGATGAAGCTTGGGTGCGTTGGCGGGCGAATAAAATTACAGAATTTGTTGAAAAATTGCGTAAAGCGGTAAAAGCTAAAAATCCTAAAGCAATTTTTTCTATTGCTCCCAATCCCTATCATACTGCTTATAATAGTCATCTCCAAGATTGGGTGGGTTGGGTGAAAAAAAATCTAGTTGATGAGTTAATTGTTCAGATTTATCGTCCAGATTTACCGAGTTTTGTTAGAGAAATAACGAAAGCAGAAATTAAAGAAGCCCAGAGTAAAATTCCAACGGGAGTAGGGATTTTAACCGGGTTAAGAAATCGACCCATTGGGATGAATCAAATTCAAGCGAAGGTACAAGCCGCCCGTCAAAATGGCTTAGGATTTTCGTTCTTTTTCTATGAAAGTTTATGGGATGAAGCCCCGGAACCCATACAGGAACGACAATCAAAATTTCAAACCCTATTCTATTATCCGGCTTCAAGGGCTTTTTTGAGATAAAAATTAATCGTCAGTATCTCTTGTTTAATTTGTAGCAAACATTTCAGGATTTTATATTATCCCTCTTTTATCACTTTGAGGAAAAAGCCGGATTTGACTTAGGTTGAAAGGGCGTAACTTCGTTCAAATTCCCCTTGGTCATAAAAGAGGGATTATTTTAATCAAAATTTTCGGGTTTGAATTGAACTAAAATTACTTTTCTGTTAAATTTTCTACCCCATCCCAGTTAGCAGGTAAGGGGGTTTTTAACCAATGTTGACAGCGTTGAATATGTAGGGTTGCGGCTGAATCTTCGGGAGTCAGAGATAATACGGCTGCAAACTTGCCTAATGCAGTGGTAAAATCTCGATTCAAATAGGCTTTGCGTCCTGCTTCATAAAGGGCGATCGCTTCCAATCTTTGATCAGAAATAACAGCCGATTTTTCCCCAACTAATTCATAGAGAGAAACAGGTTGGGTTTTGCCTTTAACCCGAACAATATCTAACTCTCGAACGATTAATTGCTCTGCACAAAGCTGATAGGTATTCCCACTAATAATAATATCACAATTATAGCGTTTGGTTGTTCCTTCTAACCGCGACCCTAAATTAACATCATCCCCAATCACTGTAAATTCCATCCGTCGAGAATGACCAATATTTCCACTAATAGCATTTCCTGAATGAATCCCAATTCCAATGCGAATAGGAGGTTGTTTTTGAGCCAGTCTTTGCTGATTAAATTGGATTAAAGCTGACCGCATATCTAAAGCTGTTTGTACCGCTTTCCAGGCATGATCTTCTAAGGGAATCGGTGAACCAAAAACCCCCATAATGGCATCCCCCATATATTTATCTAGGGTTCCTTTATGATTAAAAATCGGTTCAACCATCACATTAAAATATTCATTCAGCATCCCAACAACGGCTTCTGCGTATTCATAAAAATCAAAGGGAATATTAACCTTTTCCTTAGAACGGGCAACTTGACCAGCAATGCCTTGATTCAGAGGAATTCTAATTTCTAAAGAGCCTTTTCCTTCATCTTTAGCAATTAATGACCAGAGTTCATTTTGGTCTTCATCCAGCAAGAAAACCGTTGTCCGATCTGCGCCTAAAAGTTCTCCAATTTTTAGGGTAATTGCATTTAGCATTTCATTGAGAAAGGCTTCAAAACTATGATTGCTCACCCGCAACATTGCTAAAGTTTGGTACACCGTTTTAAGCTGTTGCTCAACGGACTTCATTTCCGTGCGAAAATTGCTGGGTGTCAGAGGTGCAATAAACTCTGAAATCCTCAAGGTTTGTGGAGATAAAGCAACTTGAGTGGAAAGGTTCATCGTTTTGCCCTGATTAATAAAAAATAAAGAGGTAAATGGGAACTATAGCTCATCTCTCTAAATCTAGTATATTGACATTTTCCAAAAATAAAAGCCTAATCCTTCATCAAAAAAAATCATAAAATTCAAGATTTTTATTACCAGAACCCCCTGATTATTCATAAAGTTCATAAAATTCATAAAATTCATGGTATTTTAAAAGGGCATGGGGCGTGGGGAGAGAGAAGGGAGATGATTAACGTCAACAAAAACGCACCCGAGTGAATCTAACCCCTGATAACTGATAACTGATAACTGATTACTGATTACTGAACGCGAACTTCGATGACTGTCCCGTTGAAGTTGTATTCTTTGCCGTCGAGTTCAACAGTGGTGCCGACTTTGATTTTGATATTCCCTAAAACCGGGCCATTTTCGGTGATTTGACCTTTTCCTTCTAAGGTTAAAAGCAGATTATTGTTAAACAGAACATCAGCAGTGGGGTCAGGAAGGGGCTTCAATGTTCCATTGGGTTGGGTAACGGGGATAATTCTAGGTAAAAATTCTATATTTTTCAGCGTTACTTGACCATAGGGTTGATTCCGAATAATTAAGTTAGTTTTTTCTCCTGTTTTAAATAATTCTTTGGCGTTACGGCTTTTAAGTCCAACAACCAGAACATCTACTTCCACAGGACGGGTGGTGACACCAACTTGAGCGACAGAGCCCGATGTACCCGGGTAAAAGAAAATACCAAAAATTACCAGTAAAATAACGAAAGCAGCACCAAAATCGAGAATGCTAATTTTACCGAAAAGACGGCCTTGAGAATCTAAAATTTTCATAGGATAATTATTGTGATTTTTAGGTAATTGCCCGGAAAAACTCAAGGGAGCAGTAACCCGGAACATGACTTTGGGTGAAAATGACCCTCAAAAATTTTAAATCTAAAGGCGATAAGAAGCCAAAATGGAAGTAAAGATTCTGTTTCAATCCCCCCAGATATCTTTTGACTGTTGAGGGTAAAATCCTCTGCTCCCTGCCCCCTACTCTCCCTGCTGAGACTTGCTATATGTGGTTACACTCTCCTAACAGGCCTTGCTGGTTTCCGAGCAAAACTTTTACACTTTTCACCAAGGGCCTTAATTCCGGTCTGACTCAGAGGTCGTTGCAAAATTGGGTAAGACATCCAGTGAAAATGCCAATATGCTGGTAGTAAGAGAGGGTATTACCCCCCAGGTATCTTAACCCTTATCTTGCCCTAGATGATTTGCGGAGCCTCCACAAGACCCCAGCGCCCAACCTGATTCCAGCTAGCCCTAACCCAAATAAGCCCTCTATGTTTATTCCCTCAGTTCGTCAAGCTATCAACCGCCATCCCTTAACCACGACACCGGAAACCCCTGTGGAAGAGGTTATTTTGTTGATGAGCCGTACCGGTTCCCCCTCGGTTTTGATCATTGAACCAGCCGATACTCCCCAGCAGAAACCGACGATTGTAGGGATTTTTACAGAACGAGATATTATTCAGTTAAATTCTATTGGAGATTCTCTCAAGGGATTTCCCATTTCTCGAATTATGATTCGGTCATTTCTAACCGTTCGAGAATCGGAAATCAACGATATTTTTACAATGATGGGGTTATTAGAAAAACATCAAGTTCAACAAATTCCTATTGTGGATGATCAAGGAGGATTAGTCGGGATCATCAGTCCCCAAAATTGTTTACAACTTTCTTTCCGAGAACGAAGCAAAACACCACGACGTTTACCCGATATTCCTGTAGGAGTTTCTTCCCACCTTCTCGACCATCTTTTTCTGCCCGATCATTTAATTAAATTAAATCAACTGGCTCCCCTACGAACCTCTAAAATTGTTCAGGTGCCTGGAACAGCAACAGTACGGCAATTAACCGAATTAATGTTGCAATATGGTGTGGATGAAGTGGTGATTACTGAACCCATTTCTTCTAATTCTCCATTAAAACCCGATCAGACTTCTAAACCCAAATCTGAATCTAAATCGGTGGGAATTGTCACCCGTCATGACATCATTTCTATTCAAGCTTTAGGACTGAATCTCAAAACCCTTAAAGCTAGTAGTATTTGTAATACCCCGCCTCTAGTTTTGCGATCGCACGTTTCCCTAAAAACGGCATTAATCTTAATGCGGAAATATTATTATCAGCTTCCTATTATTTTAGTAGATGATAAAAATAATCCGACTACTGTAATTTCTCCTCAAACCATTTTGCTGCAAGTGCTTCAACCGAAGTCTATGCACAATATGCTTTTAAGTTGGCAGCATCAAATTCAGGAGACTTCAAAAGTAACTCCTTCTGACTCTGGGTCTGTATGTTGTGAAAACTCATCCTTAAGTAATGAAGCCATTGAAGCTTTAAAATCTCATCAAGAAGGGATTTATAATTGGAATTTAAAAACTAATGAAGTTTTCTATTCTTCTCAATGGAAAGCAATGTTAGGATATCAAGAACATGAAGTTAAAAATATTTTAGAGGAATGGTTAAGTCGGATTCATCCTGAAGATTTGAATCGAGTTAAAGTTGCTTTAAAGGATTATTTTTCTCAAAAAAATCATGAATATCTGACAGAATATCGCATCCGGTGTAAAGACGGTGAATATAAATCGGTACTCAATCGAGGTCAAGGATTTTGGAGTGAACAAGGAGAACCCCTGCGCTTAATTGGAACTCAAATTGATTTAACCTCTTCCCTGTTAGAAAAGACTTCATCTCCTCCACCCCCACCCAATCGAACTCTTGATGATAATACCATTGATCGCTTAAAATCCGTAGTTTTTAAAACGGATATTCACGGAAATTGGACGTTTTTAAATTCCGCTTGGACACCGTTAACGGGTTTAACCGTAGAAAATAGTTTAGGGACATCATTTTTAAACTATATTTATTCTCAAGATCGGACAAAAGCGAGTCAATGGTTTGAATCTTTAATGTTAGGTCGCTCCCAATCGAGTCAACAGGAAGTCCGGCTTTTAGCATTTAATATTAAAGAACAACAACGTACCGGACAGCGTTCTCAACCGACCACGCGACGGATTTTAATTTCAGCGCAATTGCTCCTAGATACACAGCAACAGATTACAGGACTTATCGGAACGTTACATGATATTACAGAACAGTTTCAAGAATTAGATCAATTAAGAGAACGAGAAGTTTTAATTCGTCAATTTTATGAAATCACCCTGGGAAGTAATCGTGATTTTGAAACCCGAATTAATGCCATTTTAAGCATGGGTTGTCATCGATTTGGGATGGATATTGGGTTACTAGGACGAGTTTTTGCAGATCGGTATGAAGTCATTTCTTCCTATTTGAGTGATGATTTTCCCTTTGGATTTGCCAAGGGAGATACCTTAGCCATTGAACAAACCTTTGAATGGGAAGCGTTAAAAACCGAAGAAGTGGTTTGTTTAGAATCCATTAAACAATCAACCTGGAAAGATCATCCTGCTTATCAAACGCGACGGTTAGAAGCTTATATTGGCATCCGAGTGATGTTGGGAGGACGAATTTATGGAACGTTGAGTTTTATGAGTCGTCACTCACGAGCACCGTTTCAAAGCTTAGATTTAGAGATTATTAAATTAATGGCAAATTATATTGGAAATGAGATTGGACGAGAAAAATCTCAAGAAATTCTTCAACAACAAAATCAACATTTATTATTACTGAAACAAATCACCCATAAAGTTCGTTCTAAATTAGAAACTCAAGAAATTTTTCAAACCACAGCGACTCAAATTGGTCGGGTTTTCGGAGTCAATCGGTGTTCCATTTATACTTATCGATCTGATCCCTATTCTCACTTATCTTGTGTCGCAGAATATCTGGAATCTGGCTATGATTCAACCTTGAATTTTGAAATTTCTGTCACCTATAATCCGTACATTGAAAAACTCTTAGCGGAAGATGCTGCGATCGCTTCTGTCGATGTTTTTACCGAACCTTTATTAGAATCTTCTGCTCCCATGTGTCGGCGCATGGGATTAAAATCCATGTTAGCAGTTCGTACCTCCTATCAAGGAGATGCCAATGGCATTATTATGCTGCATCAATGCGATAAAATGCGCCAATGGATACCCGAAGAAATTGAATTTTTAGAAGATGTTGCGAATCAAGTGGGATTAACCTTAGCCCAAGCTAAACTGTTAGAAGTAGAAGTCCAAAATCGTCAACAATTAGCGGAACAAAATAAAGCCTTAGAAGAAGCGAGATTAGCGGCGGAAGTCGCCAGTCGGGCTAAAAGTGACTTTCTAGCCACCATGAGTCATGAAATTCGCACGCCGATGAATGCGGTGATTGGGATGACGGGCTTATTATTGGATATGAATTTAACGCCTGAACAACAAGATTTTGTGGAAACCATTCGTACCAGTGGGGATGCGTTACTCACGATTATTAATGATATTTTAGATTTTTCTAAGATTGAATCGGGTAAATTAGATTTAGAAAAAAATCCCTTTAAACTTCGAGATTGTTTGGAAGAATCTCTAGAATTACTTTCAGCAAAAGCTGCCGAAAAAGGAATTGAAATTGCCTATTTAATTGACCCTTCTACGCCGCAGATGATTTTAGGAGATGTCACAAGACTACGCCAAGTTTTAGTCAATTTACTCAGTAATGCAGTTAAATTTACCGCCGAAGGAGAGGTTGTCGTGATGGTGAAAGCTACGGAAGTGAAAAATATTCCGATTAACCTCACGTCTACCCCAACAATTGCTCACAAAATTTATGATATTCAGTTTGCGGTTAAGGATACGGGTATTGGAATTCCGGCTGATCGTATGGATCGTTTATTTAAAGCTTTTTCGCAAGTGGATGCGTCCACTACTCGTCAGTATGGAGGTACGGGTTTAGGATTAGCAATTAGTCAACGGTTATGTGAATTAATGGGCGGACAAATGTGGGTGGTCAGCCGATCTTTATCCAATTCTAACACTGAAACTCAACCCTTAATGTCTACAATCAGTGGGAATCCTCCAGAGGATTTTGTTGAGGCGTTAGAGTTAGATTCGGGTTCAACATTTTACTTTACCATTCGGGCTGAAGCTATCCCCAATGTTGAAACAGATGAACTCTCTAATTTCCTGGCTGGAAAGCGTTTATTAATTGTTGAAAATCATGGCATTAATCAAACGGTTTTAATTCGACAAGCGAAATCTTGGGGAATGATTCCTGTTTCTGTTAAAACCGGACAGGAAGCCCTGAATGTATTAAAAAAGAATCCTGATTTTAATTTAGTCATTTTAGGGATGAATTTACCGGATGTTGATGGAATTACCCTAGCTAAAAAAATTCGAGATTGGGAACGGGACAATGCCGAAATTTTCCAAGAACAAAAACCTCTGAATATTACGTTCTTTAATTATGTTGTGAATACCGATCTCGTTAAACAAGTCGAAAATACTCAAATTAATTGTGCTGGCTTTATTAATAAACCTCTGAAACAATCGCAATTTTATAATACATTAATTCAAATTTTCAGCCAACCCCTTGAAAGCGTTCTTAAATCTTCTGCTAAATCCTTTGGGGTGGGATCATCCAATTTATTATCGGTTCCAGCGTCCAATAATTTACGAATTCTCCTGGCTGAAGATCATGTCGTTAACCAAAAAGTTGCTATTCAAATGTTACAACGATTAGGTTATCGCGCTGATATTGCTGGGAACGGATTAGAGGTTTTAGAAGCTTTAAATCGTCAATATTATGATGTCATTTTGATGGATGTTCAAATGCCCTTAATGGATGGATTAGAAACGGCTCGTCGGATTTGTCAAGACTATGTACAAAGTCCCGAAAATCGCCCCCCTAAACCTTGGATTATTGCCATGACAGCCAATGCAATGCAAGGCGATCGAGAAATGTGTTTAGCAGCAGGAATGAATGATTATATTACTAAACCCGTGCGGCGGGAAGAACTGGCAAAAGCTTTATCTCAATGTCAACCCTTCTCTCCTGAAAATAGTCATGAATCTCCCATCAATTCATCAGACTTTTCTCTCAATGGATCTTCTAATTCTTCAAAAGAAAAAGAAAGTTACACGAATGGAAATCAACCCTTAGAAAAATCTCTTATCCCTCCAGAGTTTGTCGCTTTGGACTCTTCCGCCATCGATCAACAAGTGTTGAAAAATCTCCGAGAATATGATGATGAAGATGATCCCTTTGTTAATACATTAATTCAGGATTATTTAGCGGATGCGCCTGAAAAAATTGCCCAAATTCAAACCGCGATCAGAACTCAAGATATACAAGGATTAAAAGAAGCTGCTCATACCTTAAAATCCAGTAGTGCTCAATTAGGTGCCATCACATTTTCTGAGTTATGCAAAGAGTTAGAATATATGGGACGGGTTGGTATGGCCGCAGAAAATGGCTCTAGGACTGAATGTTTTACATCAGGAAGTGCGGCGGCTGGCTTCTTAAAGATGGAAACAGAATGGTTACGAGTCAAAGCGGCTTTAGAACAAGAATTAGCCAGGGAAGCCATCGGAATCCAAAATTAAGAAGGATTGATTGGGGTAAAATAACTATTGACGGTTTTCCCTTCATTCTTTAGGATTAAATGATGAGGAAAAAATGAGCTTGACCGTTGGCAAGAGGTTTAGCTGTCGTGATACCATTAGGGAAAAAAATATCGAAAAATTTCCTCAATCTTTGATCATTTAATTGGATTACCTATTTAATTCTAAGTATGATTCCTGTGATTCTGGCTGGTGGAAAAGGTGAACGGTTTTGGCCCCTGAGTCGGAAACATCGACCCAAACAATTTTTGAGTTTAGATGGGAGTGGCGTTAGTTTATTACAAGCAACCGCAGAACGGTTATTACCCTTAACCGATAGTTGGGATGGGTTATGGGTTGTTACCTCGGCTTTATTAGAGGCGGGGGTTCAAACTCAATTACCTCAATTACCTCACGCGAATATTTTAGCAGAACCCGAAGGACGAGACACCGCCCCCGCCTTGGTTTGGACAACTTTAGAAGTGGCAAAACGCTATGGAGAAGAGGCTGTTGTGGGGTTCTTTCCGGCGGATCATTGGATCGCGGAACCGGAAAAATTTCGCCAAACTTTAAAAGCCGCAGAAGAATTAGCAAAAACCCAAGATGCGATCGTGACATTAGGGGTAAAACCCACCTATCCTTCAACGGGATATGGTTATATTGAACAGGGAGAAAATATTGGAAATTTTGCTGGATTTCCGGCTTATAAAGTAGCCCGATTTACAGAAAAACCGAATCGAGAAACCGCAGAAGAATTTTTAGAAACGGGACGATTTAGTTGGAATGGAGGGATTTTTGTTTTCCGTGTGGGTGTCGTTTTAAAAGAACTCAAAACTTATGTTCCTGAATTAGTGAGTGCGTTAGAAGCAAAAGGGAAAGAGGCTTATCCCGAATTGAAAAAAATTAGTATTGATTACGCCTTAATGGAAAAAACACAAAAAGCTTGTGTTTTACCCGTTGAATTTGGATGGGATGATTTAGGAGATTGGAATGGATTAGAACGGTTATTGGGAGGAGATAAACCCAATGTAGAAATTGTTAAACACGTTGGGTTAGATACGAAAGGGGCAATTTTATTTAGCTCTAGTGATGAAGATGTGGTGGTAACGTTAGGGATCGAGGATTTAGTGATTGTTCGGGATGGAAATGTTACCCTAATTGCGAAAAAAGACCGGACTCAAGATATTAAACAGGTGTTAAAAATCTTAGGGGATGAATCAGAATATCAGAATTTGCTGTAATGATTCCAAAGCCATGAAGTAAGCACTGACGGGGTTATTACCCCGTTAAGGCAATGGATGTCTATAATCATTCTCATCCCTTATTTCTGTTTAAGTAATATGAAATCCACTTATGAACGCTACATCAGTAGTACCGTTAACGAGGCTCAAATCCTTAAAGGACATTGGGGGATTTAGAATCAATACCATTGGGTAAAAGGGGAACTGTTTCCCCTAAAATCTTGAAAATCATCGGGTTTTAGAGCGGTAGAAATCTAATAATGTGAAAGAAAAAGTTAATAGACTAATCGCCACTAGAACAACTATCCCCAGAATCCCCAGAATCCCCCCAGGAACAACTATCCCCAGAATCCCCAGAATCACTATCACCGTAGTAACTATCGCCATAATAGTCACTACTATAATAACTACTCCTTCTTCTTCTAGGTCGTGGAATACATTTTTTCGTTAATTCTTTCAATATCTGATCAGCAGCTTGTTCTTGACCAAGAGGAACAAAAATAGAGCGAGTAATCTCCCCAGTGGGTTCATCTGCAAATAAACGAGTTGTCAAAACAAAATCTTGATCGGGTTCGGAGTTCGGTAATTGATAAAATAATTCCAACTTTAAGACTCGTTTTAATAAATTGATGCCATATAAATGATAGGGTGTTCCTTCCCAGCACCAATATTCACCATCTGCATAAAACCCATTTTCACCAATATAAACATCACAAATATTTTTGCTTCGTTTGGCTGATTGAAAAATTCCGGCTATAAAAAAGGCTAATCCGGTTCCGAAGCCAATACAGATCTCTACTCCCAATAAGTTAATCAGATCTTGAAACCCATTTCCCGTCGGATGATAATGAAATTTTCTCCCGTTTAAAATTTCAATGATTAGAATAAAAATTATTATAAACGGAGACCATAATAATAATATCCCCAGTCCTTCTAAAAAGATATGAGATGCAATCCATTTTCTATCTCGTTCAGTGTATTCCCAGCGATACCAATAGTTGTTAGAGTCGATAGGAGCGTTACCACTCCTACCTCTCCTTCAGAACCGTGCGTGAGATTTTCACCTCACACGGCTCCTTGATAATTTCACCTTTGTTATAGGTACGATTCAAAACGGTTGGTGGTCATAATTCTCAACTGTTGTTTTAGTTAAAGAACCATCACTAGCCGTTTTTGTGTCGTGACAATGTTTGTGTAAAAGTTGAAGGTTATCATAGGTATCTTTTCCACCTAATGATATTGGTTGAATATGATCAACTTCTACCATGTCTGTACTTGTGAAATACAGACCACAGTGAGGACAAATACCCTTTTGTTTCTTGATTAGTTTGGAAACTCTGTTAGGGGTTTCAGGATATTCGCCTCGGCGTTTGCTCCAATAAGTCCAGTCTCCATTAAATGGACTAGCCTCGCCTTTAACCTTTGTATGCCTTACGATTGGCGTACTGCTATGGGTGAGTAATTCTAATCCATCTTCTGTACTGAAACACCAGTTTCTGTCTCCTACTGTTCTCCAGTATTTGTCTTTATTGATGTTCCCTTTTCCCCTCGTTTTTGCCCATGCTCTCAACTTGTTGTATGTTAGAGAGTCAACCTTCTTAAAGATTTCTTTACTAACAACTGTTGAGTAATAGTTTGACCAGCCTTTAATGATCGGATTTAGCTTACTAATTAGAGCAGCTTGTAGGGCGGTTTTATGATTGTCTATTACTTCAGTTATTTTGACAAGATGAGTTTTGATTTTGGCTTTTGAGGGTGTGATTAGTGTTGTAAAACCTAGCGGTATTCCATTTCTACTGCTTGCACTTCGATAGTTTCCTACTTTGTGTTGTTGTATATGGAATCCTAAAAACTCAAATCCAACATTTCCATCAATTTCATTGAGGGTATGAGTTATTTTTGTTTTGCTTGGTTTTAATTCCAATCCCAAATCACTTAACCAGTTAGCAATTATCTCTTGACAATTTTTGACAATGTTCAAGTCCTCATGGATTATCACAAAGTCATCCGCGTAACGGATTAGGCTAAGGGCGCAACGGTTATCCCGTTTACTCCCTTTCAGAGTTTCTGCATATTGCTTAACTCTTTCTTCCATACCATGTAGGGCAATGTTCGCAAGTAAGGGTGAAATTACTCCCCCTTGTGGTGTACCATCATGGGTAGGAAAGAGTTCTTTTCCGTCCATATACCCTGCTTTGAGCCATGCTTTAATTAAACGGCTTAGAGTGGGGTATGTGTGTATTTTGGAGAGTAACGCTTTATGGTTGATGCGGTCGAAGCATTTTGAGATATCAGCATCGAATACGAATTTGGGTTTGCTTCTAATGCTGAGGAATATTGCTCCGATTGCATCATGACAGGAACGTCCTGGTCTAAAACCGTAACTGTTTGGCTCGAAGAGTGCCTCCCATTCTGGTTCTAACGCTAGTTTGACTAACGCTTGTAATGCACGGTCGTCTATTGTGGGTATTCCTAATGGACGGGTTTCAGTTGTTCCGGGTTTGGGAATCATTACTCTACGAGTAGGTTTTACCTTACCTGTTAACTTTAATCGTCCTACAAGTCTCCTCCGTTGTTTTGGGGTTAGAGATTTAATTCCATCCACCCCTGCGGTATTTTTACCTTGATTATCTTGTGTTACCCGACGAACCGCAATACATTTTGCTGACCAAGACCTAATCAGGGTCTTCTGAAGTTTACGAACTGCTTTAACATCGCCTCGTTCACTCGCTCGAAATATTCTCTTTTGCAACTTAAAAGTCACCCGTTCTAGCTTGCGCCAGTTGATGTCTTTCCATTCCACCGTCTGATTTTTATTCAGCGTTTTAGACATTTACATTGCTACTTGTTCTATTTCTTTGGAATTACCGAGTATCTGTCTGCATATCCTTGTCATTACAACAAGGCATTCGCTTTTGATACCATCCCTCCCCTAGCTATCATTCGTTAGCTACTTACTGGTTATCTATCTTTTACCAGAGATAATTAGGGGTTACTTCGTTCCGATTACACATTTGTTTGAAGTCTTTAGCGTGATGCTATCCACCGGGTTTATTGGGCGGTGCTAATGAGTCGGCTAGAAAACCGCTTATGCCCTATCCTTGCCTTTTGGCTTGGTGTTAATCAGGTTTTTACTCTGATTTAGCCATTGCACCATTTAGAATTACGATGGTTTGGACACATCTTTGCTTTCGCTACACATGGACTTCTTGCTCGATAGTTACCAGATTTGGCTACCAGTAGTTCTACCTTTTAACCCCGCTTTAATCTGTTGGTTGCTACCCAAGCAAATTAGGGGTTATGCTTTCACCTCAGCACTTAAGGGGTAGGACTTGACGTACAGCGTCTCACCTACAAATGTAATCAGTTATCACCAGTTTCATCAACTGAGTTAGCTGTCCCATAAGCTTTTCAGCCTATTTTTTAGCTAAACGAATCGCACTTCAGGGTTACTAATAAAATCTCCGGCTAGTTGGCGATTAATCTGATCAGTGATCTGAGTTTTTCTGAGATTAAGAATAGCCGCCCAAGCGATATAAATGATCATCATTATAATTGAAACCGCAAGAAGATCAAAGATGCCTATCACTAATAGTAAGTCCTTTGTTATTAAGGGATAAATAAAACTCATTGAGATCAGAAATAAAGCGGTTCCTAACCCTAATATTATCCACAGGTTGGGGGAGCCGATTTGGGTTAATTCTGCTTTGTCAGTGTAAACTTTCATGATGTTTTCCTTGTGTTAGGTAAGATTTACAGGTGTTTGAGAGAATGCGAGCGATCGCATTTTTTAATTTTAAAAGTTACAAATTGATTGATTGGGTAGAGGGCATATTTTCTGTTCTATTGGGTTTTCACTCAGGAAAAGCTGAGTCAATTGAGTTAAACTTGATAAAGAACTAAGATCATTGATTTGATTGCCCATAACGCTAAGGCTAGTCAATTGAGTTAAAGAGGACAAAGGGCTAATATCACTAATTTGATTAGCCTCAAGGTTAAGCCAGGTCAATTGAGTTGAAGAGGATAAGGGACTAATATCTCTAATTTGATTAGTTTCAATGTAAAACTCTTTCAATTGAGTTAAAGAGGATAAGGGGCTAATCTCACTAATTGTATTGCCGACGAGGTAAAGCTCAGTCAATTGATTTAAACTCGATAAGGGACTAATATCACTAATTCTATTGAGGCTGAGGTAAAGCACTTTCAATTGAGTTAAACTCGATAAAGGGCTAATGTCGCTGATTTGATTGCCGATGAGAAAAAGCTCAGTTAATTGAGTTAAAGAGGATAACGGTCTAATATCACTAATTTCACCGTAGTTTAAATCAAGTGTAGTGATTTGAGATAAAGCTTGATTAGCTTGATTACAATCGGTTGTTTCTGCTACTTTTAACAACACTTCAATTGTATGTTTGGTTTCCTCTCCTAATTGGTTTTGATTCTTACACCACTCGCCAAAATTTTTAAATTCTACTGAGGGTTGAGCTAATAACGAACCGTTAGAGATTCCTAGAGTTAATGCAAACCCAATTAATAATGATGATGTTAATCTTTTCATGATGGGTTATCCTCTGGCTGAATTGACCCCAACTATCAACGAATAAAACCCTTTTAACTTATTCCCTACTCTAGTTGATAACTCTGGCTCAGAAGTCGGATCATTAAAAGGGAATTATGTTGATAGTTGAGGTGGCATGGTTGGGTTAGATTAGGGTTATTAAAAACCCCCAATTTATTACGTCAGTTCTTCAACGACTTTTTGCACTTTATCTCGATATTCTTTGGTTGTAATATAATTATCAGCAAATTCTTCTAAATCCATCATGTTTTTTGCATCAGCACTAAATGTAATTACATCTTTCTCAACGAGAATAGGCTGAAATCTTACATAGTCAGTTTCTTGTTTCAGGAGTTGTTTGGTAATGTAATCCGTTGCATCACTGGAGCCGTCTGTAAATACATCCATCAAAGGTATACTTCTGGTTAAATTAGCCCAATTAAAAGCACCCCATCCTTGGGCTTGTTGAACACTAATTCGCTTGAATCCTGTACCTGCTCCAAAAGATACAACTAAATCGGGAAGTGTCTTAAAGTTTTTCTGACATTCAGCCATAGCACAAAGTACAGGATTATTAGCCACGAAACCACCATCAACAAATGGAAGACCTTCGTTGGGAATGTCAAGATTGGAACTTTTATCTAAAATTTTAGCTTCTTTTGCATCTTTTTTAAGTTCATAAAAAAACTGATCATTGTTAATAATATGAGCCGGAAAAACAGTGGGAGCAGAACAAGAAGCTTTGCATACTTGCCAAATCGCTAAATTTTTATAACGGTCGTCTCGATTTTTAAACACTGTTGCTTGACGGTTATAAACATCATAACTAGGAACAATGACTAAAGGTTTTAGCTCTCCAAATAACTGATCAGAAAACTTTTCTTTGAGTACCTCCTCCAACCCTTGATCATCATAAAAAGGCTGGCTCATGATTTTATCAATTTCTTTATTATCTTTGTCAAAAATATTGCAAAGATTAAATAAATTAAAATCAAAATCTTGCTCCGTAAACCTTTTAATTAGATCGATTAAACTTGATTTAAAATCAGGAAAAATTCTATCACCGTCCCCTTTAAAAAAATTTCTAATTTCTCGTGCAGATTTTCCCTGAGCAACAGCCAGTGCAATAATACTCCCTGAAGATGTACCAGCAATAATATCGAAATAATCTTTTAACGGTTTATCAGGATTGATTGCTTTCAGCTTATCTTCAACTTCTTCTAACATTGTGGCAGTTAAAAGTCCGCGAATACCGCCACCATCAAATGAAAGAATTCGGCGAGGTTTGTTAAACATTTGGGTTGCTCCTTGATATGTATTTATTTGAGGCTACCCATAAAAAATGTAAAGCGAAATTTATTGAATAGCCTCTAAAAATTTTGCTCTTTTGTTAACAGAGATTGATGGGTGTTGTAACAATCAATAATTAAAACTATAATTAAAGTTTGTATATATGTCACCCATATCTACTTGATCCTCTTTCCAGACGATTGTTCCATCTAAAGATCGTGCAGAAAAAACAGCTTGGCGACTGGTAGCATCATCAACAACAAAAGCTTTTTGTCCTGGTTGTAATATCCAGTCGCCTGATGTCCATCCACCACTACCACAGTTTCCTCCACCACTACCACTAACAGTAGAACAATCATTTAAACCAGGCTTAACGTACCATTCAACGTGAACTTGAATAGGTTGGTTACTATTATTTTTGACGTGGATATTGAAAGAGCGGAAAGTAGGATTTCTTAAGGTTTGTCCTGCTGCTGAATTGGGATTACTCACATCTGCATCTCGGAGTGTTTCTCTGAGTCTACCATTTTTATTAAAAGGATCTAGATCAGGCAAACCCCAACCCGCTTGAGCAGGACGTACATAACTTAAGCTGCTTATAGACAAAGTGACTAAAGTTCCGGCTAATAAAAGAGAACTAATATTCAGAGTTTTCATGTTGCCTCCAGATTAAGACAATTTAAGTTTCTTTGGCTTGAATTGAGTTAGCATGACTTTTCAAAACTTTTGTGAAAGTCATTTCAAAATTTGAGTTCGGACTTATCCAAAATCCGGCTTAGTGAACATAACTTTTTCCACAAAATTCCAATGCTCCACCGTTGTCCCCAAGTGCTTTATCAGCATCATTAATTCTCACATGAATCCCTCGTGAGTGTTTTAAATTTGGAGGTACACGATTATTTACAAAAGATGAACTAAAGGGAACATTATTCCCATTCTGATCAAGAAAAAGCAAAGCACCAAATGGATACTTTTGGTCGTACTTATAGACGTTATAAGGTGCTAATGCTCTTGCTGCATCACCTGTATGTCCTCCTGGCCCCACCATAGGATAGTTTGCTGCATCTACAGACCAACCACCACCAATACTGTCTATTTCTTCAAAATTTGGTAATGTTTGCCATCCTTTCCTTGCATCAATCTTAAGGCAATTTTTATATTCTCTTGTACCAGTATCTGACTCTGCTGGTTTTCCTGGGTTCAAGATCCGACCAGGACAGGTAGGATCTAAAATACCCCAACCAGTATTACAAGCAGAAGCTTTAGGAGTAGGTAATAAAAAAAAGCTAAAGCTACTGACTATAGTTGCTGCAAGTATGCAAACAGAAATCAACTTCGGTGATTTCATGCGTTTGTTCTCAACTCTATAATTCAACAATAATCTTTGACTTGTTGATTGAAAGTAAGAAAAGGTGATCACTTTAATGTAAAGAAACCTGAAGATAAACGAAGAACAGTAAAAAAAGTAAGAAAAGGTGATAAAATACAAATCAAGTGAGAGTGAGGGGGGTAACAAACCATGCCAGAAATGACACCTGATGAAGTTTTGGTGCTATTAACTCCTCTGTTTCCATCAAATGGGTTGAGTGATACTCAAGAACTGGTGTTGCGGGAGTCTTGGCAAGGAAAATCCTATCAACAAATTGCCCAAGCCTTTGAGTATGATACAGATTATATTAAAGGGGTGGGTTCTCAGTTATGGAAATTGCTCTCTCAAAGCTTAGGAAAACCTGTTACTAAAACTAACTTACATTCTGCAATTAACTGCTACGTCTATCAATCCAAACAGGGATCTACTCAGTCTGAGATTGTATCAAAACCCTTAACGGTTCCTGATTGTTCTTCCTGTGAAAAGAAAAGAATAGCGGAAAGAGTAGAATTACAAAAAATCAGAGATTATCCTAACGCCTATCATTTAACCGCAGCGATAGATGTCTCCTTTTTTTATGGTAGAAGCACTGAACTTTCGACCCTGAAACACTGGATTTTAGAAGAGCATTGTCGCTTAATTGCAATGGTTGGGATGGTAGGAATTGGCAAAACGGCATTATCTGTTAAACTGACCCATGAAATTAAGCAACAGTTTGAATTTGTTTTCTATTATAACCTTAATACTGGTTTATCTTGTTCTGAATTACTAACAGAAATATTTAATTATTGTTTGATTAATCTTCCCTTAGCACCTCCAAAATTTTCTGAAAGAATTGAAGTCAAAATTTTACAGTTTATTGAATATTTACAACACCATAAATGTTTAATTATTCTTGATGGTTTTGAAGCTGTTTTTCAAGATGGAATGTTAACGGGACACTACCGAAATGGATATGAAGACTATCGGAAACTTCTGCAACAACTGGGAGAAATTAACCATCAAAGTTGTATTGTGATTACCAGTCGAGAAACTCCTCAAGAAATTGCTGTTTTAGCCGGGAATACTTTACCTGTTCGAGTCTTAAAGTTAAAAGGTTTAGATTTTGAAGCTGGAGAAATAATTTTAAAACTTAAAGAGATTAAAGGAACTTCATTAGATTATAAAAAATTGGTTACTTATTATTCAGGTAATCCGCTTTTATTAAAAATTGCTGCGACATCAATTCAAGATTTATTTAACTATAGTATAGCAAAATTTATACAGGAAAACAAGATTATTTTTAATGGAATAAGAGCAATATTAGATCAGCAATTCAATCAGTTATCAGAATTAGAAAAAAAGATTATGTACTGGTTAACGATTGAAAGCAAACCTGTTTCTAGTACACAACTTGTAGAGGATTTATTTCCTCCTGTCTCTGAACCTGCATTACTGGAAAGCTTAGAGTCTTTGCAACGGCGATCGCTGATTGAAAAAAAGAGTTTAGGATTTACTCAAGATTATTTAATTAGAGCTTATATTAGGGAAAGAATCATTGAACATTTTTATCAAGATTTAACCGGGGAAAATCACAAAAATACTCCTCGTTGTTGCCCGTTATTTTTCATCTTGCAAAATTACCCAATTTTCAAGGTAACTGCCAGCGATGCTGTTAAAAATTATCAAATTTCGGCTTTTGTTAAACCTTTAATTCAAAAACTTTTAGTCCGATATAAAAGTTCAGAAGATGTTGCTGAAAAGTTGAATCTGATTTTAATCAAACTTCGAGAAATCAAAATCCCTTATGGTTATGCGGTTGGGAATTTAATTAATTTATTGTGTTTTCTCAACACGGATTTATCAGGAGCAGATTTTTCAGGATTATCCCTATGGGAAGCGGATCTGAGATCCCTAAATTTAGAACAGATGAACCTAAAATATTGTGATCTCAGTAAGTCAGTGTTAGTATAATGTTTCCTTAAAAAGGGGGGAGATGTGTAGCATACATTTAAGGATTTCATATAACGATAGTTTTATACAGTTGACTGAGATATTTTTCAACCTCTGGAGGTTTCATCGTAAACTGAATATAAAATGATCCAAATTCAGCCGATTTTTCTAGGACTTTTGCATAAATATCATCACTCCATTGTTCGGGTTCTAATTTTATATTAATCTTTAAATTTGTTAAGGCTTCTGGAATAATATCATTATTGGCTTCCGTAACAATTAAAGCACTTTTTTCGGATAATTCAACTAAACTCCCCATTAATAAACTTTCACCAATATGTTTTCCTTCTAAAATCGAATATTGTAAAACAATTGGTGTCGGAAGCGGATAGAAATGTTCTTCTTCCTTAGAAATAAATAAATTATAGGGTATGCCAATTCCTCCGACTTCATAAATGGTAATCGGTTTTTTGACCCCTTTGGGTTGAACTAATTTTTGATTGTCAATTTTAACTAAATCTTCCCCTGCTTCCTTTAAGGTCATTTCAGAAATTAGAATTTGTCCTCCCGTTGTATAAGATTCAACCCGATAGGCTAAATTCACTTGATTCCCGACAACGCCGTATTTTGTACGTTTTTCTGACCCAATATTCCCAACGACAACTTCGCCCGTATTAATTCCAATTCCCATATCTAAAGAAGACAAATCCCACTGTTTTAATTTTTGATTTACTTTCTCCATTGCTAATTGCATCGCCACCGCACAAGCAATCGCCCGTTGAGCATCATCTTCTCGTAAGGTGGGAGCACCAAATAACACTAAAATTCCATCCCCCATAAACTCATCAATGGTTCCTTGATAAGTGGTAATAACATCCGCCATTGAAGATAAATAGAAATTTAAAATTTTGACCACTTCTTCCGGTTGTAAACGTTCAGACAAAGCCGTAAATCCCCGTAAATCCGACGTTAAAATGGTAATTTTTCGTCGTTCTCCTCCTAGTTTTAACCCTTCGGGTTTCTCCAGTAAATTAGAAACTATTTCAGCACTTAAATAACGTCCAAAAATATTGCGAATATCCGCCGCAGAACGGGCAATATAAGCGGTAATGGCAATGGCTGAACCTGCTAATGCTAAAAAGGGAGGAACAACGGGAATCCACCATCCGTGAATAAAGAAAAGATAGGTACTTCCGAGTAAAACACCCGTTGCTAAGATCGAAATCAAAACCTGTCGTGCAATTAATAATTTAACTTTAGCCGTCGCTCTAAATTTCCAAGTTAAAATTGCCCCAGTTCCTGACCAGAGAAATATCCAAATCCATTCTAAGGGATCGGGAAGGGTTTGAATTAAAGGACGATGATCTAAGGCTGTACTAATAATTTGGCTTGCTATATTGGCATGAATTTCTACCCCAGACATTCTTTCGTTAGCAGATAATGTGTAGGGCGTTGACATTAAATCTTTGAAGCTTTCCCCTATAGATCCAATTAAAATAATGCGATTTTTTCCCCAATCTTTAGGAAGTTTATCGGTTAAAATATCTTTAAAGGAAACCGTTTCAAAACTTTGATTAGATCCTCGATAATTTAAAAACACTTGATACCCTCCAGCATCGGCTCGGATATAACCGCCATCGTTTTTGGCAAAGGGTTTAAATACAGTGTCGTTGAATTTCCACCAATTATTGGTTCCTGGTACAATTTCGGGTGCAATTCCTTGAGAATCTAAATAAAACATCGCCAAAAACAATCCTAAACTGTAAACCGGTTGTTTTTGATCATTTTTAACAACTAACAAAGCCCGCCGGATAATATTATCTTCATCTAAAATTAAATCATTCGCAGCGACTCGATTTTTTCCTTTTAAAATTGGTGGAGCAGCCACAGATTCTAAGGATTCATCTCCGACAACTTTTTCAATTCCAATTAAATTAGGAGTCTCTGCAAAAAGTTGAAGTAACCGAGCATGACCGGGTTCAAACGGTAAATCTCGATAAATATCTAACCCGATTGCTGTGGGTTTCATGGCGACTAATTTTTCGATTAAGTCAGCATAAATTTCATCAGGAACGTAACCTTGACCAATATATTTCATATCCGCTTCATCTAACCCCACAATTGCAATCCGTTGATCACGGGGTTCCGGGGGACGCAAGCGCATATATTGGTCATAAACTGACCATTCCCAGGATTGTAAAATCCCTGAAAAACGCAGCAGAATTACAAGACCCGCCATGACTGGGGTTGTAATCCAAATGCCACGCCACTCCCACATCAATTGTTGAATTTTTGCTCTCATAGAGCGTATTTTAGCGTGTATATTGTAGGGTTTATTGGGCAGATTGCTCTTCAGAATTGCTTACTGTTGATTCAGGTGCAAAAGGAGCGTCTATAATCGATTCTTCAATTTTAATAGAAGTCAGTAAACTTTTCCATTCTTCTTGTTGAGAATCTCGTAACTGAGCTAGGCTCATTAATGTATCTTGCCAGATGTTTTCACGGGCATAAATTTCTGCTTTTTTTAATTGATTTTGGGTTTGTTCTAATTCCTGTTTTAGGGTTGGTGTAAGCTCATTTCGCTGAATATAAACCCCTACAAAATCTTCTGTCGGATCTGAAAAATTAGAAGTATTACAAGTAATGGCAAATGTCCATTGATATTTAATTCCGGGTTCTAAGGTTACAGTCTTAGGTAATGGGATTTTCACAATACTGGGTTCTAAAGGGAGTTTAACGTTTGTCTTGTAAAGAGTAACATATTTATTTTTATTAGGGTTATAGATTAACTCAAATTCACCCTTTAAGATCTGGGACTGATTAAGTTTAGGAATATAAACAAAGAACGTTGGGTTAGCAGAAACCGTTAAGGTATTCTGACTGGGGACTAAAGCTGTCAGTTTGGTATTATCTAACCCACAGCTTGTTCCTCGTGTCCCTCCTCCGGCGGTACTCACTGGCCCATCACCCTTGGGGGCATCAGGAAATTTTAAACTGATTTCCATGGGGGAATTGACCCCGTTTTTAACTGGAGCAGGAATGATAGCTAGACTCGCTGTAACAGGCAACATCATGCCTAAAATCAAACTCAAATAACCGACAGACTTGATAACCATGAGATTATGCCTCCTTATGCCCATGACGATGATCATAAGATGCACCATCCAAAATAGAAAACTTGCATCCGATCAAAATTTGCTTGAGTACGCAATTCGCAAATGATGGGGACTTATGCCTCTGAGACTGTCTTAGGGACTTAGAAGTTGCCAAGAGACTGATTTTCTTGATTTAATTGGGAAGTTTTTGCCATTCTCCCTGCAAAGTAAATCCTGACCAATAATAAGGGGGTATCCATTCTGAGGTTTCATTCTGCTGCATTTTAATTTGTGCTTGTCGTAAAGCGGCAACTGGAGATAATCCTTCTTCTAATATTCCTTGATAAAATTTCGCCATTAATTGGGAGGTGGCTTGATCATCAACTCTCCATAAACTCACCACCACTCGACTCGCACCTGCATACATAAATCCTCGTGTTAAACCTACTAATCCTTCGCCTTTTATTTCCTGACCTAATCCGGTTTCACAGGCACTTAATACCACTAATTCTACAGGTAAATTTAAGTTGAAAATATCATAGAGTCGTAAAAATCCATTTTGAGATTGTCCACTTTGATCCACTAGAGAAAATACTAAACCTGATAATTCAGGATTTTCACTATTGAGTAAACCATGAGTGGCAAAATGAATAAAACGATATTGACTCAGTTGAGAACTTGTTGCGGTTTCTCTATTTGCGTTAAAGCCGATTTCTTGCAAACTTTCCTGCTCAGGAACTAAGGCTAAAATCTGTTTAGCTTCTTCTTGGGTAAAGGGTAAACGATCAAATAAAACACCGGATTCTCTGGCTGAACGTTCTAAGTCGGGTGAAAGGGATTTAATCGCTTTAGAAACGACAGCTTTTAATCGTTCATCCGTTGAACTAAATACTGGATCAGCTAATACCGCTAACAGTTTTTCAGCCGGTTTTCGAGTTTGGGTTTCTTGTCGTATAATTCCTAAAACTGAAGCGGAGGGTAACGTTAATAATTCATGATTATTAATTAAAGGGATCGGATCGCCTTTGCTGTTTGTTTCTGCTAAAGGAAGGGCAGCAAAGGGAATATATTGTAATGCCCCATCAGCTACAATCAGCAATCTTTTATTGGCTAAGAGTGGAAGGGGAGGAAATACCATTTCTCTTAAGGTTTTCCCTGTTTCTTCATAGAGCGATTGCCGCATTCTCTTACTGGGTAAAATTAAATTTTCCCGAAAGGTTTTAACGCTTGTTTTAATTGCTTCTTCTCCGGGTAAATCATAACTTTGAATACGATTAGGGGTAACAGCCCATAAATAACTCCGGTCTTTTCCCAGGGAATATTCTAATAAAACGGTATTTTCATCTAATAGTTTTTGAATCTCTGATAAATTTAATGGCTGAGGTTGAGTTAAAGCAGCATAATGGGGATTATTTTCCCGAATTTCCCCTAAAATTTGATTATACTGTTGCAGTAACGTTTCAATTTCTTGGTTAATTTCATCTTTTTGAATAATCGTATGGGGTTGGCTTAAAAGTTTAATGCGTTGTGCTTCTAAAGCGGATAATTTTTGTCTTAAGGTTTGTTTTTTCTCTAAAAGTTTAGAATCAACACCAGAGGTAATTTCTCCTTGAGCTTCTGCTAAAATATCTAATAGAGAACGGGCTTTGGCTCGTTCACTGATTTGTAACGCTTTTCCATCCCAACCTTGGTTGGGTTGTTGTTGATTGAGTTCCATTAATAAATCAATATAAAATAGATAATAATCCTGTTTAGAAGCTAAGAAAGAAGCTCTTAAATCTTGATTGGCAATTTGTGTCCGCAAGTCTTCAATAATGGTTAAAGCGGTTTCAATTTGAGCGATCGCTTCCTCAAACTTTCCCTGTTTTCGTTTAACTGTTGCGACTCGATATCGAGATAATGCTTCTTTAGGGCGATCGCCAACTTCCTGACGAATCTGTAAGGCTTTATTATAAAATTCTAAGGATTGCTCTAACTTCCCTTGTTGGAAATAAACAAACCCAATATTATTAAAGGTACTCGCTTCTCCCGTGCGATCGCCAATTTTTTGCCACAGCGTTAAGGCTTGATTATAATTTTCTAAAGCGGGTTCTAATTGATTCAAATTAGCATAAACAAATCCAATATTATTTAATGTTGCTCCTTTTCCTCGCTGAATATGAATGGCAGAATGATCGCCCAATTTTTGAATCACCTCTTCCCATAAACTTAAAGCTTGTTTATAATTATCAAGGGCGGTATCAAACTGGTTTAACGTGGATTTGACTTGACCAATATTATTTAAAATAGCTGCGATATTCGCCGGATTTCCTAAAGGCTTTACTAGAGCTAAAGCTTGATTATAATAATTCAGAGCTTGTTGAAATTCCCCTAAATTAAAATAAACAAAAGCCATTTCATTCAAAGTCGCCAACCCCCCTGTTTTAAAATTAAGAGTTTCCCAGAAAG
Source organism: Planktothrix tepida PCC 9214 (assembly GCF_900009145.1). Classification (NCBI taxonomy): domain Bacteria; kingdom Bacillati; phylum Cyanobacteriota; class Cyanophyceae; order Oscillatoriales; family Microcoleaceae; genus Planktothrix; species Planktothrix tepida. Next base: position 690,601 of record NZ_LN889782.1, read on the forward strand.
GAAAAGTTTGATTGAGAGTATCTAAGGCTTGTTGGTATTCCCCTAATTGAGCATAAATTTTAGCAATAGAAATTAAAGTTGTAGCTTGAGTTTGTTTGTCTTGGAGGGTTTGAGTTAAAATCAGTAATTGATTATAACAGTTAAGAGCCTGGGGATATTCCCCTAAATTTCCATAAACAGAACATAAAAAATTGCGAGTCACGGATTCTTGCTGAGGATTATTCGCTTCTCGCCATAAACGTAACGTTTTTTCCCACTCTTGAATCGCCTTCCGAAATCCGGCTACTGTTCCTTCTCGATATCCTTTCAATCCTTGATTAAAACTATTTTCTGCGCCAGAATTAGAATTAAGAATTTCTGCGGATTGCCATTGTTGTGCGATCACAGGTAAAACTATTCCTGAAGCCAAAAAAGATGCCAGAATCAGGATACAAAACCAAACTCTGAAAAATTTATTTTTGCTTCTGAGTTTAGGTATCATTACTTAATTCCTACTTTAATCCCAGTGCTTAGGATTCAGCTTTAGTGATAATTTTAGCTGACTCAGTATCCCGAATTACTAAAATTTAAAATTTTCTCATTCTTCTCTTAACCTATGTTCATTCTTCCAATTGTGTCTCGGTTGTTTAATTTTCTTCAATCTTCTCGTGATTGGAGACGAATTTTTATCAGTTTAATCACCGGATTTTGTGTATTTTTAACGGTGGGATTTTTCCAACAATATACCGTTGCTCAAGTTAATCTTGCCATCATTCAAGAAATTTTAGATGGGGATCAAGTTTTTATTCAAGATAATCAAGCAAAAGTAGAAGATAAAGCAGAATTTGGGCAAATTGTTCTGACTAAAGTATCTCGCGCCGGAGTTTTATTTAATAATGGTGCTGCGGGACGCATGGATTCTAATTCTGTTGTTACCGTCGGTCAATGTGTGGAAATAAAACAAGGAAAAATTCTCGTCAGTGGCCCTATTAATGGATGTATTGCTGGGTTTACGGTTGGGGTTGAAGGAACAATTTATGTCCTAGAAACGATGGATGGAAATACAGGGGATATTAAAGTTTTGGAAGGAACTGTAGAGGTGAGTTCCAGCACAGGAAGTGGAAAACCTGTACAAGTCAAGGAAGGGGAAAAAGTATCCGTTTTACAAGGAATTTTAAGCGAAGTCATTCCCATGACCCCTGAAGAAATTGCCTCTATTTTATCCGGTCGATTATTCTCAGGATTTACGATTCCTGTAACCCCAGAAGGAGCATTATATTCTCTGTGTTCTCGTCTTTTACCTGGATTTAGTTGTTCTACAACCGGAATTCCCACACCTTCATTTCCGACTCCTCCAGTTCCCGTTCCAATTCCCCGTTTACCCTTCTAATGATCTAAAAAATCAACCCCAACACTGATAACTGATAACTGATAACTGATAACTGATAACTGATTAAGCTGCAACTAAACCACTATGAATTAATAAAGGTTTTGTGCTGGGTTCCCGCCCTCGGAAGGCTTTAAAGACTTCCATCGGATGTAAACTTCCCCCTAATGCTAACACCGTATCTCGGAAGCGTTTTCCCGTTTCCGAAATAGCTTTTTCATCTTCTAATCCGGCTTCTTCAAAAGCAGCAAAAGCATCAGCGCTCAATACTTCTGCCCATTTATAACTGTAATATCCGGCAGAATAACCGCCTGCAAAAATATGACCAAAAGCACATAAAAAGGCATCTTCAGCCAGAGGTTTAATAATCATCGTTTTCTCTGCAATACGGTTGCGAACGTCATTAATTGTTTCACTTCCTCCCGGTTGATAACGATGATGTAATTCAATATCCACAAACCCAAAATGTAGTTGTCTTAGCATTCCCATTCCACTCATATAGGTTTTAGCCGCTAACAACTTTTGATAATAATGTTCGGGCAAGGTTTCTCCGGTTTGATAATGTTTTGCCATGCCAAATAATGTCGATTGATCATAACACCAATTTTCCATAAATTGGCTGGGTAATTCCACCGCATCCCATTCCACATTATTAATTCCAGCCGCTCCCGCATAGTCAACTATTGTTAACATATGTTGTAACCCATGACCAAATTCATGAAATAGGGTTTCTACTTCCATAAATGTCATTAAACTCGGTTTATCCTCAACGGGAGGAGTTTGATTACATTGTAAATAAGCTACGGGTAATCGCACTTTTGTTTCGTTATTTTCCACGAATTTAGCGCGAGTAATACATTCATCCATCCAAGCTCCGCCGCGTTTTTCGGCGGGGCGACTATAGGGATCTAAATAGAAATAAGCGATGGGATTTCCGCTTTCATTGGCAACTTGAAAATAGCGGACATTTTCATGCCAAATTGGAGCTTGACCATCGGCGGGAGTAATCACAATTCCAAAAATCCGATGAACTAATCCAAATAATCCATCTAAGACTTGGGGTAAGGCAAAATAAGGGCGTAATTCTTCATCCGTAAAGGCAAATTTTTCTTCCCGTTGTCGTTCTGACCAAAAGGCAATATCCCAATGTTGTAAATTCTCGGCTTCTTCGGCTCCTTTTGAGGCTGCAAAAGCCTTTAAATCCTCGAATTCCTGTTGCGCCGAATCATAACTGACAATGCGTAATTCTTCTAATAACGCTTCCACTGCTGCCACATTCGGAGCCATTTTACTGGCTAAACTAAGTTCAGCATAGCTTTTGAAACCTAGAATACTAGCTTTCTGTTTTTTAAGTTCTAAAATCCGTTCAATTAAAGGGAAGTTATCTAAATCTCCACTAGAAGCCCGACTAATATAACCTCGATAAACTTTTTCGCGTAAATCTCTCCTCTGGCTATATTTTAAGAAGGGGCCAAAACTGGGAGCATCTAACGTAATTCGCCAGGGGCCATTTTCCGAGGTAGCAGTTTCTGAGCCTTCTGCACGGGCAGCTTGAGCCGCTAAACTGAGTAAACTGGGGGGTAAACCTGCAATTTCTTCCGGCGTTGTTAAGGTTAAACTAAAGGCTTTTGTCGCATCTAAAACATGATTAGAAAATTGAGTGGAAAGGTCAGCTAATTCTAATTGAATGGCATTAAAATGATCCCGTTCTTCTCCTTCTAATCCCACCCCTGATAATTCAGCATCTCGCAGGGCTGTATTAATAATCCGTTGTTGAGCCGAATCTAATTGATCCCATTCATCGCTGTTTTTTAACTGTTTAAAAGCATGATAAATGGCTTGACTTTGATTCAATTTATTGATAAATTTTACAACATTCGGTTGAACGGTTGCATGGGCAGTTCTCAATTCCGGGCTATTTTTTACACCCATTAAATGCCCAACAATTCCCCAACTCCACGTTAACCGTTCTTGTAATTTTTGCAGGGGTTCAACTAATTCTGTCCAGGTTGGTTTTACCTGAGTTTCTAAGGTAATAAGCTCTTCTTCGAGTTCCGTTAACAGTTGCGTTATTCCCGGAACAACGTGCTCCGGTGTAATTTGTTCAAAAGGGGGTAATCCCTGCCCAATCAGTAGGGGGTTTTCTGTCGTTGTTAGACTCATACTTCTGTTTTCTTTCATTTAGGGGGTCAAATACCTTATATGGTAAACAGAAACCTGATTTCTAGCTAGTACCCCAAGGATTTTTTTATTCCCAAACACCGATTTTTGCCAGAATCTCTACAGTCTGTTAAAACCACCAGCACCACAATTTCCGTTTTCCATTGGGTCGAATTGTACGCCAATTCAATTTAGCCATGGCTAATTGTTCATCACTCACAATGGCATGGGTTAGATTAGCACCACAGAGATTAACACCCCGCAAATTTGCTCGATTTAAGCAGGACTCTCTGAGATTAGCACCGCGTAAATCAGCCCGTTCTAAATTAGCATTACTTAAATAAGCTTTAACTAATTGAGCATTCCGAAAATTCACGTCTGTTAATCGGGCGCGACCAAAATTTGCCTCTGTTAAATCGGCTCCTTGAAAATTGCTATTACTTAAACGGGATTCGTAAAAATTAGTCCCCGAAAAATCAAAATTTTCTAAATTTAAACCGCTTAATTCACAGTCTGCAAAATCACGTCTTCCTTTAACATAGGCAGTTTTTAATGTGTTTTCATTCCATTTGGGCGTTGTCGGGGGAAGACTGCTTTTAGTATTATTAGAAACCGTGTCATAAATCATGGTTCTGGGAGAACCTTCCGTCGCACTCATGCCACTAACAAAAGAGTTATCATCATAAATATCCGTATCCCCACCCAAATTGCCCTGTTTTTTCTTCGCGACTCGCTGATTTCTGGCTCGAATTTGGGCAGCCATACGCTGTGAAGGTAACATCAACGAGGTGTTGGGTTCATTTAAAAAAGTAGATTCATTTGTAGAGTTTGTTAATTTGGGGTTAGGAGTCGAGGTAGATTTTTGCTGCGTTACCATCCCTTCTGCCAACATTCCATAACTCGATTCAGAATCTAATGCCCGCAGAACATCCTGCGCCGATTGATAGCGATATTGTACAGAAAATTCTAACATCCGTTGCAATATATTGGCAAAGAAATCACTAACATCTAAATGGGGAAGCCACATAATTTCCCCCGTCACTGAATTGCTTTCAAACGAATTAGGAGACTTTCCAGTCATTAAATAAACACAAGTCATCCCCACTGCATAAATATCACTGGCATAAACTGGACGTAAGGCCATTTGTTCAGGAGGAGCAAACCCCGATGTGCCAATGGCAAAATTAGTAAAAGCAGTTTGTCCAGTTCCCATCATGGTTGCTTGATTGACTTGATCTTTTACCGCTCCAAAGTCAATTAAAACCAAATTTTGATCAATTCTCCGTCGCAAAATATTAGCAGGTTTAATATCTCGGTGAATAACTTCTTGACTATGAATATAATTCAACAATGGTAAAATTTCGCGCAGGAATTTTTTGGCTTGTGCCTCGTTAAAAACTCCTTTTTCTTTGACTTCTTGTTTTAAGGTATAACCATCAATATATTCTTGTACTAGATAAAATTGTTTTCCCCCAACAAAATAATCGATGAGGCGAGGAACTTGAGGATGATCACCAATTTTACCGAGGGTTTTTGCTTCCCGTTGAAATAACTCTCGCGCCATTTCTAAAATCCGGGCTGATGTAGCAGTAGGACGCAGTTGTTTAACAACACAACTCGGACGTCCGGGTAACGACATATCCTGAGCCAGAAAGGTTGCTCCAAACCCCCCTTTTCCCAAGGGTTGAATCACTTTATAGCGATTTCTCAACAACAATTTTGAACCACAAGCCTTGCACTTGAGGGCATCATCTACATTTTCTGGTTGAGGGCAGGCTGGATTGACACAGTAGCTCATGGTGTTTGAGATTGCTTTGTACCAGTGGACGGAGGACTTGCAAAACCCATACTAATCGAATTAAGCCACATCAAAGAACAACATAGGAGGTTCCTGGGAACTTTGACCTGAATGTAGGCTTTGGCATCACGATTTCAATCGATCTAACTCCCGTATCAAAAAAAGTTTCTCTCTACTTCTATTATCACTCCAGAATTGTTAACTTCCGTATCAGCTTTTCCAACCTATGTAAAGATTGAGTAAAGTCTAGCCATTTTTACCGGAATACATACTTGACACCAGGATAGCAGTTAGATCGATTAAATGGGTAGTTTGTTGGCTGTTGGCTGCTGACGGTTAGCAGTTGACGGGTTAGCTGACTCGGTAACTCCGATCTTCTGTAACAATAAACTAGGAACATTGAAAGCAAACAACGATGCGTATCTCTTTAAATTGGTTGCGAGAACTGGTGGATATCCAGATGACCCCCCAAGAGTTGGCAGAAACCCTCACGGTGGCGGGATTTGAAGTTGAAGATATAGAAGATTGGCGTTCCTGGGCTGATGGGGTTGTCCTGGGAAAAATTCTACAAGCCGAACAACATCCTAATGCGGATAAATTAAGAGTTTGTCAAGTGGATATTAGCGCTTCAGAACCCCTGAATATTGTTTGTGGCGCTCCTAATGCAGCCGCAGGAATGGTGGTGGCTGTAGCAACTTTGGGAACTTATTTACCTAAAATTGATTTAACGCTGAAAAAAACAAAATTGCGGGGGGTTCCTTCAGAAGGAATGATTTGTTCCTTAGCGGAATTAGGACTAGAAAAAGATTCTTCAGGAATTCACAGTTTTGACCTTGAAAACCCGATTTTAGGCAGTGATGTTAGACCGTTATTAGGGTTAGATGATGTAATTTTAGATGTCACTGCAACGGCTAACCGAGCGGATGGCTTAAGTATGGTGGGAATTGCCCGTGAAATTGCAGCTTTAACCGGGGCTAGTTTAAGAATTCCTGAAGCGGCTGGAGTATTAATTGAACAGTCGGAACAATCTCAATCGTTATCGATTAAAATTGCTGATAAACAAGCTTGTCCGATCTATATTGGGACAATAATTGAAGGAGTCAAGATTGCCCCTTCTCCTGATTGGTTACAACGACGATTACAAGCGGCGGGTGTTCGTCCCATTAATAATGTTGTTGATGTCACGAATTATATTTTATTGGAATGGGGACAACCGCTTCATGCCTTTGATTTAGATCGTCTCAAACAAGTGACTTCCTCTCCAGATTTAACTATTGGTGTGCGCTTTGCTAAACTTGATGAATCGATTAAAACTTTAGATGGTCAAACCCGGAAATTACAAGAGCAAAATCTGTTAATTACGGCTAATGATTATCCCGTAGCTTTAGCCGGAGTTATGGGAGGGGAAGAAACAGAAGTTTTTGAAGGAACCCAAAATTTACTGTTAGAAGCTGCTATTTTTGCACCCATTGCAATTCGTCGTTCTGCACGGTCGCAAGGTTTACGCAGTGAGTCGTCTACCCGTTATGAGCGAGGGGTTAATCAAGCTGAATTAGCATTAGCTTGTCGGCGGGCTATTGTATTATTAAAAGAGTTAGCTTCTGGCACTTCAACTCGTCAAGAAACTGATAGCAGTGGCATAGAATTACAGATTCCAGAAATCTCCTTAAGATTAGATCGAATTAATCAGGTTTTAGGACAACTTAAACGGGGACAAGGAACAGCAGCCGAATTCTATTTATTACCGGAAAAAGTGGAAGGAATTCTGACTGCTTTGGGTTGTGGATTAGTCAGAGATCCAAATAGTGATTCTGTAGCTTGGAAAGTCACCGTTCCCCCCTATCGTTATCGAGATTTGGAACGGGAAATTGATTTAATTGAAGAAGTTGCTCGTCTCTACGGATACGATAATTTCTGTGAAACTTTACCCAGTCAAGGGGTATGTGGTTATCTGCCCTTAGAACAGTTAGCAATGCGACAAATTCGGGCGACTTTCCGAGGGCAAGGATTAACGGAATTAATGCACTATTCCTTAGTGAAAACAGAAGGGAAAAATCAAGTTGTTTTAGATAACCCTTTGTTTGTGGAATATTCGGCATTACGCACGGAAATGTTAACGGGGTTAATTGATGCTTTTGTTTATAATTTACAAAATGGTAATGGGCCGTTAAATGGCTTTGAAATCGGTCGAATTTTCTGGAAAGAAGGGGATAAATATAAAGAACAAGATGCTTTAGCGGGTATTATGGGAGGCGATCGCAGTTTTGGGCGTTGGGTTCGCAGTGCTCAAGAACAACCGATGACTTGGTTTGAAGCGAAAGGTATTTTAGAAGCGGTATTTCAGCGCTTAAATTTAACCGTTGAATATAAACCGGAATCTACAATAGAACAGTTACACCCTGGACGCACCGCTTCTTTATGGTTACAAGGAAAACGCTTAGGCATTTTCGGACAATTGCATCCTCAATTGTGTCAAAAACAGGATCTCCCGAATCAAGTTTATGCCTTTGAATTTCAGTTATCAATATTATTAGAGGCGATGAACCGTCCTTCTAATTTAGTTCGGAAATTCAAACCTTTTTCAACATTCCCAGCATCGGATCGAGATATTGCCTTTTTCGTCCCCGTTGAAGTTCCCGTGTCCGACCTGGAACGCTGTATTACCAAAGCCGCAGGAAATCTATTAGAATCGGTGGAAGTTTTTGATGAATATCGGGGTAAAAATGTCCCGGAAGGTCAACGCAGTTTGGCATTTCGTTTAGTTTACCGGGTGAGCGATCGCACGTTAACTGATACGGATATTGACCCCGTGCAACAAAAAGTCCGAGATGCTTTAGTTCAGCAATTTAACGTTAATCTCAGAAGTTAGGTGTTTGTCCTGGGGGCGGGGGGACTTGCGGGCGGGAAAACCCCGCCCCTACAAATAACAGATAACAGTCAACTATCAACCATCAACAACTATGCCAAAATATGTCATGTTTGGAACCTATTGCGAGGATGTTCTGGAAAAGCGGGAACCCTATCGGGCGGCGCATTTGGAAGGATTAAAACAACAAAAAGAATCGGGTGTTTTATTAACCATTGGCCCGACTCAGGATGTCACAAAGGTATTTGGCATTTATGAAGCCGAAGATGAAGCAACGGTGCGTCAGTTAGTGGAGTCTGACCCCTATTGGCAAAATGGGATTTGGACAGAATATGAGGTCAAAGCCTGGATACAAGTTTATTAAGGAAAAAAATTGCGATCGCACACTCCTCTATATTTATAGATGAGCGATCGCAACTCTATATAATCAAACCACCCCAGAATACTTTTACGTTTCATGGGGTGGAGGCGAATTTAGAGTTTTTTATTCAATCTATCCGAGGAATATAGCTTAATGAGCTTTTTTGCGACGAGACATTGCTAAAGCAGCACCGACTACACCTAAACCTAAAACGGTTGTGGGTTCAGGAACAGCCGTAGCTACTACTTTAAAGTCTGGGCCGTTGTAGCTTGCTAGGCTGGTCAACCGCAGACCTTTGAACGATTTGGCATCGGTTACGCCTAAGTCTAACAAACTGAGACCTAAAGAACCTACTTTTTGGATCTCCGTAATTTCTTTGGTATCGAGTTTATAGCCAGCGTTTTGCCATGTTTTTGAATCTAAGTTAACGACCGACCCAAATGAGCCATCAGTAAGCACAGCTTGAACATCCAGTTTGCTGTTTTTACCCCGTTCAAAGAACAGGAAATTATCTGCTGGTTTTGCAAAGAACAAGTCCAGGGTGAAACTGCCTGTGTCTTCTGTATCGACAATATTGCTTAAGTTCAGATTGCCCAATGAGGTGACTAAATTGCTTGCTGTGGGCTTTTCTACTCTAATTCCTGAAGCATTATCCCCTTTATCGCTACTGGCAGCCCCAGTATTACCCCCTGTCCATATATCATTTTGAATAATTTTAACATCATTAACCAGGGAGAAATTACTATAGGTTTTACTGTTAAATTCAACTGATTTTAAGGTAATGTCCTTTGTCCAAGTTGTCGTGTCGGTTGTGGAATAGTTGGTTGTGAAGGTAAAGGCTTGAGCAGATGTAGCGTAAACACCTGTTAAAGCCAAGGTTGAGATGAAAGTGGTGAAGAATCTAGTTTTCATTTGGAACTCCTGTGTGTGAATATCCTACTGGTTACTGTTACCCTGAACTCTTGACCTGGTTGTTCTGGTTGTCTCCCTAGATGGGGGACATCTCAGCAACCAGAGTGATTCATACAAGCTGTTATTACCACAATAGCAAACCCTATTGCTTTGTCACCCCATTCCCGAAAAATTCTTGTAAGTTTTACAGAACTTTTATAGTTCTAAGCTTTTATTTAAAGAATTAACCCCATTATTTTTTTTCACCAGGACAAGCCCTATCTATATTATAGGAAATGGGGGGAGGTTCTATCAAATTCAAATCTTCCGAATCTGCACCCGATCTTGAGACTCCTCATCTCCTTAGAACCACGGAGGTTCAATCCGGGATTAAATCCAACTTTTAGAGGTAATGAGGTAAATATTAATATCTGAATGTATATATTTGTTAATCTTATATAAACTGCAATATTGATTCTATCTTGAGTGCTAATCTCAAACCCAGGCTGAACCTTTGAATCTATGAATCAGATTATTATTTTTGACTTTGATGGAACTTTAGCGGATACCCTACATACGGTGGTTACAATTACCAATCGTTTATCAGGGGAATTTGGTTATTCCCCGACTAACCCTGAAACCCTCGCTCAAATTCAAAATTTAAGCTCTTGGCAGATTATTCAACAATCGGGGATTTCCCGATTTAAACTGCCTTTTTTACTGAAGCGAGTAATTTCTGAATTAAATCAGGATTTACAACAGATTCATTTATTCCCTACAATTCCTGAGATTCTCCGACAATTGCAGAAGCAGAATTATACTCTTTATATTATTACCTCTAACTCTAAAATTAATGTAATTACAATTTTATCTCGTTATAATTTAGTTAATTATTTCAAGAATATCTATTCAGGAATTAATTTATTTGGAAAACATAAAATCATTAATCAATTATTAAAACAAGAAAAAATAGAACCTCAGCAAGCTATTTATATTGGGGATGAAACGAGAGATATTAATGCAGCTAGAAAATCTAAAATTAAAAGTATTGCTGTGAGTTGGGGATATAATTCCGCCGAGGTTTTAGCCCGCCATCACCCCAATGCTTTAATTTCCCATCCTTCTGAACTGATTGCTGCTATTGAGAATATACAGGACTTACACAACTAGCATAATCGTTAAGGGGATTAATCAGGAAATAAATAAAGACAGCCCTGAAGGGCTTACTACAAGGGACGGCGGGGAATTTCATGGGTCAGGAAATCATAAGCCATATCTGTATTGGGAAAAATGGCTCTGGCTTCTGTTAATAAATCGTCTAAAATAATTGAATTTCCGGGAGCGTAACGGGGGCTAAAATGGGTCATCATTAACTGTTTAGCTCCGGCAGCTAACGCAACCTGTGCCGCCATTGTTGAGGTGGAATGTAATCGTTGAAAAGCCATTTCTGCATCTTGATGGGAGAACGTCGCTTCATGAACTAAAACATCCGCATCCTGCGCTAATTCCACCGCTCCTTCACAAAAAACGGTATCTGTACAATAAACAAATTTACGACCGATTTGAGGAACTCCACAAAGTTCTGTCCCTCGAATAGTACGACCATCAGCCAAAGTAACCGTTTGTCCTTGTTTGAGTTGAGCATAAATTGGCCCCGGTGGAATGCCTAATTTTTTGGCTTTTTCTACATCAAATCGTCCCGGTTTATCCTTTTCAATAATTCGATATCCAAAGGCTGTTACCCGATGTTTCAAATACCCACAAACCACTTGATATTCTTCGTCTTCAAAAATCATTCCCGGTTGAATAGTATGAACTTTAACCGGGTAAGAAAAATGGGTTTGAGAATAACGCACACAGGCTTGTAAATAATCTGATAATCCTGCTGGCCCATAAATATCAATGCGTTTGGCATTTCCCGCTAACCCACAACTGGCTAATAATCCCGTTAACCCAAAAATATGATCCCCGTGTAAATGGGTAATAAAAATTCGACTAATTTGGCTAACTTTTAAATCACTGCGAAGGAATTGATGTTGCGTTCCTTCCCCACAGTCAAACAACCAAATTTCAGCCCGTTGCGGTAAACGCAGAGCTAGACTGGAAACATTGCGCGATCGCGTCGGAACCCCGGAGCTAGTGCCTAAAAAAGTAATCTGCATTGACTCGCTCCTTCCATCTTCAAATACCAAAAAAATGTGCTATATAACCAAGGTGCAGTTCTAATCTATCCATCTTACCGGATCTGATCGCAACAATGATTTGTTCTGTTCCTCAATCCTGCAATCCTTTTGCCTCCTTCTCCACCTCCCTGCAACGGTTTAAGCGTTATTGGTGGACAACGCTGCTAATTTGGTTGTGTTGGGTAGCCCCAGCCCAAGCTCAATTATTATTACGAGTCGCCATTGAAGATGGGGCCAATCAAGTGAAAGTTGGTAGTACAACGAAAGCCATTGTCCGAGATGGTAACGGCCAAGCCCTAGGGGAATTAGTAGCCATGGGGGGCGGTGTAGCTCAAACAAAATCAGGAAAAGTCGCCTTGGGAAACTGGCAAGGTTCTCAACTTTGGATTGATCCGAGTAATAATGGGAATGTTTGGATTGGTAACGGTTGGTATCGGGGACGAGTGTTATTAGTGCCTCGCAATGGTCGTTTAACGGCAATTAATTATGTTGATTTAGAGGAATATCTCTACAGCGTTCTGGGGGCGGAAATGGATGGCGGATGGCCCCAGGAAGCCCTGAAAGCCCAAGCGGTTGCAGCCCGAACCTACGCCCTCTACAAGCGTCAACGCAGCAATGGTATTTTTGATGTTGGGGATGACCAAGGTTGGCAAGTTTATAAAGGATTAGTTACGGAATCTACCGGAACGGTGGCGGCGGTGAATGCCACAAGAGGACAGGTGTTAACCTATAACGGTCAAGCCATTTTAGCGGCGTTTCATTCTGCTTCTGGGGGACATACGGAAAACGTTGAGGACGTTTGGAATGAACCTTTGCCGTATTTACGGGGAGTCCCTGATTTTGACCAAGGAACCCCAGTGTTTGAGTGGACAAAAACCTTTTCGCAAGCGGATTTAAGTAAACGAATTTCGGGTGTGGGGAATGTTACGACGATGACCCCACAACGGACTTCAGCGTTTGGTAGTATTCTAGCGATGAAAGTCGTCGGCGATAAAGGGGCGCGAGTGATGAGTGGGGAGGATATTGCTTCTGCGTTAGGACTGCGTAGCACTCGGTTTCAAGTCAGCCGTAAAAGTGGAACCACGAGTTTTCAAGTTACAGGTCGCGGGTTTGGTCACGGCGTTGGCTTAAGTCAATGGGGCGCTTATAATTTAGCCCGTGCGGGATACAATTACCAGCAAATTTTAGCCCATTATTACCGCAATACGGCTTTAGCAAAAATTGAAGTTCGTTAACCCAGGTGTGTTCTCTTATTCTTAAAAAAAAAGCGCTGAAGGGCTTACAACGAGGGATTAAACCCATTGCCCGTTTCAACCAAGCTCAAACTCCCTTGTTAAGATGGACTCTAGTTAGCTTTAGCTGAATAAGATAGTCAAAAATATGAGTCAAAGAACAGAAGCGGAAGCGATTATTCGTACCCATGTCCTTTGGGCAATGGGAGGTGGCTTAATTCCTTTACCCCTAGTTGATTTTGCTGCGGTAACGGCGATTCAATTGGAAATGTTACAGCAATTAGCCCGTCTTTATCAAGTTGACTATTCCCAAAGTACAGGAAAAGCATTTGTTTCTGCTTTAACGGGAACCACCATTGCCCGTTTAGGAGCTAGTTTAGTTAAAGCAATTCCAGGGATAGGAACGATTATCGGAGGCGCATCCATGGCTTTGACTTCTGGGGCTTCAACCTATGCAGTGGGACAAGTTGCGATTAATCATTTTTCTAACTCAGGAAGTTTAAATAACTTTGCTGAAGAACAACTGAGAAAAGCCTACGATAGTGCGTTTGAAAAGGGGAAATCCTATGTTTCTGATTTAGAGAATGAAAAAGATCAAGCAGCGAATATCTATCAAGCTTTGGAAAAACTTGGAAAACTCAAAGAAATGGGGGTTTTAACGGAAGAAGAGTTCCAAGCTAAGAAAAAACAATTACTAGAACGGCTTTAAAGAGCTTTGAACCCTACTTCAAAATCAGGGTTTCTGTAACGGCTAAAATTTGATCAAATTGAAATTCATCAGCTAATTTTTTGAGGATTAATGCTAAGGCTGAATAGGATTCAGGAATTTCCTGAATTAACTCAAAAACCCGCTTTTCTTGAGTACATAATACCGCTTCATGAAACTCTTGAATCCAAGCCGGAGGCATTAATACTAAACAATCTAAGGTTAAATCTTCCGACGGTGAGATTCTTTCTAAATGGGAGTTTAAATAGCTTGGGGTTTGAGAGTCTGCATATTCATATTCTAAACCCAAATACTTTGCCATTTTTTCAAAGATAATATGATCTTGGAAGGGTTTACTCACAAAATCATCACATCCGGCTTGCAAAACTTGGGCACGTTCTTCTTTAAAGGCATTTGCTGTTAATGCAATAATAATAGGGGAATTTTCCGAGGTGGAATTTGCCCGAATGCGACGAGTTGCTTCAATTCCATCCATGATCGGCATTCGCATATCCATCCAAATTAAATGGGGTTGCCAACTTAAGCTTAATTCTACGGCTTCTTGACCGTTGAGGGCTTCTCGAACTTCAAACCCCGTTGTTGATAAAAGCTCCACTAAAACTTGGCGATTTTCGACGGCATCTTCAACAATTAAAATCCGATAGGTTGGTTGTCCTGCGACTAAACCCACCACAGATTTTTTAGAAAGTTGGGGTTGAATATCGCAATGGTCTGCCAAACCTGTTTTAATAAAAAATTTAACCCAAGTTCCTGTTCCTAAGAGACTATTAACGGTAATATTTCCTCCCATCATTTGCACAAATTGTTGACTGATGGGTAAACCTAACCCGGTTCCTTCTTTGGATTTTCGTCCTGTTTCTGTTTGTGCAAAGGCTTCAAATAATAAATCAATTTCTTCAGAGGCAATACCTGGGCCAGTATCCTCGACTTCAAAGGTAATTTTAATGGGTTCGGGTAAAACGTCTATAGGTTCTGAATTTTGAGCCTCCGTTGTGATAGATTTGGGAAAAATAGTGTCTTGTTTAACCCGTAAAATTACACAACCGACTTCTGTAAATTTAATCGCATTTCCCAATAAATTAATTAAGACTTGGCGAAGCTTACTTTCATCGGTTTTAATATATTGAGGTACATTTTGATCGCGTTCAAAAATTAAATTTAATCCTTTCATTTCTGCTTTTAATTCTAACATTTCTTGCAAGTTATTTAACAAGCGATAAAGATCAAAACTGGTTTCATTGAGTGTGAGTCGTCCCGCTTCTATTTTAGACATTTCTAAAACATCATTAATTAAATCGAGTAAATGTTCTCCACTGCGTTCAATAATTCGGAGATATTCCTGTTGGACAGAACTTAATCCTGAATGTTTCGCTAAAATTTGAGTAAAGCCTAAAATCGCATTCAGAGGTGTTCTTAATTCATGACTCATATTGGCTAAAAATTCACTTTTAGCATGGTTCGCTGCATCGGCTGTGTCTTTAGCTTCCTTCAATTGAGCTAATAATTTCGCTTGTTGAATGGCTACCCCTAATTGATTCGCAACTTGGGTTAATAAACTCACTTCTCTGGGTTGCCAATGACGGCTACTGGTATGTTGATAAGCTCCTAATAATCCCCATAATATTTCTCCTACAAAAACCGGAACTAAAATATAAGCTCGAATCTGAAATTGTTGTAAAACTTTGAGGGTAGAGGGGGATAAAGGGGCATTAAAAATATCATCAATAATTAAAGGCTGATGGTTTTGATATTGATCAATTTTGGGATATTTAAAATGAGTTTCTAACCATAAATTTTTATGTTCAGCTTGTTCTAAAGGAATGCCGCAGGACAGTTTAGATTCAAAAATAAATTCTCCGCGACGGTCGGATATAAAACGATAGACCACGACGCGATCGCATTGTAAAATTTGTCTGACTTCCTGGGTCGTTGCACTAAAAATTGTATCAATATCTAAAGTTTGACGAATCCGATCAATAACCCGTGCTAAAGCTCGTTCTTGTTCGGCAACTTTTGCCTGTTCTTCTGAACGTTTTTGAGCTTGGGTTAAGAGTTCTGCTTGTTGTAAAGCAACGCCTAATTGAACGGCAATTTTCCGCACAAATTCAATTTCTTTTTTTTGCCATTGACGAGGAGTTGAACATTGATGAATACATAATAACCCCCATAATTCATCCCCTTGAAGTAAGGCAATAACTAAATTGGCTTTAATTTGAAATTGAGCTAACAGTTGCACATAACAATCCGTTAAGTCCCCCTGATAAATATCAGGTAAAACCAAGACATGACCGAGGGGATAATTTTGAGCAAATCTTGCGCCAAAACAATGATCTTCTATCTCAGTTTCTAAAACCGAACAAAAGGGAAATAAAACATTTTCTGAAACAAATTTTCCGTAATTCCAATAGGAATTAGGCTCAAATTGAAATACAGCCACTCGATCAGCATTTAAAAGTTGACGAAGTTCAGAAGTGGCGGTTTGAAAAATCGTATTAATATCTAAAGTGCGACGAATTTTATCAATGACTTGGGCTAAAGCTCGTTCTCGTTCTGCTTCCTCCACTAAACTTTCGGCTTGGCGTCGCAATTCATCAGCTAATATGGTTTCTAAATCTCGTTTTTGCTTTTCCGTTTGGGCGAGTAATTCAGCTTGTTGAATTGCGACTCCCAATTGTCCGCCAATTTGAACTAAAAACTTAATTTCTGAGGTTTCCCAATGTCGAGCACTTTGATTTTGGTAGACCGCTAATAATCCCCATAATTGTTTCCCTTGATAAATTGCAATAATTGCATAAGCTTGGGCTTCATACCGTTCTAACGCTTGAATATAACAGGTAGAAAAATTAGCTTTATAAATATTGTCACAAACTCGAAAAACTTCTCCCCGTGTAAAATCTCCCCCTTGGGTTTCTTGTAAATAGCTATCAGTAACGTAGGGAGTTGCTAAATATTTCAGGCTACATTGACTAATATTAGCTCCAAATTGTGGATCATATTTTTGTTCTTCAATTAAAGATTTCCATCCTTCGGCTTTAGATTCAACTAAAAATTCTCCACTCCAGTCAGCATTAAATCGATAAATCACCACCCGATCAGCTTTTAAAAGTTGACGAACTTCTTGGGTTGTGGTTGTAAAAATCGTATCCAGTTGTAAGGATTGACGAATTTTATTAATAATAGCAGCAACAGCTTTTTCTCTTTCAACAGCCTGATTTACCGCTTGGGTTAAATATTCAGACTGCATTTGCAATTTTTTAACAAATTCTGCGTGTTGTAATGCCACGCCTAAATGGGTGGCAATTTGGCGGACAAATTCCATTTCCGATTCTTGCCATTCACGGGGGCTGGAACATTGATGAATGCACAGTAATCCCCATAAATTTTCCCCTTTCAGTAAGGGTGCAACTAAATTAGCCCTGATTTGAAATTGGGATAACATTTGGGCATAGCAACGCGGTAATGGTAACGTATAAATATCATCGGCTGCCCAGATTTTGCCATAAAAATAATAGTTAATATAATGTTCTCCAAAACAGTGATCTTTGATTTTTGCGGATAATGCTGAACGAAAATTGGGTAAAACATCTTCAGATACAAATTCTCCCCGTTGATATTGGGAATCTGGATCAAACCGATACATTCCCACCCGATCTGCATTCAACAATTGACGCACTTCAATCGCTGTAGACTTAAAAATACTATCTAAATCTAAAGATTCTCGAATTTTACTAATAACCGCAAATAGTGCTTTTTGTTGGGCCACTTGATAAGGTTCTGTACTCTTGGCTTTTTCGAGTTGTAATACCCGTTTTCGCAGGGTTTCAAGTTCCTGAATTAAGGGTGCTTCCGTCTCCTTATTGCTTGAAATTGGTTCAGGTTCAGACATAGGTTTTATTTAATAAAGTAACACTACAATTTCGACCTTGTTTTTTAGCTTGATAGAGGGCACGATCAGCCCATTCAATTAATAGAGAGGGACTAAATTGGAAATGGGGAATTAGGCAGGTAATTCCTAAGCTTAAGGTGATATAAGGGCTGACTTGGGAATGGTCATGAACCAGTTTTAGAGATTGTACTTTTTTTTGAATCGTTTGGGCAATTATTTCGGCTTCTAGGAGATCCGTTTCCGGTAAAATAACCGCAAATTCTTCCCCCCCATAACGAGCAACTAAATCTGTTGTCCGGGGAATGGCTTGACTAATGGCTTGGGCGATCGCGCGTAAACAATCATCTCCGGCTTGATGACCATAAGTATCATTATAGGATTTAAAGTAATCCACATCACACATGATTAAAGCCAGGGTTTTTTGTTCTTGACAAAGCTGCATCCATTGCTGTTGCAAATAGTGATCAAATTGTCGTCGATTTGCGGTTTGAGTTAATCCATCTAAATGAGCTAACCGTTGTAATTCTTGATTGAGTTTTTGGAGTTCAGATTGAGATTCTTTGAGAGCGATTTCAATTTCTTTTCGAGCTTTAATTTCTTGTTGTAATCGTTCATTTTTTTCTAAGAGTTGTTGATGTTGACTTCGGAGGGTGAGGTGGTTTTTAACCCGAACTAAAACTTCTTCAACTTGAAAAGGTTTGGTAATATAATCAACGCCTCCAACACTAAAAGCTTTGACTTTATCTAAAACATTATCTAACGCACTAATAAAAATAATGGGAATTTCGGCAGTCATGGGGTCAGATTTGAGAGCTTGACAGACTTCATAGCCATCAAGATCCGGTAACTTAATATCCAGAACAATCAAATCCGGTGGAGCAGCTTTAGCCGTTTTTAATGCCATTACTCCTTTTGTCACCCGTCTGACTTCATATTGATGTTCCATTAACATCGTTGATAATAGTCTTAAATTATCGGGTTTGTCATCAACTAATAAAATACTTCCTGGGGAAGATTGTGAATTTGCAAAATGAATCATTATAAACGACGGGGGACAGGTTAAAGTAAATAGGGAACCAGTTAATATGTGAAATTCGAGGGCTTAAAAAATCAAAAAATTGATTATTGATCGTTGCATCTATTTTATCAGAATTCTTAGCCGTTGATTAAAAGATGGATGTTTCTGATGATATTAAGGTCAAGGGGAATAGACCGCCCCTATTGAGCCGTTAACCGTATCACTAGGTAAGGATTTTAATTAAAAATCCGTAATTTTACGGATTGTTTTTCACCTCTAAAAGACTCAAGCTCTCCAATTTTCATCCAGATGTCATATCTCTGCCACAAGGATGTCATACTCGTCCTATATCTTAAGAAATATCAGGGCAGACAGAAACCAGTCCAATCCCTGAAACCCTTATAGATGAGGTATTAAATATGAAATCCGATTTTGATCCAGCAAATTCTTTAGAGTCCCGTCGTTTAGAGTGGACAGACGCATCTCACTCCGCTTCCCAACGTTCTCGGACACAATCTTTAAAATCTTTATCTTTAATCGTATTAGGAACAGGCTTAGGAATTGCAGGGGTGTCCCTGACTCATCAACTGCAACAACCTCCTCAGCCCACTCAACCCACTCAGCCAACGGTGGCTTCTCCCGCCGTACCTGCGCCGATTCCAACCCAGGTAAGTTCTATGTCAGGAACCATTGCTGATCCTGACCTGATCACTTCTGTTGTGGAACGCTTTGGGCCGGCTGTTGTGCGAATTAATGCCACAAAGACCGTTGAAAGTCAGGTTCCTGAAGGGTTTAATGATCCGTTTTTTCAACGGTTCTTTGGTTCCCAAATGCCCAATTCTCCTCAACAGGAAATTGTTAGAGGTTCAGGGTCAGGATTTATTGTCAATTCTAATGGTCGAATTATTACCAATGCTCACGTTGTCGATGGGGTAACAAAGGTCTCTGTTGTTCTTAAAGATGGTCGTCAATTTGAAGGAAAAGTCATTGGAACTGATCCGGTCACGGATGTTGCTGTTGTTCAAATTGAAGCGAATAATTTACCAACGGTTTCATTAGGCAATTCAGATGTCTTACAACCGGGGGAATTAGCGATCGCCATTGGCAACCCTTTAGGATTAGATAATACTGTAACAGTTGGTATTGTTAGTGCCACAGGTCGTTCGGGTAGTGAAGTCGGAATTCCTGATAAACGAGTTAGTTTTATTCAAACCGATGCCGCTATTAATCCAGGGAATTCTGGGGGGCCGTTACTCAATCAAAAAGGTGAAGTGATTGGGATGAATACGGCGATTATTCAAGGCGCCCAAGGATTAGGATTTGCAATTCCGATTAACCAAGTTCAACATATTGCGGAGCAAATTTCGACGAAAGGGAAAGTCGAACATCCTTATTTAGGAATTCAGATGGTAACGCTTTCTCCTGAAGTCAAAGAAAGTTTAAATCAAGATCCCAATAGTCCAATTAGTGTGAATGAAGATCGCGGGATATTAATTGTTCGAGTCATCCCCAATTCCCCTGCTCATCAATCAGGATTACGCGCTGGAGATGTAATTGTTCAAGTTGAAAATAAACCTGTTACCAAAGCCGATGAAGTTCAACAAGCCGTTGAAAATGTAACGGTCGGAAGTTCGTTAAAAATGCAAATTCAACGCCAAGGTCAACCCTTAAATTTAGAGGTAAAAACCGGAGCCATCCCAACCCAAGAATCAGTAATCAATAATCAATAACAGTATTCAGTTATCAGTTTCCAGCCTTCAGCACTCAGTCTCTAACCCCTAATTAACAACCCTCAACTATTGACTGATAACTGATAACTGATAACTGATAACTGATAACTGATAACTGATAACTGATAACTGATAACTGATAACTGATAACTGTTAATTAATCGGATCATGAACCGTTACTAATTTTGTCCCATCGGGAAAGGTCGCTTCTACCTGAACTTCATGAATCATTTCAGGAATGCCTTCCATAACCTCTTCCCGCTTTAAAATTGTTTTTCCATAACTCATTAATTCAGCCACAGTGCGTCCTTCCCTAGCTCCTTCTAAAATAGCAGCAGTAATATAAGCAACAGCTTCAGGATAATTCAATTTTAATCCTTTTTCTTTGCGTCTTTCTGCTAATAAAGCAGCCGTAAAAATTAAAAGTTTATCTTTTTCTTGGGGAGATAATTGCATAAATAATCCTTGCGGAATTTTAACAGATTAAATTTGCCAGACACGAGGTTTAGCGATCAATTGTCCGGTATAATTTTGACGAAGTAACCGCCAAACATCCGTAAACCAGTCTATCACCTCTTGGGTGGAATTTCCCCGATAGCGACAGAGTAATCCTGATATTAATTGAGTCACTCCAGCTTGGCTAGAAGTTTCTCGCTGTTCCCACAGTTGTCGTATCCTTTGAATTAGATCTTCAGCAATAGGTTGTCCAACCCAAGTTAAGGTAGCAATTACAGGTTGTCCTCCTAAACCATGAGGACTATTTAATAAATCTTCATGGGCTATTAATCCCTGTCGATCAATCCAAAGTGGACGATTATTTTGCCAGATTTCTGTACAGGATTTCCACTGTCCTTGGGTGAAAGTTTCTCCCCGTGCAGTTCGTCCAAATCGAGTAATTTCCCATCCTAAATAACACCCTGAAGGAGCTAAATTAACTTGTATATTTTGGCTAAAGATTGCCCCATTAAAAATGATACTTTCACGGGGAATAAATTCTAAATAGGCGTTATCGTGAACTTCTATCTTAATATTTTGTTGGCTAATTTCTCCCGGACTGCGATAAATTTTGCTGGCGGCTGGTGTGGTTAAGACGACTTGAGTTTCTGGTTGTAAATTAATCGTTTGAGATAAGCGATCGCCTCCCACAATTCCTCCAGCAGTATGTAAAATAATACTGTGGCAAATTGCTTTTCCTTCAGGATAGAAAGAACGCTGAATTTTTAAGGGTGCTTGGCTATAAGCTTTTAATAATTGAGTAGAATCACCAATTTTTTGATAGTCTAATTCCAAAATACCATGCCATTGAGAGGAATTTAGTTTTAAATTAATCATATTAATCTTAAACGTAGTAAGCCCTTTAGGGCTTTCTTACAAATGATTTAACACCAACTACAATCTCCATCTATTCCCTATTGCCTTAATTTAAAAGCCCTGAAGGGCTTACTACTAAATGAGATGAGATTTAATAAATTTAATAATAGCATCTAGCCCTTGTTTAGTTTTTAAATTGGTAAAGACAAAGGGTTTATTTCCTCGCATTTTTTTAGCATCTCGTTCCATGATGTTTAAATCTGCACCAACTAAGGCAGCTAAATCTATTTTATTAATCACTAATAAATCCGATTTTGTAATTCCTGGCCCTCCTTTGCGAGGAATTTTATCTCCGGCTGCGACATCAATCACATAAATCGTAATATCGACTAATTCTGGGCTAAAAGTTGCAGCTAAATTATCCCCTCCACTTTCCACAAATAAAATATCTAAATTCTGAAATTGGGTTTCTAATTGTTCGATAGCGGCTAAATTTAATGACGCATCTTCTCGAATGGCTGTGTGAGGACAACCTCCGGTTTCTACCCCTAAAATACGATCACTTTCTAAGGCTTTAGAACGAACTAAATATTGAGCATCTTCTTGAGTATAAATATCATTAGTTACCACTGCCAATTGATAAGAACTTCGCATTTGCTTACATAAAGCATCGACTAAGGCCGTTTTCCCTGAACCAACAGGCCCCGCAATTCCAACTCGTAACCCAGACATAAAATTAATATAAAATGACTATTTCAATTATACCATAAGAATTAGAAATCAAGGCATTAATTTGTAAAATTTTATCTCTAATTAACTTCTAAATAATCGACTATATTGAGTTTCATGAGCCATACTGGCTAAAGCCAACCCCCAATTACAACTGACTAAATCTTCATCTTTTAATTCTAAAATTGCTGTGGCTGTTAATTCTATTTCTGGGTGTAATTGTAACAATAACGTTTGACCCATGGTTTGACCTAAAGGAATCAGTTTCACCCCAGCATTAATTAAATTAGTCGCCCAACTGTATAGATATCCCAATAAGGCATTTTTGAGATCCAAATTCCAATAAACTGCACCTAGTCCAAACGCGATCGCATAATTACAAGGTTTTCCGACTTGTTCAACCCAATTTTTGAGGGGAGGTAATTCTAAATTCTGATTTGCTGTTGTTTTCACTGCTTCTAAATGAACTAAAAGCTGTATTAAAGTATTTCCCATTTGCCAACTTTGTTGTCGAAGTTCAGCCGTTTCCTTGGTCGCCGTTGACCATTGATTCCAATAGATAAATTGGTTAAAATCTTGATTGACGACACAACGATAAGCTCGAACCATAACCGCAGCTTCTAAGCGAATTGCGCCAAACTTTAAATCTTGAATTAACCACTGTAATAAACTCTGGTGATCCGTAATAATGTGATTTTCAACTAAAGTTTCTAATCCCTCTGAATAACTATAAGCTCCCAAGGGTAAAGCTGGACTTGAAAGTTGCAATAAATTTAAAATCATGACTTCTCATTGCTATAGATGATCCTAAAGCCTTCGTAGAGACGTGCCTTGGCGGAGCCATGCCGTAAGGCTTTTAGCGCGTCTCTACAATAGACAGATGCGTAGCCAACATTGAACGATGGACAGGGAATTTACAAATACCAATAAAAAACCTCCTAGAATAACGGAGGTTAAATCCCATTTTTAGGGTAACAAAGTTAATAAGCTAATTTTTGAATCGGTTCCCAATTGCGGATATCTTCTAATAAAGCTTCATATCCAGCTACATTGGGATGTAAACCATCGGAACATAACCGAGACTTCCACCAATATTCCCCTCGGTTTAACCAAATTTCAAATAGATCTAAATAGGGAATATTGCGTTCTAAACAGGCGAGACGAGTAGCTTCTTTGTACCGAAATTGATCCGCTAAGGTATAGTACAAACAGCCTTGAAAGGGCATTTTGCTTTCATCAACAGGAACCATTCCCACAAATAAAACATTACAAAGACGTTGGGCTTGGTCTAACATACTGTGTAAGGCGGTTTCAAAGTCATTAAATTCGGTGTAGTTGCGACCTTGAAATGACTGTACCCGCGCTGAATCATTTAATCCCACGGAAAAAATACTCACATCCGGTAAACGGTTTCGCAATTCTCCCCGATGGCGAAATTCTTGTTCTAAGCGATCGCGGACTTGAATCACACGATTTCCCCGAACGCCTAAATTATAAAGAATTGGCCCTACCGTATCCGGGGACATCCATTGACATCGCAGTCGCTCAACCCAACCCCCTCCTTGAGGATCACCAAATCCATAGACGAGACTATCCCCCAGAACTACGACTTTGAGTGGCTGACGTTGGGGAACAACAGATAAATTGATTAGGGTTGGATTTATCGCTGCTTGCATTTTGCTTGACAATCCTAGTTAATGGACAGTGTACCGAAGCCAAGTAGTGATTTTTTCCTACCGGCTGTTCATAAAACTTAACACCTCCGTGACCGTTTGACTAGATTCTTCTGCTACATTTTGCAATTTTTTTATCAATAGGCCCTTAGTTACCCATTTCCACACCCCAGTTAACCGGTTAACAGGTTAACTGGTTAACATTACAGGCAAGATGCCTGTTCCACATACCTGGATTTTGATACAATAGAAGCAATACTAGGGTTAGGAAATCATAACTTCATGCAAAAGCGTTCAACGATTGACTCCATAGAAATTACCCGTCGCGCTGCTGATCTTGTTAGTGCGGCGTCTAATCGCTATCGGATTACTGTACAAGTGGCAAATCGGGCAAAACGGTGTCGGTATGAAGACTTTGATAATGGAGATGAGAACACTGTGAAACCTGTTTTACGCGCAATTATTGAAATGTCTGATGAACTGACCCAACCAGAAATTATTTCAGATCGTTAATTCGGGATTCTACGGTGTCGGGTGTTGGTGTCGTGCGTTAACAAGCAACTACAGTGTTATGGTGAAACCTCGGAAACCCCAAAAACAACGAGGGTTAAGTTTTTTATTGGTCGCCTTTAGTATCACCCTATTGATTATTTTGGGTGGTTTTTTTGATTCCCTAGAAATGCAGGGACTCGCCCAAACTCCCCCTGAACAAACAACCTCCCCATCGGGACGGGTGAGAGTCTCTGAGATTTGGAAAAAAGTTTATGAACAGTTACCGAATTTACCCCTGGAAAATCAATATATTTCCCAAGAAACCGGAAAAGTTGCAGAAGACAATACTTTAATCGGTCGGTTAATTCGCTATCACGTTTATGTTAAAGCTCGACCGACTCAATATCGTTTAGATTGGAAACTTACCCTAGCCGATTATTTAGGGGTAAATGAACCGATGTTAGTGTTAGATTATCCGGGTCGAGAAACACTAAAAGAAAATCCTTTAGAACGGGATCAAAAAGCAATTCAACAGTTAAATCGAGCCGAACGGGATGCTTTAGTTAATACCCTTGTTCGCTTATTTAATCCTAATGCGACTAATATTGATAATCCAACTATTCCAAAACCTAATTCTTCATCAACAACCCCGAAAACCCCTCCCGGTCTAACTCCTCTTCCTCAGTCGGGAGATGCGGAATTATTGAAATAACAGGTAGAACGTGGAGAGAATTCTAAAAACGGGAACTGGATGGCGTTTGGGTTGGAATCCTGAAGCAACGGAATTTCAAGGATTAGTCGGGGGTGAAACTTGGGCGATGGAACTCACCCAAGCGGAGTTTGATGATTTTTGTCGGTTGTTGGGTCAATTAGCGGAGACAATGGCC
Source organism: Planktothrix tepida PCC 9214 (assembly GCF_900009145.1). Taxonomy (NCBI): domain Bacteria; kingdom Bacillati; phylum Cyanobacteriota; class Cyanophyceae; order Oscillatoriales; family Microcoleaceae; genus Planktothrix; species Planktothrix tepida. Next base: position 715,911 of record NZ_LN889782.1, read on the forward strand.
CAAATGGCCGGGGAGTTGATGGATGAAGAAAAAATCGCCTGTGAAGCCGAAAGCGATTGGTTATGGATGCAGGTCGAAGGTTATCCCCATGCTTATACTGTGCAGTTTATTTTGAATACCGGACGTCGGGCGGAGGGGTGTTGGCCCGTTGAAGTCGTGGCAGAATTGGTACAAGCCACAAGAACGTTAAAAATTTTTTAGAAAAGCCTTGACAAATTACTTCTAACGATGCTACATTGGTTAATTGTGTCGGGGCGTAGCGCAGCTTGGTAGCGCACCACTTTGGGGTAGTGGGGGTCGTGGGTTCGAATCCCGCCGCTCCGATTCTAATCTGAAATGTTTAAATGTTTGCCACAAATCCGTATTATGTAGAGACGTTGAATACAACGTCTCTATGTGGCGTTTATGGAGTATCTGTTTGGGAGTTAAGGCTTAACTGATACGATTGAGTGATGATTAAAAATGTTAACACTCTTTCCCCACAATTTCATGAATTACGGCCCTTCTCCCGAAACTCGTTATCCTATTCCCGAACAAACTCGCTTAGTGTATCTGAAAAATATTATTAAAAACCCGAATATTATTGTGGGAGATTATACATATTATGATGATTTTGATAACCCAGAAAATTTTGAAAAAAATGTCTTATACCATTTTGATTTTATCGGAGATCAATTAATTATTGGGAAATTCTGTTCTATTGCTTCCGATGTTAAATTTATTATGAACGGGGGAAATCATCGTACAGATTGGTTTACTAATTATCCATTTCCGGTCTTTGGCAACGGTTGGGAATCTGCAATGCCTGATTCGTGGCCATTTAAAGGAAATACAGTGATTGGAAATGATGTTTGGATTGGATATGGGGCTACGATTATGCCCGGTATTCAGATTGGGGATGGTGCAATTATTGCGGCTCAATCTGTCGTTACCCGTGATGTTCCTCCCTATACAATAGTCGGTGGAAATCCCGCCCAAGAAATTCGCAAACGGTTTGAAGAATCTATCATTGAAGAATTATTAAATATCTGTTGGTGGGATTGGGATATTGAGAAGATTACTCATCATCTTCACGTTATTTGTGGTGCAGATATTGAGGCTTTACGTCAGGTTTTAGACTCTGAATCAATATAAACTGGGTTTCTGAACCAGAAATTTTGATTGGAAACAGTTGAAAACCCAGTTCTTTGAGTTTTATGTTTATTAAGGAATGATTTGATCTGGATCACACAGAGAAATAATTCGATTCACAAAAGCTTTTAACTCTGGGCAAGCTTGAATCGCAATCATCAAATCATTTTTTCCTAAAATTGCTTTACCATCAATGGGTTTATTATAGTCTCTTTGGCATTTTCCTATTCTAAAAATCTCCTTAATCCTATTTGCAGGAGGATTATTATGATTGATTGTTTCAGGAGAACCACTCGGTGCAGAACGATTATGTTTTGCCATTTTTTGGATCGTTTTCCAATAGGGAAGAAGCCATGCTTCAAAATCATGTAATGCTGTATGGGGGTAAAAATTGGGGTTATTTCCCACCCAATTGTTCATTTGAGCTTTAGCATCATTCGCATCTCGAAAGTCGTCTGTTCCTGTATAAACATCTGTCAGTGCAATAACAGCATGATAGCCATCATTATCTAAAAGATTCTCAACAATACGCCTAAGTTTTCTTTCTTTAGGAATACGACCATCCTGGGGAATAAATTTAAGTTTTGGCATTTTTTCGCCCAAACGACGTTGCAAAAATTCACGAAGTTTTTCTCTAAATGCTACTTCAGTAGCCCCTTCAACTAAAATCGCAATTTTCATGGACGACCCCCCATGATATTCATTGCCCACACTTGGTCAAGGCTATAATCTTCTAACCATTTATTCAAATTAAAAGTATCAGCCCAAGTCATTTTTGCTTCTCCTTCTTCAATATCGCAAATTAAAACTTCGTGGGGTTCAAGAAATCCAATCAATCGATCTGAGTGGGTTGCCACGATCAGTTGTGTGTGTTTTGACGCTTCTCTCATTAGATAAACTAAATGTCTTAAAAGTTCAGGATGTAAGCTAACTTCTGGTTCATCTAGCAAGGTAATTGTTGTTAAATTTTGACTTTGAAGTAAAGTAACTAACCAGAGAAAACGTAATGTTCCTTCTGATAATTCATGGACATAGATCGGTTGATCAAAATTGCGGTCTGTCCAAGTCATGGAAAGAGTTCCGGCGGCAACGGGAGGAAAGTTTAATTGCTTAAAATCTGGAAAAGCAGAAGATAGAATATTTTCAACCCATTCAAAGCGATCGCGATCACTTTCTCGAAGGTTATAAAGACAAGAAATCAAGTCTTCACCCCTTGCCCCTGGTAACTTGGCAGGGCGCATGGTTTGTGGTAGACGAATGGGGCTTTTCTCAGAAACATCGAGCGCTCCATAATAGGTACAGGAAGCCAGGGTTTTTCTCAAGTTCTCTGGTTCACGATACATTTTAGGAACTTGAGAAAGGGATGTTTCAAGGGGGTTATGTTCCCAATTTGGTCTTAAAAGTCTATGATCATCCTGACTATAATATTTAATATCTAAACCTCTGGATTCTATATACTTAAAAGGTTCAGAAGCGTTAAGATCGATCTGCTGTGTTAAATTTTCTGCTCTAATTTCATAAGATAAACCTTTAGGAGATAAAGTTAAACTATAGTTTAAAGATTGTCTCTCTAGTATTTGCATTGAAACGGCAATTTCTAGCTCTTGTGCTTTACCTCTCGTTAAAATTTCATTCAGCCCACCTTTGAGTTGCAATATATTCTGTAAATTTCCACTTGCTGAAGCAGCGAGTACAGACATAACATCTAAAAAAGATGTTTTTCCAGAGCCGTTTGCACCAATCATAACGGTGAGATTTCTCATCTCAAGTTCAATATTTTGAAGACGGCGAAATCCTTTTATTGATATAGTTTCTATTCTATTCATACGGTTGTAGTGTTGATAATCCTATTTCCGATTACATATAATAATATTGGTGGGCAAAGCCCACCCTACGAGTTTAGTTCAATTAACCTAAAATTAGGTAATAACCGTCGGTTGTTGACGTCCGGTTATGGTTTTGATTTGAGCAATTTCATCGGCAATTTGAATTAATTCTCCTAACGCTTCTTGGGGATCTAAATTGTGTTTAGTGGGGTCAGGTTCATAACTTTCTAAATAAACCCGTAACGTTGCCCCTTTGGTTCCCGTTCCTGACAAACGAAATACAATTCGAGAACCATCGGTAAACCCAATGCGAATGCCTTGATTATTACTAACGCTATTATCCACCGGATCAGTATAGCTAAAATTGTCGCTATACTCGACTTGATAGGAGCCGTATTGTTTGCCTTTGAGATTCGGTAAAACAGCCTGTAATTTATCGACTAATTGATTGGCTTTTTCCGTTTCAATCTCTTCATAGTCATGACGAGAATAGTAATTGCGTCCGTAGGTTTGCCAATGACTGCGAACAATATCTTCAACGGATTCTTGACGCACCGCTAAAATATTCAGCCAGAATAATACCGCCCATAATCCATCTTTTTCCCGAACATGATTTGATCCGGTTCCAAAACTTTCTTCTCCGCATAATGTCGCTTTTCCAGCATCTAATAAATTGCCGAAAAACTTCCATCCTGTAGGAGTTTCATAACATTCAATTCCTAATTTTTCTGCTACCCGATCCGGGGCTTGGGAAGTAGGCATAGAACGGGCAACTCCCGCTAACCCGTCTTTATATCCGGGGACTAAATGGGCATTAGCCGTTAAAATCGCCAAACTATCACTGGGAGTTACAAAAAAATTGCGTCCTAAAATCATATTGCGATCGCCATCGCCATCGGAAGCAGCCCCAAAGTCGGGTGCATTTTCCCCGAAGATAATTTCCACTAAATCATGGGCATAAACTAAGTTTGGATCGGGATGACCGCCGCCAAAATCTTCTAAAGGAGTGCCATTCAAAACCGTTCCCGGTGCAGCCCCTAAACGTTGTTCAAAAATGGCATGGGCATAGGGGCCAGTAACGGCGTGCATAGAGTCCATACACATCCGAAACTTGCCCGATGTTAACAATTGTTGAATCAAGTTAAAATCAAATAAAGATTCCATCAATTCCATATAAGGTTGCACAGAATCAATGACTTCAACCGTCATCGTTCCCAGTTTAAAACTACCCGGTTTATCTAAATTAATATCCGCCGCATCCATGATTTTGTAGCTATCAATCACCTGGGTTCGAGCATAAATTTCCTCGGTAATTTTTTCTGGGGCTGGCCCGCCATTGCTGGCGTTAAATTTGATCCCGAAATCTCCGTCTGGCCCGCCGGGATTATGGCTTGCAGAGAGAATAATCCCACCAAAGGCTTGATTTTTACGGATGATACAGGATGCGGCTGGAGTGGAAACAATGCCTTCACAGCCCACCAGAACCCGTCCGACACCATTAGCGGCTGCCATTCTTAAAATAATCTGAATCGCTTGACGGTTATAGTAGCGACCATCACCCCCGACGATCAGGGTTCCCCCTTCATACCCCGGTTGAGTATCAAAAATGGCCTGAACAAAATTTTCCAGATAATGGGGTTGTTGGAAGACCGGAACAGACTTGCGTAAGCCTGATGTACCCGGTTTTTGATCATTAAACGGTTGAGTCGAAACTGTACGAATATTCATGAGACTTTGACAATGGAATCCTAGCCCCAATTGTATCGGTACACCACTCCCGTTTTACAATTAATCCTTGTAAAGATCCTATTCGTTACAAATTTGTATAAAATTGTACAAAAAGTCTGGTCTTGATCGTGATAGTTTTCCTCAAGGTCTATTTCCTTGCTTGAAAGAGTTCACCCAGGGGTAAGATAATCTCAAAAGTTGTCCCTTGTCCCTCTTGAGAAGTACACTTTAACCGACCTTGGTGTTTTTCCACAATAATTTGGTGGGCAATAGACAAACCTAAACCAGTCCCTTTACCCATAGGTTTTGTGGTAAAAAATGGATTGAAAATTTGGTCTTGAACTGACTTGGGAATTCCGGGGCCATTATCGGAAATCGAAATCCGAATGGCATCTTCAACTAAAAAGTCTGGGTGTCTTTTGCAGATGTCGGTTTTGATGATAATTTTTCGAGGAACGGGTTGATTTTCTAACGCATCAATGGCATTTGCAAGAAGATTCATAAACACTTGATTGAGTTGATTCGGGTAGCATTTAACTAAGGGAAGCTCCCCATAATCTTTAATCACTTCAATTTCAGCATGATTCCCTTTTGATTTAAGTTGATTATGCAAAATCTTTAAGGTTCCATCCAAACCAATATGAAGATCTGCCGATACCATTTCCTGAGAATCTAAGCGCGAAAAATTGCGGAGGGATAATGCTAAATCATACAAACGATTAGCCCCTAAGCGCATAAACTCTACACTTTGCGGTAATTCATTGATAATTGTATTGACATCCGAAGCTGTTATAAACTCTTGAATTTCGGGGAGGGGTTCAGGATAATTCTGTTGATAGAGTTTGAACAGTTCCATTAATGTCTGAATATCTTGATCAATGTAAGTCAAATTTCCGTAAATAGAACTAATCGGATTTTTGATTTCATGGGCAATTTCGGTCATCATTTGCCCTAAACTGGACATTTTTTCAGCTTGAATTAATTGAGCTTGTGCTTGTTGCAAGTCTTTTAAGGTTTTTTCCAGTTGTAATGCCCTTTCCCGTTCTTGAATTTCTGAAACTCGTAAGTTTGCTTCGGCTTGCTTTCGTTGGGTAATATCCCTGACAATGGCTAACACTTCATCTTTTCCACTTTTGACATAGCGAGCTTCATAATGATGCCATTTATCATCTCCTTTCACAACATATTCACCCATTTGGACTTCACCTGTTTCTAAGGTTATTTTCAAATAATATTCTGTCCAGGTTGCCAAATCTTGAGGAAAAACATCCTGAATTTTTTTACCAATTACGTTTTCTGTTTCTAGGAAATGAAGTTCCTGCTTATCAGGATAATAATCTACTACGATTCTTTCGGAATTAACGCAAAACATTAAATCAGGAATCGCTTGAATTAAACTTTTTGTCTTGGCTTCTGTTTGTTCTAAGATCTGGGTTATTTGCTCATATCGTTCTTGGATAGAACTGAGCATTTCATGTTCTAAATGAATACGAACTAATGTGGAATGATTGAGTGCGGTTTTGAGTGCGGTGACTTCTTTCTGGGTGTTTTCAAGCTCTCCTTCTAAACAATTCCGTTCTGCTAATAAGCACTCATAATCAGCCAAAATTCTATACAGTAAAGCATTTGGGCTGGAATCCTGGTATACGGGGTCAATCATTAGGCTACGATTACAAGAAGCTCTCTGGAAAATGTGCTGACTCATTTGTGGATTTCTCCTTCATTCTGTATAAATCCCTCAACCTTCTAGGAGGATTCCCACAAGGTTTTTTTTCGTGAAATTAATAATACGACCGTTAACATTGGGTTCATGTAATGTTGATCAAATCAGAACTTGTAGTCGTACAAGCAGAGAATCATAGATGGATGTTCTGTTCACTAACCTTTCTAACAAGTGACTAAAGATCGATTAGCACCCTTGTAATTCTGATTTTCCGGCAGCCACCATTAGTTCCTTGGTGTCTATTTCACGTTCTAAGCACACTCTAACTCAACAATAACCTCACCTTTAGTAATCTAAATCACAAAAGAGATTAATTCTTTTTAAAGAAATTTACAAAACCTTAATATCAATACTTCGGACAGTTTTTAAGCAGCTAAAGTACCGTAAGACAGTACAGAAGGAAAATGGGGGTGATTTAAAATCAAATTCGGGTCTAAATCGAACTTGTCAATAAAGGTAGAAAGCAAATGGCGATTGAATTCCAGCCGTTTATAATTTGTAGCTTTTTTTCTCTAAATTGGCTACAAATTTTGCCCTTAATCACACGAAATAAGGAATCAGTTTACCCTGACACAATCTATTTTCCCCTTTTAAACACTATCGGTAATGCTGCTAAAATTAAACGCTTTGACTTTAACTCCTGGTACAACGGTATTCCCATAACGTTCAACAGAACTCAAGGCTTCAACCTGGTTTAAAAGTTCGGGTAAACATTGATTAAAGCGCATATTTTTAATCGGATAAGCAATTTTTCCTTGTTCAATCCAAAACGTACCATCTCGCGTCATTCCTGTTACTTCTAAGGTGCGGGGATTGACATAGCGAACATACCAAGCACGACTGACTAAAATTCCTTGTTCTGTTTGAGAAATTAAATCTTCTAAACTTTGGTTTGACCCTGACATCACAATCGGAAACAAACCACCATGGAACATTTTTCCTTGTTTTTTTGCCCAATACCGACTATAGGATAAGGTTTGAGGAATCCCATCTTTGATAATATCTAACTCATCTTTTCTCATACCATCTTGAAAAAATGTCGAACTTTGTAATAGCAGATAGGCTGGATTTCGTTGTACCTGAATCAAGGGACTAAAAAGTTGTTCTCCAATGCGATTTCCGATGGGTTTTCCTTCTGAATTTGTTCGAGACATAAAAGATCGTCCTTCATCAGCAGCCCGTGCATCTAAATTCCAAATGACCCATTCTAATAAGTCAGTAAAGGCTGCTCCATCGAAGATCACAGGATAAATTCCAGGGCTAACTTCTCGTGGATTTCTGGATAATATGGCTCGATTAATGATGGTTTCAGTTAACTGTTCAGTGGGTAATTGATTCACACTACAAGCCGTTCGTTGTGTCCAAGCAGAACCCGTCTCTATGCGTGCGGTGACACTAAAGTCGGCGACGGTTAAGCGGTTACACGCCCTTACCCCGCGTGAGTTGGCCACAGCATATAACACCGCTTCACTGCTGAGGGTTCCCGATGCTTCTACGTTAGATTTAGCACTCAATTGGCATACCTTCTGTACCATTTCTCCTCTGCGTAAAGGAGATAAGTGAGCCGTTTCGGGATCAAAGGCAGGAATTCGATGATCATAGGTTTGAGGTTCCAGCAGAGGAACCCATTCGGGGTCTTCAGGGGCGACGCGGGCGAGTTCTTCTGAACGGCGAATGGTAGGGATGATGGTATCAGGATTCAGTTCATTTGTGGAGGAGGTAGCACACCGTTTACCAAAATAGCTGGTAATGGAAAGATTAAATTGGGTAGTGGTCAGATTCTGACTAATTTGATTTTCAGAAAACCGAGTTAAGGATTCTTCCGTATTGTTGAGGGTGACGGTGACATCTTCCGCTTCGGAATTGTGCAGAACCGTTTCTAATAATGATAGTGCTTCATCGGTGGAAATTAGAATAGAATTTGTTGCTAGAGTCATAAGTTATCGAGGGTTTCTTTCAACTCTTATTTTAAAATATTTTTAATGTTTTTAGCAATTTAACCTATATTTTATTTGAGAATCTCTTTTAATTTAAGGAGAATTAATAGCACCCATCAACCAGCGTGTAATGCTTCCATCGTCTTCTGTTTGAGAACGTTGTAATGCTTCTACCACTAAGGCTATTTTTAATCCCGGTAAAACGAGAGATTCTTCGATTAATCGACTTCCTTGGTTTTCTACAGCAAAGGCTAAAATTATGTTGTCTTCAACATTGACAACCCAATATTCTTGTGTTCCCAATTTTTCGTAGAGTAATCGTTTTCGACCAATATCATCGGTAAAAGAAGATGCACCAATTTCAACAATTAAATTAGGAGCAGTGAGTTCATCTAAATTAATCGGGGAATTATTGCGAGGCGGAAATTGAAAATTATCCCCAATATAAAACCCGATATCCGGTTGACTATCTCGGATTCCTGTTTTTCTGAAAGAGGTGTTAGTAAATCCTTTAATCCGAATATTTCTTAAAGCTGCATAAATTAAGATTACCGTTGAGAGAATTGTGTTATCGTGTCCGTGTGCTGAACCTAATGGTGACATTTCTACCCTCACATATCCTTGATCATAATAAAATTTACCCTCAGCATACTGAGGATTCTCGGTTAAGGCTAAAAATTCTTCCCAGGTCGCTTTTACCCAGGTGTTGGTTGCGATTGTTTTTAAATCAGGGGGAGCTTGAACCATAATCAAAACCTGAACCCTAAATTAACCTACTTTACAATTATAACTGATCAAACCAATCTTGACCCCCTGGTAATTGAGCTAATTCTTGATCAATGCGGTGAGGTAAATCTTTAACGGGATATTCATAAGTTAAATTGAGTAATTTTTGGGCTATATTTAATAATACATTTTGCTCAATCATTGCTGAGAGTTGAGTTGATTTTAAGCTACCTTCTAATATTTCTATACTTGCAGGACGAATAGCTTGCTCAATTGCTTCTTCTAAATAAGGTTGCCATTGATCAGGTTGAATATAATAAGAATTTTTATTGGCTTTTAAATTCAGTTTTTTGATTTGGATGATAGAATCCGATACTGAAGCAATCCAAGAATTGGTTAATCGCTTTTCAACTTGATTTTTGAGTAAATGGATAAACAGCCAAACCAAAAAAGATTCTATGTTTCTCAGAATTGCTTGTTTTCCCATTTCTTCAAGTTCATCAATAATGTCTAAAGCATCTTGATAACGTTGTTCTAAAATACAATTTCTTAAGTCAGTTAGTTCTTGAACCATAATCTAATCCTTAATTTGGAATACCCTCAAAAAAGTTTAATTTTAAATAGACAAAAATAGAAACGGAATGAGTAGGGGAATTACGACTTTTAAGACAAAATATTTTGTTATAATCAGATTATAGCCATTGAATTCATTACAGTCAAGTTTAAATCAACTATGTCATCTATTATAACTCTTCCTTTAGTTAAAGATTCAGAACGTTTAGAAAAACAGTTACGAGATATTCCTCCGGTTCCTGGGGTGTATTTGATGCGAGATCATCAGGATAATATTCTTTATATTGGCAAGTCTAAAAAATTGCGATCGCGGGTTCGTTCTTATTTTCGAGACTATAATCATCACACTCCTCGCATTGCTTTAATGGTGCAACAAATTACGGAGATAGAATTTATTGTCACAGATACAGAAGCAGAAGCATTAGCCTTAGAAGCCAATTTAGTTAAACAACATCAACCCCATTTTAATGTTCTGCTTAAAGATGATAAAAAATATCCTTATTTATGTATTACTTGGTCAGAAGATTATCCACGAATTTTTATTACCCGTAAACGTCGGTTAGGAAACCCAAAAGATCGCTATTATGGCCCTTATGTGGATACAAGGGTATTGCGGAATACACTGCATTTAATCAAGCAAATTTTTCCCTTGCGTCAACGTCCAAAACCGTTATTTAAAGATCGGCCTTGTTTGAATTATGATATCGGTCGATGTCCGGGGGTTTGTCAACTGTTAATATCCCCAGAAGACTATCGAAAAATTGTTCAAAAAGTAGCGATGATTTTTCAAGGTCGATCAACGGAACTCATTGATCATTTAACAGAACAAATGGAACAAGCTGCTGAAGCTTTAAACTTTGAAACAGCGGCTCGAATTCGAGATCAAATTCAAGGATTACAATCTTTAAATTCCGAGCAAAAAGTCTCTTTATCTGATGATCGAGTCTCACGAGATGCGATCGCATTGGCTGCGAATTCTAAACAAGCTTGTGTGCAGTTATTTCAAATTCGAGCCGGACAATTAGTGGGACGGTTAGGGTTTACCGCAGAAGTTCCACCGGGGTTAAAATTAACAGAAATGGGATTAATTTTACAACGGGTTTTAGAAGAACATTATCAAACCGTTGATGCGGTTGAAATTCCCAGCGAAATTTTAGTTCAATATGAGTTACCTGATGAATCTATTTTAACCGATTGGTTAAGCGATCACAAGGGTAAAAAAGTGACAATTTTAACGCCACAACGCCAACTCAAAGCCGAGTTAATTGAGATGGTTCAACGCAATGCTGAGTATGAATTAGAACGAGTACAAAAATTAAGCGATCGCAATACCGCAGCCTTAGAAGATTTAGCAGAAATTCTGGATTTACCCGACCTTCCTCACCGTATAGAAGGGTATGATATTTCCCATATTCAAGGGTCAGATGCTGTGGCTTCCCGTGTGGTATTTATTGAAGGTTTACCCGCCCAACAATACTATCGCCATTATAAGATTAAAAACCCCAACGTTCACGCCGGACATTCCGATGATTTTGCCAGTTTAGCTGAAGTGATGCGACGGCGTTGTCGAGACTATTCTACCTCAACAGATAAACCGGATTTAATTATGATTGATGGGGGAAAAGGTCAACTGTCTGCGGTGGTCACCGTCTTACAAGAAATGAACTTATTAGAGGAAATTCGAGTGATCAGTTTAGCTAAACAGAGGGAAGAAATCTTTCTTCCTGGGGAAACCTTTCCTTTAGAAACAGATCCCGAACAACCCGGAGTTCAACTGTTAAGAAGATTACGGGATGAAGCCCATCGGTTTGCCATTAATTTCCATCGAAATAAACGCAGTGAAAGAATGAAGCGATCACATTTAGATGACATTCCAGGGTTAGGACATCATCGCCAGAAATTACTTTTAGCTCATTTTCGTTCCCTGGATTATATTAGAATGGCGACCGTCGAACAATTAGCTGAAGTGTCAGGAATTGGCCCCAAATTAGCTCAACAAATCTATGATTATTTTCATTAAAGTAGTGGGGTTTTTACGCCTCTTAATTAAGCTCTCAAGGGCTTACTACTTGTAGTGGGGTGTTTACGCCTCAGAAAGTCCTGAAGGGCTTACTATAGCGCTACGCGCAAGGGAACAGGGAACAGTAAGAAGTGAAAGGGTTTGAGAATTCAGAAATGTCAAACACCGTAATGCGTAGCACTATACTTTAATGTTGAGATTCTTCAGTATCTAGTATGCTAAAACTATAGTTAATAAAATCAATAAAGGCTAAAAATATATCTACCTTTGATCACTGAACAACCAGTGGGGTAGTGGAGGGAATTAATAACAAGCTGAAACTGATTAAACGCACGGCTTATGGATTCAGGAATTTCAAAAACTTTCAATCAAGATGTTTACTGAATTGGCATTTTAACTAAATCTTTAGCATACTAAATACTGAAGAACCCATGTTGACGTAAGGGAATTTCAATTATAAACTCTGTTCCTTGACCGAGTTGAGAATGACATTGAATTGAACCTTTGTGTCTTTCTACAATAATTTGATAACTAATCGATAACCCTAGCCCGGTTCCTTTCCCGACAGGTTTTGTTGTAAAGAAAGGATTAAATAAGTTAGATTTAACAGTTTCTGGCATTCCTATACCATTATCAGCAATTTTGATTCTAATCCATTGCGGATCAAAAAGTTCCGTTTGAATTGTAATTTGATGAGGATTTTGCTGTTGTTGGGTAAAGGAAGGACTACTACTTTCTAAAGCATCAATTGCATTAGAAATCAAATTCATAAACACTTGATTTAATTGCCCAGCATAACATTCTACTAAAGGAATACGACCATATTTTTTAATCACTTGAATGGCTTGACGTTGAGAGTTATCTTTTAAGCGATTATGTAAAATCAACAAAGTATTATCAATACCTTCATGGATATCAACCGCTTTCATTTCAGCTTCATCTAACCGAGAAAAATTACGAAGTGAAAGAACAATTTCTCGGATTCGGTTAGCCCCCATTTTCATGGATTTTAGAATATTATGTATATCTTCAATTAAAAAATTAACATCCCATTCCTCAGAAAAATCAATAATTTCTGGGGAAGGATTAGGATAATGATCTTGGTAAAGTTTAATCAAACTCAATAGTGTATCTGTGTATTCTTGAGCGTGGGTTAAGTTACCATAAATAAAGTTAACTGGATTATTAATTTCATGGGCAACCCCAGCTACCAATTGACCTAAACTCGACATTTTTTCCGCTTGAATTAATTGGGTTTGAGCTTTACGAAAATTGGTTAATGCAATTTCGGCTTCTTCTTTTGCTTGTCGCATAGCTTCCTCTGCTTGTTTGCGATCGGTAATATCTGTAATTGTCCCCACATAAGCTAGAATTTCTCCATCGGAATTAATCTCAGCAGCAGCTTGACCATAGACCCAAGTAATCTTGCCATCAGGACGTTGTAAGCGGTATTCAGACCCAAATTGAACTTGATTTTTAGCACAGTTTTCCCAGTCTTGAAACACCTTCATCTGATCGGGAGGATAAAGGGCACGAGACCAACCTTTTCCCATCGCTTCCTCGATTGTTAATCCAGCAATTTCACACCATCGTTGATTGACATAAAGACAGTTTCCATTATTATCTGTATGGAAAATTCCCACGGGAGAAATTTCAGCTAATGTTGCATACCGTTTCTCGCTATTTCGTAGTGCTTGTTCCGCATTTCGCTGTTCTGTTACATCCACACCAACACTTACAATATAGTTAATTTCTTTAGCTTCATTGAGTAAGACAGTATCCGACCAACTAATAATTCGTTGTTCTCCATGTTTTGTTATCCAACAAGCTTCGTAATATTTAGGATATTGATCAATGAGTAAAAAAGTAAAATTTGCTTTGAATTTTGGGGCTTCATTAGGGTCTAAAAAGACTTCCCAAACATAGCGATTTCTAATTTCATCAAACGTGTATTGGGTTGTTTGTTCAAAGGCTCGGTTAAAGCGAACAATTCGACCTTTAGCATCCAGTAAAACCACTAACGCGCCTGCAATATCTAAAATAGCAGCAATAAAATTTCGCTCCTTTTCAATCGCTGCAAATAACTCATCAATTTGAGTCGTCATTTGATTAAAGCTTGTGGCTAATACCCCTAATTCATTAGAACATTGCACCTCAACTTGGGTTTTTAAATCTCCTTGACTAATTTGTAATGCAGCTTTAGTTAATTTCTTTAAAGGTAAAATAATTTGCCGACTGTGAAATATACCCATACCAATGGCAAAACCTGTAATTAAAATAATTGTTCCTCCCATGGCAAAAATCATGTGAGAGATGGGAGAATAAGCTTCTGTAATTGGCAGTTCAACAACTAAAAACCAATTCACGCTAGGAATCAAAGATGTCGCACCTAAAACTTCTACATTTTTTAATCCCCAATAACGATTAAGCTTTAATTCTTCTTCTGGTAAAGCGCCTTGAATTGAATGAATAATCTTAGGATTCTTTAAATTTTGGACATGAAAATTTTTGGGTTTATTTTTAGATGCAAAAAAAACTCGGTTTCGTTCATCCACAACATAAACATACCCTGTATTTCCTGCTTTAGTCTGTGATAAAATAAAGCTCAGAAAACTTAAATTGATTTCAGCAAATAAAACGCCATCAATTTGATCTGAATTATTGCGAATTGGAACAGACATCACCATTTTATATTTTCGATCATGAGGATCAAACTCAATAGAACCTACATAATCTTCCTGCTGTTTAAAAGGTCTAATAAATAACGGTGAATCTGTATAATTTGTTCTCAAACTTTGATCATCACCCACCCAAAAACTTTCTACTTCTCCTCGACGATTTAAAATAGCAACTAGGTGATAGGCATCATTATGACGAACCAATCCTTCTATCAAGTTTCTTTGAAACTTAGGGGGTAAATCTGTTAACCCTTTAACCCGTGCTAAATAACTTAATTTTCGTTGTAAATCATCTATATAGTTATTAATTTGATAGGCAATCACTTGCGATCGCTCTTTTTGGAGTGCTTGTAACTGTTTCATCTGAGCGTGATAACTGAGATAAGTTAACAATCCGCCACTGGTTAAAACACTCAGTAATCCTACAAAGAGTAAACTGCTACGGAGTTGTTTGGCAAGGGAAGAAAATCGAGGGTTACGAGACGAAAGAGAACCCCGAAGCCTAGATAAAAGATGATATTTCTCCGCTTGAGTCATGATTCGTCCAATAACAGGGAACTGATCGATTTTTATTTATTGTAGTCTGTTGTTAGCTCTGAAGGGGTAATATCAATTTTTCCAGTTACTACTTGTTCTTTAACCTGATTAAATTTCGCCTCTTCTTCCGCCGTTAATGTGCCTCTAAAGGGTGCAAAACCATAAATTTGTTCTCGTAACCCATATTTATATTGTTTGCCTTCCCATCGTCCTTGCTGAACTAATGTTGCAATTTTTAAGACTAATTCAGGAATATTTTGTAAGACACTGGTTAAAATTTTTCCAGGGACGAGATTAGATTGATCTTTCGTCCAACCAATCCCATAAACGCCGGGTTTCTCACTCGCTAATTTTAAGCCTGGAGTTCCAGCTTCATCGGCATTAATCGCAAAAATATCAACGCCTTTTCCTAACCAATCTTCAACAACTTTTTTACCTTTCTCTGCGTTTGTCCAAGTTTTTAAGAACTTCGTATAAACTTCTATTTGGGGTTTTGTTGCGGTTGCACCTCGTCTAAATAATGCTTCTTCTTCTCGATAAACGGGGTAATCATCTCCTACCATATAACCCACTTTATTCGTTTTAGTTTTCATCGCGGCTAATACTCCCGTCAAATAACCGACTTCCCCAGAACGAAAAGCAACAGCGCCTAAGTTTTTATTATTCCCTGGATAGGTAGTTACTAAAGCGAATTTTGTCTCTGGAAAATCTTGAGCGACATTTTCCATGGCTTGAATATAACCCCCACTATGACCGATAATTAAGTCATATCCCTGTTCAGCATAGCGACGAATTAAGGCTTCACTATCAGTTTCGGATACATTTTCAGTATAATTAATTTTAGCATTATATTCTTTTTCAATTAATTTTAATCCTTCATAACTGGCTTGGCTCCAACTCCCATCTTGAATAGAACCCGATACAATACTAGCGACTTTAAATTGACTCTGGGAATCTGAGGGAGAGGTTGTTAATTCTTTTTGATTAGAAGAGCTACAACTCACAATAATCACTAAAGTAATAATTCCCAGTAGGAAATTTGTTAAACATTTGGGTATCTGGAGCATACAATTCCTGAAGGTTAAAGTGAATCGTTCGATTAAATTCTATTGGCTTGAAATTGTAATTGCATCCCTATATTATTTTCGCCTGAAATTAACAGAATTTTTAATGAACGGAACAAGGAAGCTTGATCAACGCCTCCTTGCCCTTTTGAGGATTTAACTTGCCCAATGCAGATAAGGTAATTTTGCGGCTATTACTTGAATTTGCTCAACATTAGCCAGTAATTGTCCGCAACTATCCCACAGTCCCGTTATAAACGATTGACGAGAACCTGCATTCATATTCACATCAATTGTCAAATCTTCGCAGTGGGCTTTCATTGCCTCTAAATCAACCTTAACCGTTGCTTGCGGATTGGCTTTTAATGTCTCTTGAAATGCCTTAACCGCCTCTGGTTCTGCGGTAACACAAGGAATTCCAATGGCGACACAATTGCCGAAGAATATTTCTGCAAAACTTTCTCCAATAATGGCTTTAATCCCCCATTTGGCGATCGCTTGAGGAGCGTGTTCCCGTGAAGAACCACAACCAAAATTAGCATTCACAACTAATATATTGGCTCCTTGATATTCGGGCAAATCAAAGGGATGTTGACCTTGCATTTGTTGGCGATCATCCGCAAAAACTTGTTCCCCTAATCCATCAAAGGTAACACACCGTAAAAACCGGGCAGGAATAATCCGATCGGTATCAATATCACTCCCCACTAAAGGAATTCCTGTTCCTGAAAGATTTTGAATTTTACTCATGATTAATGTTCTGTAGTTAGTATTAACAAATCGTTGACTTTGCTCTTTTTACTTGTGTGACCTCTCCCCCAACCCCTCTCCTGCACGAGGGGAGGATTTTTGTTACTATTAAATCGGCAGTTGCATTTAACAATATCAATGACTCCCCCTTCCCTTGCAGGGAAGAGGGGGTTGGGGGGTTAGGTCAGTTACAACAACTCCCGTACATCCGTAACCACCCCGTTAACTGCTGCCGCCACCACCATTGCCGGACTCATTAACAATGTCCGTCCGTTAGCTGAACCCTGACGGCCTTTAAAATTACGGTTAGAAGAGGAGGCACTGACTTGATTTCCCTGTAATTTATCAGGGTTCATCGCCAAACACATGGAACACCCCGCCTCGCGCCATTCAAACCCTGCGGCTTCAAAGATTTTATCCAATCCTTCCGCTTCCGCTTGTTGCTTCACCCGTTCAGAACCCGGCACGACAAAGGCTTTCACCCCATTGGCAACTTTCCGACCTTGGGCAAATTTTGCCGCTTCCCGCAGGTCACTGAGGCGGCCATTGGTACAACTGCCAATAAAACAGACATCCACTTTTGTACCTTTGATGGGAGTTCCAGGGGCAAATTCCATATATTGATAGGCTTCTTGGGCTACATCCCGATCGCTTTCTGGAATCTGCTCTAAATTAGGAATCAACTCGTTAACAGCCATTCCCTGACCTGGGGTAATCCCCCACGTTAGGGTCGGGGCAATATCCGCAGCATCAAATTTTACCACATCATCATAAACCGCATCCGTGTCACTACGGATACTATTCCACCAAGCAACGGCTTTTTCCCAGTCCTCTCCTTTAGGGGCAAACTCTCGACCCTGCAAATACTCGTAAGTGACTTGATCCGGGTTAACATAGCCACATCGAGCACCGCCTTCAATGGCCATATTACAGATCGTCATCCGTTCTTCCATGGACATACCCTCAAGGGTGCTTCCAGCGAATTCATAGGCATACCCCACACCGCCTTTCACCCCTAATGTACGGATAATATGCAGCACAACATCCTTGGCATACACCCCCGGAGGCAGTTCTCCATTAACTTCAATGCGGCGCACCTTCAGTTTCCCTAACGCCAAGGTTTGAGAAGCCAGAACGTCCCGAACTTGAGATGTCCCGATGCCAAAGGCGATCGCTCCAAATGCCCCATGAGTCGAGGTGTGGGAGTCTCCGCAAGCAATAGTCATCCCCGGTTGGGTTAACCCCTGTTCCGGTGCGATGACGTGAACAATGCCTTGATTTCCCGACCCGATATTATAAAAGCGGATATTGTGTTCTTTGCAGCTTTTCTCCAAGGACTGTATCATTTCTTCCGCCAATACATCCGTAAACGGACGGGCTTGATTATCGGTGGGAACGATATGATCAACTGTAGCGACGGTGCGTTGGGGATACAGTACGCTCAGATTGCGATCGCGTAACATCGCAAAGGCTTGGGGACTGGTGACTTCATGGATCAGGTGCAGACCAATGAAGAGTTGAGTCTGTCCTGAAGGGAGAGTTCCAACGGTGTGCAACTCCCATACTTTATCAAATAGTGTTCTTTCGCTCATAGAATCTGAAGAATAACCGCGTTTGTAACGCTCTTTATACTGGTATTTATTTTAGCGGTTAATGGCACACCGATGCTTAAAAAAGGATAAAATAACAGATTTTTTTAATCGAATTTTGATAATAACTTTTATACTCTGATCAAGATTCACCGTTTTTAACCTTTATTATCGTTATCTTTGCCAAAATGCTTAAATTTCACAAACTTCTCTCCCTGGTTGCGCTGACATTTTTAAGTAGTGTTGCGATCGTTAGAAGTCAACAACTGCAAACCCCGACTAATGCTTACACTCAGAAAGTGACTCGTGAAGTCTTAGCCAGTGGTTCTCCCACAGAAGTACAAGGTCGCGTCTTAGAATTAGTTAAATATACAATTCCCCCTAAGAGTAAGTTACCTGTTCATATTCATCCAGGGATGCAAATTGAACGGGTAGAGTCGGGAACTTTGACTTATACGGTTGTTAAAGGTTCAGCTAAAATTACTCGTTCTAATGGCAAAGAAGAAACGTTAGAAGTGGGAAAAACTACCCGTTTAAATGTTGGGGATGCGTTAGTTGAAGTGGGAGGAATGGTACATTATGGTGAAAATGAAACCGATAACCCAGTAATTTTATTATCCGCTTCTTTATTTGAAGAAGGCAAACCCAAAGCGATTTTAATTGACCCTTGAAAATTATTCAAATTTTAATAAAATATGATAAAATAACATTTAAGTCTACCCTAATTTTATCATGAATCAAACTCTTGCAAAATCAATGAAGTGGACGACAGCCGATTTAGAGTTATTGTCAAATGATGAGTGGAAACGTTATGAAATTATTGCGGGAGAATTATTTGTGACTAGAGCACCAGATTGGAATCATCAAGAAGTTTCTGGTAATATTTATGCAGAATTAAGAGATTGGTCACGTCGCACAAACTTAGGAAAAGCTGTGATGACACCTGGAATTATTTATACTGAATCTGATAATGTTATTCTTGATGTGGTTTGGGTGAGTCGGGAAAAATTAGCGACTTTATTAGATAGTGCTGGACATCTGACAGGTTCTCCTGAATTAGTAGTTGAAGTATTATCTCCAGGAAAAGAAAGCGAAAGACGAGATAAACAAGTGAAGTTAAAACTCTATTCGACTCAAGGTGTTCAGGAATATTGGATTGTTGATCGCTATCAACAGCAAGTTCAAGTTTATCGTCGTCAAAATCATCAGTTAATTTTAGCTGAAACGTTATTAATAACTGATGAAATTACTTCTCCCCTTTTACCCGAATTTCGCTGTCAAGTTGAACTATTTTTTAATTAAAAACAATCATGAATCAGCGTTCTATTCCTGAAAAATTACCCTTTTTAGAACGATTATGTTGGCAAAGAATAGGAATTGAGAATTTAACGCCATTGGAAATGCTAAAACGGTATGAACGGGGATGGCATTATCGAGATATTTTTGGGGAAATTAATCCAACGGAAGCCGAATTTATTCAACAACTGGCTCAACAGTATGGTTCTTGGTTATTCAATCAAATGTTTACAAAATTATTGCTGTTCTCCATCAACTTAATACTAATTTCTTACAAGACTGTCACGCTTATTTTGGCGGAGGAACATTCATCTGTTTAAACTATGGAGAATATCGCCTGAGTAAAGATATTGATTTTCTCTGTTCCACAGGTTCCGGTTATCGATTATTAAGGCAATCTCTGGGCCCAAATAAATATAACGCTTTATTTAATACTCAAAATAATATCACATTTCACCAAGAAATACAAGCCAATCAATATGGAATTAGATTTCCTTTATTAATAGAAGAAACCTTAATCAAATTTGAAATTATTATGGAAGGAAGAATTGAACTAGAAGCACCCGATTTTCCTCAATGGTCGTCTGTTCCTTGTTTAAGTTTAATTGATTGTTTTGCCGAAAAATTATTAGCTAATGCTGACCGATGGATTGATAGTTCAGTAGAATCACGGGATTTAATTGATTTAGCCGTATTAAGATTCAATGCTTCTATTCCTCCCCAAGCGATCGCAAAATCAGAAGCAGCTTATCCGGTAATTAAACCGTTAAAGGAGGCGATCGCAAATTTTCAACAAAAACCCAATTATAGAGACAAATGTTTTCAATCTCTGAGAATTAATAACCCTGTTACGATTATTGACGGTTTAGATTTATTAGCGGTTGATTTTGGGTTAGAACCCACAGAAAGAACGTTTAGGGAATGTTTAAATCAAGATGAGTTTATTTAACTAGGATTCACCTTTAACCAACTGAAGATATCCCTTAAGGTTAAAGTTAAATTAGAGATAAATTCAGGAACTGGAATTACAGCATCCAATTCCTCTAAAAATATTGGTTGTTGTCCTGAAGGATAAACAAAAATAGACTTTTCCTCTGGAACAATTAACCAACCCATCTGGCAACCCGAATTTAAACAATGTAAAATCTTTTGAGTAACTTTAGTGGTGCTTTGTTCAGGTGATAAAATTTCAATCGTCCAGTCAGGATGGGCATTAAACGTATTAGCAATATCTCCATCTTCATCCAGGGGAATTCGATCCCATACAAAAACTGCTACATCAGGAACAATAGAACGACCCCCAAAGGTACATCTTAACTCAGGTAAAGCTAATGCGATCGCTTGTTCTTCAGCGATATTATTAATAACAGTAACAATTTCTCCCCGAATTGCACTATGTTTTCCTCCTGACATCGGTTTCTGGATAATTTCACCATCGATATATTCACTAGCGGGTTTGGTTTCAGGTAAGTTTAGAAATTCTTCTAAGGTCAATATTCCGTTAAGCGTTTGTATCATAATTAATTCCCTTATTATAATTTTAAGCTGTCTGTTTCAATCAGAACCCTGTAGGGGCGAGGCGCACCTCGCCCTAACAAGATCTATCGCCCAAAACGTTGAGAAAACCAAACAAATTCAGCAGGACAGTTAATCGCTTCCTCCATGCTCCGCAATTTAAACCGTCTTCCTGTTCGAGGGTCAATCAAATTTTCACGGCTTTCAAATAATCTTAAGGTTAAATAGACATCCCTTAAAGCATAACGGATCACTGAAGTTTGCGCTCCTTGTATCCAATTTTGTCGGACAGAAAAATCAGGATATGCTAATTCACATTTACCTATACCAAAATTAGCACGACTGACCGAATCTAAATCATATCCAGCTTTCAAGTGATGTTTAAGAGCTTCATTATAAATAGGAATCATTCCTAAAGCTAGTCTAATCTCCTGTAAAACATCGTAAGCTGTTCTAATTTTCAGACCTCGTTTACACATCATTTCATCATCACAGCCTTCAGCTAAGGAATTAAAACCAATGGGATAGGATTTCCGAAATACAGGTGAAATATTGCTGATATCTCCACCTGAAAAAGGAATCAATCGAAATTTCCATTGTTTTAGCCGAGGATCATTGTTGAATGCTTCTGTGAATAGGTTTCCATACATGAGTTGGTGCTTAGTTTCTTCTCTAATATCGTCAGGACAACCAATCCACCAACAGTTTTCGTCTTGCTCGAAGGCAGAAATCATCGCTAATTTATTATTAGGGTTAGGACTGAACATTAACTCGGAATCAAAAATTAGTTCTTTCATAATGTATTCCTTTAGACTTTAGTTAAGGAATATCAATTTAGAAAGAAATTTAAAATTCCCGAAAAATATTAATAGGTTTGCGTATTTTTAATTTTAAATATACGAAAATATAGAAAAATATGGGAAAATAAAAATGGGACTTACACTTTTATGTAAAAAGTTAAGCGAAGTTCGATTTTCCACAAAAACAAAAATTGTTGTATAATTCCAAGAAGACACCAGCCAAAAGCAAACTTGATATGGAACTAAACGATCAAGAACGAGAAAAACAGCTTAAATTTTTAGAGGATGTTGCTCTGCACTACCAGTTTAAAGGAATATGCAAAAAAATTTTTTTGAAACGGTTTGATCCCGCTAACTATGAGAATGATATTACAACGGCAGAACTGGCTCAAAAAATTGGTATTGATGAACCAAAATTTAATCAAACCTTACAAACAATCTGTTTCGTCTTAATTAAAATAAAAAAAGAAGGACGAGGTAGACCTAAAAGTGGTGATAGCCCTTGGAAAACAACTTATACTGTATTATGGACTCGGCAATATGACTGTTGGAAAAATAATTATATTGAATGGCAAAATGAAATTCTCAAACTGGGAGAGTCTATTACACCAGACATCAAGGAACAACTTTCTGAAATTGATAAACTGTCTACTACTGATGAATCTCTTGAATGTAAGAGGATAGAGAATTCTCAACCTTATACTGGCACTCATCCTCCACTTGTTAATTCATTTATTCCCTTAAGGGGACTTATTGAAGAAGATCAACTATTTTTTGGTAGAATACAGGAAATTAAAAGAATATTTGAAACCCTCAATAGTGGTAGTAGCGTTGCAATCATTGGAGAAAGACAAAGTGGCAAATCTTCGCTATTAATGGAAATTAGCAGACAAGCTAAAACTCAACTGTTACAACCCCGTGAACCGATTTATCTAAATTTACAAGGTATTTATGATGAGGATGACTTTTATCAAGCTTTGTGTGATTATGCAGGAATTGATTTTTGTAAAGGTTATCGCCTCACCCGAAATTTACAAAATCATCGATTGTTATTAATTCTCGATGAAGTAGAAAAAATGACCTGGGACGGTTTTACTAATTATATTCACGCAGACTTGCGAGGGTTAGCAGAAGGAAATAATGCAGTCCTGAAGCTAGTTGTTGCAGCTTGTACGTCTTTAGATCAATTATTTGGAAATCAAGGTATTAGGATGACTTCGCCCTGGTGGGGAATTTGCACCGAATACCAGTTAAACCGATGGGATGAACAAACCATCCGTGATTTTATTGCGAGTCGTCTCAATTCACCTTTGTTGGAACCAAAATATCAAACCATTACCTTTACTGAGGATGAAATTACCGAGTTAATTAATAAAAGTGAAGGTCATCCTCAAAAATTGATGGCGTTATGTAATCAACTGTTTAAGCTTTACTTAGAGAGATTATCATGATTTCAACACAAAATCCAGTTCCTCGTTTAGATTTAGCCCCAAAATTAAATCGTTCTCTTTCCTTAAAAAATCCCCTAGATTACTTAAGAGTCTTTTATTGGTTTTTTTTCTTTCCACAAGCTTTGCGTATCTTTGAAGGTCAAATAAGCAAATTAATAGTAATTGGATTTAGTATTAGTGGTCTTGTCTTATATTTGACAAATTTTATTTATTTTTGCTTTTTTAAAATAAATATGAAATTTGAATTGATAATAGGACTTCTAATTTTCAGCTTTATTTGTGGAATATTGAAAGGAATAGGATTTAAAAATGTAACATTTAATAAAAAAATATTAATTGGCTTTGTATCCGGCTTTATAGTTTTAATTTCATTGCTAGTTTTCTGGATTCCTTCTTTTTTTATAAGCCTTTTTATAAGACAAAACTTGATCCCTGAAATCTTATTAAAAATACTTAATAAATTAGATAATAATATTGCGAATTCTAGTTCAATACTACTTTTTTCAATTGTATTTTGGGGAATATTATTTGGAAATTCTTTAGGCTTCTTATTCCCTATAAAATCAATCAAAATTTCTAGCTTGCGTAAATATTGGATTGATAATTCTTTGGTAGGAATCCGAATATATTTATCATTATTGATTATATGGGTTTCTATGGAAATATTTATATTAAATATTAACAATCTAAATCCAGATTATTCTGCTCTTTCTCATTATTTCACTAGAGGAGGAATATTCTTTTTTTTCTGGAGTTTTGGAACAGTAATTGTAAATTCTCGTATTTTAGAGTGGTTGTTTTCTAGTATTCTAAATACATCCAGATTTAGCAATAATCTTAAATGTACTTGGTTTATTAGAATTACACCAATCCCTATTCTTAATCTTAAAAAAAAGGTGAAAAAATGGTTATTGACAGATTGGGATGTAGGTTTACATAACGCCAATCAACTTTTAGAATATACGCTTCAGTATCACTCTGTAATTCAAGGAATTAGTCAAGCATTATGTGAACTACCTCAAGAACATATTGTTTTTCGTACCAGCCAACTAGCTAAATCTCCTTATGATTGGGAACTGATTCGTTGTATATCTGACGAATTATATAAAAAATCAGGAACGAAAAATATTAATGATTTAATAAATACTTCCCTAGCAAGCTCTATCTTAGCTGCTATCACAACTGAAGGCTTTTGGTATTTATATCAATCAACTGATCAAGCAGAAATTAAGAAAGATTTAACTATAGAATATTTGCAGAAAGCACTTGATGCGTTTCAGAAGGTGCGTTTTTTACCTTATGGAGATGAAATATTTTTGATCACTCAAATTTTAAAAGAATGCGTTAATGCTGATGAACTAGCAACAATTTCTTACTTGAATATTAATACTATTTTCTCTGAACCCATGTTGCGTAAAGCAACTTGTGAAGTGATAATTTCTTTAGAAAAAGTTATACAAGAAGTAAAAATTATACAAAGTAGCGTATCTAAACTCTCAAAAAATTCAGCGCTAAATCGTGCATTGGGAGAATTAAAAAATATTCAAGATAACCTCAATAGTCTTCCTGATGCAGAAAAATATATCGTTAAATACATTGTTGAAACTTGGCAAAACTCTCTCTTAAAGGTAGCCAGTAAAATAGGAAAATCAAGCATACCTAAAACATTATTAAATCCTTATATAATTGGTGATCCTGTTCAAGGAATGCTGTTTGTTGGGCGTGAAGAAATTATGCGACAGCTAGAGGAAGTTTGGATTAGTAAACAGAAGTTACAATCTGTAGTTATTTTTGGACACCGACGTATGGGAAAAACATCTATTTTGCGGAATATTTCAACCCGTTTAGACGACAAAGTTAAACTCGCTTATGTTAACTTACTAACCGTTGGTAATAGTATTCAAGGAGTCGGTGAAGTGTTCATGGCGATCGCAGATTCCCTCTCAGACACCCTGCAAATTCCACCCCCCGATGATGATAGCTTAATCAATCTTCCCTATCGCACCTTTGAACGATATTTAAAACAAATTGAAACCCAATTAGGCGATACTGGATTAATTATTGCCCTTGATGAATTTGAACAAATCGAAGAACTAATAAAAAGTGATCGCATTCCAAAAGATTTTATGGGCGTATTGCGGGGAATGGTGCAAATGAGTCCTAAAATAGCCTTTGCTTTAGCTGGACTCCACACCCTCGAAGAAATGACCGAAGACTATTTTAACCCATTTTTTGCTAGTATTATTCCCATCCGTGTTAGCTTCTTAGAACGGGCAACTTGTCGCTATCTTCTTGCTAACCCCAGTGAAGATTTCCCCCTCGATTATAAACCCGATGCTCTTGATTATATTTATGAATTAACTGCCGGACAACCCTATCTCGTGCAACTCATCGGTTTTCTATTAGTTCGTCGGTATAATGATCAAGTCTTTGAACTCGGAAATAACCGAGATCCCATGTTTACTATTGCTGATGTTGATGGGATTATTAATCAACCCGAATTCTACCAAAATGGACGTTATTATTTTACCGGGGTTTGGCAACAAGCGGGGGAAGGTTCACCCGGTCAACAACAGATTATAAAAGCGATCGCACCTCACCCCACCGGACTCGATTTTAACACCCTACAAACCGTTACAAATTTAGACCCCATTTCCCTACAAAATGCCCTCGATACTCTATCTCGTCATGATGTTATTCAAGAAACTGATCACCATTGGCGAATTATTGTTGAATTGTTTCGCCGTTGGGTTATTAATAACGAATCAGTTTAGAAATTTTCCCACCCCTAAATCAAAGAAATCTGGGGTTAATTCTGATCTAAAATTTAACGTTAAAAAATCTTACTCTTCTTCACTAAAATCCTCGCATAAATCCTGTAACGTCTGATGTTGAAAACGACGGGAAGAACGACGATATTTTTTACTGGCTAATTTCGGTTCTAATTGTTGTTTACCGCCTGATTTTGATTTGGATTTGACATTGATTTCTACATCTTTTTGTTGTTGAAGCATTTCTTGATGGGCGATCGCAGCTTCTAAAAAATCCAAATAAATCGGATAACGTTCCCAGTCCCCCCGAACACTACAATTAGGTTCATCTCGATGTAAACAATCACTAAACTGGCATTTTCCCTGCTGGAAACGGTGTTTCGCTTCAGGAAAATAATCTGTTAATTCTTCGGGACTACATTCTAATTCAGGTTGATTAAATCCGGGTGTATCCGCCAATAATCCACCCGTCGGTAATTGAAATAATTCAACGTGACGAGTTGTATGTCTTCCCCGTCCTAATTTGCCCGAAACGCTACTAACCCGTAAATTAATACTGGGAATTAATTGATTAATTAAACTGGATTTTCCCACCCCGGAAGGGCCAGAAATCACCGTTGTTTTATCTTGAAGTTGATACAGTAAAGTATTTTCTAAAAACGTATTTTCTATTTGAAATAGAGATTTTTGAATAATTTGATGATCAGAATTAACCGTATATTCTAACCCGCTACTCACGCTTATAAATAAAGCCTGATATCCCCAATTTAATAAGCGATCGCGCCAGTATAACAACTGTTCTGAGGAGACTAAATCGCATTTATTTAAACACAAACATACTTCTAAACCCGTTGATTCCGCCTTCACTAAAAACCGACTTAAAGCGGTTGCTTCTAGCTCCGGTTCTGCGATCGCAAATACTAATAAAATTTGATTAGCATTAGCAATAGGAGGACGACTCAGTTCTGTCCGGCGGGGAAAAACTTGAGTAATCGCCCCCCGTTTTCCTAACCAGTCCGGTTCTTCCACCACAACTTGATCTCCCACCATCACCTGCTGACCCATTTTTTTCAACAGAGAACGACGGGTACATAACAGGATAGTTTCAGGAAGTGAAGTTCCTTGGGTTTCCAGTTGAACCTGATAGAAATTCGCTTGAACAGCAACAACTGTTCCGATCAGTTCTGGGACATTCAACGGTTCATTGGTTGTCATTGAACTCATTGAACGGTCACAGGACAACGAATTTGCAGGGAGAAAAAGTCCGAACAATCTGTGATTTGCTCAATGTTGTACCCAGCCATCGTTAAACTATCAGGAACTTGCTCAATGGGTTCTCCCGCATCTAACCAAACTTCCAGTAGGGAACCGGGCTGCATCTGTTCTAAGCGTAATTTCGTGCGAACAAAATTGAGGGGACAAGGAGTTCCCCGCAAATCCAATTGAGCATCCGGTTTTAAGTGAGTTGTTTCTGTCATAAAAAGAGGGATAGGTCGTTTGTTATTTGCTGCCTTTTGACCGTTAACACTTCGACAAGTATTACAGTGAGCTTGTCGAACTGCTCAGTGCAAAGCAGCTAACAGCCAACACTTCGACAAGCTCAGTGCAAAGCTATCAGCCGTTTATTTTTGTTGAAATAAATTACCGAGAAATCCCTCAATTCCCCCCTTTCCCGTGCGATCGCCCCGAATCTTAACCAACTGTTCCAGAAGTTCCCGTTCTTCTGGAGTTACCTTTGTGGGAATATCGACGAGAACCGTAATTAAATGATCCCCCCGACTTACGGGATTTCCCAGACGAGGAACCCCTTTATTTTCTAAGGTTAATACCGTTCCCGGTTGAGTTCCTGGCGGAATGGTTAATTTTGTGGGGCCATCAACAGTGTCTACATCAAAGTTAAAACCGAGGATGGCCTGAAGGTAGCTAATTTTCACGTCGGACAGAATATTAATCCCATCCCGTTTAAATTTCGGATCAGGTGCGACGGATAAAAACACATATAAATCCCCAGGCGGCCCTCCCCGTTTCCCGGCATCCCCCTCGGAGGCAACCCGCAGACGAGTACCGTTATCCACCCCGGCGGGAACATTAATTTTAAGTTTTTTCGTGACTTCATTTAACCCACGACCGCCACAGGTGGAACATTTATCTTCAATCATTTGTCCTGTGCCATTACAGTTCGGACAAACGGAGACTTGAGTAAAACTGCCAAAGGGGGTACGAGTTGCCCGCCGCACCTGACCACTCCCCCCACAGGTCGAACAAGTTTGAGGGCGAGTTCCCGGTTTAGCACCACTTCCGGTGCAGGTTTCACAGGTTTCTAAATGCTTAATGCGGATTTCTTTTTCGCCGCCAAAGATAGCTTCTTTGAACTCTAACCGCAGGTCTAAGCGCAGGTCATCTCCCCGGGCTGGGCCTGTGCGCTTGCGAGCTTGGGCATTGCTTCCCATACCCCCGCCAAACCCACTGAAGAAACTTTCAAAAATATCGGTAAATGGATCGGTAAAGTTGGGGTCAAAACCTCCGGCACCACCCGCTACTCCCGCTTCTCCAAAACGGTCGTATCGCGCCCGCATTTCCGGTTCTTTTAAAACTTCATAAGCGCGACTAATTTCTTTAAACCGTTCTTCCGCGCCCTGTTCTTTATTGACATCCGGGTGATATTTGCGAGCTAGGCGACGATAAGCCCGTTTAAGTTCTTCTGTATCTGCGTCGCGGGAGACACCCAATATTTCATAATAATCGCCTGCCATAGAGTATTTTGCCTAAAAATAAATAACAACAAATTTGTTAACGCTTAATCAGGGATAATCAGTAACCAATGTTCCAGTTTCTAGTTTTTAACTAAAAATTGACAACTATAGCGCTACGCGAAGCGGGAACAGGGAACAGTAAGTTGTGAAAGGCTTTCAGGATTTAGAAATTTCCTAACCTTTTTGCGTAGTGCTATATGACGATTTACGACTCACTCTTCCATTGATTACTGTTTACCGATAACTGATCACTGGTTTAATCCTACATTTGAGACTTTTCAATTCTATCATAAATCCTCAAAAGCCTTCCTCTGTAGGACAAACCTTTCAATTCAGGGTATTGGTAAACGGATTACCAGGATCAGGAGGATCACTGAAGGTGTCTATTCCAGAGGAAGTCTCAATCATGCTGTTGTTCAAGAATAATAATTCACTACTGGTAGGTTTTGCCTCTTCTTCATCTTCATCTTCGTCTTCCTGTGTTTCCTCTAGTTTATCTTCTACCGCTTGTACAGAAGCCTCAAATTCTGAAGACTCCGAAGCAACAGATGAAGCGGAAGACGAATTCTGACCTGCTTGTTCATAAATCTCTGAAGCCAAAGCATACAACATTTCTTGGAAGGATTCTAACTGTTTTTTCATATCCTCATGGGAAATATTGGGATTAGCAACCGCTTGTTTTAAAGCCGCAGCTTCTTTGCGAACTCGTTCTTTGAGATCATTACTAATCTGATCAGCCTTGCCTTTGAGGGTTTGTTTACAATTAGCAAACAAAGTTTCGGACTGATTTTTAAGTTCTACCACTAACCGACGTTTTTCGTCCTCATCAGCGTAAATTTCTGCTTCTTGACGCATTCGTTCAATTTCTGCTTCCGTCAATCCTCCGGTATTACTAATTTCAATCCCTTGTTCTCGTCCCGTCCCTTTATCTTCCGCTAAAACTTTCAGAATTCCATTGGCATCGAGATCAAACGCTACTTCAATTTGAGGAACTCCCCGTTTAGCCGACGGAATTCCATTCAGGAGGAATTTTCCTAAACTTTTATTATCCTTCGCCATTGCCCGTTCTCCTTGGAGAACGTGAATTTCCACAGAGGTTTGTCCATCAACGGCGGTGGAAAACATTTGAGAACGGCTCGTGGGAATTGTTGTATTGCGTTCAATAATTTTAGTAAAAACTCCCCCCAAGGTTTCTAATCCTAGAGATAAAGGAGTAATATCTAATAACAATAAATCTTTGACTTCTCCTGCTAACACTCCCGCTTGAATTGCAGCCCCTAAAGCAACAGCTTCATCGGGGTTAACAGAACGGTCTGGGGTTCTTCCTCCAAAATATTCACTAATAGCTTGTTGAACCGCCGGAATTCGCGTAGAGCCCCCGACTAAAATAATGCGATTCACCTGATTAGGCTGTAAACTTGCATCTTTCAACGCTTGGATGACGGGTTCAATGGTACTGTCTACCAACGGTTTCACTAAACCCTCAAATTCGGTGCGACTCAGTTCTAGTTCTAAATGTTTAGGCCCTGAATCATCGGCGGTAATAAAGGGCAAATTAATCGAGGTGGTGTTGCGACTGGATAACTCGATTTTGGCTTTTTCGGCGGCTTCTCGTAACCGTTGTAATGCCATTTTTTCCGTTAAGAGGTTGATGCCTTCCTCGGTTTTGAATTTTTGGATCATCCACTGTACCAGACAGTTATCAAAATCATCCCCGCCCAGATGGTTGTTTCCTGCCGTTGATTTGACTTCAAAAATCCCATCTCCCAGTTGTAGAATCGAGACATCAAAGGTACCCCCACCCAAGTCAAAGACCAGAATTTTCTGATCTTGATCTTGTTTATCTAAGCCATAAGATAAAGCTGCTGCTGTGGGTTCATTGATAATCCGTAAGACATCTAAACCCGCAATGGTTCCCGCATCCTTGGTTGCCTGTCGTTGAGCATCGGTAAAATAAGCTGGAACTGTAATCACTGCTTGAGTGACCGTTGCTCCTAAATAAGCTTCTGCATCTTCTTTGAGCTTTTGCAACACCATCGCCGAGATTTCTTGGGGAGTGTAGACTTGGTTGCGAATTTGGACATTAACGGTGTTGTCCTTGCCTTTGACACAAGTATAGGGAACCCGTGAGCGTTCTTCCTCGGTATCTTCCCAGCGACGTCCGATAAATCGCTTAATACTGTAAACCGTATTTTCGGCATTCGTAACCGCTTGTCGCTTACCCAACTGGCCCACTAACCGATCGCCATATTTACCAAATCCGATAATACTCGGTGTGGTTCGTCCTCCTTCAGAATTAGCGATTACGATCGGTTTACCGGCTTCTAACACAGCAACACAACTGTTCGTTGTCCCTAAGTCGATGCCAATGACTTTTCCCATAGCTCCTCGACGATGAATGTTTGCAATACTGATCCTGAAATCAGCAATTTTTCCAGATTCTTACGGGATAAAATCGCTTTGATCCAGATGGCTTCAGGTGATAGATTTAGAGTTCCCTCCTATGGCTAGTTCCTTGTCCCTGAGCAACACCTTATGCTTCAGATGGAGTTTCTTCGGCGGTAGATTCTGTAGAATCGGGTTCAGGAGCCGTTGCTACTTTGACCATCGCATGGCGTAAAACCTTTTCTCCCAACTGATAACCGTGCATTAAATCTTCAATCACAGTTCCTTCAGGATAGGCATCCGTTGCTTCACGCATCACCGCTTCATGTAAATTGGGATCAAAAGGCTGCCCTTCTGGACGCATCACAGATACCCCCAGTTGTTTGAGACAATCCACCATTAATTTATAAACCCCTTGGTAACTCTTGTGGATATTCATTTCTGAATCGGTTTGGGGTTTAATTTGGGATCTAGCGCGGTCAAAATTATCCACAACCGGGAGTAATGGCTTCAGAGTTGAACCTTTGATGGTGATTTCTAACTCTTCTTTTTCCTTTTGAGTGCGTTTGCGGAAGTTCTCAAAATCTGCCGCCAAACGCCGATATTGACCACTAACATCTTCTAATTGTGCCTTGAGGGCCGCATTGGCTTCCGCTAAAGCCATGACTTCAGCATGAAGTCCTTCCCCCGTTGACTCGATTTCCTGGCCAAAAGTTTTTTCAGAGGGTGCTTCGGTAGCGGATTCGTCCGTCCCGACCTCTGGGTAGGAACTTGATTCCGTCGCTGTTGTCCCCTCAGCATCCAAATTATCGGAGTTCGGGACATCCGACTCTGAGGTTGAATAGGATTGACCCGTTAGTTCATCAGGAGTATTAGCCGTTGAATTAGGCATCATAATGGTACTGTTTGTCCTTGTTAATCACAGAAAATCAGCGTGAGTCCTTAACCCTTACACGGCTGAGGAGTAACCCCGCTATCCATCATCATCGCAAAAATGGGTAGAAACCCCGTCCCTTCGACAGCCCTTCGACAAAGCTTAGGGCAAGGCTCAGGGCTGACTCTATTTAGGACGGCTTTTATTTCCCTTTCGGGGTAGAGGGGCAATCAATCATACCCCTGTGTAGAGGTATGGTTGCCTCCTAACACCTATTTCTAGGGTAAAGTTAGCTGAGTGCTTCGCACACGCTACGCGAACGCCAAGGTTTTAAGAGCTTGTTAGGCTAGTAGCACTTCCTTAACCCGATAAAGATGTTTAACTACTAACGACAGAGCTAGGGACTAGCTACGCATCCACAGGGTGTCATAACTCAAAAAACGTAGTGCACAAGGCACTTAGGCTGGTCAACTATCACGCTCTAGTGAGGCATGACTTCGCGTAGCCTGCGCTCCGCCCATAGCCCCGTTACTTCAGTACGGGGTGCTGACGACATTTCGTTACTTTAAAAATTTTAATCAAAATCATATCTTAAAATACATCCTCAAGGTGAGGTAAACCGTTATGATCAAGATGGAGCCTTAAAATGCTGGGTAGGGGGTTTACAAGATGGGATGGGTTGAGCTAAGGATGCGTACAGGAGGAGATCAATCAGCCCCCTGAACTTCTCTTAGATGCAGATCGGAATTGAGAACGAGAAGGTTGGGTTAAAATTGACACATCAGAGGGAATTCTATTCCCTTAAAACCCACAGCCACCCTAGATGCTTGATAATTGCGGTTGTGTTCTGAGTAACTTAACTCTGAGATGGGTTAGAGGGAAGCCCCGGGACATTTAACCTTTGTGCGGGTTGGAGCTAGGGAAAGTTTCACGCTGTATTTCTTGCCAAAATCAGCGTCGGATACAGGTACACCTCAAACCCATCGTGTCCATTAATCCTGAAAACTAAGTGATTATCGTGACATCAACGCATTAATACAATGACATAGACCTTAATTTTAAGCTATGACGAACACATCCCAAAGACGCGCCCTAGTTGTTCAAAGTACCACTCCCTTTGGCAACAAATTAATTCAATCAGGCTATATTAATCCAGAGCAACTTCAGCAAGCCCTCAAAACCAGTCGTTCAGGTCAACCCCTGACAGAAGTTTTGGAATCGATGACGGGTCGCCCCCTTCCTCCCGACTTGGCACGTCAGTATAAAAAACAACAGCTATTTGAACTGAGAATCATTCACGGGGTCGAAGCGTATGATCCTGAAATTGAACCGATGTCGAATGAAGAACTCGAACAAATGCTGCATACGCTTGATACCAGTTTAGAAACCTGTAAACGCCATCGCTTCATCCCTTTACGCAAACCTGAAAGTGATCCGACTTCGGTGTTGATTGCCATGGTTGACCCCGACAACCTGAATGCGTTGGAGGAGTTAAGAAATCAAATTTTGCGACCCAAGCAGTTGAAACTCCAACGGCGGGTGATTACTCAGGAAGATTATGATCAAATTATTTCCACCTATAGTAACGAAGACGTTAAACGCAAAGCCGCCGAAGCCGCTAAACGTGAACAAGAGAAATTAGAGTTTACCGCCGGAGATTTTGAAACCACCGACCTCGAAGAAGTAGGCGATGAATCTGGTGGGATGGATTTGTCGGAGGAAATCGAACAAGCGGAAACCGCCCCGGTTATTAAGGCTGTCAACGTGATTTTAGCCAAAGCCCTCTCGGAGGGGGTATCTGATATTCACGTTGAACCCCAGGAACATGAAATGCGAATTCGGATGCGGAAAGATGGGGTGTTACAGGAATATTATAAATTTCCCAAAAAAGTAATTCCGGCGATTACTTCCCGGTTTAAAATTCTCGCAGAAATGGATATCGCCGAACGTCGTCAAGCCCAAGATGGTCGGATTCGCCGTAAATTCCGAGGACGGACGGTAGACTTCCGGGTGAATAGTCTACCGAGTCGCTACGGGGAAAAAATTGTATTACGGATTCTCGATAGTTCTTCAACCCAATTAGGGTTAGATAAATTAATTACGGATCAAGAAACCTTAGCCTTAGTTCGGGAAACCGCATCTCGTCCTTTTGGTTTGATATTAGTTACAGGGCCAACGGGGTCAGGAAAATCCACCTCTCTGTATTCGGTTTTAGCAGAAAAAAATGATCCGGGGATTAATATTAGTACCGCAGAAGATCCGATTGAATATGCCTTACCTGGGATTACCCAATGTCAGGTAATTCGGGAGAAAAATTTAACCTTTGCTAATATTTTACGGGCATTTTTACGACAAGACCCGGATGTTTTATTAGTGGGGGAAACACGGGATTTAGAAACAGCAAAAACCGCTATTGAAGCAGCATTAACCGGACACTTAGTGTTAACCACATTACACACCAACGACGCAGCAGGTGCCATTGCTCGTTTGGATGAAATGGGGGTAGAACCGTTCATGGTGTCGGCTGCTTTGTTAGGAATTCTCGCCCAACGGCTGATGCGGCGCGTTTGTGGGGAGTGTCGGCTTCCTTATACCCCGGCTCCTGAAGAATTAGGTCGTTATGGGTTATCGGCTTCTCAAGAAGTCAATATTACTTTTTATAAAGCGAATACCATTGCGGTTGAAGAACGGAAGCATTTAGCAGATATGGGCCAATTGTGTAAAAAATGTAGTGGACTCGGCTACAAAGGTCGGGTAGGGGTCTATGAATTCCTGAAGGTGACCGAACGAATGCAAACCCTGATTACCAAAGGTGCTCCCACTGAACAAATTAAGGAAGCAGCCGTTGAAGAAGGGATGAAAACTTTATTAGCCTATAGTTTGCAGTTAGTCCGTGAAGGGTACACCACCTTTGAGGAAGTGGAACGGGTAACGTTTACAGACTCCGGTTTAGAAGCCGAACTCAAAGCCAAACGCAAACAAGGCTTAACCTGTAAGAGTTGCGTAGCGGAATTAAAACCGGAATGGTTAGACTGTCCCTATTGTATGACACCCCGCTTTATCAGCTAATCAGTTATCAGTTGTCAGTTATCAGTTAACAGTTGTCAGTTATCAGTTACCAGTGATCAGTTATCAGTGCAGGAATTGGCCAGTTCCTTAACTATTAGCTATTAATTCTTGACTCTTAACGGATAACTGATAACTGATGACTGATCACTGATAACTGGTAACTGATAACTGATTTTTGGGAACACTATGAAAAAATCTTAATTTTCACGGTCAACAATCAGAGACGTGCCATGGCACGTCTGCACACAGTCAACAAAAGATTAGAGGAGAATAATTATGCCGGGATTAATGATTGAAGACATTTTAGAGTCTTTAGTCGAGCAAGGTGGCTCTGATATTCATATTCAAGCCGGTGCCCCTATCTTCTTTCGGATTAGCGGGAAACTCACCCCTCAGCCCCAATTTGGAGAAACCCAATCCGCCGAAGAGGTGCAAGTTCTGATTTACCAAATGC
This sequence comes from Planktothrix tepida PCC 9214, assembly GCF_900009145.1. NCBI lineage: Bacteria > Bacillati > Cyanobacteriota > Cyanophyceae > Oscillatoriales > Microcoleaceae > Planktothrix > Planktothrix tepida. The sequence continues at coordinate 751,561 of NZ_LN889782.1, forward strand.
TGAATAATATGCAGCGTAAGCAGTTAGAGCAGGAGTGGGAATTAGATTGTGCTTACGGGGTACGAGGATTAGCTCGGTTCCGGGTCAATGTCTATCGAGAACGGGGATGTTGGGCGGCTTGTTTGCGGGCATTAGCCTCTAAGATTCCCAATGCTGATAAATTAGGGGTTCCCCAAGTGATTCGGGATATGACGGAACGCCCACGGGGAATGGTATTAGTCACAGGTCAAACGGGTTCGGGTAAAACCACAACCATGGCAGCTTTGTTAGACTTAATTAACCGGACTCGCTCTGAACATATTCTAACGGTGGAAGACCCGATTGAATATGTGTTTCCCAATATTAAAAGTTTGTTCCACCAACGGCAAAAGGGAGAAGACACAAAAAGCTTTGCAAATGCTCTAAAAGCAGCATTGCGGGAAGACCCAGATATTATTCTGGTGGGAGAAATGCGAGACTTAGAAACCATTGGTCTAGCGATTTCTGCGGCAGAAACGGGTCACTTAGTCTTTGGAACCCTGCACACGAACTCGGCGGCTGCAACCGTAGACCGGATGTTAGACGTATTCCCCCCCGTTCAACAACCCCAAATCCGAGCACAGTTATCCGGTTCACTGGTGGGGGTTTGTAGTCAAAACTTGGTTCCTGCCATTGGAGGAGGTCGTCGGGCGGCGATCGAAATTATGGCCAATACTCCTGCTATGGCTAACCTGATTCGGGAAGGAAAAACTTCTCAAATTTATTCCCAAATTCAAATGGGGGCTAAATTAGGAATGCAAACGATGGAAATGGCTTTAGCGAAACTCTATAACGAAGGTCAAGTCACTTGGGAAGCCGCCATGAGTAAATCGTCTAAACCCGATGAATTAGAACGTTTAATTGGCCCTGCTCCCTCCGCCGCTAAGGGACAAAAAGCCAAAGCTTAATCAGTTATCAGTTATCAGTTATCAGTTATCAGTTATCAGTTATCAGTAAAAAATTAATACTGAGTAGGTAAAAATTTATGGCAGGGAGTGTAGTTCGCAGTCAAGTCAGAAACCGGGGTTTTGACTTCAAACGAATTGAAGAAAGTATTAGTATTGCTCTGGCAACGATTACCGTTAAAGACTTGGCGATTTTTGCGCGTCAGTTTGCGTCTATGTTTAACGCAGGGATTGCGATGGCGAGATGTTTGAGTGTCTTAAGTGATCAATGTAGTAATGCCAAGTTAAAAAATGCCTTAACTTCCATTCGGGCTGATGTGGAAGAAGGGACAGAACTTTCTGTAGCCATGAGGAAATTTCCTGATATTTTTGATCAGCTTTTTATTAGTATGGTGTCTGCTGGAGAAACTGGGGGGGTTTTAGATGAAGTCTTAGAACGGCTGGCGGTGATGATGGAAAAAAACCACAAAACCCAAGCTGAAATTAAGTCCGCTATGTCTTATCCCAAAACGGTGTTATTTATTGCCATTACTATCTTTTTTGGGATGACAACTTTTTTACTCCCCACCTTTGCTAAGGTGTTTCAGGATATTGGGGCAACACTGCCGATGTTTACCCAGATCATGCTCAATATTAGTGCCTTTTGTAGAACTTGGCCTCCGATTCCACAAGCTATTGTAATCGGGACGTTGATAGGGTTATTGTTTGCTTATAAAACCGCTTATAAAACCCCTGGGGGAAGAATGTTTTTTGATAAGTTATTTTTGAAGTTACCGATTTTTGGAAACCTAATTCAAATTTCGGCTGTGGCGCGGTTTTGTACAATTTTTGGAAGCTTAACCCGGTCTGGGGTTCCGATTATGAACTCCTTGGAAATTGTGGAAGAGGTGGCTGGAAATGCAGCGATTGCTTTATGTATTAGAAATGCCAGAGATTCTATTCAACAAGGCGGTTTAATTAGTTTAGCTTTACAAGAAGGCAATGTATTTCCTCCTTTGGCTATTCAAATGATTGCAATTGGAGAAGAATCAGGGGAACTCGACAAAATGTTAATGAAAGTTGGGGCGTTCTATGAAACGGAAGTGGAAGAAGCTGTAAAAGGACTTACCAGTATGTTAGAACCTCTGATGATTGTGATGGTGGCTGGAATTGTAGGTTCAATTTTGCTATCGATGTATTTACCCATGTTTGCCGTGTTTGAAAAACTTGGTTAATTCCAAAACCCAGAAAATTAGATGGTATATCAAACACTACTTTCTGATGTATAAACGATCAAATTTTTAATCGTATCAGATTCAGTTATCAGCTATCAATTCAGGGATATTGACTACTTTCAAGAGGTTGTTTAATTTTCTTAAGGCTAGAAAATAGTTGTTGATGTTGATTCTACCTATTACCCCATTAACCAATGCTGTAAACATTTTATTTTAAATGATCTATGTCTATTCAAAAATCCCATTATGAAGCGTTGCTGGCAGAATATAGTAATTCGGAAGCTGCGATTACTTTACTGAAGCAACATCGTCCTTATTTTGAAATGGTTCCGAGTATTCGCCGTTCTGATGATAGTGTGATTACCATTCCGTTACCGATTGTTCGTTTACGACATGGAGTTTCCTATTCAGGACAGCAGGGAATTAGTATTAAACCGGGGGATGCTGTGGGTTTACCCTGTGATATTGGACTTTTGATGTGTGATCCTGAATGGAAAGTTAAAATTGGGGCTGAGATTTTTATCTTTATTCACCGCCCTCAAGAAGAATTATCGGATTTATTAGCCCGTTGGCGATTAACCCAAGTGTTATTAGATCAAGATTATGAATGGATAATGCCGCACTATTATAAACACATTGATTCTCAAGAGGCCGATGATATTTATCCCCTATTTGTTTTATTTCCTGAAACATCAGAACGGATTAAACGGGGTTTAATTGGTGCTAATTTACCGTTTGTTATTCACTCTGTAGAGGAAATGATTGATAATTATGAATATCCTGATCTCGATCAAATTGAATCAGAAGAATATCAAGAATTTGGAGGAGAGTGGGGATAAGTCGCTGGTGAATGTTGGGTCTGGGGGATGGAAAGGAACTTAATGGATCAAAATATCTGGATTAAAAATCAATTGGGGTCGGCTAATTTTAAAATCTCCTGCTATCATTACCAAATTAAACATCCCCAATATGGCAATCATCATGAGCAAACTCAAACCCTTACTCGTGAGTCTCTTAGCTACAGCAACTATGAGTGCTGTGTTCTCTCCGGCGTTGGAAGCGAGTCCTTGTCCCTTTAGCAAATATAAGTCTAATGGGTTGTTAACAAATTCTAATGTTAGTTCGGGTTCCCTGTGGACAAAAATTCCCCCGATTAAACCGGATTATGGCATTATTGCTGGATTAGCACTCTCGACAGTCGGGTTATTGGGACTGGGAAGCCTTTACCTTAAAAGTCACTCTCAGAAGGCTGAAGCTACGACAGAAGCAATGTTTATGGAACATCCTGAAGCTCCAGGGGGTGCGTTAGATATTGCTTCTGACCCCATACCAACTGATTCAACCCCAGAAACAGAAACCGTATCAATCTAATTGCAATCTAATCCTTTTATAACCTTAGACCTAAGCCCGCAAAGAGCGGGTTTTAATTTGTGAGAAACTGAATAGTGTTAATTATAAACCCATCCTATGAATATTATCCCTGCTATTGATTTATTAGACGGACGCTGTGTGCGATTATATCAAGGCGACTATAACCAAGCTCAAACCTTTAATGATGACCCCATTGCGGTTGCTCAAGATTGGGTTGAACAAGGAGCAACAAGGTTGCATTTAGTAGATTTAGATGGAGCAAAAACCGGAAAACCCACAAATTATCAGGTGATTGAAGCGATCGCAAATACGATTAATATTCCGGTACAAGTTGGCGGAGGATTACGCACTCGTGACAACGTAGCTACCCTATTCAATTTAGGGGTAGAACGGGCAATTTTAGGAACGATTGCAGTAGAAAAACCTCAATTAGTTGCGGATTTATGTGCACAATTTCCGGGTCATATTGCGGTGGGAATTGATGCTAGAAATGGCAAAGTTGCGACGAAAGGATGGTTAGAAACCTCGGAAATTTTAGCGACGGATTTAGCGGAACAAATGGCACAGTTAGGGGTTGTCACAATTATTTATACCGATATTCATCGGGATGGAACTCTCATTGGGCCCAATCTTGAGGCTTTACGAGAAATTGCCAATGTCGTTTCGATTCCAGTCATTGCCTCTGGAGGAGTGAGTTCAATTACAGATTTATTAAGTTTATTATCCTTGGAACCTTTAGGGGTCACTGATGTAATTGTCGGACGGGCACTCTATACCGGGGATATTAATTTAAAAGAAGCAATTCAAGCCGTCGGTCAAGGACGATGGCAAGATGTTCCCTCAGATTTTGGAGACTCTACCTTTGCTTAATTTTTAAGGTCGAGATTCCGTTCAAGAACGGGTTTACATCAGTAAAGCTTTAACCCGTTCTTGCTTCCATTTAGAGGTTAACAAGGCTACCAGATATTGAGTTGCATCGATAGAATTCAAGGGTTTTGAAAATAAAAATCCTTGTCCCCATTCACATCCTAATAATGATAATTGATTCAATTGAGATTTTGTTTCAATTCCTTCCGCGACAACATCCATTCCTAATCCATGAGCCAAGGTAATAATGGTTCTAATTAACTCAATTTCTCCTTGATTTGAACCAATTTGACGAACAAAAGAGCGATCAATTTTTAAGGTATCAATGGGGAATTCATGGAGACGACTGAGGGAAGAATATCCTGTCCCAAAATCATCAATACAAAATTGAATCCCTAGGTTTTTCAGCCTTTTTAAAGCTTCAATGTGATGAGAACCCGTTTTTAGTAAAGATCCTTCTGTAATCTCAAATTTGATTTGATGACTTTTAATTTTGAAATGCGAAAATAGCTCTTGAACTTGTTCAGAGAAAGAAACCAGCATTAATTGTTGAGGGGCAACATTAACATTAATCGCAATTTCTGAAAAACCAGGAAACTGTTCCTGCCAAATTTCAATTTGGTTTAAAGCAGTTTTGATCACCCACCATCCTAACTCAATAATTAATCCGGTTTCTTCCGCCACAGGAATAAATTGATCTGGGGGAATCATTCCTTTTTGTGGGTGATGCCAACGAATTAACGCTTCAAATCCTAATTTTTGGGAGTGAGAAAGGGCAATAATGGGTTGATAATACAGAGAGAATTCCTGATTTTGAATCGCACGCCTGAGATCATTTTCTAACTGTAAACGACTCATGGCTTGTTGTTGCAATTCACTGGTTAAAAGTTGATAACAACCTTTGCCATTTGCTTTCGCAGAATACATAGCTACGTCAGCATCTCGCAGGATATCTTCGGGGTGATAATATCCAAATTTACTAAATGTAATTCCTATACTCCCGCCCGTATAGACTTCATATTGATTTAATTGAAAAACGGGACTTAGCACATCTAAAATTTTTTGAGCAATGGTCATGACTTCCTGCTCATCGGTAATTTTTTCAACAATAATAACAAATTCGTCTCCTCCTAAACGAGCAATATGGAGATTAGAGGTTAAGCAAGATTCTAACCGTTTAGCAACCTTTTGTAACAGTTTATCTCCTAATAAATGACCTAAGCTATCATTAATAACATTGAAGCGATCTAAATCTAAAAATAAGACCGCATAATGATAATTAGAGTCTGATTTAGCTTGTTCAATTAAGGTTTTAAGTTGAGAAATACACCAAGCTCGATTGGGAAGTCCTGTCAGTGGATCATGATAAGCTTTATAGTGTAATTGCTGTTCTCGCTCTAATAGTTTTTGTTGCGCTTGCTGTAATTCTTCTAAGGTACTTTGTAGTTGGGAGGTACGTTCTTGTACTCGTTTTTCTAATTCTAAATTTAGCTGATTTAAAGCTTGTTCTGCTTGTCTTTTTTCCTGAATTTCAGACTTTAATTGAGAATTTAAAGCATAAAGCTTTAAGTGCAGATTAATCCGGGCTAAGATTTCACTTTGATCAAAAGGCTTGGTAATATAATCTACAGCCCCTAAGTTTAACCCTTTAACTTTTTGTTGGATTTCTGCTAATGCTGTTATAAAAATAACAGGGATTTCACTATAGGCAGGATTGGCTTTTAAATGAGTGCAAATCTCAAATCCATCCCAATCCGGCATCATCACATCTAATAAGATTAAATCAGGCGTGTTTTGGTCAATAATTTCCAGACCACTTTCTCCATCTAATGCTTTCCAAACTTCAAATCCAGCATAATCAAGATACTCAAATAATAAGTCAACATTGATAGGGTTATCATCAATAACTAAAATTTTGTATCTGGGCTTGACTACAGTATTCATACAATCTACTCCTATGGGATATGTTTCAATTCAGCCGGAATTTTGCTAGAAATTGAAGATGAATTTAAACCAGGCTTTGATGTCCTATCAATGTGTTAACCAAAGGATAAAATTTCTGGTTCTCAAACATTCCTGACCTTTGTGTTGCGATGTTTACTTTGAACTGATAACGAGGGTTCAAACGATGGAAAATGGTGTGATAGATGCACAGGATCAAGAATTAATAGCGATTATGACTGCTTTGACGATCAGATCAGGAACTCATTGTTACAAAAGTTAATCCAATAACTAACACATTTTGAAAATAAAAGCAAGTTTTTTCTAAGCTTAACCAAAATCGAGTGGCGCATTCACTCTTTACCCGATCAATTTCATTAAACGTAAAGGGGATAATTGAGTGATGATTGGATCGGGTTGTCCTGTGATAAAATTTGCAAACCGTTGAGCTAAGGGGGGAATCAAAACCAAAGGATTGCTAAACCCTGAAAAAATATGGATGTTATCAAAGTTACCAACAGCACCAATCAAGGGTAAACTATCGGAACTAAAGGCTACTAAACAATGATAGCAAGTTGCGGGTAAATTTGCTAAGGTTGGTAAAATTTTAGTGATTTCCTGACGAATCAAGGTTTCGCTTTCGAGGAGGTTCACTTGAGCATTAACATCGCTAAAAGTATGGGAAGGTTGACCCATTCTAATTCGACCGTCTAGTAACTGAGCGGCACTTTTATCAACAATGAATGGTGCTAACTCATGACCCGGTTTTTCCCATAAAGGTTGTAATTCCGGTTGCGTCGATTTCGCTTCAAGTTGAAAACGTTCCATTGACGCTGACATGACAATCGTTCGTAATTTTAAATCGACGGGGGGGGTTTCTAAAATTTCAGTATGGGTAAAATAAATAGGAATTGAAATTCCGGCATTTTTTAATAACTGGCGACTTAACCCTCCCGCACAAATGGCGATATTTTCAGCTTCATATTGTTCTAAATGAGTCGTGACTTGAACCGCTTGATTTTGAATCGGATAAATCTGCAAAACTTGATCAAAAATTTGAGTTCCTCCTAAACTTTTAAACCTTTTAATATAAGCTGTATTCAGATGTTCAGGAGAAACTTGACCATGACGAACCGTAAATGCTCCACTCATCCCTTGAGGATTTAGTAAGGGTTCTAATTCACAGGCTTCTTCAATAGAGATGAATTGAGGAGATGTAGCAAAATAGCGATATTTTTGGGCTATCAATTCTGGATCATCATCAGGATTTACGACTAAAATTAAATCGAGTTCTCTTAACTGCGTATTCACTCCTAACTCATCGGATAAAATCTGATGACGTTGGTGACCTTCTTCACATAAAATTCGGGTCAGTTCCGTTGTTCCTGACCAATACGCTAAACCGCCATAACTATAACGAGTTGCACCATCTAATATCGGATTTGGATCTAATAAAAGTACCTGAAATCCTTTTTTAACTAATTCATAACTGAGTGCAGAACCGGTAATTCCAGACCCAACTACAATCCAATCGTAAGTGTTCATGGAATTTCTGTGGTAGTAGTGAAATTGTAAGCAGACTCATAATCTACTATACAATAAAACTGTTTATAATATAAATCAGCTTCCGCCATCCTGGAAGGATAAAATGATTCATTATTGATTCATATTTTCTCCTTAACGCTCTAAAATTGTTCAAAAATGTCTAAATCACAACCCTATCAACCTTTATTTTTAAGACTTTCTCACGCTTTAAATGCGTTTTTAATTTTAGGTGCTTTAGTCACTGGATTTCTAGTTTATGACAGTTATGATCGCCGTTTTGGTGGGTTAGGATTAACTCAAGAAAACCGCCACTTAATTGATATTCATGGAACCTTTGGATTTTTCCTTTTGTTTGTCTATATTATTTTTGCTATTTATAGTTTAATTGCGGGTAGAAAAAGACTAATTCAAAAAAATACATGGCAAAGTTTAACAGAAATTAATAAACCTGTTTGGTGGTATAGTCTTCTCCGTATTAGTAATACTGTAGCATTAATTGCAGCCGCATTATCGGTTATTTCAGGAAAGTTTCAGCAAGAAAATTGGCTCCCTAATGGAGAATTTAATCACCTGTGGTATTTTGTTCATTTAATCGCTTGGGTGATCATTCTATGTTCCATTTTACTTCATGTTTTAATGGTTTTTAAAGTTGGGGGTTTTCCTTTAGTTGTTTCTATGTTTAACACCAACTATAAACCTCAAGATCATCCTAAATTATGGTTGAATAATATTCGAGATTGGGGTCAACGTTTTTTGAATAAATAGTATATAGATGATATGTTCGGCTCTATCCATTTTAAAAACTATTACAAGTAAGATTAACTTTTAAATTATCAAAGTTAGGATAATTTAAGGGATAAATCAATACAGAAAAATGTTGATCTAATAGAGAAGTGGATAAAAATAATTCCACTGAAACCGAAGACTGATTTAATTCGGGGATAGATGCGATAACCCTTTCAATAGGTATTGCAAAGGCTAATTGCACCATTTTTTCGCGGAGTTGGGGACTCGGTAACGAACCATCTTGATAAATGTAAGGATCTCCCCAAAGGGGATAGGCGTGCATTCCATTAATTCCAATTACTTTACCTTGGGAATTTAATAAGGGCCCCCCACTCATGCCTTTTTGAATGGGATTCGTATAACCAATTGTATACCCTTGTTGAATTGCTTTTTCTGAGATTAGAGAAACCCGACCTCGTGTTAAATGCAGTCCTAATTTAGGTAAAAATTCAGGTTCATTGAGTTGAGAAAATTTAGAAGGTAAAGGTTTTGATAATAGTGATAATTCAGACTGAGTTTTTGAAATTTGGGTATGATTTTTAATCTCTATAGCATTTGGATGATTAGATACTTCTAACCAGGGAAAACCCGCACCAAATACCTTGTCTCCCGGTTGAATTGCAGGAGAGAGTTGTAAATTTGCGATCGCATAAATCCGAGTTTCACTTTTAAAGTGTAATAAGGCTAAATCCTGACCAGAAAACTTCCCATTAGAAATGGGATAACTTGAATAAATCTGACCATCAGGCGTTTGAATTGAATAGGGGGGGTCACTGGGGGTTAAAATATGTTGATTGGTTAGAACCGTATAAAAATTTCCCTGTTTCCTGACTAAAATACCTGACCCCCAAGCGGAACCTGATAAAATTTTAACGGTAATGCTTTGAGCAATTATTTTGAGTTCTTTAGGAGAACAAACTTGACAAGAAATATCCCAACAATTCGATTTCACTGAAAACAGAGTTGAAGGATGATCTCGAATCTCTAAAGTAGAAGAAGTTAAAAAAACATCAGAAAAAATAAGTATTGGTAGCGTGATTAAACAACTGCCAATACCTGTTAGCGTTTTAAGTTTTTGAGAAATTTTAGAAGGATCAACCATGATAATTGAAATCAAAATCAATCGCTTTTTTGTTCAAGGCTGTTCATCTAATCCAACTGAATCCGATGCCGAAACACTACCTTTATCCTCAATATATTGATTAAGATCCAAATAAAATCGACCCTTACTTTCCTCTAGGGGGCCAGCACTTGCATTGGCTCGAAGATCAAATAACTGTTGTAATGTACGATTGGCATTTTGTTCCGGTTTCAACGTAAATAAAACACCCAAGCAAGGCCCCTCTTGACTATTAGAAACACAGATAACAGGCTGTTGATTCACCCGTCCTGTAGTCACATAATTTAATAGCCCTCGTTCATAAAATTGTTGGAATTTTGAAGACACTTGGCGACAGCGAGTTTCAGGAACATAACCAGCATCATCAAAAATTCGAGAAACCCAACGGATAACCGGAAAAGTTCCCCGTGAATTCTTAACAAAAGTTGTCGGAATCCCATCAGAACTTACACCACAATAAAACTGTTGTCTAACCCGTTCAGCATACTGATAATTAGGGATTTCAACTTGATTTTGTTGACAACGATTCCCATTGCCAAAATCGCAGGAACTATTCGGAGATAACTCTCGTCCTTGACTTGCAGAAGTTAACACGAAAAAAGTGTTAAAGGCAATCGCGCTCATCTTTAAACTTTTGAGAAAAATTAAGTTTTTCATATTCGTTTGATCTTGCTAACGGATACAAAAATGTAAAAAATTACAAGCCAAAAATATTAGCCTTAAAAAACCGATATTCCAGGCTTTAGTCCCGATCATTTAGGGTGGTTTGCTTCCTCCAATTCACTCCTAAGCGTTTGAGATAATCCCAACCTCTTTGCGGCCAAACGTGATCACGACCTGTTTTATGAGCAATCCATTCTGCTACTTTTGGCCCTGACCAAGAGCCTCCATCGGGTGCGGGCCCTTGCAACGCTTCCATCAATTCTTGTTGTTGTCCTGAAGTCAGTAGAGATTTTGCCGTTGGGGGTTGGCGTTCTCGGCTGCGGTTCTTGATGGAACTCGGCCCCTCATGGTTGTAGCGCCGGATAATTTCTTTGGCGTAATCGTAATTTAACCCCACAATATCCGCCGCTTGTTTGATTGTCCAACCCCCCGCCACAAGGTGAAGCAGGTGCCATCGACGAGCCTCAGTTGTATCTCGTGCTTGACGATAACGAACTTTTAGGTCTTCGAGCGTCAGATGGGGTTCTAAGTGAGCTTTAGGTGGCATTCCTCCGATACAGCATCAGGAAAGTTGGTTAATCTATCCCAACTTTTTATGCTTTTCCGGATCAAACAAAGAATTTTCATCCCCTACACCGCAGTTAACAAGTTAACAGGCAAGATGCCTGTTCCACAGACCTCCTCTTCCTCTGGTAAACTCAGATATGGGTATTTAAGAACATGAGGAAAAGTAGAGTATGGCATCCATCCGTAAGTTGCACCGACAACTGATCAAGAAAGAACGCTCCGCCGTTGAGATCACCCAGGAGGCATTGGATCGGATTGCACAACTCGAACCCAAATTAAAGAGTTTTCTTTGTGTAACGGCAGATCGAGCCTTGGAACAGGCGCGTCAAGTGGATGCCAAAATTGCGGCGGGGGAAGAAATTGGTCTATTAGCAGGTATTCCCATCGCGATTAAGGACAATATGTGTACTGAGGGAATTCGGACAACCTGTGGTTCCAAAATTTTAGAGAATTTTATCCCTCCCTATGAATCCACCGTTACTCAAAAACTCGCTGCGGCTGGGGCTGTAATGGTGGGAAAAACCAACCTCGATGAGTTTGCGATGGGGAGTTCTACGGAAAACTCAGCTTATCAAGTGACCGCTAATCCTTGGGATCTCGAACGAGTTCCGGGGGGGTCTTCGGGAGGGTCAGCCGCAGCCGTTGCAGCCGAAGAAGCGGTGGTTTCCTTGGGCTCCGATACGGGGGGTTCCATTCGTCAACCGGCTTCCTTCTGTGGTGTCTTGGGACTTAAACCCACCTATGGATTAGTCTCTCGCTATGGGTTAGTTGCCTATGCCTCATCCTTGGATCAAATTGGGCCCTTTGGACGGTGTGTAGAAGATGTCGCTATTTTATTACAAGCGATCGCCGGTCATGACCCAAAAGATGCTACCAGTTTAAACCTTCCTGTTCCCGATTATGTTTCCGCCCTTAAACCGACCTTAAGAGCAAAAAGCGGGATTAAAATTGGGGTAATTAAAGAAACCTTTGGGGAAGGATTAGATCCGATTGTTGAACAAACCGTTACGAAAGCAATTAGTGTTTTACAGGAATTAGGAGCAGAAATTCAGATTGTTTCTTGTCCTCGATTCCGTTATGGTTTACCGACTTATTATGTAATTGCTCCTTCGGAAGCCTCTGCAAATTTAGCCCGTTATGATGGGGTGAAATATGGGTTCCGTCATCCTGATGCAGAGAATTTAATTGAAATGTATCAGAAAACCCGGGCGCAAGGATTTGGGGCGGAAGTTAAACGCCGAATTATGGTAGGAACCTATGTGTTATCGGCGGGATATTATGACGCTTATTATTTGAAAGCACAAAAGGTGAGAACCTTAATTAAGGAAGACTTTGATCGAGCGTTTAGTCAGGTGGAAGTGTTAGTTTGTCCGACTGCACCTTCAACGGCTTTTAAAGCAGGTGAAAAAACGGCTGACCCGTTAAGTATGTATTTATCGGATTTAATGACAATTCCTGTGAATTTAGCGGGTTTACCCGGAATTAGTGTTCCCTGTGGTTTTGATGATCAAGGATTACCCATTGGGATGCAATTAATTGGGAAACCGTTAGGGGAATCTCGATTATTAGAAGTTGCTAATGCCTATGAAAAAGCAACAGATTGGCATAATTATAAACCCAAGGGAATTTAATTAAACTGTGGGGTGGGTTCGCCCACCTTTTTCTCATTAACTAAACAGGAGTTGCTGATAAATTTAGGAGATAATTTGTGTTTCCTTCTACTGAAGAGACTCGTAGAAAATATGTACCCCTCGGTAATTGGTCAATTTGAATCGATTCTGGGGTTAAACCTAAATTAGCAGAACTCGCAATAATTTCATTACTTTGAACGGCTTGATTTCCATTCAAATCTTGAATTAAATCTAAATCTAAATTAGCCTTCATTTGATTCATGATAGCACTAAAATCACTCTTAAAATTAGGAATAATAAATTGATAAATATCAACCGGGTCAGCATCAGTAACTAAACCAATAATTGTTTGATCACCTAACAGAATATCAATATCAACGGCTTGAGTCAGATCATCTTTTAAAGCCGGAGGTGTTCCTAATCTTCCGTCGGCTAACCCTTGCTGCCAAAAATGTTCAAATAAGGTGTTATATAGTCCTGATTCTAATTCTGATCTAATTTCAGGATATCGAGTTTGATAAAAGTCAGTATCAAAAGCTAAACTAGGATTTCGCCCTTCGTATTGTCCGTGCAGAAAAAAATGTTCAAAGGGATTAATTTCTGCTCTCAGGAAAGCACCTTTGACATCGGAATATCGTTCTAAATAATAGAATGGATCAAAAAAGGGATTCGGAGAGCGCAATTCAAACTGACCATAATTAATAAAATGTTCAACAGGTGTCAGAAATCCTTCTTCTATTTGGGCAGATAAATCGGGATTAGACTTCTGATAATATTGACTATCAAAGATAGCATTAGGTTCATAACCTGATTCTTGACCTATCTCGATAAAATGATCAAAAGCTGTATCAAATTCTCCACTTTCAATTGTTTTAGCAACATCAGGATATTTGGCAAGATAAAATTCTTCATCAAACAAGGTTTCTAACGTTAACATTTTTTCACAACCTTCCGATTATTTACTTCTGTCTTAAGTTTACTATAACAACAGTAACCCAATTTTCAAAAAAACAGTAATAATAGAATTATCCAGAGAAAATCACCTCTGATGAAATTGGATGAGTGTTGAGTAGGAGAAACCAATGGTTCTTAATCCTAGCATCATCAATGCCGTTGAAAAATTGGGACATCGTGTTACCAGTGGCGATGTAGCCACTCAAGCGGGAATTGATGTTAATATCGCCCAACGAGAACTTCTAGCTCTAGCATCGGAAGCGGGAGGTCATTTACAAGTTGCTGAGTCAGGAGATATAGCCTTTGAATTTCCCCAAAATTTTCGGGCTATTCTGCGGAATAAATATTGGCAATTAAAATTAAAAGACTGGTGGGAAAAAAGCTGGAAAATTTTATTTTACCTGATTCGGATGTCTTTTGGAATTATTCTAATTGCATCGATTATTCTAATTATTTTTGCTATTATTGCAATTACCATTGCCATTAGTTTTAGTCAAGATAATGATAGTTCAGGCGGAAATGATAGCAGTATTGGCTTCTTTCCGATTAGTTGGTTTATATCGGATTGGTGGTGGTTTTTTTCTTGGGATACTAATAATTATCAACGCTATGATTCTCCCCAGAAAAAAAATGATAAAAAACGGATGAATTTTTTGGAATCTATTTTTTCTTTTATGTTTGGAGATGGAAATCCGAATTATAATTTAGAAGAACGAAGATGGCAAACGATTGGCAGAGTTATTCATAATCAAAAAGGAGCAATTATTGCGGAACAAATCACCCCTTATTTAGATGAAATCGGGAGTTCAGTGGCTCAAGAATATGAAGATTATATGTTACCGATTTTAGCTCGATTTGATGGCCGACCGGAAGTGAGTCCAGAAGGACAATTAATTTATCATTTTCCCGAATTACAAATCACAGCGCAAAACTCCAAAACTCAGCCTGTCCCTGCTTATTTAAAAGAAAGAAAGTGGCGTTTTAGTTTAGCAACTTCTGGACAAGTTTTAGGAGCAATTGGTTTGGGTTCGGTTAATTTAATTGGCGCATTAATGTTGGGAAGTTTATTAAAGACTCCTGAAATTGCTGGATATTTAACCGGATTTTTAGGGTTTGTGCAATTTATTTATCCCATTTTATTGATTTACGGTATAGGATTTTTAACGATTCCTTTGATTCGATATTTTTGGATTCAAGGAAAAAATAAAAAGATTGATAATCGCAATATTATGCGACAAAAAAGAGCTAATATTTTAGCTCAGGGAGGTTCGATTTTAAAGAAAAAAATCAATTATGCTGGTCAGTTTGCTAAAAAAATTGTGATTCATCAAGATAATTTAGCTTATACGACTGAAACTGATTTATTAGAACAGGAAATAAAAAATTTGGATCAGAGTGATGCAGAATGGCAAAAGCGTTTAGATGAATCTGAATAATGGTAAAATAGACTGAATTAAACTTAATAAAACTTGAATTTTATAAGACTTAAATTAGGGCTCATGAAGGTTTAGAAATCAATCCTTTCTGAATCGCTAGAATTGCAGCTTGGGTGCGATCGCGTACTTCTAACTTTTGTAAAATAGCATGAACATGACTTCTAACTGTTCCTAATGTAATATGAAGTAAATTTGCAATTTCTTGATTCGTTTTCCCATCAGCAATTAAGGCTAAAATTTCTTGTTCTCTTTGGGTTAAATCATGAGCAGCGATCACTGTATTTTGGGTTTCTCCTGAGCTAGTATTCTCAAAAAATGTCCGAATTTCTGCCGTTACCGTTTGATCCCACCAAGAGGCTCCAGCAGCAACAGAATGTAAGGCTAAAATTAGTAAATGAGGTTCAATTCCTTTTAAACAATACCCGGATGCACCCGCTTGAATTAACCGTTCAATTAGGCTTTTTTGGAAATGAGAAGTTAAGACTAAAATCGGAATTTCAGGGTGGTTTTGTTTGATTTGACGACAGGCTTCTACGCCTCCAATTCCAGGTAATCCTATATCTAATAATACCACATCTGGTAAATATTGATTTGTTAATTCAACGGCTGTTTCTCCATCAGTAGCTTCGCCAATAATTTTGATGTCGGCTTCTTTTTGCAAACGAATATTTAGTCCTAGACGAAATAATTCATCATCTTCAACTAATAAAAGTCTTAATAGGTTTGATTGCATTTTTTTTATAACTTTTTTAAAAAATTTAAGTGTTACAGTTGAATTTATCCCTGAGCCAGAGCCGGAAGGCGAAAACAAAACATTGCCCCATTGGGGATTTTGTTTTCTGCCCAAATTATACCTCCATGGGCTTCAATAATTTGTCGAGTTAAGTATAATCCTAATCCTGAGCCTTTCGCTTGGCGATCGCTATTTCCTTGATAAAATCGCTCAAACAAATTCGGCAATTCTTCGGGGGTTATTCCTAGACCCTGATCCCAAATTTTCACCACTTGAAAATGAGCTTCAGACTCCAATATTACTTCAACCCGACCTCCACGCGGAGAATGATTAATCCCATTAATTAATAAATTACTAAAAACGCGCTGGAGTTGCAGTTGATCGCCTTTGACCCAGAGATATCGGCGAAAATTAGAATCTTGATAACTTAAATTAAAATAAATTCGCCGGGTTTCTGCTAAATTCGTTAAAGTTGCGATCGCTTCTTCTGCAATTTCAACTAAATTAATCGGTTCTAAATTTAGTTTTAATCCCTCCGTATCATTCCGATAAACATCCAATAAAGTTTGAACTAACTGTAAGCTACTTTGGTGAGAACGCAACATCATATCGAGAATTTTTTCTTGAGTTGAATTAATATCACCAAACTGTCTGTTTTGAAAGGATTTTAGCATTTCAATTGCCCCTAAAAGCGGTGTTTTTAAATCATGAGTCAAAGTAGACGCAAAATCTTCTCGAACACTGGCTAGTTTTTGATGAGCTTGGAGTTGAGCTTGTTGTTGAGAAATCGCTTCTTCATAGCGACGAGTGCGATCGCTTAACCAACCTGTAACAATTAAAGCAAAAACTACAATTATTCGATTAGCAACTGTTGCTGAATTATTAATTTCAGCAAGGGGAAAAACTAAATTTAATAACGTTAATAAACAAGCAGATACAGTTACTTGTAGCGTAATCATCCGATTTAAACGGGGGTGAGCTAATAAAATCGGAACCGTATAAAGATAACCAAAAACATAGTCTGCGGGAGTCGTATATTCTAATAAAATCACCACCGCAAAGAATCCTAAAATTAACCAATGAATTTTTAAAGGATTTTTTAAAGTCATAACTGATTGCTCAATTGATTGCTTTTTTTAATCTAACTTAAAATCACCGTTGAAAGTGAACTATAGCAATCCGCACCTTCGAGACAGAGGTTGTAACATTTTATCGTAGGGGTTGAGTTTTCTAACCCTATTAGGATCTGGGTTCGGAGGGACGCTACCCCTACATTTTTTAGGATTGTTATATATCTCTAGTTATACTCATCTATATCAAGAAGTTTATGAGTTCAGATGGGGGTAGCTACATATCTATTATATTTTGGGCTTATATCATTTTCTGCTCAAAATTATACTTTTTGTTAGATTGCTTTTTCGAGAAAAAGTAAAATAATACGATTAAATTCAGATGTAAATCTCTCTCATATTTATGTGGCAAGGATTTTTTCAAATTGCCCTAATATTAGGACTATTAGTGGTTATTGTTCCTATTTTTGGAACCTATATCGCTGATGTTTTTTTAGGGAAAAAGACTCTTCTTGACTTTATACTCAATCCCCTGGAACGCCTGATTTATAACTTCAGTGGAGTTCATTTTCAATCCAATATGACAGGTTGGCAATATGCTAGGGCTATACTTTTGAGTAACTTATTGATGGGAGTTTTTGTTTATATTATTATTAGTTTGCAAGGAATTTTACCCTTAAACCCAATGCAATTAAATGCTCCGCGTTGGGATTTAACCTTACATACAACCATTTCATTTTTAACCAATACGGATCAACAACATTATTCCGGTGAAAATACCCTCAGCTATGCCAGCCAGGTACTCGCATTAGGGTTTTTAATGTTTACTTCGGCTGCGACAGGTTTAGCCGTTTCTATCGCTTTTATTCGAGGATTAACAGGCAGATCATTAGGGAATTTTTATATTGATTTAACCCGTTCTATTACTCGGATTTTATTACCTATTTCTTTAATTGGAGCAATCATTTTATTAGCGTCAGGTGTACCTGAAACCTTGGCAGGGTCGCAAATTGTTACCTCCTTAGACGGAGGAACACAAGCGATTGCACGGGGGCCTGTTGCCCATTTTGAAATTATTAAACAATTAGGAGAAAATGGGGGAGGTTTTTTTGGAGCAAATTCAGCCCATCCCTATGAAAATCCCAATGGGTTTTCTAACTTAATTGAAACCTTAGCAATGGTTTCTATTCCTACTTCTTTGATTTATACCTTTGGAATTTTGATCCAAGATAAAAAACAAGCCTGGTTACTCTTTGGAATGGTATTTTTAATCTATTCCGGCTTCATTATTATTACCGCCCTAGGAGAATTTCAAGGAAACCCAATTGTTAATAATTTTCTCGATCAACAAGCACCCAATTTAGAAGGAAAAGAAATCCGGTTTGGTTGGGCAGAAACAGCATTGTGGGCTGTTACCACAACCGGAACGATGTGCGGTGCTGTTAATGGAATGCTGGATTCATTCATGCCAAATGGGGGTTTTTCTACTTTATTTAATCTGTTTTTACAAATTGTTTGGGGAGGACAAGGAACTGGAACAGTCTACTTATTTATTTTCCTGATTTTAACAGTGTTCTTAACCGGATTAATGGTGGGAAGAACCCCAGAATTTTTAGGGCGAAAAATTGAGAAACGAGAAATTATTCTCGCCAGTGTAATTTTACTGGTTCATCCCATTGGGATTCTAATTCCTGGTGCTATTACTCTCGCCTATCCTCAACTTTCAGGGATTTCAAACCCCGGATTTCATGGCATTTCCCAAGTAATTTATGAATACGCTTCCGCCGCTGCCAATAATGGCTCAGGATTTGAAGGATTAGGGGATAATACGATTTGGTGGAATTTGAGTACCAGTGTTGTGCTTTTAGCCGGACGTTATATCCCAATTGTGGCTTTATTACTGTTAGCAGAAAGTCTATTAAATAAACAACCTGTTCCTGAAACTCCGGGCACATTAAAAACAAATTCTCTCTTATTTATCAGTGTGACAACGGGAGTGATTTTGATTTTAGGAGCCTTAACATTCTTACCTGTTTTAGCATTAGGGCCAGTGGCGGAAGCCTTTCAAATTGCTAGTTTCAAATAATCTCATTATTTTTTATTAAATACCCCTTCAATTTTATGATGCAAACTCGCTTAAATAAACGACAACAAAAAAAGCAAAAAAAAGTCAATACAAAAGGACTTTATCAACGGGCATTTCAAGATGCTTTTAGCAAACTTGATCCGCGATACATGATTAAAAATCCTGTGATGTTTGTCGTTTGGTTAGGAACAATAATCACAGCCTTATTAGTTCTCGATCCCAACTTATTTGGAACCGTTAAAGGAGAAAATAATCGCTTCTTTAATTTTCTCGTGACCGTGATTTTATTGTTAACCCTTCTGTTTGCAAATTTCGCTGAAGCGGTCGCAGAAGGACGGGGAAAAGCCCAAGCAGATTCCTTACGTTCTACAAAAGCGGAAACCACCGCCCGCAAATTATTACCCGATGGTTTGATTGAAGAAATTAGTTCCACATCGTTAAAAAAAGGAGATCAAATTAAAGTTATTGCTGGAGATATGATTCCAGTAGATGCTGAAGTAATTGCGGGAGTTGCTTCTGTCGATGAATCTGCAATTACTGGCGAATCTGCCCCGGTTCTAAAAGAACCTGGAAGCGATATTGCCAGTTCTGTAACGGGAGGAACTCGGATTATTTCTGATGAATTAATCTTGCGGGTGACATCGGAACCAGGAAAAGGATTTTTAGACCGAATGATTGCTTTAGTTGAAGGGGCAGAACGGACAAAAACCCCAAATGAAATTGCCTTAACGGTGTTATTAGCCGTATTAACTGAAGTTTTTTTAATCGTAGTTGCTACGATTTCACCCCTTGCTAATTACGTTCAAACTCCAGTTAGTATTGTAATTTTAATTGCTTTATTAGTGGCGTTAATTCCCACAACAATTGGGGGTTTATTAAGTGCAATTGGCATTGCTGGAATGGATCGGGTGGCTCAATTTAATGTTGTTGCCACATCGGGACGGGCTGTAGAAGCCTGTGGGGATATCAATACTTTAGTCTTAGATAAAACCGGAACCATTACTTTAGGAAATCGACTAGCTGAAGAATTTATTCCGGTGAATGGTCATAGTCCAAAAGCTGTTGCTGAAGTCGCACTCGCTGCGAGTATTTTTGATGAGACACCGGAAGGAAAATCGATTGTTCGACTTGCAGAAAAAATGGGTGCAACGGTTAATTTTAATCGAAAATTAGCCGAAGGAATTGAGTTCTCTGCTAGAACTCGTATGAGTGGTACAAACTTACCTGGTGACAGCGAAGTTAGAAAAGGGGCAGTTGATGCAATTAAGGGATTTGTTCGATCTCGCGGAGGTCAACTAACGACTGATTTAGATATCGCTTATCAGCATATTTCTCGTTTGGGTGGTACACCTTTAGCAGTTTGCAAAGACAATGAATTGTATGGAATTATTTACCTAAAAGATATTATTAAACCGGGAATTAGAGATCGCTTTGCTCAACTGCGACGTATGGGAGTGAGAACCGTAATGTTAACGGGAGATAATCGGATTACGGCTGAAGTTATTGCTCAAGAAGCGGGGGTAGATGACTTTATTGCAGAAGCCACTCCAGAGGATAAAATTTCTGTGATTCAACGGGAACAATCCCAGGGTAAATTAGTAGCGATGACGGGGGATGGTACGAATGATGCTCCGGCGTTAGCTCAAGCAAATGTCGGGTTAGCAATGAATTCGGGAACTCAAGCTGCAAAGGAAGCTGCGAATATGGTTGACTTAGATTCTGATCCTACAAAGTTGATTGATTTAGTCACCATTGGTAAGCAATTATTGATTACTCGCGGAGCGTTAACTACTTTTTCTATTGCGAATGATATTGCTAAGTATTTTGCGATTATTCCAGCGATGTTTTCATCAGCAGGAATTGGGGGTTTAAATATTATGGGGTTAGCCAGTAGTCAATCGGCTATTTTATCCGCCCTAATTTATAATGCTTTAATTATCCCCGCCTTAATTCCTTTAGCCTTAAAAGGGGTTAAGTTTCGCCCCGTTAGTGCCAATAAATTACTTAGAGAAAACATTTTAATTTATGGATTAGGAGGAATTATAGCACCCTTTATTGGAATTAAAATGATTGATAGCATAATTGCTATTATTGGTTTAACATAATAATAAACCAGATTTTGATAGACAAAAAATAGGAGTAAAAAATGAAAAAAATAGATGAATTTAATTCAAAATTAACCCGTAAATTCAAAGGAATAATTTCCTTAATCAAAACTAAAGGCAAACCCAACCTTTTACCCCTTTCTTTATTTTTCCTGTTATCCTCTAATTTAATCTTTGCTCCCATTATTTATGCAGCAACAGGAGAAGAGATAACTCGCAAAGCAGCTTGGGCTATTGGGGTTTTAATTTTAGTAACGATAGCCATTGCTCTCTACTTATTGGCTGTAATTTTACAACCTGAACGGTTTTAAAAACCAGTCAAATTCTTAAAAAATGTACTTTCAATTTCAAAATATACTATGTTTAGAGATTTGTTAACCGCCATCCGCACTACCCTAGTTTTATGGGTTTTAACGGCTATTTTATACCCGGTTTTGATTCTAATAATCGGTCAATCAATTTTCCCATTTCAAGCCAATGGAAGTTTGATCAAAAATCCGCAAGGAGAGATTGTGGGTTCAGCTTTAATCGGTCAAAATTTTACCTCTAATCGTTATTTTATATCCCGTCCAAGTAGCGTTGATTATAGTCCGGTTAACGAGGGTTTAGCAACGGGAATTTCAGGAGGAAGTAATTTAGCACCCAGTAATCCCGATTTGTTAAAAAAAGTAACAGCACGAATTGATCAACTCCAATTTAATAATATTATTCCAACGGCGGATTTAGTTTATTCATCGGGTTCTGGGTTAGATCCTCATATTAGTATTCAAGCCGCAAACGCCCAAATTCAACGTGTGGCTAATGCGCGTTCTTTAAATCCTAATCAAGTGGAAATTCTCGTTAACAAAAATACTGAACATCGATTTTTAGGAATTTTTGGAGAACCAGGAGTTAATGTTATGAAAGTTAATTTAGATTTAGATAACCTATCCAATTAACGATGATTAATAGCAGTGAAATTGATGCTCAAAAAAATTCCCCTGAATCTTATTATCAAACCTCCTCTCGAAATCAAGGGAAACATAAAATTTTTATTGGGATGTCTCCTGGGGTCGGTAAAACCTATCGAATGTTAGAAGAAGGACATCAATTAAAAGAAGAAGGAATTGATGTTGTAATTGGGTTATTAGAAACCCATGGACGGGAAGAAACCGCAGAAAAAGCAATCGGTTTAGAACTTATCCCTAAAAAAACGGTTTTTCATCAAGGAATAACCTTATGGGAAATGGATACCAATGCAATTTTAGCTCGTCAACCTCAATTGGTTTTAGTGGATGAATTAGCTCATACTAATGTTCCGGGTTCTATCCGAGAAAAGCGTTATCAAGATGTGGAAATTATTCTTAATCATGGAATTAATGTTTATTCAACCGTGAATATTCAACACTTAGAAAGTTTGAATGATTTAGTCGCAAAAATTACAGGAGTTATTGTTCGAGAACGCATTCCTGATCGTCTTTTAGATGAAGCGACGCAGGTTGTGGTCATTGATGTTACCCCAGAAACGTTACAAGAACGCTTAAAAGAAGGTAAAATATATGCACCTGAAAAAATTGAACAAGCGTTACAAAATTTCTTTCAACGTCGTCATTTAGTGGCGCTGCGAGAGTTGGCTTTACGCGAAGTTGCTGATAATATTGAAGAATCAGCAGAAACGACTGAAAAAGCTTTATTTTGTAATGTTCATGAGCGAGTTTTAGTTTGTATTTCTACTTATCAAAATTCCCCCCAACTTTTGAGGCGAGGATTACGTTTAGCGAATGTAATGAAAGCTCGTTTATATGGGTTATATGTGGAAAACCCAGAACGTTTTTTAACAAAAGAAGAAAGTTTACTGTTAGAAACTTGTCAAGATTTAATTAAAGAGTTTGGGGGAGAATTTCTTCGGGTTAAAAGTTATAATGTCTCGGAAGCGATCGCTCAAATTGCTCACCAATATCATATCACTCAAGTTGTCCTCGGACATACGCGCAAATCTCGTTGGGAATTGTTTTGGAAAGGCTCACCCGTTCAGCAATTGTTAAAATATCTGAAAGGAGTTGATATTCATATTATTGATGGTGAAAAAACATTGAATTCCTCCTCTTCATTAGATTAGAGTTTCAATCTAGCTTGTAAGTTGGCTGGAGCCAGATAGAGAACTGTTTTCTGATTTTTAGATTTAGCGGCTATTAATAAATCTTTATTCACTAATTTATTAAGATAGCTTCTGGCAGTATTTTCGGTGATCCCAAAATCGATGGCGACTTGTTTTGAAGTAAATTCTTTACCGGGTGTTCTGAATGCTTCTTTGAGGATTTCTAAATGACCTCTGCGTAAAGTTCTTGCAATAGGACTTTTATCAATCCAATCCATAAATTCATAAAAATCTTGTTTTTTTCTGCTCATATACTCATACAATGATTTCACTGCTTTTTCTATGGTACTAATCTGATTATAGAGAAAATAGGTGAGATCAAAATCATCAGTTTCAGTGTAAATAAAAGCTTGATCATAATCTCCACGTTTTTCTTGTATGAGTTTGCTAATCGAAACATATTGAAATAGCCAATAACCTGACCGCAGAATACTCCAATAGAAAATAGCTCTTGCCGTTCTACCATTACCATCCCCAAAAGGATGGATATATCCTATCATAAAATGTAAGATAATAGCCTTGATGATGGGATGAATAAAATTACTATAATCATTGGGAGCGGGATCATAATTTGCAAAATCACACAAATTTGTTAATCTAGCTTCGAGGGTTTTCCAGTCAGGAGGATAAAAAGTATTCTCATTGTATAAATTAGAAACAAAAATATTATTGTTTTTTCTAATTTCCCCTGGTGTTGCTTGATTTTCTATGGCTTCTTCTGTTGCAATTCTATGGAGTTCTAATATCAATTCTAGGGATAATTTCTCATCTTTTTTTTCAACCGCTTTTTTCATCAATAAATAATTATTGAGGATCATCTGTTGAGATTTATCTTTAGGGGTGAGATTTTTTTCCAGCATTTCCTTTGCAACTTCACGAGTTGTTGAAGCTCCTTCAAGTTGAGAGGAAGTTATCGCTTCCTCTTGCATTAAACTTTTGACGAGATAAGGATTTTTGGGAGGAGAAGATCCGAGAATACTATTACTATTCTCTCGACTTCCCCCGGTCATTGTATCAATCCCATAGAGTTGAGCAAACAGTGAGTCTGGTACACAATAACTAAAGCAGCGATTGCCTTCAGCTTTTAATAATGGGAAGTTTTTAGTAATTGCTTTCCGTGCAATTTTAGTGGCTATCCATGCAGCTAATTCGTTGTCACCCGGCTTGACTCTCCATTTAAAATCATTCCAATGAAAATACCTTCCTTTGGAATCTGTTGCTCCATATTTTCCAAGTAACGGTAGAAATTTTTCGGCTTCAACCTCTTGTAATAGCAAAATGAGAGGCTTAGGAACTCTAATTCTTGCCATAGAGAGTATTTCTCACTCAATTCTATTCTTTTAGTTTATCTTATTTTAGTCAAATTCATGAATCAGAAAATAAGGTTTTAAAGCTTTGGCGACGATATCGGGGCGAGTCGGGAGTAAAGTAACTCCACAGGGTTTCCCAATAGAAAAATGAGACTCCATCAAAACCGCGATCGCGCACAACTTTCATTTGTTTTTCTATTTGTTCCATTGGTACAGGATGGCGTAATGTTCCACTTAATAACCCAATAATTACCGGGACTTTCCGCCGTGCTATTTGTACAGATTCATGGTCTAATTCTGAAATAAATTTAGTTATACTATCTCGATAAACTTGCAAAACAATATCATCCACTAATCCTTGATTGACCCAGGTTAACCAATCTTGTAAATACATTTCATAAGTATATTCGTAAGGGTTTGGAGATAAAGAAATCATACAATCGGGTTTAACTTCTTTAACATTTTTGACAATTCTTTGAACTAACTCAGTAATTTTATCTGCTCTCCAATTTCGCCATTCTTGATTATAAGGATTGTTAGGGGGTAATTGATTATTATGTTCTTGTTTATAAAGTTGAATCGTATACTCATCATAACCAAATTCAACAGGAAGACCAAAATGATCATCGAGTTGAATTCCATCAATATTATATTTCATTACAACTTCTAAAATTAAATCTTCAATAAATTGTTGGACTCCAGGATGTAACGGATTTAACCAGACATTTTTAATGGTCATCCATTCTAAAATTTGATTGACAATCCAGTTTTTGATCTTGGTTTGATAGGAAACATCCTCCGAATTCCTGAAATGATTTAAGGCTTTTTCTCCTTTTTGAGTTTGAGCAAGCCAGTCAGGATGACGTTGAACAATCGCTGAGTTTTTAGGAGCCATAAATCCATATTCAAACCAAGGAATTACTTTTAATCCGTTTCGATGTCCTTCTGTAACAATTTTGGATAAAATATCTCCTCCTAATTGGGTTAAATTTAATAAGGAATCTTGTGAACGACCGATGACTCGTCTGGCGACTGCACTTTTATAAAATGTAACTCCTCGATTCCAAACAACGGGATAAATCGTATTAAATTTGAGGTCTGATAATTGATGTAAAGCACGATTCATTCCCCAAGGAAAAAATAAAACTCCACTGCTGACATTGGTTAACCAAACTCCTCTAATTTCATTGGGTATAATTAAAATAGGTTGGGACGGTGCGGGCGGAATTAAAAGAGTGATCGCTACAATCAACGATAAAATAAAACTTGAGATTCTATAGATAGTTAATATGATTTTTTTTCTTAATTTTAGCATTATAAAAAAGTAAACACAAAGACACTCATACACAAAGAAAGAGAGAAGGATAGACGGTAAGGAAGAAACTAGATTTTTAGTGTATCCGCAACCGAAACCCTAGATAATTTTAATATAATTTTTTCCATTGCTGATCAATATTTTGGGTTGTATCAATCGTGGTCAGATAATTCTTTTCATAATCTGTAAAAGGTTGAGCTTTTGCTTGTTGAGAGGTTAATAAATCTACCGTTGCGTCAGCAATATCTCCCTGACGGTGTTGCAAACGATCTTGTAAAATATCCATCGGTGCTGTACATTCAATAATTTGTAAGGGTAATTGATGAGTATTACAAGTTTCTATCACTTCTCCCCGTCGTTCTTGTTGATCATATTTGGCATCTAAAATTACCCAAAATCCTTGTTTTGCTAATAATAATCCTAACTCTAATAATCGTTTATAAGTCTTTTCTGTCATTTCTGGGGTATAGATTTCTTCTCCTCCTTTTTCATACAGGGGAACATTTGCTAAATGTTTTCGCACTGCATCAGAACGAATATGAATCGCATTTAATCGTTTTGATAATTTGCGGGCGGTTGTGCTTTTTCCAGACCCCGATAACCCGGACATCATCACCATTCCTCCTGAAGATCTGCGAGTATATTGCCATGCTAATTTATAATATTGAGTAGCTTCTTGTTTTGCTATTTCTTTTTGTTCTTCAGCAACGGCTGGATCATCTAAAATTAAAGAATTAACTTTGGCTCTAACATAAGCTTGACGAGTTAAATAAAAAGGTAATAATTGTAATCCTTCCCAATCTCCGGTTTGTTCAATATAAGTATTTAAAAATCGATTTCCTAAATCCGTCCGTCCTCGTCCTTCTAAATCCATGACCACAAAAGCGACATCATAAATCACATCCACAAAGCGAAATTCTTGATTAAATTCAATCCGATCAAACAGTAAAATTTTATCCTGATAAATACAAATATTTTTTAAATGCAAATCGCCATGACATTCTCGAATCCATCGGTTTTCAATCCGACTTTTAAAAATAGCGTCATGGGTTTCAAAAAAGTGATCTGTGTATTGTTTGGTTTGTTCATATTGTTCTTGAGTTTGACAACAGCCAATATATTTTTGTGTTTTTTGATAATTTCCATCAATGGAATGACGAATTTGAGCAATTTCTCCAAATTTGAGAATCTCATCATTCGTTGGACAACTTTGATGGAATTCAGCAACAACTTTTCCTAACTCTTCCATCTCGTTTGTTGTCAATTTATCCTGTGCAAATAAATTGATCAATAAATCTTCTTCTGGAAACTGACGCATTTTTAAAGCATATTCAACAGCAGAGTTTTGATTATCCCCGAATTGAAAGCGATCGCCGATTTCTATAATCGGTACAACCTCTAAATACAATTCTGGTGCTTGTTGCTGGTTCATTTGTAATTCTTGTTCACAAAAATAGCGCCGTTTCTCTAAAGTTGAATAATCTAAAAACCCAAAATCGACTATTTTTTTAAGTTTATACACATACTCACCCGTTAACACAATAAAAGAAATATGTGTTTGTAAGAGTTGAATCGGTTCTTGTACCGGATGAAGGTAAAAATCCGGTTCTAACATTTGTTGAATCAGTCGAGGAAGTGCAGAGTCAGTCATATCCATACCGGAAAGATAAAAATGAATTCAATCAAGCTGAGAACAAGTCATGGGTTTAGGGTTATTTTTATTATCTCTTGAGAAAAAGCCAATTCCAATCACTTGAAAATAAAAGTAACAAAAGATTTGATATGATCAACAATTGAATTGTTCAAGCCGTTTTATACAAAGAGTCAATGACAGAACCCAAACCCTTTAATGTCTTTGGTGTTGGAAATGCCCTCCTCGATATTTTGGCATTAGTTGAGGATAATTTTATTCAAACCCATGACCTCAACCGAGGATCAATGACCCTGATGGATACAATCAAACAGGGGAAATTATTACAACAATTGGAAACCCATCCCTTAGAATTACGTTGTGGAGGTTCCGCCGCTAATACCATGATGGCGATCGCCCAAAGTGGCGGGACGGGAATTTATTCGGGTAAAGTCAGTGCGGATACCAATGGCGAATTTTATCAACAGGATATGGTCGCGGCTGGAATTCAATTTGAAATTGAACCCGCCGACACCACCCAAGGGCCAACGGGAACCTGTTTAGTCTTAACAACCCCTGACGCAGAACGCACCATGTGTACTAATTTGGGGGTTTCTACAACTTTATCGGTTACGGATATCAATGTTGATCATTTGAGTCAGTGTCAATACAGTTATATTGAAGGCTATTTGTGGGATGCACCCCAACCTCGAAAAGCCAGTATTGAAACCATGGAACAGTCGAAACGCCTGGGGGTAAAAGTGGCGTTTACTTTCTCCGATATGTTTTTAGTTGAACGGTTTGGAGATGATTTCCGTAGCGTTTTAACAGAGTATTGTGATGTTTTATTTTGCAATGCAGATGAGGTGCGTCACTTCTGCGGTAACGAAGATTTAGAGGTTTGTGCCCGTCAGTTAGGAGAAAAAGTTAATCTAGTTTTCATTACCAATAGTAATAAAGGCTGTTTAGTTGTTGAAAACCAAAGTTTAATTCAGGTTCCAGGGTTCCCGGTTAAACCTGTTGATACCGTTGGGGCGGGAGATGCTTTTGCTGGTGGGGTATTATATGGACTCACCAATGGTTTAACCACCCCACAAGCCGCCCGTTGGGGAAATTATCTCGGTTCTCAAATCGTTCAAATTCATGGCCCCCGTTTAAGCGAATCTCAACAAGATAAATTAGCAACAATTATTAATTAGACTGCGAAGTGCGGGGTGCGGAGCGTAAGGTTTCAGGTGTCAGGCTTCAGATGTAGGGTTTCAATGATTTCTCCCTCTCCCCTGCTTCCCCTGCTTTCCCTACTTCCCCTGCTCCCCCAGTTCCCGATATTCTTAACCTTCGACGCTGCTTTCTTCCTCACCCCGTTCAGGATGAATAATACTAACAACGACTTGCTCTGCATCCCCTGTAGCTGTGACTCCCGCAGGTAAATTGAGTTCTCTAATGTGCAGGGCTTGACCTTGATGTAAACCTGTGACGTCCACATCAATGCGATCAGGAATGCTACCCGGTTCGCAGTCTACTTCCAATTCAGAAAGAACAACATCTAACAAACCGCCTTCTAATTTCACCCCAACCGCTTCACCAACGAAATGCAGAGGAATAGAAACGGTTAAACTATCTTGTTGAGCAACGGAGAAAAAGCTCAGGTGATAGGGAAATCCTTTCCAAGGATGTTTTTGAACTTCTCTGAGCAGGGTTTTACCACTCCAAGACAGTTCAGGAACGTTCAGTTGAATTAAAGTATGGTTAACAACATTCCGTTTGAGCAGGGTTTCTACAGTTTTCGCGGGAATCGTAATGTTAATAGATTCAGTACCTTGATGACCATACAGCACCGCCGGAACTAATCCTTGACGACGCAAAGCATTGGGTTTAGAGCCTTCTGGCCGTTTTTGACCTTCAATTGTAATTTCCATGACGTTGATTGCGCTTAGGGTTAAACACTTAAAATTTTTTAGCCAAACTCTGATTATACCAAAATCATGACGTTGTAGCTCAGATCTTGGATTTTGATTGCATAGATCATTCGGATATAAACACCATCTCCACGCCTAGGCACTAAACCATTGAACGTAGCATGGGTTGGCATCCCAAGCTACGTTTTAAAGAGAAGAAATATGACAACGAAAAGACTGGATACAATCCCTTCTAACCGCCAACGGTTACAGGTTGTCCGTCTGCATCTAATAACGCTCGTTTCGGCCCGTGAATCGGATCTTCAACAATAATCGTTTGATCTCGACTGGCTCCTAATGAAACAATCGCGATCGGAACTTTCATTAATTCCGCTAAAAATTTCAAATAACTTAAAGCTTCTTTGGGTAAATCTTCTAACTTGCGACAATCAGCCGTTGATTCTTTCCAACCGGGAACCGTTTCATAAATCGGTTGACACCGAGCAAAAGTTCTCGCACTACTAGGGAAATGTTCGCACCGTTCCCCATCAATATCATAGGCAACGCAAACTTTAATTTCCTCTAAGCCATCTAAAACATCTAATTTGGTAATGGCCAAACAATCTAAACCGTTGATTCTAACAGCATAACGGCCAATCACCGCATCAAACCAACCGCAACGCCGTTGACGTCCCGTTGTTGTTCCGAATTCAGCCCCGCGATCGCATAAAACCTGGCCAATGCCTTCCACCATCTCCGTCGGGAATGGCCCTTCACCCACACGAGTTGTATAAGCTTTCGCTACCCCAATTACCCGATCAATCATCGTCGGGCCAACTCCTGCCCCCACACAAGCCCCCCCTGCTACGGGGTTAGAGGAGGTCACATAGGGATAGGTTCCATGATCTAAATCTAATAGTGTCCCTTGCGCCCCTTCAAATAAAATATTCCGTCGAGCCTGCACTGCTGCGTCGATTTTCAGTGAAGCATCAACGACATGGGGACGCAACCGTTCTGCATATTCCAAATATTCCTTAATCACCGCTTCTGGGTCGAGAGGAGGATGATTATAAAGCTTTTCGAGGATAACGTTTTTATTGTTAATCGTCCAGCGCAACTGATCGGGCAAAGTCTCGGTTTCCATCAAATCAATGATGCGAATTCCCGTGCGTTCAGACTTATCGGCGTAAGTCGGGCCAATCCCCCGCTTCGTTGTCCCAATCTTTTGATCTCCCCGTTGCTCTTCCGATGCTTGATCCAAGAGGCGATGGTAAGGCATCGTTACATGAGCCGTCTGGGAAATCATTAAGTTTTTGGTGGAAATCTTCAGGGATTCGAGTTGATCCAGTTCTTCAATTAAAATTTTGGGATCAATCACGGTTCCTGAACCGATAATGCACTCGGTATCGGGATATAAAATGCCTGAAGGAATCAGGTGCAGTTTAAAGGTTTGATTGTCAACTACAACCGTATGACCTGCATTAACGCCACCTTGGTAGCGGACAACCACATCGGCTGAACCACTCAGCAGATCGGTGATTTTGCCTTTTCCTTCATCGCCCCACTGGGCACCGATAACAACTACGTTAGCCAAGAGAGTTTTCACTCCGACAGTTTACACAAATCTTAATTATCTGTTATTAAGGGAACTCTGTCAAATTAAGTTTTGTTAACTGTTTTGTCACCCTTGATTCTAATGCCCTCACTGACCCCTCTAGGATAGAGACCCCAAGGACACCTCTCTATCAGCGATCGCCGATTCCCCCCAGATCTCAGTTTTTGAGCAGAAAAATATTAAAAGAAGTAACACAAATCAATTTTATCTTAGATTTTTATCCAAAACTCTATTATAGCAAAAAAAAGATTTTTCAGCCCCAAACTCTAAAATAAGAATCTTCATAGAAATGCAGGTTTTAACCCCATGTTTTTTGAGGGTTGTGCTATCGTTAATGGTTAATATCAGGATCAGTTGATCAAGTGAGTCAATAAACCTTGAAACCGATCAGTGATAGCCATTGTTTTAACCTTTATTTAAGAGTTACTATGCCGTTACACGCTGAGTTACATCGCCATTTAGGGGGTTCTGTTGTACCGCGTATTCTGTGGCGGTATTTTGAACGTCATAACCCTCAGTTAACCCAAGGGTTTGTTGAATATGAACGGTTTGAAGATTTTTATACCAAACCCCGCAATACCTTAGATGAATATTTAGAACTGCATA
This sequence comes from Planktothrix tepida PCC 9214, assembly GCF_900009145.1. Classification (NCBI taxonomy): domain Bacteria; kingdom Bacillati; phylum Cyanobacteriota; class Cyanophyceae; order Oscillatoriales; family Microcoleaceae; genus Planktothrix; species Planktothrix tepida. The sequence continues at coordinate 783,084 of NZ_LN889782.1, forward strand.
CAATGGTTGAAAGTGTGCAGACCGTTGAAACCCTGCCTTATTTTATTTATCGGTTGATGCGGGGTGCTTATACTTTTGAAAATTTGGCGTATTTAGAATTGCGCTATACACCTTATTTACGAACACCGGAACATCTCAACCAGTCCCAACGAATTGATTGTATGGCTGAAATTGTGGAAGTCGTGGGAAAAGCGAGTCAAAGTAGTGATACTCCCATTATTACCAGCCAAATTTTATGTATGCACACTCGACTTCCATTAGAAGTTAACCGGGCAATTATTGATTTAGCAGCACAAATACCTCAATATGTTTGTGCAATCGATATTGCTGGAGGGGATAATCATTATGCTGAACGGTTGGATGAGTTTATTAACTTGTACCAATATGCCTTATCCTTGGGATTAAAAACCACCGGACATTTATATGAAACCCCAGAAGGTTGTTATCCCGAATTATTGCCCTATTTAATGCGAATTGGTCATGGCATTCAAATTCCGTTATTACATCCTGAATTATTACCGGAATTAGCTCGACAACAGCAATGTTTAGAAGTTTGTCCCACGACCTATATTAAAACGGGTACTCTCAAGGATATTCAGCAACTAAAAATTGTCTTTGAACGCTGTTTTGATGCCGGAGTTGATATTGCCATTTGTACTGATAATGCCGGGTTACATAACGTGCGTTTACCCTTTGAATACGAGAATTTATTAACCCTTGATATTCTAGGGTTTGAAGAATTACAAGCCTGTCAACAAGCCGCCTTTCGTCATGCCTTTGCATGGCCCCATGAAAACCCCCCCGCACACATTCTCAATGGTTTATTAAAACCTGAACCTGCAATGGTTTAAATCATGGGAAACAGCGAGCAGTTGATTTATTCTCCTGTCTCCTGTCTCCTAACTTTTTAATAATTTCGGTTTTTTCGCTTTTTCTAATAGCGGTTTTAAACCCTGAGCAACTCGTTCCCCTAAAAGTTGATGTCCAGCAGCATTCGGATGAATAAAATCTTCCTGTCGGTATTATAGCCACTGGCAATACTATCTCCTAAAACAATAATTTTGTCTCCAACTCCCGCCTCAAGATTTTTAACTGTTTCAATAGCTTAAAAATTCTTAATAATTAATAAACAGTTACGTCCATCTTCACCCTGTTCATAACTTAAATAATCGGCAATATCGTACATTAATTTCAAACCCCTTCCCCCTCCCTTTATCTCCGTATTCCTTGAGGGATCATTCATCTCCTTGAGAATGTCTTTGATTTTATCAAGTAAATCAAAAGGTTCGCCAAAATCCCAAATCCGAATTTCAATTTGTTGTTCTAAAACAGTCACTTCTAAATCAATATATAGATCCTCAGAACGTCCTTTATGAGCATGACGAACTGCATTTGTAAATCCCTCTGCTAAAGCTAACTGACAGCGTATCCAAACAGATTGAGGAATAAAGGACTGATACAGTTGCTCAAACCATGACAAGACTTTAGTGAGGAACACTAAACTAGACGGAACTTGAAGTTGAGTCGTTTGGGGCAGTGGCAATGGTTTTGAATCCTCTTATTCAATCACAATTAAGTTTGACTGATTCCCTAAATCCTTAACTGCATTAGGGATTGAGAATGATAACAAGTGGGCTAACTTCATCATAATACAACAAAAGTTTGCACAGGAGGGCAGCTAATTTAACCTCAGAGGTAGCCAGTTCGTTACAGCGTTTTATCCCCCTCGAATAAGTCATTGCCTCTGGAGTCCTCCAATAGTTTACTGCATTTTTGAGTGGTTTTCTAGTCTTTCTGAACCGCGATTGTGCTAGATCAAGTAAAATATTGGAGATGGGATAACACAACCTGTGAAATTTCATAAAAATCAACCGCTAAAGGAGTGAAAACACACTCCTCGCTAATCAGGCTGAAAGCGCGTAGATCAGGGCTAATATGACATAAAATTACTTCTCTAACATGAAAAGGAATTAATCGTAACTTTTATGGGATGAACTTTATGAATCTTAAATATTAACTGAACAAAACCTTGAATTCCGTCAATTTCAAGTTCAGGCAATCCTCTAATTAGACTATACTCAAAGACAGCAAAGTCTTAACTTGGCCTTGATTACCCTCATCTGGTGTACCAACGTACCTCAACGCTCATGTTTAAAATTCTGGTTATCGATGATGATGTTGCCATTTTAGAACTTCTCAAAAGAACGCTGAAAAAACAGGGTTATGATGTTAGTGTGGCAAATAATGGTGAAGAAGGCATAGAACAGGCTAAACAGCTACGTCCAGCACTAATTATTTGTGATTGGATTATGCCCAAGTTAACGGGGATTGAGGTCTGTCGTCAAGTTAAAGCGACTTCAGAATTATCAACGACACAATTTTTCTTATTAACATCCCTCGGTTCAGTTTCAGATCGAGTCACGGGCTTAGATGCAGGCGCTGATGATTTTATTTCTAAACCTATTGAAATGAATGAACTCTATGCTAGAGTTCGAGCAGGATTAAGATTACATCAACTTAGCCAAGATTTACAAACCCAAAAACAACGGATCGAAGCCGAATTAGCAGAAGCCGCAGAATATGTGCGATCGCTCCTTCCTGAACCGTTAACTGAACCTGTAAAAATTGATACTAAATTTATTCCCTCTCGTCAATTAGGCGGAGATTCTTTTGACTATTATTGGTTAGATTCTGATCATTTATCGATTTATTTATTAGATACATCAGGACATGGCTTAAGAGCGGCTCTTCCCTCCGTTTCTGTTCTTAATTTACTCCGTTCTAGGGCTATTCCTAATATTGATTATTATCAACCCAGTAACGTTTTAAAAGCCTTAAACACCACCTTTCAGATGACCTATCAAAATGATAAATATTTTACAATTTGGTATGGTGTTTATGAGCTTTCAACTCGACAATTATTATATTCTAGTGCGGGTCATCCTCCCGCTATTTTATTAACAGGAAAAAATAAAAAAGATATTAAAATTGAACGCTTAAAAACACGAGGAATGCCTGTAGGAATGTTTTTAGAAGCAGAATATATGGATGCCACCCACAAAATAGAAGAATTTAGTAATCTTTATATTTTCAGTGATGGAGTTTATGAAATCAATCAACCTGATAATACAATGTTAGGCTTAGAAGGGCTAATTTCAATTTTAGTAGAATACAATGATTTACAAACAGATACTTTAGAAGAAGTTTTAAATACCGTTAAAAAAATTAATGCAAACAACCCCTTTGATGATGATTTTTCTTTGCTAAAAGTTACTTTTACTTAATCGGGTGAAATGGGGAAACATAAATCTGTTGAAATCCAGATTAAACTCCCCGTTTTCACCCTATCTTAGCTCCTGAATCACCAAAGATTAGCTTTTCAAAGATTCCAAAAATTTATCTTCGTTTTCAAAAATCTCAAATACCCGATCCATACTGGTGAGTTCAAATAAAATCCTAATTTGTTCATTAATAGAACAAACAAATAATTTACTCCCAGCCGCTCTAACCGTTTTCAGAGCTAAGACTAATGCACCCAAACCCGAACTATCCATAAATGTGACATCTTGGAAGTCAATTAATATTATTTTGGCTCCCTTCTCAACTAAAGCAGCAATATCTTGACGAAATGGACTAGCTTTAGTACCATCTAAAATCCCGTGAGGTTTAAGAATTTTAACATCAGAACTCATAGTGTTTTAGGGATGAAACCCTCCATAAGACTCGCCCGACTCAGTTAGTATAGCTTTGAGATGGACTCATAGCCAAATACATCCATTTAACCTGGGGAACAGGAAATTTAATCAGTACCCTGTCTGTTTCCGGGCTGCATTGATGATCCCGCAACCGTAAAGTTAATCAACCTTTCACCGGACTGACTTTAGCCCGATAAAGGAGTTTATTCCCTTCTCGATATCCCGTATATCGCACAATCACTTGCTCTCCGGGTTGAGCCGTTCCCTCCAGGAGTTGATGTAGATGCGGATCATAGGGAACTTGTGTGCCGACAGGTGCGATCGCGTCTACTCCCCATTGTCTCATAAGCTGTTCTACTGGACGCACAAAAGGTAATAATTTTACCGCCGGAAGTTGGAGGTTTTCTTGAACTCGATACACCACTGTTGGCCATTGCAATAACCACGACTCCAAAACGTGCAGACTTTCCCGTTTCCATTCTTCTAACAACGCAGAACGTTGCTGTTCCATCTGTGTTTGTAAGCGTTGATATTCTGATTCTAAATCTCCCCGAATTGGAGTTTCAGAAGGAACAGAACCTGGAGCAAATACGGCTAATAATTCGCTCAGAGAAATCTTTAAACCTTGACTAATTTTCAACAAAATACTAACCGGGGTTTGTAGCGCGAGTCCCCGTCGCAGTCGAATAATCTGCAACGGGGAAACCCCAGCAATTTGGCTTAATTCTTCTATACTTGAAACCCCCGCCCGTTGCATTAGTTCCTGTAACTGGGGGCTATAGTCCGGTAACGCAGATTCACTCATTTTGATTTTTAGTTCACGAGTTACACTGCCATTGATGGCCCTTTAGTTGCCTTGCAAATGAGCTTCTAAGAACCACAACCGCTTATCAATGGCGCGGGAAATTTCAGTGTACAAATCTGCTGTATCCGCATCGCCTAATGCACCTGTTTGATCAATGGCTTCTCGAACCATTTTCGCATACGGAGCATAGCGATCGGCTAAAGCCACCACATAATCTTTATCATTAGCCAAATCCAGGGGGAATTCTGGGATAATGGTATCTGCAATTGCCATGCGGGCTGTTCCCAGTGCCGTTCCTCCTAAAGCGGTTGCTCGTTCAGCAATCAGATCAATATATTCTTCTAATTCTGTAGCCATTTCATCAAACAATTCATGCAATTGATAAAAGTTAATTCCTTTGACATTCCAATGGGCTTGTTTGACTTGAGTTTTTAAATCTAATAATGAATCAAAACTTTACAATTATAGAAGAGATTGATCACAGTGTATCGAATTTCAAATTCTTCTAAATCTATCTCAAGCTAGATGCTTTTGCAGGACAGAACAGGGTGCTTTTCGGACATTACAGCGAATGGTTTCTAACCCTAATTTTGTACAAGCTTCATAGCGATGACATCCTGAAAATCCATAATATTGTCCGTCCACTTCTAACACATCAATCGGTTCCTGTAAGCCAATCTCTTGAATCGATTTCATTAAGGCTTCAACTTTTTTTGGGTCTGTTCCACGAGGCAGAGGACGACGAATCTGCTTGAGAGGAATGTCTTTAACCTGCATGAAGTTTATCCTCCTTTTCCTTTTTCCTTGTCTTTCTATATCATACTCATAATGACTTCAAGTTGCAACAACTCTAGTCCAAAACTTAAACATCAGGTTTCCGGCATTCACACAGACGAGGAAGAAAAGGAGGGCAAGGGGATGAGGGGATAGGGGGACAGGGGGAAGAAATAATTTATTCCCTATTGGCTATTACTTTGGTTTAACAGTCAACAGACTTGACAACAGACCTATTAACCATCGATAACAGACAATCAAAGACTGATTTTTAACTCATGACAACGGACAATCGACAAAAAAGAATCGCAATATTTGATAGTGGTGTCGGAGGATTAACGGTTTTAAGGGAACTCTACCGTCAACTCCCCAATGAATCCGTTCTTTACTTTGGAGATACGGCGCGGTTGCCTTATGGAACCCGCTCACGAGAGGAAATCTTGCAGTTTGTCCGTCCCATTATTCTGTGGGCGATGCAACAGGATGCCAAAATGATTCTCATGGCTTGTAACACCAGTTCCGCCCTCGCCTTAGAAACGGTTCAAGATGAATTTGATATCCCCATCCTAGGATTAATTCTTCCGGGTGCTCAAGCCGCCGTGCGACAGGGTAAACGAATTGGGGTGATTGCTACTCCCGCAACAGCCGCGAGTAATGCCTATCGTCACGCGATTCAGGAAACAGATTCTTCTGTTCAAGTTTGGCAAGTGGGGTGTCCAGAGTTTGTTCCCTTAATTGAACAAAACCGGATTCATGATCCTTATACCCATCAAGTGGCACGGGACTATTTAACCCCCTTAATTCAGCAGCAAATTGATACCCTGATCTATGGCTGTACTCATTATCCCCATTTAGCTCCTGTCTTGCGTTCTATCCTTCCGGTTCACGTTCAACTTGTTGACCCGGCGGTGTCTTTAGTTAAAGCTGCGGCTAAAGAATTAGAACTGTTAGGACTGCGGAATACTCACTCTCCCAAACCCACTCGCTTTTGCGTCAGTGGTTGTCCTCAACAGTTTGCTTCTATTTCGGTTCAGTGGTTAGGGTTTACTCCCCTGGTAGAAGCGACTACGTTACCCACGATGGAACCCGTCAATAGTACCCCTATGGCGGTCAGTGATGGTATTACCCCATCATTAACCTGATATTTAGCAACAATACCCACTCAGCTTGTCTCAAACTGGGTGGGTCTGTTTTTCATTTTCCATTTCCATTGCATCATTTCAGAATTCTTGATTACTTGAGCCAGTAATTTGGGAAAACTGATTTAAGATAGATTTTTAAGATCTCAATCGAGAGATATTTGTTGTATACTTAGCGAGGGCTAAGAGCAAATAAATCATTAAAACATAGCCCGTTGCCAAAAGCGGGATGATTAAAGGCATATCATTATAAAACATAGGAGCCAGCCACAAGAATTAGGAGAAGGAGCGCACAGGAGTTTAATATCCGCTACATAAGGTCAACACGCAAAGCCAGGGTCTAGCTTTTATGACCTACTACTAAAAATTTCTATGGGAAATTCTCATCCCCTGGAAATATTGCTCACACTTAACTCCGCCAGAAGATTCCCTATGAAAAACCCTAGAGTTTTCTCAGAAAACCCTAAATAGAGACTCCTCTAACCGATGTCATGGATAAGTCCACCGACTGGAATCCGCTTGCGAACTCTTAAAAAAAGTTCTAACGGCTATCCGAAAGCCAATGAAACAATCAGGTGGCGATTGATTATCCTTAATCCCATCGCTAGACCCGTTTCCCTTAATGTGTAGAATTATTGGTTAAACTCTTAATGTTAAGATAACACAAAAATTAGAAAACAGGAGCATTTCAGGAAATTTTTTTTTTGCTTTGGGGTGGCTTACCCAACCGGGAGACAACACCTAGCTAGAGGGGATGGGAAATAGCCAGAAGTAACCTCTCTCAACAGTTAGACAGAAGTGTTAAAATCCCTATCCATTCTGGATTAGGGTCTATTTACGTCGAAATTTCCAGACTCCTGTTTCAACTTAAATGCGATCCCCTGAACCGAAACAGATTAAAATTAGACTATAATATGTAAAATTTTGTTAACTCAACGCCTGAGTTGGCTAATCCATGACATCGCAAACTCTTCTATTTTCGCCAGTTGAAGCAGACCTGCGGCAGTTGACCGATAACTTAAAACAACTTGTCGGTGCACGACATCCGATTTTGTATGCAGCCGCAGAACACCTGTTTAGTGTCAAAGGGAAACGGGTACGTCCTGCGATTGTCCTGTTGATTTCCCGAACCACAATGCCCGATCAAAATATTACCCTCAAGCATCGGAGGTTAGCAGAAATCACAGAAATGATCCATACGGCCAGTCTTGTCCATGATGATGTGGTGGACGATGCTGAAATGCGTCGGGGAGTGCCAACGGTTCATAGCTTATTCAATAACCGAGTTGCGGTTTTAGCCGGAGATTTCCTATTTGCTCAATCTTCTTGGTATTTAGCCAATTTGGATAACTTGGAAGTTGTCAAATTACTCTCCCAAGTAATTATGGATTTAGCAGAGGGAGAAATCCAACAAGGTTTGAATCGATTTGATACGGGATTATCAATTGAAGCCTACTTAGAAAAAAGTTATTATAAAACTGCTTCTTTGATTGCCAATAGTTCTAAAGCAGCAGGTGTTTTAAGTGGGGTTTCAACCCAACAGGCAGAAGATTTATATAACTATGGTCGCCATATTGGTTTAGCCTTCCAAATTGTCGATGATATTTTGGACTTTACTGGTGTCACCGAGGAATTAGGAAAACCAGCCGCTTCTGATCTCAAAAGTGGAAATTTAACCGCACCGACCCTCTATGCTTTAGAAGAAAAACCGTCTTTGGAAGCTTTAATCGAGCGAGAATTTGCTCAGGAAGGAGATTTAGAACAAGCTTTAACCTTAATCAAAGATAGCTCAGGCATTCAACGTTCTAGGGAATTAGCATCTGATCATGCTCAACAAGCCGTCAAGTACATCGAATCTTTTCAAGTCTGTGAATCTCGACAGGTATTAATCGATTTAGCCGATTATGTTTTGAGCCGGCTTTATTAACGGCAAAGTTGACAGTGTACAGACGCACCATGGTGCGTCTCTACTGACAGTTGACAGTTGACTGTTTTCAACTAATAATTGATAACTGATGATGCGGATACTTGATAACTGATAACGACTTTAAGCAATATTTGGTGGAATTTTACGGGATTTAGACTGACGACGTTGTTGATAGTCTTGGAGATAAATTTGTACTAATTCTTGAATTTCACTGCGTTTGATTTCGGTAGCCGACTGAAAATTTTTAGGAATTTCAAAGAAATATAAACTATCAGGCATTTCTAAGACAACCATTTGGAATAGAATATGAGTAACGGGTAACGGAATCGCTACAAGTTGAGAACCGGAATCAGGATTCCCATAACTTAACGCATCTTCTAAAGTGGAAAACGCATAAATAACTCTTTTTTTGAGTTTGGGTTGATCTACATTAATAAACGGTTGTATCACCCAACTTTGATCTAAAGTTTGTAAAATATAATATTCGGGATGTTGCAATTGTTCTGCTAATAGTTTTAGCGCAGGTGAAATCGCTTCAACAACCTGGGGAGTTGTTCCATCTTGAGGTGCTTTATCAATTAAAGTTTGAATTTGTTGATCTAAATTCATAGGTGTTGGTTGTTGACTGTTGACTGTATTCTTTCCCACATCTCCCAATGAACAGGCAAGATGCCTGTTCCACAATAGTAAACCATCCGGAAATCCAAGACTGATTCTGGAATCATTGTGTTAGGGTCATTGTAGTAACTAGACATCATGGGGGAAATCTGCCAAAGCGAAACCATTTTCCAAAGGCTATTGAGAGAACTGAATCAATCCACTCGTGCTTCTGAACAAAACTGTCGGGATGTTGCAGAACGAATTACCGAAGAAGCCACCCGTATTTGTACAGAAAGCAAACGGATTCAAGACTCAGGGGATATAGAAACTTGGGCCATGACTTTAGCTCAACACCGTTTACAGCAATGTATTCAATATTATAAGCTAGGGTCAAAACAAGGGCCGTTGGAGTTACATAGTACCTTGAGCGCGATTGTTTATCGATATATTACTCCTCCTCAAGTGCAATCGAGTTACCAAGCTCGATTGGAATTAATTAAGGATTTTTTACAAGCCTTTTATTTAGAAACCTTGAATGCCTTTCGTAAAGAAGCGCAGTTAGCTGCCACCTACCGTCCTCGGACACTCTTGGAACTTGCGGAATATATGGCATTTACGGAACGCTACGGTAAACGGCGAATTCCTTTAGCCCGGGGTCGGAGTCAGCAATTGATTATACTCAGAGCGCAAACCTTCTCTCAACAACAGCCTAAAGAAAGTTTTGTTGATTTAGAACAAGCCGCTGAGGGGTCAGGTTCCGAATCTGATACCACCTGGAATGATTCCTCACTCCAGCAAGTCCGAGCCGCAATGGTAACAGAGTCCAACGAATCAGAGTCCGATTCTCTCCGTCAAACGGTAGTAGAGGAACTGATGGCTTATTTAGAAGAACACAAACAACAAGATTGTGCCGACTATTTTGCCTTGCGGTTACAGGATTTACCCACTCGTGAAATTGAGAAAATCCTAGGATTAACATCCCGTCAGCGTGATTATTTACAGCAACGATTTAAGTATCATCTGCTTCGATTTGCTTTAGGACATCGTTGGGAATTAGTTCACCAATGGTTAGAAGCAGATTTAGAACGAGATTTAGGGTTATTGCCTCATCAATGGCAAGAATTCTTAACTCAAATTGGTTCGGAGCAGGAGAGTTTGTTAAGGTTAAAACAACAAGGATTGTCTGATGCGGAAATTGCCAAAAGTTTAAATTGCAAAGAAGCTCAGATTCAAAAACGTTGGTTTAAATTGTTAGAGTTGGCTTGGGAAATCAGGAATCGTTCAGTATCCGGAGCAGGGGCATCCAGTGATGAATAACGAAGCAAACCGAGATAATCAATGCTGTGAGCGTCGATTCTTTGACTGGTTGTTGCAACAGCCAACGACATCTTTATCTCATCAGGCTCAGGATGGATTAAACTCCCATCCCATTCCTGATGAGACTTCTGGAGTTGAAAACTTAGAGGGGGAGGAATTAGACCCCCTCGATTCTGAAGAGATGGACGTTTTCGACCCCAACAGTCAACGATTCACACTGGGAGATATACCGATTGTGAAAAACCGATTTGAGACCGTTTTGAGAGAAAGACTCAAACCCACGATTCAACTGAACCCGCCCTTGTTTCCTTGGGAACCCGTCGGCACTGATTTGCAGCATGAATATCCAGACGCATTCAGGGAAGAACCGGTTCCTCTGTCTAATCTTTGGGTTGCTCATCGACAGCAATTGAGATGGTCAGTTCCTCTACCAGAGTGGGTTTTTGATCAATTATTGGTTCCTTGTCAAAAAGTGGTTCACTCTGCTTTGCAGCAAGGTGCTAAATTAGTTCAGGTGGTGGAAACGTTATTTCCTAATGAATCCCAACCTCTGAATGAATTGGCAGGTTATGTGATTCTAGGGCGTTTACGAAGTTATACCGATTTAACCGAGTCTCAGCCTTGTTATGAAACTGCAACCCCTGAGCAACAAATGGTGTTGTTATTATTAGCAGCGCAGGAAATTCTTCAGGCTTTGACTCTCAATTGTGGTTTGAATCAAGCTCCTGTTCACCAAGAGTGGTTAACGACTTTAGGAGAATTGACCCTTGAGGTGGAATATGTTCAAACCGAGTATGGATCTAGTTTGAAAATTCTGGGTCAACTTCCAGCCGGAGGGCGGTTGCAACTGTTAGATGACACGAGATCAGCAACAGCGCAACGGGAATCTCCCGGATATTTGAAACTGGAACTAATAGACCCGGAACCGAACCGAATTTATCGACTTCATGTTTTATTTCATAGTGACGAGCAAAATCCCCTCTGTTTTGCAATTTGCCCCCAACCTTGGATTGAATAAGGAGCAACCCATAAGCTAAATTTAGTCTGTCAGTTTAGGTGATCTTAAGTTAAAGTAGTTTAAGGTTTCAACCCTTTAACCTTTAAGCTTAAACGATGACACCCTCAATCCCTTTTTTTAGTCAATTATGGCGACGGATTGAAGCAGCACCCAAGCCAGTACCGGAGGATTCCCTGTGGCTACGGGTGTTAGTTCAATTGTTAGTGATTGCGGGGATTGTGGCAACGGATGTTGCTATTGAGGAACCCCTGAATTTATGGGCAATTCCTGTAAGTATCCTGGGGGCAACCTGGAGTTGGTTTCGTCGCCGCCATCGCAATGTGCCGATTAAATTTTGTATTGCGATTGGAATGTTAGTTGCCCTGGCTGCATTTTTTGGGCGACTATTTGGGGAAATGAATGATACGCGGTTAGCGTTAGCCAGATTATTAATTGAATTACAGGTTTTACATAGTTTTGATTTACCCCGTCGCAAAGATTTGGGGTATTCGATGGTGATTGGGTTGATTTTATTGGGAGTCGCAGGGACGCTTAGTCAAACGATGGCGTTTGCGCCTGTGGTGTTAGTATTTTTGGGGTTGGCTTTACCGACGTTAATTTTAGATTATCGCTCTCGGTTAGGGTTAGGAGATATTGAATTTAAGTCGAAAAAAACATCACAGCAACCGGGTAGTCAGGTAAATTTTAAGTTTGTTGGAATTCTTTTTTTAGTCGTAGTTGCTTTAGGATTAATTATTTTTACCGCTCTTCCTCGGTTCCCAGGATATCAGTTAAGAACATTTCCGGTGAGTTCTCCGATTAAAATGCCACCGGGACAATTTGATGGCAGACAAATTTTAAATCCAGGTTATGTGTCTTCAGGAAAAGATCAGAATAATAATTCCGGTGGGGGTGGTACTGGATTAAATCAGGAAACAGGAGCCGGAACGCTAAACGATACGTTTTATTATGGATTTAATACGAAAATTAATCAGAATTTACGCGGAGCATTAAAGCCTCAAGACGTTCTACGAGTGCGCTCACAAGCGAGGGGATTTTGGCGAGTCGTGGCTTTTGATCGCTATACCGGACAAGGATGGGAAATTTCTCGTAATGATAGAACAATTCCTTTAAGGCGTTCGATTTGGTCGTATCAGTTTAATTTGTTTCCGTTAATCACTCAAGCAAAAATGCAAGAAGTGGTTCAGAGTTATACCGTACTGCAACAACTTCCGAGTTTAATTCCGGCGATGGATAAGCCAAAAGAAATCTATTTTCCCACTGAGGAAATCGCTGTTGATCCTGATGGGAATTTACGCTCACCTTTGGAACTCCGAGAGGGAATGACTTACACAGTGGTTTCTCAAGTTCCCTATCGTAACCGCAATCAATTACAACAAGCATCAACGAACTATCCCAAAACTATCAAAAAATATTATTTACAAGTTCCTGAAGAAATCGAGGAGAAAGTCAGGAAAAAAACAGAAGAAATCTTAGCCAGCGTCAATCAAGTCGCCCAAAATAAGAAACCTTTAGATTCAACCTATGAAAAAGTTTTATATTTAGCACAATATCTTAAACAAAACCCCAATTATAAATTACAAAAGGAACCTCCATTTCTAAAGAAAAATGAAGATTTAGTTGCAGCGTTTTTATTTGGGTATCAAGATAGTCCTCCAGGAGAAAAAATCACCGGAGGCTACCCCGATCATTTTTCTACGGTTCTAACAATAATGTTACGTTCTATCGGAATTCCAGCGCGACTGGTCGCCGGGTTTAACCCTGGGGAGTTTAATTATTTTACGGGGTTATACGTTGTGAAAAATACTGATGCTTTTGCGATGACAGAGGTATATTTCCCTAACTATGGTTGGTTTGCATTTAATCCCATTCCGGGGATGGATTTAATTCCCCCTTCGGTGGAAGAAGACCAAACTTTTAGTGCCTTAAAAGCGTTTTGGAGTTGGGTGGCGGGTTGGCTACCTTCTCCGGTTGTGAATGGGTTACAAGCGATTTTAGGAACGATAATTTTAGGAATACTTCAAGGAATTCGTTGGTTTTTTAGTTTATTTACCCAGGGAGGGTTAGGGATTTTTAGTGGATTAATTATTACCACTGTGATTGCATTTTTCGGGTGGTTAAGTTGGGATATTTGGCAGGGTTGGAGCTATCGTCGTTGGTTGGCGAAACTCCCTCCTGAAGAAAGTCTTTACCAACAACTCTTAGCGGTTTTAGCCAGTAAAGGTTATCCGAAACATCCTGCACAAACCCCGTTAGAATATGCGTCTTGGTTACAGCAATATCATTCAATTGCGGAAGCTGAAGTTATTGATGAATTGTCTCAAGGCTATATTGGTTGGCGTTATGGTGGAAAACCGCTTAATCTTGAGCAAATGCGAGAGTTATTGATGAATTTAAAAAGAGCATATTGGAGACGGCTCAACCATCGAAGTTGGCTTAAATACATAAAACGATGATTTTGTCAAGATCAACTTATTGCAGATCAAAATAGTCTCTGAAAATTTGGTATCACACTTCAAGGTAAATTCAGGAATGTAATATTATGATTACACGAAAAATCAGGATTTTAGACCTATGATTTTTAATAAAGCTATACTTACCCAGATTATTTTTTTTGTATTATAGCACCAAACGGCGTAATTGCGTCAATAGTTGCAAATAGCTTGCAATAACCTCTTGACAAAATTTGCCCCAAAATTGAGATAAACTTTTAAAATTTAAAACAATAACTCTTTTGCAATAAAGTAAGCTTATGTTAAGTTCCCTACCCCAGACAAGATAGGCTATGAGTCTCTACTAAAATTCCGATAAAATAACAACCAACAATCTGCAAGTGTGAGGAACAATGGTGATGAAGCGAATAGTAGTAACGGGATTAATCAGTAGTTTTCTCTGGGGTTTACCCGTTCAAGCACAACCGACAACAGCTAATCCCTATAACTTATTGCAATATAGTCAACTGAAAATTGGCATGACCTATGATCAAGTCAAAACGATTTTAGGGTCAGAAGGACAACAAGATCGGGGGTTTACAAACAATCAGAACCCTAATTCCCCCGTAATTTATCATTGGATTAATGGAAATGGTTCAGCAATTAGTATTGTTTTTGATGCCGATAAAAAAGTAATCAAATTAGCGTCTTATAATTTAAGCCATCCCGAACATTTACAAGTAACAAAAGCTGAAGACGGAACGTTACAAAATTTATCCCAAAGTACCATTCTGATTGATCAATATAATCAAATTAAATTAGGAATGGCTTATGATGAAGTCGTTAAAATCATGGGTAGTGAAGGCAAAAAAGATGAAGAAATCAATCATTCTCCCCAGAACTTATCAGACCATCGTTATCATTGGTTAAATCCCAATGGTTCTCGAATTACCGTAATCTTTGATCAAAATCAAAACGTTACCTCGGTTTTGACCCAAAATTTAGACAACTATACAATTGGACAACTCGCACCCCCGAACCATCCAGAAGGGCCAACCTTAGCAACCCGTGAACAGTATTATCAATTGCGATTAGGAATGACCTATGAACAGGTGAAAGTGATTATGGGGAGTGAAGGAACCGTGAATACAGGCTTTAATCCCGAATTAGCAGAGAATTTTAAGGCGGCTTATGAATGGATGAACCCTGATGGAACCGGAATTAAAATCATTATGAGTGCTGAAGATCAAGTTTTAAGTATTTATAGTTATGGGATGGGTGTGGGACTGCGATAAGTTGCGACCGCTCCCATGCCAGAACCGTAACAAATTTTAAGAAAGTTTACATAAAACCGGAAAAGGTTGACAACAGCATAAACTGAACTGTGATTTGAGTAAACTTCCAAATCCGGGCTTTTTAGCTAGGGGATCAGCGAGTTTTTCTATTGAACTTTGCGCCTAAATTGGGGGTAAAGGAAATGGTAGAATACACTTTGCTACTCATTCTGCCTGAAAATATCAAATTCTTGTAAATGCTGTTTATGTCAGTTGGGAGAAGAGCGTTGATGAAACGATTGAGTCGCCTGTTGGCTGTGTTAGTTTTAATAGTGGGTTGTCTAGGATGGACTGGACATCAAAGTGCTTTAGCTGCAAACTTAAACGTGATGCAGTATGGAGTTACTTCTCCGATCTTAGCAACGGAAACGCCTCGGAGAAATCGTGTTGATGACAAGATGGCTAAGGTTCGCAATAAATTGGACTTAAATAATAGCGATCTGCGAGATTTTCGTCAATACAAAGGAATGTTTCCCAAGTTAGGGTCACTGATTATTCTGAATGCACCCTATGATTCCGTTGAGGATGTGTTGAAAATATCTGGTTTGACAGAACAACAAAAAGAAATTCTGCAACAGAATTTAGAGAACTTTACCGTGACTCCTCCTGAGTCTGTGTTTATCGAAGGTGACCAACGGTTAAATGTTGGGGCTTACGACTAAGCCATTTTTGGGATTCAGTGTCAGAATGTACGGATTATGTTAACGAGATTAAAAAAAGTTAACATAATCTCTAACGTCAGTTTAATCCGTTTAAATCTGTTATGGTTCTGGGGTACTGTACACCACTGGTACAGAGCAAAACCCTCATCCCTGACTTAAAACCAACCCCTCATCCTGGCACTGACCCATGACCGTTATTGAGACTTCCTTAACTTCCCACCTGCCCTTAGTGTTTGATGTGTTGGTTGTGGGTACAGGAGCGGCGGGATTATATACCGCCCTTTGTTTACCTGAACACTTGAAGATTGGCTTAGTGAGTAAAGATGCTCTACCCCTATCAGCGAGTGATTGGGCGCAGGGAGGAATTGCTGCTGCTATTTCAAGCGATGACTCTCCCACCCTGCATTTAGAAGATACCTTAAAAGCTGGGGCTGGGTTATGTGAAGTAGAGGCTGTTCAATTTCTAGTGAATCATGCGCCAAAATGTATTCATCGGTTAGTAGAATTAGGCGTAGCCTTTGATCGGCATCAAAGCCAGTTAGCCCTCACCTTAGAAGCAGCCCATTCCCGTCATCGAGTTTTGCACGCCGCCGATACAACTGGACGGGCTGTGATTACAACCTTAACTGAACGAGTCTTAGAACGACCTAATATTAAAATTATTTCTCCCGCCTTCGCCTTAGATTTATGGATGGATACCGACGGCCAACGCTGCCAAGGCATCAGTTTGATTCACAATCATCAGATTTATCGGGTGAAAGCAAAGGCTGTAATCTTAGCCACGGGGGGAGGAGGCCAAGTTTTTGCCCACACCACAAACCCAGAAGTGAGTACCGGGGATGGGGTGGCTATTGCTTGGAGAGCCGGAGCATTACTGAGAGATTTAGAGTTTTTCCAATTCCACCCAACGGCGTTAACCCAACCGGGAGCGCCGCGATTTTTAATTAGTGAAGCCGTCCGAGGAGAAGGGGCCCACTTAATTGATAGCCAAGGTCGGCGGTTTGTCTTTGATTATGATAGCCGGGGAGAATTAGCGCCCAGAGATGTGGTCAGTCGGGCTATTTTTAACCATTTGCAACAGTTACGTCAACAACCGGGAAATCATGGAGAACAAGTTTGGTTAGATTTACGGTCTATTCCCCCGGACAAAATCCGCTATCGCTTTCCGAATATTATTCAAGTTTGTCAACAGTGGGGCATTGATATTTTAAATCAACCCATTCCTGTGACCCCAGCAGCCCACTATTGGATGGGGGGTATTGTGACGGATACTCAAGGTCAAACTTC
Organism: Planktothrix tepida PCC 9214; assembly: GCF_900009145.1. Lineage (NCBI taxonomy): Bacteria > Bacillati > Cyanobacteriota > Cyanophyceae > Oscillatoriales > Microcoleaceae > Planktothrix > Planktothrix tepida. Next base: position 800,074 of record NZ_LN889782.1, read on the forward strand.
TATCCCTGGACTTTATGCAGTGGGTGAAACAGCCAGTACCGGAGTGCATGGTGCGAATCGTTTAGCCAGCAATTCTTTGCTAGAATGTTTAGTGTTTGGTGCTCAACTAGCATCTATTGACTTTCGTAACCTTCCGACAACGAAGGAAAAATTTGATTCAACTTTAGAAATCAAGCCAGTGATTTTGAGTGACTCCCACTGGGAGGAACACTATGCTAGAATTAAAACAATTCGATCCCACTTGCCCCATGTCCTATGGCAAAGTGCTGGGATTTGTCGCCAGTCTGATCACTTGGAGGAGGGTTTAACTCAGGTGAAAGCATGGTCTGAAGAATTTTTAGCTTTACCCATCAGCCAATTATTATCTCGTGTACATCCGAGTGATTCGAGTCATTGGGAATTAGTGGGCATTAAGGCACATGATTTAAAACAATGGGGAGAAACTCGTAACTTACTCAGCATTGGCGAGTTAATTTTGAAGAGTGCAGCGTTTCGCCTTGAAAGTCGTGGGGGTCATTATCGACAAGATTACCCACAGTCAGACCCAAGCTGGCAAGTTCATACTTTAATTCAAGAAAATCAAATTTGGAAATCACCACCGGTTCCCGATTAAGTTCGTGAGCCAGAACCATCGCCATCTGGGGGTTTTCCCGTTTTAGGAGGAACATACTCACAAATTAAATCTGAGGGAACCCAAAAATGATGAAATTGAGAAAGATTAAGCGGGTTGGCTGGCCCAAACTTAAGGATGAGAGCAAAAAGCAAGGCAACACTTAAGGGCAAACAGCAAACCCCTGCCAATATTTTGAGTGTTAGGCTAGAAACCACAATCGTTTTACCCCCTAATTAAACCTTTAATCTTTCAACCAGGGCAGCCAACGATAACAAAACTGCCTTAATGGTTCAAGTATATCAATTATATTCCGTATTTACACTGAGTATTCTGGGAGAGTTTTTGACAATCAGCCCTATTCCCCCTGATATAAAGTCTATGATTAAAAATCATTACAATAATTATAAAATATTTTTATAATTTAACATAAAACCGTCAGGGAAATTCTCTGTAGATATACAGTTGGAGTTAGCTTAGAGATTCGCAAACTCATACAAATTTTTTCCACTGCTCTTGGCTCGATACATGGCAGTATCTGCTAACTTAATCAGGGTTTCGAGATCTTGAGTATCCGTTGGATAAAAACTAATCCCTATACTGGTGGTAATGGAGAGATGATGTCCTTCTAAGACAGTTTCTTGAGTAATCGTATCAAGGATTTTTTGGGCGACTCTCGCCGCATCAGACTTACTGGGAATTCCAGGAAGAATAACAGTAAACTCATCTCCTCCTAAACGGGAGACGGTATCACTTCCCCGTAAACACCCTTTGAGTCGGTTCGCAACGGTTTTGAGCAGTAAGTCTCCAATATGATGTCCCTGATTATCGTTGACATCCTTAAAGTCGTTTAAGTCCAAAAATAACAGTGCTACCAAACGATTTTGACTTTCGGCCCATTCTAAGGATTGGCTTAAGCGTTCATTAAATAAGGTACGGTTGGGAAGTCCCGTTAAAGGGTCATGTTCGGCGGAAACTCGCAGTTCAGCATTTGAGCGCTTTAGTTCGGCGGCAATTTGTTTTAAATTATCTTCTAACAATTTGCGTTCTGTAATATCCCGAATCACCCCCACTAAAAATAAATTTCCTGCCGCATCTCGGTGTAGCGATCGCTTCGTCGCAATATAATGAGTAATACCGTGAGCATCGGTTAATTGTTCTTCATTTTCCTGTTCCCAAGTGGTATGAAATGCCAGTTCATCTTGTTGGCGGAAGAGTTCTGCTTCATATTTGGGAAAAAGTTCTTCATCACTTTTCTCCATTAATACATTTAAAGGATAACCCACAAATTTACAATAAGCTTGATTCAAGACCAGCTTTTCATGATCTTTATTCTTAACAAAAATGGGGTCAGGAATCGTATTAATAATACTTTGTAAAAATTCCGTAGAGCGTTTTAACTGTCCTTGTAAATGAGCAAAATGGGCAATAATCACCCCCGCAGACCCCACTAAAGCTAGATTAGCAGGAATCACAGGAATCCACCAACCCCCTAGAAAAGCCAGGTAAGTAGCTCCCGTTATCCCGATAGTCATTAAAATAATTAAACCCACAGAACGACGAGGGGATTGCAATTTCCAACTTAAGGCTGCACCCACCCAAGACCACCCGAAAATCCACAGCCATTCTAACGGTTCCGGCCAAACTTTAATTAACGTTCGACCGTCTAAAACAGAACTGATAATTTGACTAATTAATTGAGCTTGCAATTCTACCCCATAAATGGGTGCGGAGGCTTTAAAAACCCCATCACTATAGGACGTTAATTCAAAATCTTTAATACTAGCCGCCTTAGAACCAATAATTACAATCCGATTTTTAATCACATCAGGAGAGACACGATTTTCTAAAATATCTCGCATGGGAATACTGGGAAAAGTTCCCGATGGCCCTCGGAGGTTGACTAAAAATTGATAACCTCTATCATTAGCTCTGATGTAAGAGCCATCGTTAGGTTTAAACCGATTAAATACCGTATTTTTTAGTTTTAACTCATTAGAGTCTGGAGAATAAGACTCTTCTTTAATGCCTTGATATTTGAGATAAATTAAAGCCAACTTCAACGCAAAACTGGTGTGAGTTTGTCCATCTTCAGTATCACTATATAATAAACCTCTTCGGACTTTCCCATCAGCATCTCGTGCTAAATTATTAAAACCAATTTCTTTTTTATCTTTTAAAATTTCAGGAGGGCGAACTCCATCTTTTCGGTCAGTTTCTAATAATTCAATTCCAATTAAATTAGGAATTGTTTTAAAAGCTTTTTCTAATTCTGCTTGTCCGGGTTCGATGGGTAAATCTCGATAAATATCTAAACCAATAGCTCTGGGTTTAGCTGCATTAACTTTTTCTAAAAGTTGAGCAAGAATCCCATCAGAAGTGGGAAATCCATATTTTTGTAAATCTTGTTCATCAATGCCAATAATGACAATTCGCTCATCAACAGGTTCTAGGGGACGCCAACGAAAATATTGATCAAACAGAGCCCATTCTGAGGGTTGTAATACGCCTAAAAATCGAATCAGAAGCACAACTCCTGCCACACTAGAAGAAGTGGCTAAGACTCGACCTTCATGAGATAACCACCGTTTTAGAGCCGGGACAACTTGACGACGAGAACCCTTAAATCTCTTCAACATCTAATGAAACCATCCTGTTTCTGTATTGTATTAAAGTTAATGCCCATTCACCCCAATTTCAGGGTAATCTATTTACAATTAAAACTAAAATTAAACCTGGGAGTCTGTTAGATGTTGACTTCATCTGGTGAATCAACATTAACCTAACGCCTCCGTCTAAGAAGATGCGATGTAGAAAAGACACAGAACGAATTCGTCCCACAAGTTTTAAGTGATCAACCGTTATCAATATTTTAGATAGGGATAGGTTTTGAAATCTATCCCTGGTCTGCCAGATCCCGATTAACAACCTACCCAACTCGATGCTTAATCTTGATCAAAACTTAAAGTTTTGTTGTCCCTGATAATTTGATAATTCAGCTAATTTTCTTAACGGTTGAATTCCGGGGTAAAATTCCCCTTTAATTTCCCACGTTGGGAACCCTTTAATCCCCACTTCTTGGCAAAGTTGGGTTTGAGGATTTTTACCGTTAGCATCACATTCCACATAATTAATGATAGCAAACGCTTCCTTGCCAAATAGTTGCTTTTGATCATAACAGTGGGGACACCAATAAGCTCCATACTCCTTCGCGCCGATTTGGGTTAAGTGACGAGCTAAGGCAATTTCTGCGGGCCCTGATGTCGTCGTAATGGCTAACCCGACTTTTCCTTGACTCTCATCCGCAGAAGCAGGGAGATTGGCAACATTAACACTATTGTATAAACCTAGGGCTACAATTCCTGTAATCATGGCGACCCCCAAACCGGATAACCAAAGCTGACCCACATCCTCCCAGGTCTGGCCAATTAGGTTTAGAACAAATAGACTGACACAGAAAAGGGCTGAAGCAATACAGTAGGGACAAATCGCTTGAATTTTAAAAAAGAGCAGATACATTAAGTAACTGCTAAAACACACCATTGCGGTGGTGACGAGGAATAGCCCAAACCCGGTCTGAGTTTCCAACTTCTGGCGACGGGATTTTTGAGTGACCGGGTTGACGCTGAGAGGAGCAAGGGCTAGAAGCAGAACAGTTGTATAAGCTACAAGTCCAAACAAGGTTAGGGGTAAACCCAAGACAGTTGCATAAGGACTATTGAGCACTTCATTACAACCGGAAGTGGGACAAACCGCCGTCCCTCCCATCAGCTTAATTGCGGTTAAATAAATATTTTCGATCACACCCACAATTGCAATAACCGCAATAATCCTGCGTGACCAAAGATGAATCCAAGGAGTAGAACGTCCGCGCATAAATTCAGTTATCAGTTGTCAGTCATCAGTAATCAGTGTAAGAGCTAATCCGTGATCGGTAATACAGACGTACCCAGACACGTCTACCCTATGATCTTACTGATTACTGATGACTGGTGTTGGGCTGTCTTTCGTCCAAGGGGAAGAGGAAGCATGAGCCTCTAAACTGCGCCGAGTGGTTTCAACAAACTGACTGACTCGACTCGGATCAATGGGTTGATGAATGCGTCCATGGCGTTTCAGAGAACTGGACACAATTACGCCATCGGCTGCTTGCATTAGGGTTCCCACATTTTCCCAACTTGCACCACTGCCAATAAAAACTGGGGTTCCCATCGCAGCAGCACTAGCGAGTTCTAAGTCTTCTAAACTGGGGGGACTTCCGGTAGACCAACCCGAAAGAATCACCCCATCAGCTAAGGCCCGTTCAATGGTTTCTTGGACAGCCGTAGTTAAGTTAGGAGATCCTAAAGGGCGACCATGTTTAACTAAAACATCCGCTAAGATTTTGACATCGCAGCCTAATTCTCGCCGATAGCGTAAAAGCTTATGGGCGTGACCTTCAATAATGCCTTGATCTGTCGCCATGACCCCGTTCAATACATTCACGCGGATAAACTGAGCACCTGCACAGGCTGCAATCGCTAAGGAGCTTTGAGCATCATTCCGCAGGACGTTAATCCCAATCGGCAGCGTTACTAAGTTCATAATTCGCTGCACAATTAAGGTCATGGCACTGACAACGGCCGGGTCAACTTGATCTTTGGCAAAGGGGGCATCAAAAAAATTTTCAACGATAATGCCATTGACCCCGCCTGAAGCGAGAGCCGTTGCTTCCTGTTCAGCCCGGTCAATGACCGTTTTGAGATTCCCTCCCCAACGGGGAGAGGTCGGTAAAGGCAACAGGTGTACAACACCGATGATAGGATTTGGAGTTTTAAAGATTTGATCTAAGTCCACAGATTTACCTATGACCCCCAAAATTTTGCAGCTTTACCTCTATGCAGAGTACAAGCAGAGGATGGTGAGTCTCAAAATGAATAAAGACAGTACATTTTAGAATTCTATCTTAAACCGAGCAAGAGGACTCCCGCTACACCCTTCGGGTTAATGGGAGATCAATTGCGCGAGACAAAAATAAAACCCGGACACAAGAAATACAGTTTACATAACTTGATGGTTTGTGTAGATTATGTTAACTTAAGCAAAGCATTAACACAAGGTCGAACAAATGCTAACTTTAACTTACGAATACAAGCTAATACCAGATGAGCAGCAAATTGAGCTAATAGAACATACCTTAAACCTTTGCCGTTCTGTTTGGAATTATGCACTGAGAGAACGTAAAGATTGGTTAGCTTCTCGAAAATCACCAGTTAATGCTTGTTCACTCTTAACGGAATATATTATCCCGGCTGATACTCCCTACCCTAATTATCACAATCAGGCTAAAGCATTAACAGAAGCTAAAAAAACTAATGAAATACTTAAATCAGTAAATGCTCAAGTCTTGCAACAGGTTTTAAGAACTTTAGACCGAGCTTTTGCGGATATGCAATCTCAAGGATTAGGTTTTCCCCGCTTCAAAAATAGATACAGGATGCGCTCTTATGTCTATCCTCAAATGCTTAAAGATTGTTTTAAAGGTAATCTAATTAAGTTACCTCAATTGGGATGGGTAAAGTTGAGAAAGTCTAGGGAAATACCCGAAGGCTTTGAAATCAAACAAGCCCGAATTGTCAGGAAAGCATCGGGTTATTTTCTGATGCTTTCAATGCAATTAGATGTTAATATCCCTGATGTTCCGTTTCACGGACATCCATTAGGTATTGACTTAGGCTTAGATAAATTTCTAGCGACTTCTGATGGGGAATTTGTGAAAAGACCCCGATTCTTAAATCAACTACACCGTAAGCTGAAATTGCTACAACGTAGATTAAAAAATAAGCAAAAAGGATCTAATAATCGCCACAAGTTAAATCAAAAGATAGCTAGATTACATCAACAGATTTCTGAGACTCGTAAGGATTGGCATTTTAAATTAGCTCATCACCTTTGTGACCAAGCTCAATCAATCTTTATTGAAGAGATTGATTTTCGGTCATGGGGACGAGGGATGCTGTCTAAACATTGTCTGGATGCTGGTTTTGGACAATTTGTAACGATTCTCAAATGGGTCGGGTGGAAACGAGATGTATTTGTCGCAGAAGTTGACAAAAATTACACTTCTCAAATCTGCCCGAATTGTGGTTTACATACAGGCAAAAAGACTCTTGATGTTAGAGAACACCATTGTCCTGAATGTGGTTACAAAACCCATCGAGATGTAGCAGCAGCACAGGTGATCAGAAATCGTGGGATAGAAAATACGGTAGGGCATATCGGATCAGAAAATGCCTGTGGAGATGGTCTGACGGGGGTAGTAATACCTAGTCAAGAATCTGTGAAGCAGGAAATCTTAAATGTGAGTTTAAGAATCCCCCGTTACACTGTGTAGCGGTTAACGGCGGAGTGTGTCAACGTTAAAGTGTGGAGGTAGAGGGGTGAAAATTGCCCTAGTTCTGTTGAGCGTTCTGTTTGGGATTTTAATTTTAGTTGAGATCAGTCTACGGATTGGTTTTGGGTTCGGTTCTCCGGTGCTTTACTTAGCGGATACGGAAATTGGTTATTTATTGGCCCCGAATCAACAAACCCGTCGTTATGGCAACCGCATTGAAATTAATCAGTATTCGATGCGAAGTGCCGCGATTACTCCCATCCCTTCCCCGGAAACCCGGCGAGTTCTACTCTTGGGGGACTCCTTAGTGAATGGGGGATGGTGGACAGACCAATCTCAAACCCTGTCGGCGTTGATTCGCCAACAACTGCAAGCCCGGATGGGAAACCGGGACAATTGGGAAGTTTTGAATATCGCTGCCAATTCCTGGGGGCCACCGAATCAACTCGCCTATTTACAACGGTTTGGAACCTTTGGGTCAGAGGTGATTGTTTTGTTGCTCAATAGCGATGATTTATTTACTCAGCCCCCAAATTCTGGGGTTGTAGGACGTGATCGCAACTATCCCCATACAAAACCGCCTTTAGCGTTAGTGGAAGTGTTTAACCGCTATTTAAAACGGTCTGAACCTATTCCTCCAGCTAAACAACCTCAACCCTCTGATCCTGTCGCCTATAATTTAGAGAAAATCCAAAAAATTCAGGCGATCGCGACTCAAAATCACGCTAATTTTATATTAGCTATGACACCGTTATTACGAGAAGTTGGAGAACCAGGGTCACGGGATTATGAAATTAAAGCTCGTCAACGATTTAAACAGTTAATCCAAGATAAAAATTGGATTTATATGGATTTTTTACCGTTATTTAAAGAAACTGCACAACCCCAAAGTTTGTATCGAGATCATATCCACCTCAGTCCTTCAGGCAATCAATTCGTTAGTGAAATTATCAGTTATCAGTTAACAGTTAACAGTTCTCAGTGAAAGAATCAGTTATTAACTCTTAACTCTTAACTGATGACTGATAACTGATGACTGATAACTGATTCGGTTTCTGCTAAATTCCAAGCTTTACCATCTAAAGCCATTTGTTCAATTAAACTGGCTAAACGTAACGCTTTTAAAGCTTGCTCTCCGCCAACGGAAGGTTGATTTCCACCCCGAACACAACTCACAAAATGTTCTAATTCTGCGTGTAGGGGTTCAATATTACTGGTATAAACTTTTTCAATTAATCCATCTTGACGATAAAGAACTTGACCATAATCCGTGATATAATTCGCAGTTGTTTGCCGATGAATTAAAATTTCATTATTGAGAAAATCAGCTTCTGTTAAAGAATTTTTGCAATGGGCAACAATAGAACGTAATTTGCGGTGGGTGACTTTACTACTAATTAAAGTAGCGACAACGCCATTTGAAAAACCCAGGGTAGCTGTGACATAATCTAAATAGCCAGAGTCGGAAGCGCGGCTGCCACTAGCTGTTAATTTAACAACGGAAGCGTTCACCAAATCCAACATTAAATCAATATCATGAATCATTAAGTCTAAAACCACCGAAACATCATTGGCTCGGTTAGAATAGGGACTCATGCGACGCGCTTCTAAGGCTAAAACTTCTTCCGTTTTTAAGACTTTACTGAATTCTTGAAAAGCCGGATTAAACCGTTCAATATGACCGACTTGTAAAATCCGTTGATAATCCGCCGCCGCATTCACTAATAATTCCGCTTCGCTAATACTCGCAGCAATGGGTTTTTCAATCAAAACATGAACCCCTGCTTGTAAGCAAGCCATCCCCACAGGATAGTGTAAGCGAGTTGGAACCGCAATACACACGGCATCTACCAAAGCCAAAAGATCTCGATAATCTTCAAAAAATCGAACGCGGTACTTGCTTGCAGTATCAAGTCCTCGTTCAACATTAACATCAGCAACTCCAACAAGTTCCACGTCTTTGAGCATACTCAAGACACGGGTATGATGCTGGCCCATATTACCGACCCCAATCACACCAACTCGGATAGGGTCAGGATGATGTCTCCCAGTTATAGCAGTCGAATATCCGACGGGCATCCTATTTTGCACTCCTCGATTCTCTTCCACTCCAGAAATTCTAGCCGAGTGGCTATTCTCTGGATGTAAATCCATCCAGATACTATCACAGCCTTCGGTTTTGTAAAGAAATTTTAAATAGGTATTTGTTGGGGGTTGATGGTTAAGGGTTGAAAGAAGAGTTCGTAAGCTGTGACTGTCTTTAGCCATTTCGGGGTATAGGCTTGAAATTACGCCGTTTCAGCCTACGGAAAATCAGGCTTTTTCCTTAAAGTGATAAAATGAGGAATAATAACAAGTTTGTTTTTAATGTTTAATTACCCCTATCTCCTGATTCTTTGATATGCTTGAATCATTTGTTGAGCGATCGCATCCCAACGATAATGATTTAAAGCATAATTTTGAGCATTTAAACCCCTGCGTTGACACTCTTGAGGGTTCGTTAATGCGGTTGCAATTAAAATTGAGATCTCATCAATGGTTCCATTTCCTACCCAACCTGCTTCGGCTTCTTCTACATCTTCCCAAATATAAATTCCTTTAGAAATGACCACCGGAGTTCCAACTGCCATGGCTTCAGCTACTGCAATGCCAAAATTTTCATAATAAGAAGGTAATACAAATAAATCGGCTATTGTTAATAATGCAGTTTTATTTTCTCCTGTAACAAACCCTGGAATAATCGTTTTTGGGGCTAAAGAAGATTGTTGAATTTGTTGTTTAATTTTAGTTTCATATTCAGGATCTTGAGGATTAGAACCTGCTAAAATAAACTGAAAGTCTAATCCGCTTGCTAAAACTTTTTCTAAAGCGGGAATTAAAATATCCAGTCCTTTCTTGGGTTCAATTCGAGATAAAAATAAAATAATCGGAACATTGGGCTTGATTTTTAAATGGGATAAAATGGCTTGAGGCGTTTGGGTTAATTGGGGTAATGTTACTCCTAATGGAATGATTAAATCGTTGGTTTTGACTCCAAAGCGTTCAGAGATTCTGGCTTCTTCATGACTGGTAAAATGGATAGCAGACGCTCCCGCAATATTAGGACGTTCTAATATTGCTGCATATAGTTTTTTTAACTGTTTTTTCTTGTTTAAATCAGCCGGATCTAAGGTTCCTAATGGTCGTAAAATATACGGTAATTTTTGAGAACGAGCAACCGTCGCTGCTGCTGAACTGATGGGAGAAAATAAGGCATGAATATGGGCTAAATCATATTCGGAAGCGTGTGTTTTTAACCAGGTTAATAAATCTAAAGAAAATTTATATCGACGAAAGGGAGAACAGGGAAAATAGCGAACTTGATAGCCATTTTCATTGACGGGTTGATCTAAGGGAACATCTAAGGGTGCTTGACCGCTATCTCCGTTTACATTTGTGGTTAAAACGGTGACATCAACTCCCAGTTTAGCTAATGCAGCAGAAAGACCCCGTACCATTTGACTAGGGCCACCATAAACTAAAGAAATTGAAGGAATAATTTGTAAAATCTTCATCGGTGGGTGTGGGTTGAGGGTTGATTTTTGGTGCATCCGCTTGGGCGGGAGAACCCCGCCCCTACGCACGCTACATTTTAACTCTATTAATGTTTAGGATTTTTATGGGTTTCTGTTGGTTTGGGGGGGTTTTTGGTGCGTGCGCGTTGATGGAACACCCTACGCTTAACTGATGATTGCGATCGCATCGGGAATTTCTTTTTCTACTCTTCGTAACCGAGGCATTCGATAGGCGATGAGGGCTGCCATAATATTGAGAATGCCAATTAACATAAATAATAACCCAATTCCTCGTCCTGCACCCACTCCGATAATTTTGCCAATAGTATCGGCTAACAGTCCATCGGGTTCCATCATCGGTTCTAAAACGCGATCTGCTAAAGGCCCAACGCTGATATGAGATAAAATTAAAAGCGATCGCTCAACAACACTTTGTAATGAAAAGATGCGTCCTTGTAATTCAAAGGGAACTTTAGATTGCCAAATGGTATGATTACTACTGACAATAAAAGGACGAGCAAATAAATAGCCAAACCCTCCAATTCCTGCCAAAATAACTGAAGGTTTAAACCCTCCTAAACACAGGCATAAACCCTGTAAACCCACTAACCATAAAATTGCTTTCATGCGGTTTTTGGGGCCACCCCAAACACTAACAGCAATGCTTCCGAGGAGCATTCCGCAACCGCTAATAGATAGAATTAATCCTAAATCTTTACTCGTGGCAAAACTTAATACTAACGGCCAGAATAAAATAGCAAGCATTCCTTCTGTAAAGTAAGTTATTGCAAAAAAGCTTAATAATTTTCTTAACCCCGGACGGATTAGAATATAATTCCAGGCAGAACGGGTTTCTTTCCACAGTTGTTGAAAGTTGAACGGTTGTCGTTGAGAAATTGAATGCTCTACTTTGGGAAAACGAACTAATAATAGTATTATGAACCCAAAAATAAAGGTTCCTGAATCAATGATTAAAATTGAACCGATGCCAATACTGCTAACTAAAATTCCAGCAATTGTTGGGCCAGAAATTTTAGCGATCGCCCTAGAAACTTGAACCATGCCATTAGCCCGACTCAACTCATTCATAGGAACAAGTTGAGGAATTGAAGCCATATAAGCGGGCCATTGGAACGCACCGCAAATGGAACTAACGGACACAGCAACGTAAATATGCCAAACTTCTAAACGCTGAGAAAATACCAACCCCATCAAAATTAATGTTCCGATGACCGAAATAATATCGTTGAGGATCATTGCCCCTCGACGACTAAAACGGTCTACTACCGCCCCTGCGAGGGGGGAAATTAACAGGTTTGGCAGATGAATAAAAACGGAAATTAGGGCAAACTGGGTAATGGAACCTGTGGTTTGATAAACCCAAACCCCCAAGGCAAATTCTGTTAAGCTGGAACCAAATAGAGAAACAATTTGTCCCAACCAAACCAGCAAAAAAGTTGGCATACGCTCTTTGTCCCGCAGTTTCATCTGTAATCGCTTGCTTATATTAAGTATTGTAAACACAGTTTGTCAATCTGTATCTAGCTTTTGGCTTGTTCATTCTGGTATATTGAAATCAAATCAGCTAGGTTTTAATTAAAGTGATCTATTTAGAAAGAGGCGCAAACCACTATTATCAGATTATTTAATTGTTATATCAATCCAGATTTTTAATTAATGAGTATGACTTATTTTTGAGTTATATTTTATACTTTAATAACTTATTGATATGCCCAATACATTATTCTTGGTTAATCAGCTTAGAAAACTATTTTTAAGTCAAGATGTAAAAGATTTTAACATAGGTTTACCTCAAAAACTTCTGGATATTGAAGATAAAAATAGATCCAACTTATTTTGTTGGAGAGGGCAGTTTTCCCCTCAGTTAATTGAAAATATCATGCTTGCCTATACGCCGAAAAACGCTATTATTTTTGATCCATTTATAGGCAGTGGAACTGTTCTATATACAGCAGGATGTTTAGGCTTAAAAGCATTAGGTTTTGAACTTAATCCAGCAGCTTGGATTTTAAGCAGAACCTATCAACTAATTAATTTAAAACGAGAGGAACGAGAAAAGATTATTGCCTCGATCAATCAAAAATTAGAGAATCTATTTTCAATATCTAGCTTTTTTGAGAGCCAATATTATCAACCCATACCAATAGACAAGTTTGAAAAAAAAATAAAATTTCTTTATGAAAACTTAGAAGGAGAGGAGAGCATTATTGTAGATACCTTAGTCATTCTATTAGATATCTCAGACAAGAGTAATTTAATGAGAGAAAAGATTTACAAAACCTCTTCTAAACTGTATGAATTAATTCGAGATATGCCTTACTCTGAAGAAAAAATTATCAGTTTTTTAGGGGATGCACGTCAAATTCCATTAGAAGAGGATCAAATAAATTTTGTGATCACCTCTCCTCCCTACATCAATGTTTTTAATTATCATCAAAATTATCGAAATTCTGTAGAATTATTAGGATGGAACTTACTGAAAATTGCAAAGTCTGAAATTGGTTCAAATCGAGCTAACCGAGGAAATCGATTTTTGACAGTCATTCAATATTGTTTGGATTTAGTCGCTGTTCTTCAAGAACTTCAAAGAATTTGCCAAAAGGAAACACGGATTATTTTTGTAGTTGGTTATCAATCAACGGTTTTAGGTGTTCCTTTTTATAACTCAGAAATTATTATTGAATTAGTTAAACAGTCTGGAGTTTTTGAACAGGTACTTACTCAAAAGCGTAAATTTAAAAATAAGTTTGGTCAAATCATCCGAGAAGATTTATTACATCTTATTAATAAAAAAGTTTATTTATCGGTTCAAAACTGGGATACAATTGCTAGACAGGTTGCGAAAAAAGCACTCAGTCAAGGATTAGAGGTGGTTTCAGAAAAAAATAAATTTTTTCTCCAAGAGGCAATTAATAAACTTCCTGATGTGAACTCATCTCCCTATTGGTATTAATAAATCCTCGAAATGATAATAGACCTATGATTAAATTCCCAACTCCTCATTATGATAAACTGAAAGCTTGTTTGAATAATCCTCAATTACCTCCTGCTGATTTGGAAGGAGTTCAAGAATCTCTAAAACAATATCAACAATGGATAAAAGCCTTAGAATCTGTAACACCAGGTCAAGCAGATACGGTAGAAAAATTAGTGGAGGAAACTAATCGCTATCAGCGTTTTATTGAATTGGATTTAATCTTTGATAGTTCTGACAATTTTCTATATCGTCAAAAGGGACAACTAAAATTGGATAATACAATTCTTGAAGAATTTCTTCCTCAATTGATATACAGAAGTTTACAGGGAATTGATGAATCCTTTGAAATAGGGCCTAGAAATACTTTTTCTGGGTTAAGTTTTTTGTCTTCTTTGGGAAATATAGGTCAGGGAGGTGAACCGAGTTTAAGAACGAAAAACCAAGATTTTGTTTTAGGAAAAAAATTATATTTAAAAACTGCTTTTGATAGTGGATTTCACAACTATAAGCTGCTTGAATCTCATTTAGGGTATGTTTGTGCTGAATGTAAAACTAATTTAGATAAAACGATGTTTCAAGAAGCAGTGGCTACTAGCAGAGATTTAAAAATAGCTGTTCCTGCTTCTTTGTATTTTTTAGTCTGTGAATTTTTAGATATGATGCCTGTTTCTATTATTTCAACACAGATTGATGATGTATTAATTGTAAGAAAAAATAAGCGTTTACCTGCTAATATTCGTCAGCAATATAAAACACCAGAATCTCGAAAGAGATATCGCCAATCCTATGCAGATTTTCTGGACTCTTCAAAATATTATCCTGATGTATTTCAAAGAATGATTAATAAAATTCAGATTTTAATTGATGATACAGCACCAGAAATTGATAAAATTTTAAAAAGAGGACATTTTTAAATAATCTCAATTAAATTTATAGCAATCCCAAATAGGTTGTGATAATTTAAAACTGATATGAAACAGCTAGAAGTATTACCCTTGTTCCCTGTTCCCTTTTGAGCAGAAATTTTGGATACAACTCAAATAGGATTGCTATATTTAATTAAATTTATAAAAAACATCAAAAAATGGGAAATTACAACTTTAATGAATCAGGATATTATCTGATTTACTTCATCACGTTTTGTTCCCAAATCTCCACTAAATTTTTAATAACTCGATCCCAACTATAATTCCCGACGGATTTTAATCCTTGCTGTCCCATTGTTTTTCTTAATATCGGATCATCAATTAATTGTTTTAATTTTTGAGTAAAATCTTCTGGATCTTGAGGCGTATAGATTAATCCATTTTCTCCGTCTTGAACGTTCTCAACCAACCCACCCGCACGGGGAACTAACACGGGAATACCGGACGCAAATGCTTCTAATACGGTTAATCCCCTCGATTCTCGCTCAGATGTAGTAATATGAATATCGCTATTGGCATAAACTGCTGGAACTTGGTCATAAGGAACTCGACCGAGGAAGTAAACATGGCGGGTATACTTTGCTAAACCGTTGATAATTTCATCTTTCATTTGTCCATCCCCAACAATAATAAAACCGACCTTTTCTAAATCGATTTGTTTTGCTAGTTTTGCCATCGCTTTTAACGTAAAACTCCAACCCTTATCCGGCGTTAAACGACCAACAAACACTAATTTGGTTAAAGGGTCTAATTCGGGTAAATTATAATATTTTCCAAAAAAGTTATCTTCTTTTAAATTCAGGTCAAACCGTTCAGCCTCAAATCCCGCTAAATTGGAATAAACCGCATTTTTAATTCCCATTTGGGGAGCAATTTTATAGGTGATTTTGCTGGTAAATAAAGTGATATCATAACTATTATAAATCCAAGCAAAAATGCGTCTGAAAATTTCTTGGATAATTTCAACGGCAAATTTAGGTAAAGGAATATAATCTTCTGCGTAGGATAGAAACCAAGTTCTAAAAAAGGCAATACAAGGAATTTTAGCTTTTTTAGCATAATCAATTCCAGCCCGTCTAAAAAATCCAAAGAATAGCCGTTCAGGTTCATCAACATGGATAATATCAGGCTGAAATTGTTCTAATTCTTTTAAGACAATCGAATAGGATTGAATTGAAGGATTACGCTCAAAATCAATTCCTAAAAACGATGTACTGGGTATATTACAAACCCGCACACCCGGTAAAATATTTCCCGTATACTCTCGCCAATTGGGGTAAATGCTTTCAATGGTGCTATAGTCGGGACAGAAAAATAACACTTCATGTCCCCACTGACTTAACCGTTGTAGTCGCATCATGGCACTGACTGTAACACCATCAATAACCGGAAGAAAACCAGAGGAAATAATTGCAATTTTCATTTAAACTGTACTGGGTTTAATCAAAATCTCGATATGAACAATTTTTCCAGTTTAGTCGATTTACTGCGCGATCGCGCCGAATCTCAACCGGATCAACTGGCTTATCGGTTTTTAGCCGATGGGGAAACCGAGTCAGGAACCTTAACGTATCAGCAGTTACATCAACAAGCAATCTTGATCGCCTCTTATCTGCAATCTTTTGTATCATCGGGCGATCGCGTTTTAGTCGTTTATCCCTATAGTGCGGGCTTAGAATTTATTGCGGCGTTTTTCGGCTGTTTATATGCAGGTGTGATCGCCGTCACCGATAACCCTCCGGTATCAACCCAAGCTATTCCGAAGCTACAAACCCGTTTAGAATCTTCTCAATGTCGGGCGATTTTAAGTACAGAAACATTAATTCAACAGATACAAACCCAATTCTCCGTAGAGACGCGCCATGGCGCGTCTCTACGTTGGGTGGGGACTGATCGCCTTTTTTCCCAAAACCTCGCTACACAATGGAAAGAACCGCAAATTAACGGGGATACAATCGCTTTTTTACAATATACTTCCGGTTCAACGGGGACTCCAAAAGGAGTTATGGTCACTCATCAAAATGTTATCCATAATTCCGAGATTATTTATAAAGCCTTTGGACATAACCCCAATAGTCGAGGATTAATTTGGCTTCCCCTGTTTCATGATATGGGATTAATTGGAGGGATAATTCAACCCTTATATGGAAGATTTCCCGTTACCTTAATGTCCCCTATTTCCTTAGTGCAGAAACCCTTTCGTTGGTTAGAAGCAGTTTCTGAATATCAAGCCACCACAAGTGGCGGGCCAAATTTTGCCTATGATTTAGTCTGTCGGACAGCAACTCCAGAAAAGTTAGAAAAGTTAGATTTAAGTTCCTGGGATGTGGCTTTTTCCGGTGCTGAACCTGTCCGCTTGGAAACCCTCAAACGATTTGCAGAAATTTTTGGCCCCTGTGGGTTCAAAGCCGAAGCCTTTTACCCCTGTTACGGAATGGCCGAAACTACCCTATTTATTTCCGGTGGAAACAAACACCAAACCCCCAAAAGTCTCTGGGTCGATGCAGCCGCCTTAGAACAAAATCAAGTGATTATTCAACCATCAACAAAAACCCGATCTCTCGTCAGTTGTGGCTTTCCTTGGTTGGGAGATGAGGTCATTATTGTTGATCCTGAACAGTTAACACGACGAGATGACGATCAAGTTGGTGAAATCTTGGTATCAGGAAAGGGTGTGGGTTTGGGATATTGGGGAAAACCAGAAGATACGGAAACCACCTTTAAGGTTTATGTCGATGGACAAGGCCCCTATTTACGCACAGGAGATTTAGGGTTTTTGCATGAAGGAGAATTATATATTACCGGACGCATCAAGGACATGATGATTCTGTGGGGAAGAAACCGTTATCCCCAGGAAATTGAAGCCACACTGGATACCTGTCACCCCGCCATTCGTCCGGGTCATAGTGCGGCGTTTTCCATTGAAACGGAAATTGGAGAACAGTTAATTATTGCATCTGAAATTGAACGGCGTTACCTGCGGAACTTGAACATTGAAGAAGTGGTCAATGCTATTCGTCAAGCCGTCGCCGAACAGAATACCGTTGATATTTTTGCCATTGTATTATTGAAAACCACGACCATTCCTAAAACCACCAGTGGTAAAATTCAACGTCGTGCTTGTCGAACTAAATTCCTAGAAGGCAGTTTAGATATTGTTGGACAATGGCAATTAAATTCAGAATCCAGTCAATTAACAGAACTAGCCAATCGTTCTTAAAGGTTAACCGTAGGGTGCGTAAGCTTCATCGCACGCACCAAAAACCTTTATTTCCTATCCCTCAAATTAATATGAAACAAGAAAAAATATCAGAAAAAATTAGGTATTTTCTGTTGTATAAAATTGGAGCAAAAATATTATGGACATTTGAAAAATTAATCCCTGAATATTCATTAATTGAAGATACCGCTTTTTTTGAACCTACTCAATTTCCGTGGTCAAAAGAGTTAGAAGCCAATTGGCATTTAATTCGCCAAGAGTTAGAGCAAATTCTGAAAGTTCAAGAACAACTACCAAATTTTCAAGATATTTCCCCTGATCAAGGGTATAGTACCACTCAAGATAATTTATGGAAAACCTATTTTTTCTATGGCTATGGAATTAAAGTCGATAAAAATTGCCAACGCTGTCCAGAAACCACCCGTTTAATTGAACAAATTCCAGGGATGAAAACGGCATTTTTTTCAATTTTATTACCCGGAAAACATATTCCAGAACATCGAGGGCCGTATAAGGGAGTCATCCGTTGTTTATTAGGATTAAAAATTCCTGAACCCCGCGAAAAATGTCGAATCCGAGTAGGAGAAGAAACCCGCTATTGGGAAGAAGGCAAATGTATGATTTTTGATGATTCTTTTCCCCATGAAGCTTGGAACGAAACCGATGGTGTTAGAGTCGTTTTATTTTTAGATATTATGCGACCCTTACGGTTTCCCCTGTCGATTATTAATGAACTTTTTCTCAAATTAATTACAATGTCTCCCTTTGTTCAAGACGGTTATGCGAATCAACGGAAATGGGATGTTCGCTTAGAGCAAGTCTTTGCTGCCCAGAAGGGCGGTGTAACTCCACCCTAGAGGCGAAATTCCCCCGTCCGTAACCCCTTATCAGTTATCAACAATTGCTGATTTGTTCAAAATTTAAGAGTTAAGAAAATCCTTACTTCTTGAATAATGACTAACTACGGATGGAGGAAAACCACCCCTATAAATGATAGAATAGATAACAAAACATTACCTATTTTTTTCATGACTGGTTCATTTGATTTTTTAAAAGCGACCACTTTAATTGAACTTTTACAACATCGGGCATTCCAGCAACCGAATCAGATTGCTTATACATTTTTAGTTGATGGAGAATCGGAAACTGTTACATTGACCTATCAACAATTAAACCAAAAAGCTCAAACTATTGCGAGTAAATTACAAACTATTTGTCAACCGCAAGATCGAATTTTGTTATTGTATCAACCTGGATTAGATTATATTAGTGCGTTTTTCGGTTGTTTATATGCTGGAGTGATTGCTGTTCCCGCCTATCCCCCTCGACCCGATCGCTCCCTTCCTCGTTTACAAGCGATTATTCAAGATACAAATGCAACGATTGCTTTAACGACAGAATCCACCTTATCCAGTTTACAACGGTTTTTTCCGCAAATGTCTGATATTGCACCGTTAAATTGGTTGACAACCGATATTTTAGAAACAGAAATTGAAAATAATTGGCAACCTCCAGCAATTAATCCTCAAACTCTTGCCTTTTTACAATATACCTCCGGTTCTACCGCAACCCCCAAAGGGGTGATGATTTCTCATCAAAATTTATTGCATAATTTAGCAGCCATTTATGATCATTTTGGTCATTCCCCGGATAGTAAAGGAGTCATTTGGTTGCCTCCTTATCATGATATGGGATTAATTGGCGGCGTTTTAGAACCTCTGTTTGGTGGATTTCCAGTTATTTTAATGTCGCCTTTGATGTTTGTGCAAAATCCGTTACGCTGGTTACAAACCATTTCTCGATATCAAGGAACCACCAGTGGTGGCCCTAATTTTGCCTATGATTTATGTGTGAGGAAAGTCTTCGGGAAGGGTGGGGTTAACCCGTCGTTACAGTTAGATCATTTAGATTTAAGCAGTTGGGAAGTGGCATTTAATGGAGCAGAACCGATTAATCATAACGTGATGGAACGATTTACTCAAACTTTTGCCCCCTATGGGTTTAGGCGAGAAGCGTTTTATCCTTGTTATGGTATGGCTGAAGCAACTTTAATGATTACCGGAGGCTTAAAAACAGCAGCACCCATTTTTAAAACCGTTGATGGAATTGCCTTAAAAAATAACAAGATTATTGGCATTGATGAACCCACCGCTAACTTAACAGAAAATGCTAAAACCTTTGTCGGTTGTGGTCAATGTTTATCGGATCAAAAAGTATTGATTGTTAATCCTGAAACCTTTAATCGTTGTCAAGCTGGAGAAGTGGGGGAAATTTGGGTTTCTGGGCCGAGCGTGGGACAGGGATATTGGAATAAATCGGAAGAAACGGGAACCTTATTTAAGGCTTACTTAACAACAGGAGAAGGCCCATTTTTAAGAACAGGAGATTTAGGATTTTTAGATGCTGAAGAATTATTTATTACCGGAAGAATCAAAGACATTATTATTATTAACGGTCGCAACCATTATCCCCAAGATATTGAATGGACAGTTGAACAAAGTCACCCCTTAATTCGTCCCAGTGGAGTAGCCGGATTTTCGATTGATGTCGATGGAGAAGAACGGTTAGTCGTGGCGGTGGAGATGGAACGTCAATATTGGCAACAACTCCGTACTCAGGAAAATGGTAATGGTTCGGCTAAAACCTCAATTAAACAGCAGGTGATTCAATCCATTCGTCGGGCTATCTCTCAAAATCATGATTTACAGGTTCATACAACCGTATTATTAAAACCGGGAAGTTTACCTAAAACCTCTAGTGGTAAAATTCAACGCCATGCTTGTCGTTCTAGTTTTTTAGCCGGAAACTTGGGCGAGTAAGACGTAGGGAAGGAATAGGGAATTTTTAGGATACAGCGATCGCAGCACGCACACCCACCCCGAACAGTCATCATGGATTTAGACAGATTTGAGGAATTTCACCTTGTTACGCCTATCGTCACTGGCTAACCGTCAGTAACTAACCACTAACTCCCCACGACTAACTCTTAAACTGATAACTGAATTACTGATTACTGATTACTGATATCTTGGGATGCTAAAGTTTTATGGTGATGGAGGAGTGAGCCATGCAAGTGTTAAATGCGTCTATGAATGGGACAAAACCCCAACAACCATCGGGAACGGTGCGTCATCCAGAGTGGTCGGTGAATGGCATTGAATCTTTCCAGTCTGTTACCACAATTGAGGAATGGTTAGTTAGTCAACTGGCAGAGCGGTTGGGGTTAGAAGCGTCAGAGATTGAGATACAGGAGGATTTTGGCAATTATGGCCTCAACTCCATTGAAGCGATTAATCTCTCTGGAGACTTAGAAACAATTTTAGGTCGCCGACTTCCCCCGACTTTGTTGTGGGATTATCCCAATATTGCCACCTTGGCTGAATATTTAGCAACTCAGGCTAAACTCGATATCGCTCAATATCAGAATGGCATTTCCCCTGAAGATGCTGAACATCTTTTGCATCATTTGGATCAATTGTCGGATGCAGAGGTTGATAGTTTATTAAATATTTTATTAGCGGAACAGGAAGACCACAATGATTAATTTATCCCCCTCAGTCAGTCAGTTATCCTCTCAAGAAAAGCGATCACTTTTGGCGGACTTACTGCGGAAGAAAGCACAATCTATTTCCCTTCCTGAGATTCCTGTCGAATATTATCAATTTAATCAATTTCCTGAATATCTGCATCTGAAACAACAACAGCAAGAACTGGCGGCTTTAGGATTAGGAAACCCCTTTTTTAGGGCGCAAGAAGGCATTGCCAATGATCAAGCCAGGATTGGAGGTCAGGATTATATTAATTATGCCACTTATAATTATTTAGGAATGTGTGGCGATCCGAAGGTTTCTCAAGGTGCAAAAGAGGCAATTGATCGATATGGAACCTCTGCGGGAGCCAGTCGGTTATTATCAGGTGAAAAAGTGATTCACCAAGAACTAGAACGAGAAATTGCTGATTTTATTGGCGTTGAAGATAGTATTGTTTTTGTGGGAGGTCATGCCACGAACGTAACAACGGTGGGGCATTTATTCAAACAACATGATTTAATTTTACATGATGCCCTGAGTCATAATAGTTTAATGCAAGGGGCTGTTTTATCGGGGGCAACGGCGATCGCATTTCCCCATAATGATTGCCAAGCCTTAGAACGAATGTTACGAGAACGGCGTCATCGCTATCAACGGGTTTTAATTATTGTAGAAGGAGTTTATAGTACCGATGGAGATATTCCCAATTTACCGGAATTAATTGAGATTAAAAAACGTCATAAAGCCTTTTTAATGGTGGATGAAGCGCACTCCATTGGGGTTTTAGGAAAACAGGGTCGGGGTATTAGTGAATATTTTGGCATGAATCCCCATGATGTTGATTTATGGATGGGAACTTTAAGTAAATCCTTTGCTAGTTGTGGAGGCTATATTGCTGGATCTCAAGCATTAATTGAATATCTGAAATATACTGCGCCAGGATTTGTTTTTAGTGTGGGGATTTCTCCTCCAAATGCCGCTTCTGTAATTGCTGCTATTCGCTTGTTAAAAACCGAACCCCAACGAGTTGAACGATTACATCAACAAGCGCAATTGTTTTTAACGTTAGCCAAAGATAAAGGGTTAAATACAGGATTAAGTCAAGATTCTCCCGTAATTCCGATTATTGTCGGAGATTCTTGGAAATCCGTGCAACTGTCTCAAAATCTGTTTAAGCGGGGAATTAATGTTCCCTTTATGTTTTATCCCTCTGTGCCTAAAAATGCAGCCCGTTTGCGATTTTTTATTACTTGCAACCACACAGAAGAACAAATTCGTTATACTGTAGACACTCTTGCCGAAGAAGTGGCAAAATTACCAGAAAATCATTGATTTTTCCAGAATTTAGCCACCTTGGGCATTATCCTGTAAAGGGTTCATAATAATGCGTGTTCTTCTAATTTATCCCATTTTCCCCCAAAGTTTCTGGTCATTTGAAAAAGCCCTCGCCTTAGTAAACCGTAAAGCTTTACTTCCGCCGTTAGGTTTAATTACGGTAGCGGCAATTTTACCCCAATCTTGGGAGTTTAAATTAGTAGACCGAAACGTTCGAGAAATCACAGAAACAGAATGGAATTGGGCAGAATTGGTGATGATTTCCGCCATGATTGTCCAAAAAGATGATTTTTTAGCTCAAATTCGAGAAGCTAAACGACGGGGTAAAAAAGTTGCTGTGGGTGGCCCATACCCCACATCAACTCCCCAAGAAGCTGAACTTGCAGGGGCAGATTATTTAGTCTTAGATGAAGGGGAAATTACCTTACCCTTATTGGTGCAAGCCTTAGAACGTGGAGATTCTAAGGGCGTTTTTCGCATAGAAGGAGATAAACCCGATGTAACAGAATCCCCGACTCCTCGCTTTGATTTATTGGATAAGAATGCCTATGATATGATCTCACTACAATTTTCGCGAGGTTGCCCGTTTCAGTGTGAATTTTGCGATATTATTGTGTTATATGGGCGTAAACCTCGAACTAAAACCCCGGCTCAATTTATAGCAGAATTGGATCGATTACAGGAATTAGGATTTAAGCAGGGAATTTTCCTGGTTGATGATAACTTTATTGGCAATAAACGCAATGTCAAGTTATTACTGAGGGAATTAAAAGTATGGATGAAAGAAAATAACTATCCTTTCCGAATATCAACGGAAGCATCCATTGATTTAGCCCAAGATCAAGAATTAATGGATTTGATGGTTGAATGTAACTTTAGGGCGGTATTTTTAGGGATTGAAACCCCCGATGAAGATAGCCTGAATTTAACTAAAAAATATCAAAATACTCGTGATTCCTTAAGTGAATCCGTTGAAAAAATTATCCGGTCTGGATTACGGGTGATGGCAGGATTTATTATTGGGTTTGATGGAGAAAAACCTGGGGCGGGCGATCGCATTGTTCGGTTTGTAGAAAAAACTACAATTCCCATTGCTATGTTTAGTATGTTACAAGCTTTACCGAATACCGCCCTTTGGCATCGTTTAGAAAAAGAAGGACGATTAATTACCCAAACGGGAAATGTCAATCAAACCACCTTAATGAATTTTATTCCCACTCGACCCCTTGAAGAAATTGCCCATGAATATGTTAATGGATTTTGGGAATTATACGATCCACAACGCTATTTAGATCGAACCTATCGACATTTTATGATGATCGGTGAGCCTAAAACCAATTCCATTGGCAGTAAATTAGTGGATTTGACAACGCTGCGAGCGCTCTTTATTTTATGTTGGTATCAAGGAGTTGTACGCAAGACTCGTTGGACGTTTTGGCGCTATTTATGGAATATTTTAAAACACAAACCTCGCGTTTTAGATCATTATTTAGTCGTTTGTGCACAGGTCGAACATTTCTATGAATATCGCGCCATTGTCAAAGAAAAAATTGAGCGTCAACTAAAAGAGCTACCCGTAGAAACCCAACGTCAGCTAACGACTATTGCTCAATAGTTGACCGACACCGGGTTTTTGAACAGCAGAAACCCGGTTTCTTAAGTTGTGTGGGTTACTCCTGCTGTTTTCTGTATGTTGACCCTATCTTGTGGGAAAATTAATTCAATTATTTTGTTAATCAAACTTCCACTCAGAAAAAAACAGTGCCTCCGACTTATCTACACCAACATCGGAATATGAGGGTTGCTCAAACACGACGTCAGTTTTTGCAGACTTCCGTTGCAGCGATGGTGGCATCGTCCCTCTCAAGCTGTGGTTGGACATTAGCTGAGGTCAAAACAACCCCCAATACCCAGGTGTCCTCAGATACCTTGTATATCTATACTTGGGCAGGTTACACCGATCAAGATTTGTTAGATCGATTTCGAGAGGAAACCGGGTTAAAGGTTGTGGCGGATGTCTTCGACTCTAACGAAGCCATGTTAGCACGACTACAAGCGGGAGGAGCCGGAGCTTATAGTGTCATCTATCCTTCGGAATATATGGTTCAGAAAATGGCAACATTAGGGCTATTAACTGAATTGGATCGTTCCTTATTGGTGGGATTAGAAGATTTATTTCCGCAATTTCAAGACCCGGGTTATGACCCTGGGGGTCGTTATAGTGTACCGATTAGTTGGGGAACAACGGGGTTAATTTTTAATCCTAAAAATCTCCAAACTCCTCCGCAAGATTGGGATTACCTTTGGAAATATAAAGATCAATTATCAAAGCGGTTCACGTTACTCAATGATGTGCGAGAAGTAATGGGAGCTACCTTAAGAATGTTAGGCTATTCTTATAATTCCACTGATCCAAATCAAATTCGTCAAGCTTATGAAAAATTAGTGACATTACGTCCAGCGATCGCTTCTTTTTCAACGGATTCTTGGCGACCTCAAATGATTGTTGGGGATTTATTTGTTGCCATGTGTTATTCCTCCGATGCTGCCGAAATTATGGAGGAAAATGAGGATTTAAGATATATTACTCCTGATAGTGGATCATCGTTATGGACGGATACAATGGTGATTCCTAAAAGTGCTCCTAACCCCGATGCAGCCTATAAATGGATTAATTTTATGTTGCAACCGGATGTCGCAGCAACCTTAGTTAAACGATTAAAATTTGCCACGCCTTCAAGATTAGCCTATGAAAGATTACCAGAAATTTTAAGAAATGATCCGACCTTATTTCCGCCTGAATCTGTTATTGCTAGGAGTGAAGCAATTTCCCCCGTCGGTAAAGCCACTGAAATTTATGAACGCTATTGGACACAATTAACCAGTTAGGTGTTGACTGTTAACCGTTAACCAACAACCGACAACCGACAACAAAACTATGGCTATTTCCACAAAAACTCCGATGACTTCTCCTCCACAACCTGTTAAAAAGGGATGGCGACAACGAGCGTCTCAATGGCTTGGGCCTTTAGTGTTATTAGGGCCTTCTGGGTTGTGGTTATTACTCTTATTAGTATTCCCGACGTTATTAATTTTTGAACTCAGTTTAGTTAAGGATATTCGTCCGGGGGATTTGGTGATTCCCAATGGAATTGCTAATTATTTACGGGTATTTGAACCGATTAATTTATTAGTCATTTGGCGATCGCTATTTTTTGCCTTTGGAACAACAGTTCTGTGTTTACTCTTAGGATTTCCGGTTGCTTATTGGATTGCTCAATTAGCCCCTAAACGCTGGCGAAATGTAATCTTATTAGCCTTTGTTTTACCGTTATGGACATCTTCTTTATTAAGAACCTATGCCTGGATTACCATATTAAGACCAACGGGGGTTTTAAATTCAGTTTTAGCATTGATTGGATTACCTGCCTTAGAATTATTGAATCGAACTCCGGCGGTTTTAATTGGTATGGCTTATAGTTATTTACCTTATATGGTCACGGTTTTATATGCCTCTTTAGAAAAATTAGATCAGCGTTTATTAGAAGCGTCTGCGGATTTAGGCGCGAAACCCGTTGAAACCTTTTGGAAAGTCACAGTTCCCCAAACCTTACCCGGTATTGCCGCCGGATCATTACTGGTTTTTATTAGTTCCCTGGGGGATTTTGTAGACCCAGAATTATTGGGGGGAGCATCAAGTATGACCGTTTCCCGGTTAATTTATAATCAATTTTTAGGCTTAACTCAAAATTGGGGCTTTGGTTCAGCCTTGAGTATGGTGTTAATATTTGGGGTGAGTATTGCGATCGCACTTTTAATTAAATACGGGGATGCTAAACCTTCTCGCTAATAGGAATTAGGAAGAATTTATGCAAGACATTAAACAACAACCAGAGGAGATGCTTGATATGGCTTCTAAACCAAAGTTTAGAATTTCTTGGCAGGTGATTTTCGTCGGTTTAATGTTTTTTTATATGTACCTGCCGATTTTGGTTTTAACGTTTTATAGCTTTAATAAATCTCGATATAGTGCAGGCTGGGAGGGATTTACTTTAGAATGGTATATTAAATTATTTCAAGATAGCCGGATTTTAACCGCTTTAAAAAATAGTTTAACGGTGGGAATTTCTGCCGTCGCAATTGCGGCGGTTATTGGTACATTAATGGCCGTAGGATTAGCCCGTTATCGTTTTCCCGGAAAAGGACTTTATCAAGGAGTTTCCTATTTACCGTTAATTATTCCTGATATTGCCATGGCGGTGGCAACTTTGGTGTTTTTAGCCGCCGTTGCCATTCCCCTGAGTTTATGGACAATTGTAGCCGCCCATGTGGTGTTTTGTTTAGCTTATGTTGCCTTAGTGGTTTCAACGAGATTAGCAGATTTAGATCCCCATTTAGAAGAAGCTGCTTTAGATTTAGGAGCGACTCCCCTCGAAGCATTTATTCAAGTTTTATTACCTCAATTAATGCCGGGGATTATATCAGGTTGTTTACTGGCTTTTGTGTTAAGTATGGATGATTTTTTAATTGCTAGTTTTACGGCAGGAAGTGGGGCAAATACATTACCAATGGAAATTTTTAGTCGAATTAGAACAGGGGTAAAACCTGATATTAATGCCTTAAGTGTAATCTTAATTATCGCCTCTGGATTTTTAGCTATATTTGGGGAATACTTACGCAGTCAAGGGGAAGGAAAACGGATGAGAAATTAGTCCAGGGTTGTTTCATAATTTAATGTAGGGTGCGTAAGGCGAAACCGCACGCACTATCTGTGATAAAAATTGATTAGAAAAATTGATTAGATTGTAGCTATCTCTGAGACATTTTTGGTGCGTGCGTTGTGCTTACACACCCTACAGAAGAAAAAATCAAGCTGGAATTGTTAAAAAAAAATAAAATTATGTCAAAAAAACGTTGATTTATGTTATAATTTAATTTAATTTTTTATTTATTGATTTAATAATTGATTTAATTATTTTAATTAGAATTAAATTTAAAAAAAAATTTTTACGAACTAAACTCATTAACAACAATGGCTCGGACGGTTTTTAGGTAAACGGCTGAAACCTTTATTTTATGGTTTGCCAGCTTGCTATTCTGGAGTCCGAAACCCCCGCTACCCATCACAAAGTGCCCGAAATATTGTTACCAACAAAACTAAACTTGAAAACCTTGACCGATTGTTTTTAATCAGTCTACTGGTTTTTTCTCCATAAAAATTTTACGGAATCAGGATTGTAGGATTATGACACAACATCCTCAAGACCCTAGCGTTGAGCCATTTTTTGTGGTGGGAATCGGAGCATCAGCCGGAGGATTACACCCCTTAGAACTATTTTTTACTAACTTACCCAATAATCCGGGTGCGGCTTTTGTGGTGGTGCAACATCTTTCTCCCGATTTTCCGAGTTTCATGCCCGAATTAATCCAAAGACGCACTTCACTGGAAGTTAAACTCATCGAAGATAGAATGGAGTTACAGCCCAATTGCATCTATATATTACCGCCTCGTTATGATGTAAAAGTTGAACAAAATTGTTTACGACTGCAAGAATATACGGGTGATCAAATTCATTATCCCATCAATGTTTTTTTCCATTCCTTAGCAGAAGAATGGGGGGAAAAAGTCATCGGTATTTTGCTATCGGGAATTGGAAACGATGGTACAGAGGGATTACAAGTTATTAGTCAAAAAAGAGGTATTGCTCTGATTCAATCCCCAGAAACCGCCCAATTTACCAGTATGCCCAGTAGCGCCATTCCGAGTGACAGTTTGGATGAGATTTTATCGCCTCAAGATTTAGCCCAAACGGTTTATAATTTAGTTCACTATTCCCAAAACTATCCAATTGCTCAAGCTCAGCCTGGAGCGTTAATTCCCGTTGAACAATTGGAACAAATTCTCGCGCTTTTATCGCAATACGAACAAATCGACTTTTCTCACTATAAAATTAGTACCCTTAGCCGTCGAATTCTCAATCGTTGTGCGCTCACCGAATGTGCCGATTTAAGCCAGTATATTATCTTATTAACCGAGTCAGAAATTGAAAGAAAACTACTTCGTCAAGATTTATTAATTAGTGTTACTCAATTCTTTCGAGATCCTCCAGCTTGGACTTTTATAGAAAACCAAGTTTTACCTCAGTTAATCGAATCTTTAGCACCTAAACAACACCTGAGAGTCTGGATTCCCGGTTGTGCTACGGGAGAAGAAGCTTATTCTTTAGCCATTTTAATTGATGAAGCACTTGAGGCAGCAAACAAAGAGATTATTGTTAAAATATTTGCCACCGATCTTGATAGTAAAGCCTTGGAGGTTGCTTCGCGAGGAATTTATAGTGAAAGCATTAAAAATGATATTACTCCTGAGCGTTTAGAGAAATACTTTATCGATCAATCCGGTTCATACAAAGTTAAACGAGATTTACGCCAGATGTTAATCATTGCCCCCCATGATTTAACTAAAAATGCGGGTTTTTCTAAGATGAATTTCGTGAGTTGCCGGAATGTACTGATTTATATGCAGCCCCAACTTCAGCAACAAGTGTTAAGTTTACTGCATTTTGCCTTAGTATCCCAAGGGATTTTATTTTTGGGGAATGCGGAAACTTTAGGGGAATTGGAAACCGAATTTATCGAGATTGAGCAACGATGGAAAATCTTCCGCAAACGTCGAGAAATTCAATTGACGTTGATGCCATTATCGCAGCAACCCTTATTAGCATCCATCATCTCAGCAACTCCATCATCTAACCGCCCTATTTTTCAGTTTGAACGGATTTTAGATTCGGTTTTTGACCTTTGTTTTACAGAACAACGTTTAACTTGCGTATTAGTGAATCAAAACAGCAAATTAGTTCATATTTTTCATGATGGTGCTCATCTCCTTTCCCTTCCTACCGGACAGCCTAAATTAGAGATTACTGAACTGGTTCCTACTCCTTTACAATTACCCCTGAGAACGGCTCTACATCGAGCTAAACGAGATCAACAAAATGTTCTGTATACGGGCATTCATTTAACTCGAAATGGGATCAATGAGGTCGTTAATTTAAAAATAGCATTTCCGGGTAAAGACCTCGTTCTGAATGAATTAATGTTGATTTTATTAGAGGTAGAAACCGATTTAAAAGATGAATCTCACAAAATTGAGTTTGAGGTAGATATTGAACCCAGCAAACAAATTGCTGAGTTAGAATATGAACTCCAACAAACGCAAGAAAATTTACAAGCCACCATTGAAGAATTAAAAGCGACGAATGAAGAACAACAGGCAACCAATGAAGAATTACTGGCTTCTAATGAGGAATTGCAAAGTACCAATGAAGAATTACAGTCTGTGAATGAAGAACTGTATACCGTCAATGCCGAATATCAAATTAAAATTCAACAACTCACGGAACTGACCGCCGATGTTGATAATTTATTACGGAGTACCAATATCGGGGTAATCTTCCTTGATAATCATCTCAATATTAGAAAATTTACGCCAACAGCTAGTAATATTATTAATATCATTCCTTCAGACGTTAATCGCCCCTTAACCCATTTAACCCACAATTTAAACTGTCCTAATTTAGTCGAAATTTTATCAAATTTTGTGGTGCATCAAATTCCGATTGAACTAGAAGTGATCAATCAAATCACCGGGGAAAACCTGTTAATGCGAGTGAATAGTTATCGAGGGGAAAACCACAATAATAATGGATTAGTTGTTACTTTTGTCAATATTAATGAATTAAAAAGTATCCAAAATGAACTGCAAGCCAGTAAGAATTGGTTAGAAAATATTTATATTAGTAGTCCTGTGGGGTTATGTTTAGTCGATCAAGACCTCAAATTTGTAAAAATTAATGAAAACTTAGCCAAGATTAATGGCTTGTCTGTCGCAGAATCTTTGGGGAAAACCGGACAGGAATTATTTCCAGACTTAGCAAATATTTATGAACCTTTGGTGCGTCAAGTCTTAGAAACAGGTCAAGCCATTAGAAATATGGAACTTCAAGCTGTGACACCTGGATCTAAACAAAAAAGATATTGGATAGTAAACTATTATCCTGTTTTGTTAGAAAATCAACAACCCGGAGTCGGTGCGGTGATTACAGAAATCACGGAACAAAAACAAATTCAACAGGAACTCGAAAGATCACAAAATTGCCTAGAAGAAGCTCAAAGTATTGCCCATCTGGGGAATTGGCAATTAAATCTTCAGACCCGAAAAATTCGCTTGTCAAAGGAATTGTTTAACATTATTGGTTTTGATTTTAATCTGGAAGAACCCAGTTTAAATCAGTTAATTACCAAAATCCATATTGACGATCAAGCTGAATTTATACAAGCTTTAGAGCAACTCAAAACCCAAGGAATTAGCTATAATCTCGATTGTAGAATTATTCGTCATCAGGATAGGGTGATTCGTTATATTAATACCCTTGGTAAACCCATTTATAACGAACAGAATCAGATGACTGATATCTATGGAACAATTCTTGATATTAGCGATCGCAAACAAGCCGAAATCGCCCTATCCCAAGCCAAAGAAGCCGCCGAAGCCGGGACAAAAGCCAAAAGTGACTTTCTTGCTAATATGAGTCACGAAATCCGCACCCCCATGAATGCTTTGATTGGAATTACCGAACTTCTTTCGCGCACCAACCTTTCTGATGAACAAAAAAAATTAGTCAATATGATTCGAGAAAGCGGTGATCACCTCTTAAGAATTATTAATGATATTTTAGATTTTTCCAAAATTGAGTCGGGTCATATAGAGCTTGAAGAGCAACGTTTCATTTTAACAGATGTGATTCAATCGGTTTGTGATCTGCTCCAGGGAGAGGCGTTAAACAAAAAAATTGACCTGACCTATGAAATTGATTCTGATATTCCCACTGAGTTTTTAGGAGATAGTTTCCGGTTGAGCCAAATTCTCTTAAATCTAGTCGGAAATGCGGTTAAATTTACCGATCAAGGTATTGTTAAGATTACGGTCAATGGTCAACTGATTTCTGGAAATAAACAGCAACAACTAGCCTTAAATCAAGGAGAATACTATGAGTTAATGATTGCTATTCACGATCAAGGAATTGGCATTCAGGATAATCAATTAAATCAATTATTTCACCCCTTTACCCAAGCAGATACTTCTATGAGCCGCAAATATGGAGGTACAGGTTTAGGGTTAGTGATTAGTCAGAATTTAATTAATTTAATGGGTGGAACAATTTGGGTTGAAAGTCTTGGTAATATTGGGGGAAATCCGCCTCAAAATTGGGTTTATAATTCAGACAATTCTCAAACTCAAGGTGCAACTTTTTATTTTACCTTGGTACTCAAGATGATTTCCGAGACTAATATGAATCCACCAACGACTTCAGATTCAGAATTAGACGAACCGGAAATAATATTTGAGGACTTTCCCCTCAAAATTTTGATTGTTGATGATGATCTGATTAATCAACAATTTCTCCTATTGCTCCTCGACGAATTTTGTGGCTATACTGCCGATATTGTTAATAATGGATTAGAAGTATTAGAAAAGTTAAAAACGCAATCTTATGATGTGATTTTTATGGATATGCAGATGCCACAAATGGATGGTATAACCGCCACAAAAATGATTCGCCAATCTGCCCAAGCTCAACCCTGGATTATTGCTGTTACAGCTAATATTTTGGGTGAAAAGATCGAACAATGTTTACAAGCTGGGATGAATGATTATCTGAGTAAACCCATTCTGGTTGAAAATTTTCTCCGTGCTCTTTCTAAATATTTCAGGGAACAGGGAAGAGGGAATTATGAATTATGAATTATGAATTATGAATGGGGAATAGGAAAATAGATGCTTCCGTAAACTTCTGTAGAGACGTTGCATGCAACGTCTCTACAGGGGAACTAATTCATTAACTCAATTCTCGCCCTTAATCCATTGCTGGTTAACTGTTGTAACAGCCAATTTGCCCGATATTGATCTCGAAAAGCCCCCGCTTGAACAACTTGTCGCCCTGCAACCACCGTTGGAAAGGCTTCTGGCACAATTGAGCGAATCCGACGAAGCTCACTATCATTACTACTTTCGACCACCACTCGATACCTTAAGCCCAAAGCCATCGGACTTAAAGGAATTTCTTGACCGCCCCCACTAGCGGCCTCATTGGGAAGTAAACCACCACCCGACCCAATGGGAATATCTGGCCCCGGAACGGATAAAATCCCAATGGCTGCAATAGAGGTGGGTTGAGTCAGTTGAGGCGGTTGGGTAATCGGTTGTGTTTGTTGAGGTTGGGAACGGCTAGAGGGGGACTGGGGGGTGGGACGATTTAAGATTAAGCGGGAAAAGGTTGAGATTAATGACCCAGGTATAGAGTCCGCCGATGGCGTTGGTCTTGGGGGGGGAAGGGGAGGACGACGAGTATTCGGTAAGGGGGGTAAGTTTGGAGATTCAGGAGGAGGAACCGGAATGGGAATAGCGGTGGCGGTTTGAGTGGAAGTTGGGGCGGGAACGGGAATCGGAATCGGGTTTTGAGAAGTTGAATTCGATTCGGGAAGATAGACCGGAAGGGAAGAAGCGGTGTTAATCGGAGTCTGGGTAGCGGGATCGTTGGCAACAATGGCCACAGGCTGTTGAGAAGAGGCGGGAGAGTTTAAGATCTGGCTGACTAGGGGAGAGGGAGCGGCGGCGGGGGTATAGGTTCCTGACACTTCAATGGCCCCAAACACCTTAGCGGTGGATAATTGGTTTCCGTAGGCTTGAATTTGTTGGCCTTGGGTTCCGTTATTGAGATCATAACGGCCGTTATTGCGAATTACGTTGCGTCCGGGTTCCTGAGTATTACCCAAATCAGGTAAGGATTGAGCGATCGCAACGATACCATCCCGTTGATTTCGTTCAATGTGATTATCGCGTAAAATCGGTCGAGCGTTGGCTTGAATCACCACCCCATCTTTATTATCAAAAACACGATTTCCGATGACAAAAGGGGCTGCATTTTGAGCAATATTAATTCCAAATCCAGTATTTTGAAAATCGTTATTGCGGATTTCCGGGCGAGAATTCCCATAAATCGTCATTCCATTGGCACCATTTTGAGCAAAATAATTTTCTTGAATAATCGGCGCGCTCATTCCCACCACAGAAATGCCATCGTGGGTATTTCCAATAAAGGTATTTTGAGAAACAATTAAAGAACTTGATTCAATCCATAACCCATAGCCTCGGTCACTGGAATTAGTAATAGTTACTCCACTAATTTTTGAGCCATTTGCCCCTAATACAGCAATATTTTGGCGGGCAAATGTTCGGCTAGTGTAGAACCCGCCCCCGTTAATCACAACATCTTTGCCCTTTGTATTCGGATTGCCTTGCAGCGTAATATTATCATGTAAAATAATCGGAAATTGTTCTCCGGTTTCGCCACTATAGGTTCCGGGTGCTAAAATAATTGCAGTATTTCGTTGTGCTAAACTCAACGCTTTTGTAATCGTTCTTAAAGGGGATTGTTGTGTGCCTTGCCCTTGATCATTTCCCGTTGTTGAACTAACATAAATCACCGCCGTTGAACGATTGCTGGCTTGTGTAATGGGTTGATTTTGCACCGGAACCGCTAACCCAGAAACAGGTTGAAACAATCCTAACCCCAAAGTCACTAATAGTAATGGGGAAAAAGATTGCAATACCCTCAATAAAAATGGAGAAGAAAAGAGCATTGCAGTTTGGACAAACCATAAACGGGATTGAGGAATACCGAGTTGTCGAGTCATTGTAGGGGGGTAGGACTGAAGGTTCGGATTAGCAATTGATCATCTCCGTTGTTGCACTCAGAACCTGAATTTGTTGTTAGGCTTGGGCACCTCGATTGACAGTTACGGCTTAGGGATGCCCAAGCATAACAACAGGGGGTCAAAGTACAACAACGGATAGCCAAAATTCAGCGACTCTGACGGACTGAAATTAGTTTAAAATTTCAATGGCGTCAAACCAGCCTTAATTTTGCCTTAAATTTAACCTTTTGGCTATTAAGAATTTTGAACTTTGTTTCGACGCACCGAGGGTCAATTTGAAATTGACGAATATTATATCTTGGATTTGCACATTACGCACTCATTGAGGAAGATTGGATGGAGGAACAATTTAGTCCCTTGGCGCAACCGATTTTATATCGAATTTTAGATGCCAACTTAGATCGCACCCGTGAAGGGTTGAGAATTATTGAAGAATGGTGTCGGTTTGGACTCAATAGCGGAGAACTTGCAGAAGAATGTAAACA
The DNA here is from genome assembly GCF_900009145.1 of Planktothrix tepida PCC 9214. NCBI lineage: Bacteria > Bacillati > Cyanobacteriota > Cyanophyceae > Oscillatoriales > Microcoleaceae > Planktothrix > Planktothrix tepida. The sequence goes on from NZ_LN889782.1 coordinate 834,883, forward strand.
TCTGCGCCAAGAAGTTGCCCGTTGGCATACGATGAACCTACGTTCCTATCGGAATACAATCGACGATCCGGGTACAGAATTAACCCATCCCCAAGAAGAACAACGTTCAGGAATTGAACAATTATTACAAGCCAATTTCTGTCGCGTTCAAGAAGCGTTACGAGTTCTGGAAGAATACGGGAAATTATATCATCCAGAAATGGGAAAAACCTTTAAACAAATGCGCTATCAAGTGTATACCTTAGAAACTCGTTTGCTGGCCCATGATCGCCATAAACTTTTACTAAATTCCTATCTTTATTTAGTCACTTCCCCAGGAGAACGGTTATTATCGATTGTGGAAGCGGCGTTACAAGGAGGATTAACTTTAGTTCAATATCGAGATAAAACCTCCGATGATGAAACACGACTTAAAACGGCTCAAAAATTATGTCAATTGTGTCATCGTTATAATGCCTTATTTTTAGTTAATGATCGGGTTGATATTGCCGTCGCTGTTGATGCTGATGGCGTTCATTTAGGACAAAATGATATTCCCATCGAATTAGCTCGACAAATCCTTGGCCCCCAACGATTAATCGGTCGGTCTACCCATAGTCCTGAAGATCTAAAACGGGCAATTCAAGAAGGAGCAGATTATATTGGAGTCGGGCCTGTTTATGAAACGCCAACGAAGGCAGGAAGAGCAGCAGCAGGCTTAGAATATGTTCGTCATGCGGTTAAAAATTCAATGATTCCTTGGTTTGCCATTGGAGGAATTGATATGAATAATTTGGATGATGTTATGGCGACGGGTTGCGATCGCATTGCAGTTGTTCGTTCAATTATGAATGCAGAACAACCGACTTTAGTAACTCAATATTTCCTCTCACAACTCAATCGTTTTAGAAACCTAAAGTCCTATAAAGTCTTACCCAAACAACCCTAAATCGACATCATGGCTGAAACCATTACCCTCAAAGTTAATGGAGAATTAAAAACCTGTTCTGCGGGTCTGACACTTCCCCAATTTTTAGAACAGCAAGGCTTAAATCCCCGGTTAATTGCTGTAGAATATAACGGTGAAATTCTCCATCGTCAATTTTGGGAGACAACTGAAATAAAATCAGGAGATGTCTTAGAAATTGTCACCATTGTTGGAGGCGGCGTTTAATTTGTTATCCTGAGTAGGGGCGGGATTATCCCACCCTTACCAAGGATGATTTATTATTATTATTTTGATTCAGTAACCCAACATAATTATTTACAGATTCCCCATTCCCTGTTCCCTATGCCAATAATAAGATAACCTCAAGCATGGATACAGCAATGGTGAAAGACAAGCGAGATTCCAAACCTAGGCATATTGTTCTAACCTCTCACCCCACCCCCTACGGAGCCAAACCGATCCCCATTCATTGGGGAAACGCCGATCCCCTCAAACGTGGCCCCCTGATTGGAACCTTAACCGATCCAACTCATCGTAACGTGATTGGCACCCATTCCGGTTCTTATGCCATTTATCGCGCCTTAGCGGTGGTTCAGGGAAGCCTGAAAACCGACCATCGCGCCGACTTAACCAATACTTCCCCCATTGTCAATATTGGCCCCTATCCCAGTTGGGCTGATCCTGATAAAATTGTCGCCCTCGATCCCTTTGGGGCTGTGGTTGGGGATGTATTTACCGACTATTTTGAAAAAGGCTATGATATTCGCCCCACCATTGCCATTACAAAAGCCCATATTAATATGCCGGAATTATACGAGGCAGCCGCTAAAGGACGGTTAAAATTAGATGGGGAAATCATGAAAGAAAATGGCGATTTAGTGGTTACAAAAGCCGCTATTGAACCTGTATGGTATTTACCCGGTGTTGCCCATCGTTTAAAGGTAACAGAAAGCGATTTACGTCATGCTTTATTTGAACAAACTGGGGGGATGTTTCCTGAGTTAATTACCCGTCCTGATTTACAAGTATTTTTACCGCCTATTGGTGGGGTTACGGTTTATATTTTGGGGGATATTGCAGCTATTACTGACCCTGATCGCCCAGTGGCGGTTCGAGTTCATGATGAATGTAATGGATCGGATGTTTTTGGGTCAGATATTTGTACCTGTCGCCCCTATTTAGTGCATGGGATTGAAGAATGTATTAGAACAGCCCAAGAAGGCGGTGCAGGGGTGATTGTCTATTATCGGAAAGAAGGTCGAGCGTTAGGAGAAGTAACGAAGTTTTTAGTTTATAATGCCCGTAAACGTCAAACCGGTGGCGATCGCGCAGACGCTTATTTTGAACGGACAGAATGTGTTGCTGGGGTTCAAGATATGCGCTTTCAAGAGTTAATGCCGGATGTGTTACATTGGTTAGGGATTACTCGGATTGATCGCTTAGTTTCGATGAGTAATATGAAATATAATGCCATTGTTAATTCAGGAATTGAAGTGGTGAAACGGGTTCCTATTCCAGATGATTTAATTCCGGCGGATGCCAAGGTAGAAATAGAAGCAAAAAAAGCCGCAGGCTATTATACGGAAGGGGAGATTTTAGATGTAGAAGGGTTAGTGAGTGTGAAGGGTCGAGAGTATTAAGGGTATAGAAATCGGGTTTTTTAGGGAAGTTTGAGAGAATAAAAACCTTTGAGAAAAACCCGGTTTCTACCCCACTCGTAGTCAGCCCTTCAGGGCTGCAAATCCTAAAAAACTTACTACAAGGGTTTGATTTTTTATAACAAAGAATAATTTTTATTAAATCTAATATTTTTTTGAATTTAAGATGAGATAATTCTCAAAGAAAGTCTGAGGGTTGTTTTTTATGACAATGCTAAACTTGAAACCCACCCATAAACCTGTTAAAGCTTATTATGATGCTTTACAACAGTTTGCGAAATTGGGGGTTTCCCATGAATTAGCGGTGAAAGATGCCTTTGCAGATCTCTTAAAAGCTTGTTGTCAACAATTTGATTTAACCTTAATTCCTGAAAAAGAAATTAAATTAACTACAGGGAAGCGCATTCGCGTAGATGGTGCTTTAGTTCGGGATGGAAGCATTCGATATGGCATTTGGGAAGCCAAAGATAGTCATGATAAATTAGACCGAGAAGTTAAACAAAAATTTGCCGTTGGATATCCTCAAGATAACATTATTTTTCAAGCTCCTGAACGCGCTATTTTATGGCAAGGAGGAAAACAAATCTGTGATGAGGATATTACAAAACCTCAAATTTTAGTCGATACCTTAAAGTTATTTTTTGAATATCGCACTCCTGAAATTGCCCAATGGGAAACAGCAGCATCAGAATTTCGTAGCCGAGTTAAAGATTTATCGGGTAAACTGATTAATTTAATTGAAACTCAACGCAAAACCAACCCGAAATTTATTCAAGCGTTTCGTGAATTTACGGAAATTTGCCGTCAAGCTATTAACCCGAATCTTTCCGAGGCTGCGGTGGAGGAAATGTTAATTCAACATTTGCTAACGGAACGAATTTTTAGACAAATTTTTAATAATCCTGATTTCACCCGTCGCAATATTATTGCGGTGGAAATTGAAAAGGTAATTCAAGCGTTAACGTCTAAATCCTTTAGTCGAGAGCATTTTTTAGGGGAAGTGGATTATTTTTATCGTGCGTTAGAAGATGCAGCCAAAACCATTAATGATTATAGCGATAAACAGCATTTTTTGAATACAGTTTATGAGAAGTTCTTTCAAGGGTTTGCGGTGAAAGTTGCCGATATTCATGGAATTGTTTACACACCTCAACCTATTGTTAATTTTATGGTGAAAAGTGTTGAGGATATTTTAAAAAAAGAGTTTGGCAAGTCGTTAAATGATAAAGGCGTGCATATTCTTGATCCATTTTTAGGGACGGGTAATTTTATTTTACGGGTGATGCAGGAAATTAGAAAAACAGCCCTTCCTTATAAATATGAACAGGAATTACACTGCAATGAGGTGATGTTATTACCTTATTATATTGCTTCGATGAATATTGAGCATCAATATTTTGAAGCAACGGGAGGTTATAAAGCTTTTGAAGGGATTTGTTTAGTTGATACGTTTTCCGATCAACAGGTTCAACAGTTATCGTTATTTACGCCAGAAAATACCGCCAGGGTTCAACGTCAAAGAAGTTCACCGATTTTCGTGATTATTGGAAATCCGCCTTATAATGCTTGGCAGGTTAATGAAAATGATAATAATAAAAATCTAAAATATGAAGAAGTTGATCGACAAATTCGAGAAACCTATGCTAAAGATTCAAAAGCAACCAATAAAAGTTCTCTTTCTGATCCTTATGTTAAAGCAATTCGCTGGGCATCTAATAGGATAGGAGATGAGGGAATTATTGCCTTAGTGACCAATAATAGTTTTATTGATGCTCTTGCTTTTGATGGTATGAGGAAACATTTAGAGAAAGATTTTAATTTAATTTATCTTGTTGATTTAGGAGGTAATATCAGAAAAACTACAGATCCTTCAAAAAGTATTCATAACGTTTTCGATATTAAAGTCGGAGTCAGTATTAATATCTTTATTAGAAAAAATAGATCCAATCAGTCTAAGGATACAAAAATTTATTATGCTAGTGTTGATGAGTTTTGGAGAAAGGAAGAAAAATTAGGATATTTAGAGCAGTCAAAAAGCTATAGTAATATTGAATGGTCACTGATTGAACCCGATCAAAAATCTACTTGGTTAACAGAAGGATTAAAAGATGATTTTGAAAATTTTCTACCAATAGGAAATAAAGAAACTAAAGATAAATCAACTCATGAATCAGCAATTTTTAGAAGTTATAGTATGGGTGTGCAGACAAATCGAGATGTGTGGGTTTATAACTTTGATAAAAATTTATTAATTGAAAACATAAAGTTAACGCTACAAAATTATAATCATCAGGTTGATCAATGGAAAACTAAAAGAACACCTAAAGATACAGTAGATTCATTTGTGATTTACGATGACACTAAAATTAAATGGAGTAGTCATTTAAAAGAGTGTTTAAATTCTGAGATTACAGCAGACTTTAACGATGATAAGATTAGATTGTCTATGTATCGTCCATTTTGTGTACAACTTTTATATTTTGACGAAATTTTTAATCATCGTAGAGGTCAATTTCCTTTAATATTCCCAACACCTGATACTGAAAAAGAAAATCGAGTTATTGCTGTAACTAATCATTCACAAATCCCTTTTTTAGTACAAATAACAAATTGTATTCCATCTCTTGATGTCGGTGGTCGTCCTGGTCAATGTTTCCCCTTCTACACCTACGACGAAGACGGAACAAACCGAAAAGACAATATCACCGACTGGTCACTTGAACAATTTAGAAATTATTACCAAGATCAGACTATTACAAAATGGGATATCTTCTATTATACCTATGGATTATTGCATCATCCCATCTACCGAGAACGCTACGCCGCTAACCTCAAACGAGAACTTCCTCGCATTCCCTACGCACCCGATTTTCGAGGGTTTGTCAATGCGGGACAACAATTAGCAGATTTGCATCTCAACTATGAAAAACAACCCGAATATCCGCTTAAATTTATTGAAAATGATGAATTTCCGTTAGATTTGCTGGTGGACAAAATGAAACTCAGTAAAAATAAAACCCAAATTATCTATAATGAATTTCTGACGTTAAGCGGGATACCACCAGAAGTGTTTGAATATCGCTTAGGAAATCGTTCGGCGTTAGATTGGATTATTAATCAATATCAAGTTAAAATTGATAAACGTAGTGGAATTGTTAATGATCCGAACCGTTTAGGCGATGAACAATATATTATGCGGTTAATAAGTCAAGTGATAACCGTTAGTTTAGAAACGGTTAAAATTGTTAATCATTTGCCCGATTTGGGATTATACTAAGAGAAGAAGCCCTGAAGGGCTTACTACGAGTAGGGATGATATGAAAAATTTAGAAGCTTATCAAGATGCGATCGCTTATTTTCGTTCTCCTCAAGCTATTCGAGAACGGTGTAATTTTATCTTTAATTTAGCGTTATCTGATCAGTTACAACATTTCTGTTATCACCCCGAAATGTTAGAAGGTGTCGCTGGTTTTGTTTTAGATAATATTAGACAAAATTATCCTAATCTTCAGGTTCCTTTCCATTCTCGATGGCGACATTTTGAAGTTGGGAATATTCCTCGCCTTGAAAAGTTACAAAAACAGCTAAATGATTTATCTTTAGTAGAACAAACTCAAGCGAAACTAGATTTAGCGATTATTAGTGTTTTATTAGATGCAGGTGCTGGGGAAAAATGGTACTATCAAGAATCTGAAACAGGGTTAGTTTGGCGACGTTCTGAAGGGTTAGCTATTGCAAGTTATGAAATGTTTGGTCAAGGGTTATTTTCAAGTGATCCTGAATTTCCTTTTCAAGTCGATGCTAAAGGATTAATGAATTTAACAGAATCTCAATTCATAAGCGGATTTCAAGTTAATAATAATAATCCTTTAATCGGAATTAAAGGGAGATTAGAACTGTTAAAAAAATTAGGGAAAACTTTATATGATTATCCTCATTTATTTGGAGAATATAACCCTAGACCCGGAAAATTAGTGGATTATTTTTTAACCCAAACCCAAGATAATCAACTGAGTGCGGTTACGGTTTTAACCGCTATTTTAGAAGGATTAGGAGAAATTTGGCCAGGACGATTAACTCTAAATCAGGTTAATTTGGGAGATGTTTGGTATTATCCAGGGTTAGAAGCCTTGGATTCCAAATATCCCTTTGTTCCCTTCCATAAATTATCCCAATGGTTAACTTATTCTTTACTTGAACCTTTGCAGGATTTAGGATTAGAAATTATTGATTTAGATCAATTAACCGGATTAGCAGAATATCGAAATGGAGGATTATGCTTAGATTTAGGATTATTAGAATTAAAAGATCCCAATTTATCTGAAATCTTCCATAAACCCGATTCTAGTGTTATTATAGAATGGCGATCGCTCACCATCATAATACTCGATAAAATTGCTGATATTATCTGCCACAAATTAAACTTCACTCCCCAAGAATTTCCCCTCGTTAAAGTCTTACAAGGGGGAACTTGGAACGCTGGACGTGAGATCGCTCAACAACACCGTTCTGATAGTTCTCCCCCTCTCAAATTAGAGAGTGATGGAACGGTATTTTAAGTTACTTTTGTTAATACAAATACACTACCTACATTTCCCCGTCCGATTCTTAAATCTTCATCTAAATAGGTAATATCTAACCAGCCTTGTTGATCCCGTGCTTGTAAATTAAAATCAATGGCTATAAATTTTTTACCTGTTTCAATATCCGTAATAAAAGGATTAGGGGATTGATAGCCGATAAATCGTTGAGAACCGATAATAAACCGATTAAATTTAACATTGACTCGTTTTTCTGAAACGGGCTCAAATTGGGCGGCGACACTGACTAATCCTTCTAATAACGGTAAACTTTGAACCTCGGCAATATTATAAACTTTTTGATCTGCTACCCGAATACATTGATAAATTTGTCCTAATCTCAACAATGGAAAACGACCGATTCCTAATAATTCATCGCTACTGGTATATAATAATCGCCAATTGCCGTCTAACAGTTGAGGAACGTCCAGGGGTCGAGGGTTGGGGTTGAAGTCCTCTAGTTGAGTAATGGCGGATAAAATAGCAACTTTATCGGTTTCAGTGGCGAGTAACCCTCGATTTTTACCCGCAATCAGTTCTAAGAGGGTGGCTTTTTTTTGATTAATCATAATAAAAAATTATATTATCAAAATAATGAGTTAGCTTTTTAAATCGATAAGACTCGATATAGATTTAACAATATGATACTGTCCATAATCAACTATTGTGTAAAATTACATTAAGTCTAACGTACTTCTATTTGACACCTGAAACTAAAAATGCTCAATCCATCATTGCGCGAAATCCCTGTCCATGAACCGGCGGATGTCATTCCTTCTAAGCAAGAAATTTCACTTCTGACTTGGTTGGAATCAACAGGACGTCTGATCGCGCGCGATACTCCCATTAGTGAAGTCACGGACTATTTGGATGATGAAGAGGAAATCTCGGAACTCATGTCCGTTGATGACTCTGTTTATGATGATGATGATGATGATGATATCGATGAGGACTTATTAGAAGGCTAGGAGTGCGATTCGTTTAGCTAAAAAATAGGCTGAAAAGCTTATGGGACAGCTAACTCAGTTGATGAAACTGGTGATAACTGATTACATTTGTAGGTGAGACGCTGTACGTCAAGTCCTACCCCTTAAGTGCTGAGGTGAAAGCATAACCCCTAATTTGCTTGGGTAGCAACCAACAGATTAAAGCGGGGTTAAAAGGTAGAACTACTGGTAGCCAAATCTGGTAACTATCGAGCAAGAAGTCCATGTGTAGCGAAAGCAAAGATGTGTCCAAACCATCGTAATTCTAAATGGTGCAATGGCTAAATCAGAGTAAAAACCTGATTAACACCAAGCCAAAAGGCAAGGATAGGGCATAAGCGGTTTTCTAGCCGACTCATTAGCACCGCCCAATAAACCCGGTGGATAGCATCACGCTAAAGACTTCAAACAAATGTGTAATCGGAACGAAGTAACCCCTAATTATCTCTGGTAAAAGATAGATAACCAGTAAGTAGCTAACGAATGATAGCTAGGGGAGGGATGGTATCAAAAGCGAATGCCTTGTTGTAATGACAAGGATATGCAGACAGATACTCGGTAATTCCAAAGAAATAGAACAAGTAGCAATGTAAATGTCTAAAACGCTGAATAAAAATCAGACGGTGGAATGGAAAGACATCAACTGGCGCAAGCTAGAACGGGTGACTTTTAAGTTGCAAAAGAGAATATTTCGAGCGAGTGAACGAGGCGATGTTAAAGCAGTTCGTAAACTTCAGAAGACCCTGATTAGGTCTTGGTCAGCAAAATGTATTGCGGTTCGTCGGGTAACACAAGATAATCAAGGTAAAAATACCGCAGGGGTGGATGGAATTAAATCTCTAACCCCAAAACAACGGAGGAGACTTGTAGGACGATTAAAGTTAACAGGTAAGGTAAAACCTACTCGTAGAGTAATGATTCCCAAACCCGGAACAACTGAAACCCGTCCATTAGGAATACCCACAATAGACGACCGTGCATTACAAGCGTTAGTCAAACTAGCGTTAGAACCAGAATGGGAGGCACTCTTCGAGCCAAACAGTTACGGTTTTAGACCAGGACGTTCCTGTCATGATGCAATCGGAGCAATATTCCTCAGCATTAGAAGCAAACCCAAATTCGTATTCGATGCTGATATCTCAAAATGCTTCGACCGCATCAACCATAAAGCGTTACTCTCCAAAATACACACATACCCCACTCTAAGCCGTTTAATTAAAGCATGGCTCAAAGCAGGGTATATGGACGGAAAAGAACTCTTTCCTACCCATGATGGTACACCACAAGGGGGAGTAATTTCACCCTTACTTGCGAACATTGCCCTACATGGTATGGAAGAAAGAGTTAAGCAATATGCAGAAACTCTGAAAGGGAGTAAACGGGATAACCGTTGCGCCCTTAGCCTAATCCGTTACGCGGATGACTTTGTGATAATCCATGAGGACTTGAACATTGTCAAAAATTGTCAAGAGATAATTGCTAACTGGTTAAGTGATTTGGGATTGGAATTAAAACCAAGCAAAACAAAAATAACTCATACCCTCAATGAAATTGATGGAAATGTTGGATTTGAGTTTTTAGGATTCCATATACAACAACACAAAGTAGGAAACTATCGAAGTGCAAGCAGTAGAAATGGAATACCGCTAGGTTTTACAACACTAATCACACCCTCAAAAGCCAAAATCAAAACTCATCTTGTCAAAATAACTGAAGTAATAGACAATCATAAAACCGCCCTACAAGCTGCTCTAATTAGTAAGCTAAATCCGATCATTAAAGGCTGGTCAAACTATTACTCAACAGTTGTTAGTAAAGAAATCTTTAAGAAGGTTGACTCTCTAACATACAACAAGTTGAGAGCATGGGCAAAAACGAGGGGAAAAGGGAACATCAATAAAGACAAATACTGGAGAACAGTAGGAGACAGAAACTGGTGTTTCAGTACAGAAGATGGATTAGAATTACTCACCCATAGCAGTACGCCAATCGTAAGGCATACAAAGGTTAAAGGCGAGGCTAGTCCATTTAATGGAGACTGGACTTATTGGAGCAAACGCCGAGGCGAATATCCTGAAACCCCTAACAGAGTTTCCAAACTAATCAAGAAACAAAAGGGTATTTGTCCTCACTGTGGTCTGTATTTCACAAGTACAGACATGGTAGAAGTTGATCATATTCAACCAATATCATTAGGTGGAAAAGATACCTATGATAACCTTCAACTTTTACACAAACATTGTCACGACACAAAAACGGCTAGTGATGGTTCTTTAACTAAAACAACAGTTGAGAATTATGACCACCAACCGTTTTGAATCGTACCTATAACAAAGGTGAAATTATCAAGGAGCCGTGTGAGGTGAAAATCTCACGCACGGTTCTGAAGGAGAGGTAGGAGTGGTAACGCTCCTATCGACTCTAACAGACCGACGAGGGCACTGTCACCGCTTGAGTGAAACCCTTTGTCCTATTTCCAGTCTTTTGACTTTGTGGTGTTGAGGATTAAATTTTTTTGTGGATACCAAATTTTCTTCGGTTAAATCATTCAACTTGTCTGGACAAACCTTACTATTGTTCCTGAGTTTGGGGTTGAGTGTATTCGCCTTGAGTTTAGATGGGGTGAACGGCCAATTATTCCAGATTCAAGGGTCGTTATTTCTGCCTTGGTTAGTGTGTACGGTTGCGGTTTCTGTTTTGGGATCTTGGGTGATTCCAATTTTAGTCCGAATTAAAGCCGGACAATTTATTCGAGAAGATGGCCCCCAAGCGCATTTACAAAAAGCTGGAACTCCAACGATGGGAGGGGTCTTTTTGATTCCTGCGGGTGTAGCGATCGCTGTTATTTTAACTCAATTTCACCCCCATGTAATAGCGGTTTCTGCCTTAACTTTAGCCTACGGATTGATTGGTTGGTTGGATGACTGGCAAATTTTAAGACGTAAATCGAATAAAGGCATTTCTCCTAAAATGAAATTGGCGTTGCAAGTCGGTTTTGCAACGCTATTTTGTTTGTGGTTATTAGCAACTCAATCTCCAACCTTAACCACCGTTGCGTTACCCTTGGGATTCGCAATTCCCTTGGGATTATTATTCTGGCCGTTGGCAATTTTTGTTCAAGTTGCTGAGAGTAATGCCACCAATTTAACCGATGGGGTTGATGGATTAATGGGGGGGTTAGGTGCGATCGCATTTTTGGGGTTAGGTGCGTATTTAGCCCCCACAGCACCGGAATTAACCACCTTTTGTGCTTGTATGAGTGGGAGTTGTTTAGGATTTGTTACCCATAACCGGAACCCAGCAAAAGTATTTATGGGGGATACGGGAGCCTTAGCATTAGGAGGAGCTTTTGCTACCGTTGCCTTATTAACCAATAGTTTGTGGGTGCTATTGATTATTAGTGGAATTTTCTTCGTTGAAACCCTGTCGGTGATTGCTCAAGTTAGCTATTATAAAGCGACCAAAAACTCCGATGGAGTCGGAAAGCGTCTGTTAAAAATGGCTCCTTTGCACCATCATTTAGAATTATCAGGATGGCAAGAAACCCAAGTTGTCGGAACTTTTTATTTGATTAATGCTATCTTAGTTTTAATCACCCTGATCCTAGGTTATTTATCAACCTAAATCTTGCTCTTCCCTCACATCTGGTTTTATTTCCATGACTAACCTTTCTGTTGTTATCCCCGTTTATAATGGTGAAACGGATTTGCCGGATTTAATTGATTGTTTGCGATCGCAAACCTATCCGGCAGATCAAGTAGAATACTTATTGGTTGATAATAATAGTCAGGATAATTCTGTTGCGATTGTCAAGGAATTAGCAGCGCATTCTTCAATTCAGATTCGGTCGTTGTCAGAAAATCAGATTCAAAGTTCATATGCTGCTCGTAATGCCGGAATTCGAGCCGCGACCGGGGAAATTATTGCCTTTACGGATATGGATTGCCGTCCAGAACCTCAATGGTTAGAGGAATTAATTAAACCCTTTTATAATCAAAATATCGGGTTAGTTGCAGGTGAAATCATTGCTTTACCCAGTGAAAATTTATTAGAAAAGTATGCCGATAAACAAGATACTTTATCTCAAAAACACACCTTAAATCATGGGTTTTTACCCTACGGTCAAACGGCTAATTTAGCCATTCGGCGTGTGATTTTTGAACAGGTGGGTTTGTTTCGTCCCTACCTGACTACTGGGGGGGATGCCGATATCTGTTGGCGGATTCAACAACAAACGAATTATCAATTAGAATTTGCACCTCTAGCAACGGTTAAACATCGTCATCGGTCTACGTTCAAAGCCTTACAAAGTCAGTGGCGACGCTACGGACAATCCAATCGTTATTTACACGAACTTCATGGTATTAATTTAATGGAAGGGTTAACCTTTTCTGATTATGTTTATCGCTTAGGACGTTGGGTTTTAAAAGAATTACCTCTCGGTAGCGTAAAACTTTTGATGGGAAAAGCGGAAATCGTGGATTTAGTCAGTACCCCCATCTCGTTATTAAATGGAACTGCTCGCTTTCAAGGACAACAACAATCGAAATTATCTGAACAAGCTGAATGGATTGAACATTTGTAATAAAAATAGAAACGTTATTCTCGGAATATCCTCAACTGAGCTTCATAAATCTACCCCTTTTGTAAAACTTATGATTTTAGGGAAAACTCTGATTATATAAAATTAAATTATATAACGAATGAATCAGCCCGGTTGACTAAAAGCCGAAGCAATACTAAAAACCTAAATTTCCGTTAGAATTCGGTTACTGTTCTGACTAGGTTTATATTTTGAATCAAAAATCTGTATTGAAAATTACAATTATTTAAAATAAAAACCATAAAACCATAAAAATATTTTATCTTAAAAAACAGTTGCTTTTAATGAATTTTTCTTAAGCTTTTGGCTAATTAGAAATAAACTTGGTATGTTTTTAACATCAAGTTAACATTGCTCATTTTCTCAGACTAAGCTCAACTTACAGATTGCACCGCACCAAGCTAAGGACGTCTTTCTCGTTTTAACTTAGAAACCCTAATTTCTCAAAAACCAGTTTTACTGAAATCACTAGCCTATCCTCATCCGATACGCTATTTGATTTGAGTAGTTTACTATTTTCAAGTAGTCCTAGATTAGCTTGGCTATTCTGTCATCACTTCCCCTCTGATTATGCCTCAGCAACCCCCAAAAGTTTATCATCCAGAACTGGGTTATTTTCCCATTCCGGTTTCAAAATCAAAACCTCCACCTAGAATTTGTTTTTTAGGTGGAGGTTTTGCTGGACTCTATTTAATTCCCCCCGAATTTAAACACAGGAAAATTTCCCCTTCATTCTAACTTAACTCCCAACAAGCTTTATAAACTCTTCAGTATTGCACTCAGTCATGTCTAAACTTAATTCAGATCAAGCTTTATTGTCAAATCAACAATTGGAGCGAATTCTCTTATGGAAATTATCAAGAAGAAAAACCATAAATTGCTGTCTAAAATCCCGGGTTCGTTAATAATTTTGTTGGTAATTTTCTTACACTTATTGACCGAAAATATGAGATTTTGCTCCCATCGAAATTCCAACTTTTTTCTGTTAAAAATTATTTGTTTTAGCATTCCCAACGATCCAGATTTATATCCATTTTTAGATTATCCTATATATCCTGGAGCTAGATATGAAGGCGTTAATATTAACCAATATTTTCTCATCGGAATTTTAGAAGATGGAACAGAAGTAACGATTACAAGCAACGATTTGAATAGTTCTCATGATAATTTTTTAAGAAATATATTACCTCAAATTGAAAAGCAGAATCTTAAACTGATCGAAAATTATGTTAAAATTTATGAACAAAAATCCAGTTTTAATCTAGTGAGGCTGCGTTTAGAAAACCATCCCTTAGTAATTACCCGTGAAGGAGTTAATTCCACAGAAAAAGAAGTCGTTGTCGATCTGAAGTTGTAAAGCCTATTGAATCAACATTATTAATTGTAGGGGGAATGAACACGACCGTTTTCACCCTTTTTAGGGGATAATTCAAAGTAGACCTGTTTGTTGACGAAATCGCCATGACTCGATTTAGACTGTCTCAACAACACTTAAATTTGTTGTCTCTGTGTCCCCGAAAGTTTCAATATACCTATTTAGATCAATTGGTTTCCCCCATCTCTCCAGAGGATGAGGAACGCATCACTTGGGGAAATCGATTTCACCTGTTGATGCAGCAACATGAGTTAGGATTACCGGTGGAAGCATTACTCACGGAAGACCTTGAATTAAAACGCTGTTATACTGAATTTTTAAGTGTTGCATCGGATATTTTTACGTTAAATTCTGATCAGCAAAATTTAAGATTTCGAGAAGCAGAACATTACCGAAGTTTAAATTTCAAGGATGATTTATTAGTTGCTATTTATGATTTAATTAAAGCCGAGGAACAACAAGCGCAAATATTTGATTGGAAAACCTATCCTCGTCCCCAAAATCGCCATCTTTTAGAACAAAATTGGCAAACTCGATTATATCTTTATCTTTTAGTCGAAACCAGTCAATATTTACCCGAACAAGTTTCGATGACCTATTGGTTTGTTAAGTCTCCTCAAAAACAACCTCCTCAATCTTTACACTTTCCCTATACTGAACAACAGCATCAAAAAAATCAACAAGATTTAACCCAACTGATTGATCAATTTCATCACTATTTAGAGGGTTATGAACAAGGTAAACCCTTTCCCCAGGTTGATATAACTCAAGGATATTGTAAATCTTGTCAATTCGGGATTCGTTGTCAACGAGTTCCTGAAGAATTAGCACTTGATCAACCTTTAAATTCTCTGAATCTTTATAATATTGATCAAATTCAAGAAGTTACAATCTAAAGGATTAATCTTTTTACCTATCACTGTTCCCTGTTCCCTACTATATGTGGCAAATTCAACCAACTTTAGATGTTCCTGAATGGGTAATTCCTATTATTCAAGAGTATGCACCTCAAAGTTCAGGAAAATATATTGCTCAATTATTGCTTCGCCGAAGAATACAAACCCCTCAACAATTAGTTGGATTTTTAAATCCTCAATGTTATCAATCTGCAAGTCCCTTTGAGTTTGGAATTGAGATGGAAAGGGCCGTTGAACGATTAGTTTTAGCGCGAAATAACCAAGAAATTGTAACCATTTGGGGAGATTTTGATGCTGATGGGATTACTGCAACTTCTGTGTTATGGGATGGATTAGGACAATTTTTTAATCGTGAAAACCAGCAACTATCTTATTATATCCCTAATCGATTAATAGAATCTCATGGATTAAATTATACCGGAATTGATCAATTATATCAACAAGGATGCCAGTTAATTGTTACCTGTGATACGGGAAGTACAAATTTAAAAGAAATTGAATATGCTCATCAATTAGGGATTGATATTATTGTTACGGATCATCATACTTTGCTCGAAGAAAGACCGCCTGTTATTGCGATTATTAATCCCCGTTATTTATCTCCAGATCATCCTTTATATCATTTATCAGGCGTTGCCGTTGCTTATAAATTAGTCGAGGCATTATATGAAATTTTACCCAATATTCCTCAACGTCCCTTAGAAGATTTATTAGATTTAGTTGCGATTGGTTTAATTGCTGACTTAGTTCAACTCAAAGGAGATTGTCGTTATTTAGCTCAATTAGGAATTGAAAAATTACAACAACAATTAAAAAATCCAACCCGTCCAGGGGTCGCTAAACTGTTAGAACTCTGTAAACGAACAGGCGATCGCCCGACGGATATTTCCTTCGGTCTTGGCCCTAGAATTAATGCCGTGAGTCGCATTTATGGCGATGCTAAATTCTGTGTTGAACTCCTCACCAGCCGAGATAAAAAACGCTGTCAACAACTCGCTTTAGAAACCGAATTAGCCAATACTCGCCGTAAAGCATTACAACAAGATGTGACCCGTGATGTTATGGCAAAATTAAGAAAAATAGATTTATCAACTACTCAAGTTATTGTGTTATCCGATGCTCAATGGCCGGGAGGAGTTTTAGGTTTAGTGGCGGGTCAAGTCGCTCAAAATTATGGACGACCGACGATTTTATTAACCACCGAAGGAACAATTAATTTATCCGGTTATGGAGATCAATTAAGTCAGAATTCAGAGTTTAAATTAGCTAGAGGTTCTGCTCGTTCAGTAAATCAAATTGATCTCTATGAATTAGTTAAAAGTCAATCCCATCTTTTACATCGATTTGGGGGTCATCCCTTAGCCGCTGGGTTAAGTTTACCCGTAGAAAATATACCTATTTTTACCGATGCTATTAATCGCCAAATGCGAGAACAAGTTGAATCGGATTTAGAAGAAATTGGACAACGGAATATTCAAGTTGATTTAGTTTGCACCGTTGCCGAATTAGGGGTTGATTTATTTCAAGAATTAAAACTATTAGAACCTTGTGGAATGGGAAACCCAGTTCCGAAACTTTTAATTCAAAATTGTTGGTTTACAAATGCTTGGCATTCTTTAGAACAAGATGTTAGAGGACGAAAAGTTCAATATATTAAAACCACTTTTGAACTGTGGGATGAGTCCACCACAACGGGATTTCCGGGGGTTTGGTGGGGACATTATAAAGATGAATTGCCAGAGGGACGTTCAGATGTTTTAGTTGAACTGGATTTTAATACCTTTAAAAAACAATATGAAATTCGCGTATTAGAATTATATTCTGCTGAAAATCAAGCTCTGATCTCATCGATTAATTTTGCTGATCACCCGATTTTAGATTATCGAAATCAACCCCTAGATGAACGTTTATCTAATTCGGAAGGAAGTCAAAATCCATTAATTCTCAAAGATTGTCCAACGTGTTGGGAAGACTTACAAGCTTGGTTTCGACGCGCCTATACTCAAAAAAAACCCTTAGCGATCGCTTATACCTTACCTGAATTATTACCTCCTGTCAAAATTTGGGAACAACTCATTGGAATTGCAAAATATCTTAGTCGTACCCATCAAGCCGTCACCCATCAACAACTGCGCCATCAATTAAACCTCGGAGGAATCCCCTTAAAAATAGGTTTTGAAGCCTTAAAACTCCTAGGATTTAAAATTGAATATCGGGATCATTCCTGTTATATAACTCGACAGGATTTATCACCCTTGAATGCTTCCCCAACTCTTCCCCAATTAATCCAAACCTTTTTAATTGCTGTTCAAGAAGAACAGTTTCGGCGCGAATATTTTTGTAATGTTCCTGTTTCAACCCTAGAATATTTTGCTATTCAAACCATGAAAAATATAGGAGTTTAAGCATAAAAAAACTCAAGTTTTACTGAACTTAGGGAGAATATTGAATCCGATAAATTCGACCATTACTTTCTTCCGTAAAAATCAAACTTCCATCGGGTAAGACTAATAATCCTACCGGACGACCCCAGGTTTCAGGGATAGAAGGATTAACTAAAAATCCAGTTAAAAACTCTTCATAATAATCTTGGGGACGACCTTGATTAAAGGGAATAAAAACTAATTTATATCCCGTTCCTGCATTCCGGTTCCAACTGCCTCGAAAGGCAACAAATGCCCCATTTTTATATTGATCAGGGAAGGTATTTCCATCATAAAATTGTAACCCTAAAGCAGCAGAATGGGCTTGAAACAGAACATCAGGTTTTAATGTTTTTTGAACTAAATCCGGCTGAATACTTTGACCATTTTCAACATGACGCGGATCAAGGTTATTGGGTGTAAAATAACTATAGGGCCATCCATAGAATTCTCCTGGTCGAATACGAGTAAAATAATCAGGAACTAAATCATCTCCTAAGCCATCTCGTTCATTAACAGTTGTATAGAGTTCTGTGGTTTGGGGATGGAAATCTAACCCAACAGGATTTCTAAGTCCAGACGCAAAAGTTTGTTGATTAGAGCCATCTAAATTCATGATTTGAACCGATGCTCTAGGAAGATTTTCTTCACTCACATTTGTTTCTGAACCTATAGAAACATAGAGTTTTTTATTATCGGGAGAAACAACAACATTTCGAGTCCAATGCTGGTTATATCCGCCTCCGGGTAACGTTGCTATTTTCTCACCAGTTCCGGTCAGTTGATCTTGATTATTATAAGCATAACGTCTGACTTCGTTTGTATTTCCTAAGAAAAAATAATTGGGAGAAAATGCCATTCCAAAGGGAATATTTAACCCATTTTTTCCGTCAGCAAAGGTTGTAATCTCATCCGTTACTCCATCTTTATTAGTATCTTTTAATAACCGAATTCGGTTTTGTTTGGTTTCAGTAACTAATACATTACCATTGGGGGTTAAGGCTAACCAACGGGGATTATCTAGGTTTTCAGCAAATATATTAACTTTAAATCCGGGGGGAACATTTAAAACGGGGTTATCTGGAATTGCAATAACTTGAGGCGGCTTAGAAGCACTATTACTATGAAAGGGTTGAGGTAAACTTTCTAAAGTAATCCGAATCGGTTGGGGGGATAAAGGCTTTATTGGAATCGGTTTTGGGGGTTCGGGAGTAGCAGAAATAGCTGTTGATTCAGAATTGGAAATGGGGGGAGTAATTAAGGAGCGATCGCTATTTTGTTGACAAGCGATTAACAGCCCTAAAAATAAGATTGGAAAATAACGCCAATTCAACATAAAAACTTTCCCCCTATTGATGAGTTATTTAATGTCTATCATCAATTATACAAAAAATCAAAAAAATGGGGGTTAGAAACTCGGTTTCTGTATTCACCTAAGTAACTGAAAGGAAAGTTAAGTTATAAACTAAGTTTCTGAGTCCTGGTGTCAATTTTGAGATAAACTATGATTTGTCGAGATTAAAATTTGAGTTACGCCATGAAAGTGATTGCTTTCGTGATTAAAACAGGGTTAATTCTGAGTTTCATATTAGGTTGGACAGTTCCCACTGAGGCGACCAACTTCAAAACGATAGAACAATTAGTTGAAACGAAAGCTTGTCCTTCATTCCTTTGGCAAAGTTGCAACTTAGAAGGCGCAAATTTAGAAGGATTTGATTTATCGAATGCTCAGTTGTCAGGAGCCAATTTAAAACAAGCAAATTTAAAAAATGCCAATTTAAGATATGCTAATTTATCAGGAGGTAATTTGCGAGCCGCTCATTTAGAAAATGCCAATTTATTAGGAGCAAATCTCAGCCATGCTTACCTATCAAAAGCCAATTTAACCCATGCCAGTTTATTAGAAGCGAATTTTACTTTAGCTAATTTAACTCATGCTAATTTAGAAAAATCAACCTTATTGGGAGCCAGATTATGGGGAACAAACTTAACGCAAGCGAATTTAACTTATGCCAGTTTACGAGGCACTAATTTACAATATGCCAACTTAGAAAAAAGTAATTTAAGCTTTGCCGAATTAAACAGCTTATTGTTTCGAGATTCCCCTCAATTTACGAATCTCAGTAATGCTAATTTAGAAGGAGCAAACCTAGAAGGCGTTAATTTAGAAACCGTGATTTTAGAAGGTGCTGTCATGCCGGATGGTTCAATTCATGAGTAATCATTGAAGGTTAAAATCCGTTATAATAGTCCAGGAAATGACTCGCTTAATTCATGTCATGCTAGAAACCCTACAAACAAAATTGTATGAACTGGCACAACTGGCAAATGATCTGGTTCAAACCCAACTAACTCATCTAACTGGGGTGAGTATTGCTGTTATTTTTATGGCGGGTTTGTTAACCAGTTTAACGCCTTGTATGCTGTCCATGTTACCGATTACCATTGGCTATATTGGTGGTTATGAAACCGAAAATCGACAACAAGCCGCCATTCAATCCATTTGGTTTGCATTAGGACTGGCTACCACCTTAGCTGGGTTAGGAATTCTGGCATCTTTTGTCGGACAAGTCTATGGTCAAATTGGCTTTGGTTTACCCATTATTGTAAGTGTGATTGCGATTTTAATGGGGTTAAATTTATTAGAAGCTTTGCCCCTACAAATGCCTGCTTTTGATACAATGGGATGGATACCTAAACAGTTTCCCCAAAGCTTGAAATCCTATTTATTAGGGTTAACCTTTGGGTTAGTCGCGTCTCCCTGTAGTACCCCTGTATTGGCAACATTATTAGCCTGGGTTTCTACAACAGGAGATATTATTTTAGGAGGAATTTTATTATTAGCTTATGCAGTTGGTTATGTTGCACCTTTGGTATTAGCAGGAACCTTTACAGCCACGATTAAAAAAATGCTAGAACTGCGAAAATGGTCTAACTGGATTACGCCGACAAGTGGCGTTTTATTAGTTGGGTTTGGTGTATTTTCGCTGGTGTTTAGATTGTTACCCGTTACTTAATCACAGAGGAACATAAAATGGAGACAGAACCGTCAGTATTTCAAAAACTAATAGCGGGAGAAACCTTAATCAAAAAAGTGTTTAGGAAAGAAATTTTACCGATTTTAGCCGATTTAAGACTCGCTATTTTACTGTTATTAATAATTGCTGTTTTTAGTATTTCAGGAACACTTCTCGAACAAGGTCAATCCCTAGAATATTATCAATCCAATTATCCTGAACATCCTGCTTTATTTGGCTTTTTAACCTGGAAAATTATTATTTTTATTGGGTTGGATCATGTTTATCGAACTTGGTGGTTTTTATCGCTTTTAGTGTTATTTGGGAGTAGCTTAACGGCTTGTACCTTTACCCGACAATTACCGACTTTAAAATCAGCCCGTCGCTGGACTTATTACGATAAACCCCAACAATTTCAAAGTATTGCTTTAAGTGCTGAATTAACCACAGGTTCTTTAACCGCTTTAGAACCTTTACTGAAAAAACGTCATTATTTAGTTTTTCAAGACGGGAATAAACTTTATGCTAGACGGGGAATTATCGGAAGAATAGGGCCGATTGTCGTTCATGGGAGTATGTTGATTATTTTAGCAGGTTCTATTATTGGTTCAATTACAGGATTTACAGCCCAAGAAATGGTTCCAGGGGGGAATATTTTTCAAGTTAAAAATATCCTAGATGCGGGACAATTTTCCCAAGCTCAAATTCCTAAAGATTGGGCGGTTAAGGTTAATCGTTTTTGGATTGATTATGATCCTGATGGCAGAATTGATCAATTTTATTCAGATTTATCAGTTATTAATAAACAAGGGGAGGAAGTTGAGCGTAAAACGATTCATGTTAACGAACCTTTTCGATATCAAGGCGTGACTTTTTATCAAGCAGATTGGGGTATTGGAGCCTTACGAGTGCGGGTGAATAAAAGCCCTGTATTTCGCTTACCAATGGCTCCCTTAGACACCGGAGGTCAAGGACGAATTTGGGGAACCTGGATTCCCATTAAACCGGATTTTAGTGCCGGGGTTTCTGTCTTAGCCAAAGATTTAAAAGGAACCGTATTAGTCTATAACGGAAAGGGTGAATTAGTGTCAACCGTCCGCGAGGGAATGTCAACCGAAGTGGATGGAGTAACGTTATTTATTGATGAAGTTGTCGGGAGTACGGGATTACAAATTAAAGCCGATCCGGGGATTCCCATTGTTTATTTAGGGTTTGGGTTGTTAATGATTAGCGTGATGATGAGTTATGTTTCCCATTCTCAAATTTGGGCATTAAAAGAAGGAGAACGTTTATATATTGCGGGTAAAACTAATCGAGCAAAAGTCACCTTTGAACGGGAAATTGTTGCTATTTTAGATGACTTAAATGATTTAGATCAAAATAATTTACTTTCGGTCGGTAATTTGTCAGAAAATTTACAAAATTGATCTGAATTCCCGTTCTGTTGTATTTAGTAAAACTCTCGTAAATGCGGGGGTTCTCCTAACATCACAACGGAACAGTTTAAACGATCTAACAATTGGTTTGTGATATCACTAACGGCTAATCCAGCAGCAGTACGATATCGAGTTGCGCGGAGAACAACTAAATCAGCCGACTCAGAAGCGGTCAGAATTTGTCGAACAATATCCTGTCCTCGTCTGACCTCAATTTCTATTCGGGCTGCGTTTTTTGCCGTTTTTTCTTCTGTTAATTTAGCCAGTTGAGATTGAATCCAAATCATCCCTTTTTCAGAAGTCGAGCGATCGCATAAATGCAAAATTTTAATGGATAATCCCGAATTCCCTAATGCTTCTGCAAATTTTAATAATCTAACCGTTTCTTCTCCTAAATTTTCCACAGGAACTAAAACTCGTTGAATTTGTTGGGGTTCAATTAATAAACGAGAAACGGCAACGGGACAATGAGTATCCCATAAGACACCATCAATCAAATTTCCGAATAAACGAGCTTGAAATCCTCTTCTGCGTCCCCATCCCATCACAATTAAATTTGCTTTTTGTTCTCGTGCTGCTCGTACAATACCTTGAGAAATACTATCATCAATTCTTAATAAAGATTGGCAAGATACTTGTAAAGTCGTTGCTAATTCTTTTGCCTTCTCTAGGAGCAATTCGCCTTTTTTTAAAGCCGTTTCTAATTCGGGAATATCCATATTACTCCCATGGGGAACTGTAATGACCAGAGGAATAATTTGACCGGAATGACCCTTAGCAAATAAAGCTGCCATTTCTATTAAATGACGTTCTGTGCTTGGATTATAAACCGGAACAACAACCGTAAAAGTTTGATCGAGTGAAAGGGTTTCCCCAACCTCAAAATCCGGTTCTGTATGGGGTTCTGCTGAGGAAGTTGGAAGTCCAACCGCAACTCGACTGGTAATAATAGGGCCTAAAGTTGCCGTAACTAATAATAAAACAATGACACTATTTAAAACTTCTTCATTAATTAATTGTGCTTTATAACCGACTAAAGCAGCCGCTAATGTGGCTCCCACTTGGGGAATGGATAATGACCACATGGTTAACATTTCTTGGTTAGTATACTTATAAATTAATTTAGTAAGAAAAGCAGCTAAAAATTTACTTCCCAGTAAAGCAAAAACAATGGTTGCGGGAAAGGCAAAGGACAATATACTTTTGAGGAATCCTTGTAAATCAATTAATAATCCTAAATCTACAAAAAATATAGGAATAAATAACACACTTCCTACAAAAACAACTTTTTCTTTAACAGCACCTTCTCCGACCACTTCATTAACCGCTAATCCTGCTAAAAATGCCCCAATAATTTTTTCAACTCCAATTAACTGAGCGCCTAGAGAAGCGAGAAAAACCACTAACAAGACAAATAAAAATTGATTTCCTTCTTCCTTACCAATTTTATTAAAGAATAGTCTTCCTAACCAATCAAAGCCAAACAAAACGACAGCCGTATAAATTGCTAAGGCTAAAATTAAAGCAATTAAATTAGTAATTGAAAAGTCTCCTGCATGAACGGCAATACAGACCGCTAAGACTAATAATGAGCCAATATCTGTAAAAATTGTCGCTCCAATGGTAACAACAACTGCTTCATTATTAACAACTCCTAATCTGCTAATAATGGGA
This sequence comes from Planktothrix tepida PCC 9214, assembly GCF_900009145.1. Lineage (NCBI taxonomy): Bacteria > Bacillati > Cyanobacteriota > Cyanophyceae > Oscillatoriales > Microcoleaceae > Planktothrix > Planktothrix tepida. The sequence goes on from NZ_LN889782.1 coordinate 858,480, forward strand.
TAAGCTAATAAAGTATGGGACGCTAATAAAGAGCCAATTAAAATTGAGGCATTCCAATCCCAACCAAATAAACGACCAACTAAAATTCCAGCAGAAAGAGGAAAGGCAAAGGTTAAAAAACCAAACCCCATTGAGCGATTTTTCCGGCGTTTAAATTGCTTAATATCAACTTCCAAACCTGCCACAAACATGAGGTAAAGTAACCCGATGTCAGATAAAAGTTTCATCATCGGCAGTTCAGTTGATAAGATTTTCAACCCATAAGGCCCTAGGAGAACTCCCGCCACTAATAATCCTATTAATCCAGGGAGTTTAAAGCGTTCAAATAGAATAGGTACGGTCAAGATAACCAGAAGCAAAACTGCAAATGGAACAATGGGTTCTGCTAAAACTTCCGCCAAATTACCCATAATCAAAATAAAAATAGTTTAAATAAAACTGACTCTTTAGACTGTAAAGGATGAGTCAACTTTATGGCTATATTCCTCTGGAGATATTTTTTAAATATATTGAATTTGTGGGTATTATTGACTCTTGATTTAAACAATAAGTATACAAAAAAACATGGAAATGATGGGTGCAGATAGAAAATATTAGATCGCTCTTGTCAATCCTAATTGTGATTAGCGTTTTGAACAAGCTGAATTCATAGCTTTATTATGCCTAAAATCCAGAGATTAAAATTAACTGCTGAGATAACCGATTTTCCAAAATAGTAGTAAAATAGGACAGAGAAAAACTCCGAATTGAGGAGGATATCAACATTGGACGAACTAAGATCCGCATTGGAACTGGCAACAGAAGAGGAGTTACAGCAGCTAACAGAACTCTTGTTTAGTCGGGGTTTGAATCCTTTAGACTATGTGCAAACCCCCACCCCCATTGATGTTCAAAGTCGAAACCGGGAAGCGTGGTTAGATGCCTTAGAACAGCGTTTTCGCTATCTTGCCGCCGATGGGGTAACAGTGCTGCGAGGAAAAACGAAACAGGTCACTTACCGCCAAGCCTTAATTCAAGTTTGCCACTATTTGAAAATTTCTTATTCAAAAAACCTGTCAACTTCAGATTTAGAGGCGGAAGTTTTTTTACATCTTTTAGGTCAAGCTTGGAAACGTTTACCCCAGTCAGAACAAGCTGCATTAACTCAACGAGTTCAGAAAGCTTTAGCAGAAACTAGACCGTTAAAACCGTTACCAATTTCTGCTCAAAAAGACCCGTTAGGGTGGTTATTTAAAGCCGGAAGTGTGGTAGCCGTTAGTTCGGTGATTAGACCCATGATTTTAGGACAAATTGCCCGTCAATTTGCCTTACATTTTGCTAAATATCAAGTAGCAAAAGAAGCCTTAGTGGTGGGAAGTGCAACCGCAGCTACTCAATTTCAAAATTATGTTGCGATTCAAACTGCAAATCGAGGAATGGCTCTTACCGCAACACGATATGGGTTAACTCGCAGTGTATTTTCTTTTCTGGGGCCATTGTTATGGACGTGGTTAATTGCAGATTTAGGATGGCGGGCAATTTCTACTAATTATGCCCGAATTATTCCGACTATCTTTACGTTAGCACAAATTCGTTTAACCCGTTCAGATTGGGCTTATACTTAATGATGATTTGAGGTTTTATAACTGGCTTTAACCCATGAAATTTATCCTTTTTCCCCACCCAGAACAACGATTACAGTTACCTTGGAATTGTTTACAATGGGGGGTATTTTTATTTCCCCTTTTACCAACCTTTGGCGGAATTGCTATTATTTTGGGTAGTCTCCTTTGTTGGAAACGTCAGTTTAAATCCATTCAAAGAAATCCTATTAATCAAGGATTGGCTATTTTAAGTATTTTATTAATAATTATTTCTATTTTAGCAAATAATCTCCTTGAATCTTTTCTCGGTTTAAGTAATTTTATTCCTTATTTTATCGTATTTGCAGGGTTAAGTGAAATGATTCAAACTGCCAATCAACTGCGGTGGTTATCTGGGTTAATGATCATTTCTGCGGTTCCCGTTGGAATTTTAGGTTTAGGACAACAGTATTTAGGATGGTCAGGAATTGACCTTTTACAGGGGATTTTAGGCTGGAGTTTACATCTGAATGGAAATCCTCCGGGTCGAATGTCATCCGTCTTTATGTATGCTAATATTTTTGCAGCCTATTTAGTCATTATTTTTACATTAGCTTTAGGTTTAATCATTGAAGAATGGCAAAATAAAAATAAAAAATCAGATTTTAATTCTCATATTCTTCATTTTATCCCTAATAATAACGTTAGAATAATTATATTAAGCTTAACCCTATTATTAACCGGAATCGACTTAATTTTAACAAACTCTCGCAATGCTTGGGGATTAGCTGTTTTATCCAGTTTAGCTTATGCACTTTATTTAGGATGGTGGTGGTTAATTTTATTGGTTAGTACAGGAGTAACAGCCGTTTTAGGGTCAGCCTTTGCACCCTCTCCCCTGCGAGCAGGCTTGAGAATAATTATTCCTGCTTATTTTTGGCAAAGAATTACCGATCAAAATTTCGTCCGTCCCGTAGAAACCTTGAGAATTACCCAATGGAAATTTACCTTAAATTTAACTCAAACTCGACCATTTAGCGGATGGGGACTCAGAAATTTTACGCCTCTTTATGAAGCCAAAATGAACGTTTGGTTAGGTCATCCCCATAATTTATTTTTAATGATGTTTGCTGAAATGGGAATTCCTACAACCTTATTTTTTATGCTCATCGTCGGCGTGATCTTAACTCAAGGATTTTTAGTGTTAAAAAACACCTTAATTAATCCTTCAGATCGATTAATTTATTATAGCTATTTAATCACCTTTTTAGCGTTAATTTTATTTAACTGTTTTGATGTTTCCTTATTTGATTTTCGAGTCAATACCTACGGTTGGCTAATTTTATCAGGAATTTGGGGAGTAGCTTGTACAATTCCAAAAACCAACCCTTATAAAATTTTATCATAACACCGAATATCCGGCGGACTTGCAACTAAACCTTCAATTTGAGTTAACGCTGTTTGAATATGAACACTGGCTAAATGGTTTTGTAAATGTTGTAAACTTTCCCATTCTTCTACAAAGGTAAAATCGGTTAAATCCTCTTGATTTTGTAATAAATCATATTGTAAACAACCTGATTCTTGGCGAGTCGGTTCAACTAACGCCAGTAATACGGCTTTTAACGGTTCTATTTTATCCGGTAACGCCACAACACGGGCTATGACTTTCAAGGGTTGAGTCATTTTAAGTTCTCCTTAAATTCAGTTTATATTTTATCATTGATGTTAAATGATTTCAAAAAGAAAGACACAGAAATAATTACCGTTTTTCCGATTTCTTTTACCTCATCAAAGTCCTTATCTCCAGTTATCAAAAAATCCGCTTGACTCGCTATGGCTAAAGCCAAAAACTAAAACAGCAGAGATTAAAACGTTGGTATCAACAATGATTTTCATTCTCCTCCTCTATAGGCTTCTATTTCTGCGGCTATTTCCTCCTCGGTTATATCTCCAATCCCAGGGATAGATTGAGTTTTATCGAATAGCTCTTTTACTTCTTGACTCAATTTTTCTTGTTCAATGTTTAGGGGTTGGTTTTGATTGTTTTCTAGGTTATCCCTAAACTCTTTAATCTTTTCTTTCAGGAGCTTTTTAGCTGATGGGCTGCCTGGAATATTGGCAATAAATTCGGTTTCATCCTCTTTTTCTAGCAGCTTAAAAGCTTTAGAAATTACCTCTTGGGGGTTATTGTATTTTCCAGTTTTGAGTTGGGCTTGTAAAAATTGTTCCTGTTCGGGGGTTAAGGTAATTTGGAGCATAATTTATTCTCCTTATTAATCATTTTTTTTCATTGGTCAAATTTTCTAATAACCCAATTGTTACATTGATTTTTTACTCAGCCCTAAAATAATTAATTTTTAACTCCAATGTTTAGTCAAGGTAATATCAAAAATAAAGGATGAATCCCCAATTTTAAACATTTTGTTTCAAGAAGCGATCACCAATTAATATTTCCCCTACAAACTCCTCAATAATTCCACTGCAACCCGTCGATAATCCGAAGCTGCTTCTCTGGCATTATGACTTTTGGCTTGAATAATCGGAACCCCTTCTAACGGACACCGTTCATGGGCTTTATAGGCGCGAATAATATTTTTAAATACGGGAATACCCGCTTCTTGTAACGATTTTTGCGCCTCAAACGCATCTCCTAAACTGCGAGGATCAACCTTTGTCATTAACACCCGATGGGGAACCTTGGAGGGAATAATAGTCGATTTCACCGTTTCAATTAACGCCACTAAATCCATCGGTGCGGCTTGGGTCGGTAACACCAAATAATCGGCTACTTGCACAACGGCTAATAACGCATCGGATTTTAACGCCGGAGGGGTATCGACCACCACTAATTCATAATCCGTCACCTGCTTCAATCGAGACAATAAGCTGGGGTCAGTTTCAGAAGAATGCTCAAAGGGCATATCCCCCCCTTGACCTTGTTCAGCCCACCAACAGGCCGAACCCTGGGGGTCTGTATCCACCAAGAGCGTGGTAAAGTTATTGGCAAGAATTGCAGCCAGATTAATGGCGGTTGTGGTTTTGCCCACTCCTCCTTTGCCGTTGGCGATCACTAGAATTTTGGCCATAGTTGCAGATCCGGTCACAAGGGAACTTCAGTCTAGTTTATCAAGCAGTCAGCCTTAACCGTTAATCGTTAGCCGAAAAAGAGTTAATCTGAATCAGTTATCCCTTAAGCTAAAAATCAATATAGCGGAATGTAAGACTATGGATGCCACTGCACTCTGGCAACGCTACCAAGATTGGCTATACTATCATGACGGCTTAGGACTGTACCTAGATATCAGTCGAATGCGATTCGACGATGAGTTTGTTGCATCCTTATTGCCCAAATTTGATCAAGCTTTTAAAGCGATGGAGGCTTTGGAACAAGGGGCGATCGCTAACCCAGATGAAAACCGCATGGTCGGTCATTATTGGTTGCGCGACCCCGATCTAGCTCCGACCCCAGACCTGAAGCAAGAAATTGTCGAAACCTTAGAAAAAATCGAGGCGTTTACTCAAAAGGTTCATCAAGGGGAGGTTAAACCCCCTCATGCTGAAAAATTCACGGATATTTTATCTATTGGCATTGGGGGATCGGCTTTAGGCCCCCAATTTGTGGCAGAAGCCCTTGCCCCAGAACACCCGGCTCTGAATATCCATTTTATTGATAACAGTGATCCCACAGGCATTGATCGGGTTTTAGCTAGAATTGGCGATCGTCTCAACAGTACCCTGGTACTGGTGATTTCTAAATCTGGTGGCACTCCAGAACCCCGTAACGGCATGATTGAGGTACGAAACGCCTTTGCGACCCAAAATTTGGAGTTTGCCAAACAAGCCGTTGCTGTTACTGGAGTCGGCAGTAAATTGGATCAACAAGCCCACGCTGAAGGCTGGTTAACGACCTTTCCGATGGCAGATTGGGTGGGGGGACGGACTTCGGAATTATCAGCCGTTGGGCTATTACCTGCGGCTTTACAAGGCATAGATATTCGGGGGATGTTAGCTGGAGCGAAGGAAATGGACATCGCCACCCGCAAACCCGATGTTAAAACCAATCCAGCTGCCTTATTGGCTTTGGCTTGGTATTATGCCGGAAATGGAAAGGGTGAAAAAGATATGGTGGTTCTTCCCTATAAGGATAGTTTGCTGTTGTTTAGTCGCTATTTACAACAGTTAGTCATGGAATCTTTGGGGAAAGAAAAAGACCTGGATGGCAATCTTGTCTATCAAGGAATTGCGGTTTATGGCAATAAAGGATCGACGGATCAACACGCCTATGTTCAACAATTACGCGAAGGAGTTCCCAACTTTTTTGCGACGTTAATTGAGGTGTTAAAAGATCGATCCGCTACCTCAATTGAAATAGAACCGGGGGTAACCTCTGGGGATTATTTATCGGGATTTTTACAAGGAACCCGACAGGCATTGTATGAAAATCATCGAGATTCGATTACAATTACAGTCCCGGAAGTGAATCCCCAAATCGTAGGTGCTTTAATTGCTTTGTATGATCGGGCTGTAGGTTTATATGCCTCGTTAGTGAATATTAACGCTTACCATCAACCCGGTGTTGAGGCAGGTAAAAAAGCGGCTGCCGTCATTTTGGACTTACAACAACAAATTATTCAAGTCTTACGAGATGCAGGTCAACCTCTTTCCCTAAAAACCTTAGCACAACAGGCAGGAGTTCCTGATCAAACTGAAGCTATTTATAAAATTCTGCGACATTTAGCCGCCAATCAACGTGGAGTATTTTTAGAAGGAGATCTAGGAAAACCCACTAACTTAATGGCAAGCTATAAATAAGGGGATTTGGCAGGAAGAGGGGCTTGAGTGTTAACGATTGACAGTTGACGATTACTTCTCTTTCCTCCTCCCCATCTCCCCCTGTCCCCTAATCCCCTAATCCCCTAATCCCCTAATCCCCCCGTCCCCTTGTCCCCTTGTCCCCCTATCCCCCTATCCCCCTATCCCCCCATCTCTTCAGCGTCCCTATGCCTTTAACAATTTTAGTTGTTGATGATGATTTAGGGACTCGTCTCTCGATTAGTGATTACCTGGACATTTCCGGTTATTCAGTGATTGCCGCAGAGAATGGTCAGGAGGCACTGCGCCTGGTGGAGCAATATCAGCCCCACCTCATCGTCACAGATATTGCGATGCCTGAGATGGATGGCTATGAACTAATCAAGCGAGTCCGCGCTCGTCCTGTATTTCGTCTGCTTCCGGTGATTTTTTTAACCGCCCATACCAGCACGAAAGAACGTATCCGAGGGTATCAATTAGGATGTGATAATTATTTGCCCAAACCCTTTGAATTAGAGGAATTGGGGGTGGTGATTCGTTCTTTATTAGAGCGATCGCAATTAATTGAGTCAGAATGGCGAGTCCGTTTGGCAGATCCGGTTACTGATGTCTCAGAAACAGCTTCCAAACCCGTTGCGCTGAAGTCCCAACCAACCTTAGAGATTAGTCTGACACAACGAGAACGTGAAGTCTTGGATTTGTTAACGGAAGGACTTTCTAATATTGCCATTGGTGATCATTTACATCTCAGTCCCAGAACCGTTGAAAAGTATGTCAGTAGTTTATTAAGAAAGACGGATAGCAATAATCGGGCTGAGTTAATTCGGTTCGCTCTCAAGCATAATTTGATTTCTTGACATTTTATCGCTATAAGCGTTTCCTTAACTTTTAAATCAATTTGCCTTCAACACTCTCAGAGCAGCTTACCTTAAAATTATATTATCAACAAATGTTAAGAAATATTAAAAAATCTAAAGAGTAATGAAGAGTCTTCACAGTTTTTTATCATTCCTGGAGCAAACTCGTTGTACAATTACACTGTTCAACATAAAGCTTAAAAACACAGCAGGATCTATCCTAACTTCAGCTTCAATACCGGAAGGCTAATAAGCGAACTCAGGAAATCAGGGATAAACTAACTATTCATTTGTTTGGAACTCAATACTATGGAATGTCACAAATGTTCCGCCCACTGTTCAAGTCACTCTCCCCAGTTTTTTCCTAAATTCTTGAGAAAATATCTCAAGAATCAACCGGAAAAATTGACAGAACCCCACAAAATCCCCAAAATTGCCTTAGTTGGAATGCCCAATGTCGGTAAAAGCGTTGTCTTTAACGGCTTAACGGGAACTTATGTTACCGTTTCTAATTACCCAGGGACAACGGTAGAAGTTTCACGAGGGGAAATCAAATTGGGTAATACCCCGATTACGGTTGTGGATACCCCTGGAATGTATTCTTTAATTCCAATTACTGAAGAAGAAAAAGTATCCAGAGATTTATTAATGAACGAATGGTTTGATTTAGTCGTTCATGTTGTGGATGCTAAAAATTTAAGTCGAATGTTACCCCTAACCTTTCAACTGATGGAAACGGGTTTACCTATGTTACTCGCCATTAACATGATGGATGAAGCAAAACAATTAGGGTTAGAGATTCAAACTGAGGATTTAGAAACTCAATTAGGTATTCCTGTTGTCCCCATGGCGGCGGCTTTGAATCAAGGATTAGGTCAATTAAAAGCAAGGATCGTAGACTATGTTAACTCCCGTGATTTATCCCCAACCTATCGAGAAAGCAATCAACGAAATCGAGTTGCTATTCTCTGAAAATAATCTTCCAACTTGGGCTAAAAACTATGCAATTTCTCGTCGCAGTTTAGCTTTATTAATCTTACAGAAAGATCCCCATCTGTGGCAACTGATTCAAGCGGATGATTCGCGCTATCAAGACATAGAAATGATTGTCGCCACCACCCAAAACCAATTAAAACAATCTCCCTCAATAGTGATCGCCCATACCCGTCAACAACAAGCCGGGAACCTAGAAAGTAGGGTTCTTTCTGAACCTCTCCAGGAAAAAACGTTATTCACCGAAAAGCTTCATCAACTCACCGTTAATCCCCTAACGGGATTCCCCATTTTATTGATTATTTTGTATTATGGGGTCTATAAATTTGTGGGAGAATTTGGGGCAGGAACCTTAGTTGATGCCATTGAAACCTTTTTTGAACAGCAGATTAACCCCGTTGTTAATCACATAACAGTCTTGATTTTTCCTTGGCAACCCCTACAGGATTTAATTGGAAATGATTATGGGATTATTACTTTGGGAATTCGCTATGCGACAGCGATCGTTTTACCCGTTGTTGCTACGTTCTTTTTCATTTTTTCTCTCTTAGAAGATAGCGGTTATTTACCGCGATTATCGCTCATGTTAGACCGAATATTCAAATATATTGGATTATCAGGACGGTCTGTAATTCCTATTGTTTTAGGATTTGGATGCGATACGATGGCAACGATGGTAACGCGCACCTTAGAAACTAATCGAGAACGATTAATTGCGACTTTTTTACTGTCCTTAGCGATTCCTTGTGCGGCACAATGGGGGGTAATAGTGGGATTATTATCTCAAAAACCAATAGCATTAATCGCTTGGGCAGTATTTTTAACGGTTATTTTCTTAGTGATGGGATTTCTAACCTCAAAAATTTTACCGGGAAAACCGGCGGGATTTTATATGGAAATTCCCCCTTTGAGGCTTCCTAAATTCAGAAATATTTTGATTAAAACTTGGGTGCGGATGAAGTGGTATTTTTATGAAATTTTACCTTTGTTTATTTGGGCATCAGTATTAATTTGGTTGGGACGATTAACCGGGTTATTTGATATTCTAGTTCGAGGGTTAGAACCGATTAGCTTAAGTTTAGGACTTCCCCAAGAAGCCGCGCCAATTTTCCTCTATGGCTTTTTCCGAAGAGATTATGGGGCTGCGGGATTATTTGATATGCAGCAACAGGGGATTTTTAATGGAAATCAATTGTTTATTGCCGCAATTGTTCTCACGTTATTTTTACCTTGTATTGCTCAATTACAAATGATGTTGAAAGAACGAGGAACCCTAACAACAATATTAATGACTTCCTTTATCTTTCCCTTTGCTTTTTTTATTGGGTACTGTACCAACTTCGCTTTAAATGTATTAGGAGTGAATTTCTAAATGATGACATTATCAACTGCTAAAATAGGCAGAAAAGGAACTATTTTATACTTAAAAACAGAAGATGAAGCCTTAACTCACAAATTAATGGCTTTGGGAATTATGCCTGGAATTGATATCCAATTAGAGCAGAAATTTCCCTCCTATATTATTAAGATAGGTAGAACTCGTGCTACCCTAGATCAAGAGACAGCACAACGAATTTATATTCAGTAACAGAATCTTTCTCCGCCTTGATATAAGCCCTTCACCAGAAGGGTTAGGACAAAGACTCATGCAGCAAACCTAGGCGGTGAAATCTTTTAATCCTTCCTCTTGAATCACAAAGTCTAACAATCCCTCACAGGAATCCAATAATAAATCAATCACCTGATTAAATCCTTCTGCACCCCCATAATAGGGATCTGGAACTTCTTTTAGGGTGTGATGACGACAAAACTCACACATTAATTTAACTTTGTGGCGATATTTTCCTGATGGGTCAAGATAAAGAATATTTTGATAATTGTCTTGATCCATCGCTAAGATTAAATCAAACGCTTCAAAATCATTTTGTTTAAATTGACGGGCTTTTCCTACCATTGTAATTCCCCGTTGCTTTGCCGTTTGCGTCATACGTCGATCTGGGGAACTGCCAATATGATAACTTGAGGTTCCGGCGGAATCACAAATAATGCGATCGCTCAAATTTGCCTGATCAATTAAATGATTCATAATATTTTCCGCCGCCGGAGAACGGCAAATATTGCCAAGGCAAACAAAGAGGAGTTTGTAAGGCATAAGTCAAAAATAAAGTTAAAAAATTAGTTTAAAAATGAGGAGTTAGAAGCCGTAGAGAAGCCACCTTTGAGGGTTGTAGCTCAGAGTCAAAAGGTAGGTTTTCAACTTTTCTCCGCGTCTTCTCCTCCTCAATTCTTTATCCTTTACCCTTCAGACTTTAACCTAATCCAGGTAAATTCAAACCCCCTGTAAGTTCTTCCATCCGTTCACGCATGGTTGCCGTAGAATTCTTATACGCTTCTTGCATGGCGATGAGAACCAGATCAGAGACGACATCAGCACCTTCTCCTAAAACATCCGGTGAAATTTCGACCCGACGGGGTTCTTGGTTTCCGCTTAAGTAAACCTTAACTAAACCTCCCCCAGCTTCCCCAGGAATTTCCAACTGATCCAGGTCTTCTTGAAGCTTTTTCGCGCCTTCTTGAACCTGCTGCGCCTTCTTGAAGGCATCAGCGAGTTCTTTCATTTTGCCCAGACCAAAACCAAATCCTTTTTCTTGTGTCATAGTTTGTTCCTGTAGCGCCGAGAACGGCTTGAATATTGATTAAAGTGAACCGCAGACAGGTAAGCTATAGTAGCATTTTTTGGGGCTGATTAACTGCATCCAGGGGAAAGAAATCACCCCCAATGGTCTCAAACATAAAGATTAACAAACTTGAAATTCACCCATAATTTTAACCTCCGGTTCTAATAAAAACGACCAACGCCGTTCAACTTGTTCTTGTATATGACGAATTAACAAAAATATATCGTTTGCCGTTGCTCCCCCACAATTGAGAATAAAATTGGCGTGGCGTTCTGCTACCTGAGCTTGGCCAATAGTGTAGCCTTTTAAACCCGTTTGTTCAATCAGCCAGCCTGCCGCTTTCGGGCCAGGATTGCGGAAAACACTTCCACAACTCGGCAGATGATAAGGTTGATTATCGCGACGGTGATTAAAATGAGCCGTTGTATCTGCTAGAACCTTCTGGGGATCATGACCCGGTTCTAACTGGAAGGTCGCTTGAGTCACAAACCGATCACCCCCTTGTAAAACAGAGGTTCGATAACGATAGGCGAGATCTTTAGGGGTGAGGAGTTGTAATTCTCCAGCCCTCGATAGAACGTGAGTATTAACTAAAATATCTGCGGTACAGGATCTATGAGCACCTGCGTTCATAACCACCGCACCACCGATGGTTCCGGGGATACCCACAGCCCACTCCAATCCTCGCCATCCCAAACGAGCCGCTTTCCACGCCAAACGAGGAAGAGAACTTCCGGCCCCAGCAGTCACTAAGCCCGTTTCTACATCAAACTGAGTATGACGTAAATGACGAGTTGCAATGACTAATCCGGGCAATCCTTGATCACTAATCAGTAAATTTGATCCGGCGCCGAGTAGGGTGATGGGTAATCCTTCTGTATTAGCCCAACTCAGCGTTTCTTGAAGTTGTTCTACCCCTTTAGGTGCGACATACCACTCGGCTGGCCCTCCGACCCGAAAGGATGTCAAGGTGGTTAAAGGAACTAAAGATTGAATCAAACAGTCTGTTTCCGGTAAGGCTATGCAGCGTGACCGATGGCAATTCGTTTGACCGGGAGAGTCATAAGAAAGTGTCATGACCATATCGAAATGAATACCTTAGAACTTGGATGTAAATCACCGATTGACTATCAACTCAATCCAAAAGCGCCTGTTGGCACTCTGACTCTATCCCATCAGTATCTTGGGAAGTCTGATGAAATGCCATGACTTCTGGAATAATTTTGTTGAGGTTGCCCGCACCGAGAAATAGAACTAAATCACCCGGTTGCAATAGTTGTGCTAAACCGATCTTCAGGGCATCCATCGACGGTTGATATAACACTTGAGGATGATAATTGGCAATCAAGTCTGCTACGCTTTGCCCGTCAATTTCCCAAAGATTAGGTTCCCCAGCACTATAAATCTCGGTGAGAACAACAACATCAGCATCACTGAAACACTGAGCAAAATCTTGCAGAAAGGCATGAGTTCGACTATACCGATGGGGTTGAAAAATCGCAACAATTCGCTGAAGGTAAGGTTGAGTGTTTAAGGTGCTTTCTTGCATCCGAAGCCTGGCAGCGGCGAGGGTGACGCGGATTTCGCTGGGATGATGGGCGTAATCGTCTACAAACAGGATGTTATTGTGACAGCCTCGGTACTCAAAACGACGTTTGGCTCCTTCAAATTCCGCTAATGCCTTGGCTATGACGGAAAACTCCATTCCTAACTGGCGTCCTACCGCAATCGCAGCTAAGGCATTGCTGAGATTATGCTGCCCTAGCAATTTTAACTCTAGTTCTCCCAAGAAACTGCCTTTTTCCACAATTTGAGCATAGATACCATTGGGTCTATATTGGATTGCTTTGGCGGTGTAATCAGCTTCTGTGTGAGGATTCAGGCTGTAGGTAATACTGGGTTGAATTTGATCCCGTACTATTGCACAATCGATACAACCCACTAGGGTTTTACAGTTTGTATCAAAGACTTTAAAAGTATTGATAACTTGGTCTAGGGTTTCATAGTGATCGGGATGGTCTAACTCAATATTGGTAATTATGCCGATTTGAGCCGTAATTTTGACCAGGGAACCATCGGATTCATCAGCCTCAGCTACCATATAAGGCCCCTGACCCATACGAGCATTCCCTTCCCACGCATCCACTTCTCCCCCAACTAAAATAGTGGGATCAAGACCTGCGTTGAGCAACATGAAGGCAATCATACTGCTGGTGGTGGTTTTTCCATGGGTTCCAGCCACAGCAATACTTTGGTAATCTTGAATCAGCGCGGCTAGTAAATCGGAACGGTGAAAAATCGGACAACCTAACTCTAAAGCCGCTTGATATTCGGAGTTTCCCGAATGAATAGCCGTTGAACAAATGACTTGGGGTAATTCTGTCCCCTGTGTTGTCTGGCCATTAGAATTAAAAGCTTCCGCTTGAATGACGGAAGCAGACCGGGAGTTCAATCCATTTTCACAGACTGATAACTCCAGTTCCATTGGGGAACTTGGTTTGTGATTCCCTTCATCTAGAGATTTTTTAATGTACTCAAAGTTGCTTGCATCTTGACGACAAAAGATTTGAGCACCTAACGCTTGTAAGCGTTGAGTAATATGGCTACGTTGAATATCGGAGCCATAAATGGGTAGCTTTCGCTTCGCTAGGATGTAGGCGAGGGCTGACATTCCAATCCCACCAATCCCGATGAAGTGAAATGGCCTGCCAGTGAAATCAACAGAACTCGGCATCGATCACTCCTTATCACACCACACCACACCAATAACACGCGATATCATATCAAGAATTGTTTTTTACCGATACTCCTCAGCCAACATTTCTCAGATGGTCTTTGTAATCTAGCATCTTTAGATTTTAGGTTAATTGAGTTCTCTCAGTAGTTGTATACTATATACCCCCTGAGTTCAGAAATCACCGGAGTCCCACTAACTAAATTAATGAAGGCATTCAGGAGACGGAGCGGTGAATCTTGACCGGAAATTGTTCAACTCGATTTTAATCCCGACAAAAAAAGTCGGGTATGATTGACGGCTATTTGTAGACTGTGATACTTTGTTTTCAACATTCCAGTATCGGATTTTCAGTGGAGGACAGGTCATGACTCAGGCGACAACCAACAACTTAAACTTAACCGGGGCGACTTTTGACAAACTCAAATGTAAAGAGTGTGGCGAAGAATACGCCCCCGAAGCCAAGCACGTTTGTGAAGTGTGTTTTGGCCCCCTAGAAGTTCAATATAACTATGACCTGCTCCGCCAAACCGTGACTCGCGCTACCATTGAAGCTGGCCCTAACTCCATCTGGCGTTATCGTAAATTTCTTCCTGTCGCTACTGAGAATGTGATTGATGTTGGAACCGGAATGACCCCCCTCATTAAGTCAGAACGGTTAGCCCGTCGCCTGGGTTTGAAAAATCTTTATATTAAAAACGATGCTGTGAATATGCCCACCCTGAGCTTTAAAGACCGGGTGGTGTCCGTTGCTCTGAGTCGGGCTAGAGAATTAGGATTTTCGACGGTTTCCTGTGCCAGTACCGGAAATTTGGCTAACTCCACCGCCGCCATTGCTGCAAGAGCAGGTCTGGACTGTTGTGTGTTTGTCCCGGCGGATTTAGAAGCAGGTAAAATCTTAGGAACCTTAATCTACAATCCAATTTTAATGGCTGTTAAAGGCAATTACGATCAAGTTAATCGCCTGTGTTCAGAAGTGGCGAATACTCATGGTTGGGGTTTTGTGAATATTAACCTGCGTCCCTACTATTCTGAAGGATCAAAAACCCTTGGTTATGAAGTGATTGAACAACTGGGCTGGAAATTACCCGACCATGTTGTCGCCCCCATTGCTTCCGGTTCCCTATTTACCAAGATTCATAAAGGTTTTCAAGAATTCGTCAAAGTCGGTTTAGTGGATGACAAAGCTGTGCGTTTCAGTGGAGCACAAGCAGAAGGCTGTTCTCCCGTGGCTTCTGCCTTCAAAGAAGGACGAGATTTTATTACTCCCGTTAAACCCAATACCATTGCTAAATCCATTGCTATTGGCAATCCTGCTGATGGAGTTTATGCGGTTGAATTAGCGAACAAAACCAACGGAAATATTGAATGCGTCAACGATGAAGAAGTCATTCAAGGCATTAAATTATTAGCCGAAACTGAAGGAATTTTTACCGAAACCGCAGGCGGAACAACGATTGCCGTCTTGAAAAAATTGGTAGAAGCAGGTAAAATTGACCCTGAAGAAACCACCGTTGTTTATATTACAGGCAATGGCTTAAAAACCCAAGAAGCAGTGCAAGGGGATGTCGGTGAACCCTTAACCATTGAACCGAAATTAGAAAGTTTTGAACGGGCGATTGAACGGGCTCGCACCTTAGATCGTCTGGAATGGCAACAAGTGTTAGTTTAAATTTCTAGTTGTCAGACCCAAAATTAACCGAGAGTATTTTAACAGTAGAGGCGTTCTTGGAAATGTTTCTACTGACCTAAAACCCTTCATTTGTAGTTTTGTTGAACCTATGACTGTTAAAGTTTTAATTCCCACACCCCTGCAAAAATTTACTAACAATGAAGCCGTTATTGAGTGTGAAGCTTCTAATATTTCGGAATTAATTAATTCCTTGGAAACCCAATGTCCAGGGATTAAAAAAAGTCTCTGTGATGACGAAGGAAAACCCCGTAAATTTTTGAATTTTTATGTCAATAGTGAAGATATTCGCTTTTTACAAGGAGCAAATACTAAACTTCAGAAAGGAGATGAAGTTAGTATTGTTCCGGCAGTTGCGGGAGGTTAATTGCGTTTAATTTTAATAGAGATTTTTGAGGACATGATTCACACCATGTCCTTGTTTTATACTATAAAAATTGGGGATGAATATTATCATGCAGATTGATACTCCCCAAAGCCATTGTCGCTAGACTGCATTAACAAGCCTTGAGCAAACTGTTGAACATAATCATTAAATCGCTGAGAACTTAACACATCCGTCATCTGCATCGCCCATTGATTTAAACCCGCTACTAAATTGATCAGTTCAGACTTTTCGTTTACAGAATTGAGTTCACCTAGATACTTGAAATTTAAAAGCGTCTCTAAATCTAGTAAAATTTTTTGGCAAAAACAGATCATTTTATCTAAATATAACCGAATGCGGTTAAGAGCCAAACTATTAGAATTAGTTTGATTAATTGTTTCTATCACCCGATAACAATTGTTTTCTAAACAGTGAGCCGCATCTTGAATCAGCGTTACATATTCTACCGGGGACTTAGCAACTTTCTTTTCTTGGGTCAAAGCGACTTGGAGCAAATAGGAGGAGGAAGCAATAATAGAGGCGGAAGTTCTTAAATAATGATGAATTTCTGTTGTAATATCCTGAACTGTGGTAAAGTCCCTATCCAAATTTAACACTAGATTTAACGGTGGCATAAGTTGGGTTCTCCTGATTAACTGAATATCATCATCGGTGATGAACCAGAAAAACCCAGTGAAATAAATCTCTCAATTCCGATGATTTTGATCACAATGTACTGGGGGTATCAGTACATTTACTTAGGATTTAAGAAAAATTTCCCCTCGCCTTTGAGGAGAGGGGGTTAGGGGGAGAGGTCACAAACCCAGTTTCTGAAGAACCCCTAAGTCTAAGACGCGACTCGTGCGGTACTTCGAGGACGACGACGACCCGTTACTTTTGCTGAAGTTTCTTGTTCTCCTTCGGGGGTTTGTACTAATAACACTAACAAGGGGTTACTGGGAATTTCTCGACGCAAAACACGCTGGATAGAGCGTTCAATTTGAGTCTTTAACCCTTCCCAATCAATTTCCTTCGTTTCCGTTCCAAATGTGCGGGCGAATTCTGTCCAACGTTCCGTTAAAACATTCTCAATGGTTTGGCTTAATTGTTGTTGTATAGACGCTGGGTCAACGCTATTCACAACCCCTTTCAAATGAATTTCAGGTCTTGCTAATAACTTACCATCGGTTCCAACCGCCGCCGCTACGGTGACAACTCCTTCTTCGGCTAATTGACGTCGTTCTTTCATGGTTTCATCTTTAACAACGCCAGAGCGAGAGGAGTCTACGGGTTCAATTCCGGCTTGAACTTTATCGGCAATCCGAATCGATTCTTTCGTTAATTCTACCACAAAACCGTTATCAATTAACACCATATTTTCGGGGGGAATTCCCATACTTTGAGCCGTCTTTTGGTGTTGAACTAACATCCGGTGTTCTCCATGAACGGGAACAAAGAATTTCGGACGAGTTAAGGCTAACATTAATTTCTGATCTTCTTGGCATCCATGACCAGAAACATGAATTCCTTTTTCCCGACCATAAATCACATTTGCCCCCTGCATCATCAATTTATCAATGGTATTGACAACAGCAATCGTATTACCGGGAATGGGGTTAGCCGAAAAGACAACGGTATCCCCTTTCTTAATCCCAATTTGACGGTGGGCACCTTCAGCAATTCGGGTTAATGCCGATAACGGTTCCCCTTGAGATCCAGTTGTTAAAATCAGCAATTTATCATCGGGAATGCCATTAATTGAATTTAAAGGAACAAACAACCGATCTTCACATTTGACATAGCCTAACGTCCGAGCGTGAGCAATCACGTTTAACATAGATCGACCCACCACCGACACTAATCGACCTTGCTTTTGGGCAATATTTAAAATGATATTTAGACGGTGAACAGAAGAGGCAAAGGTAGTGACTAAAATTCGACCCTGAGCTTGGGCAAAAATGCGCTCTAAATTGGGATAAACGGAACTTTCAGAAGGCGTAAATCCTGGTATTTCAGCGTTTGTAGAGTCACTTAATAAACAGTGAACGCCTTTTTCCCCATATTCAGCTAACCGTTGAAAATCAAAAAATTCTCCATCTACCGGAGTATGATCAATTTTAAAATCTCCCGTATGAATCACCACACCGACAGGGGTGGTAATCGCAACGGTAAAACTATCAGCAATGGAGTGAGTATTACGAATATATTCGACTAAGAAATATTTACCAATTCGCACCATTTCACGGGGACGAACGGATCTTAATTCTGTGCGTTCTGCAACTCCGGCTTCTTCTAATTTTCCTTGTAACAATGCCATCGCTAAACGAGGGCCATAAATCACCGGAACTTCAAATTGTTTGAGGTGAAAGGGAATACCACCAATATGATCTTCATGTCCGTGAGTGACAATCATGCCTTTAATTTTTTCCCGGTTTTCCCGTAGATACGTCACATCCGGTAAAACAATATTAACGCCGTGCATTCCATCGGTTGGAAACGCTAACCCGGCATCTAAAATCACAATTTCATCTTCATACTCAAATACACAGGTGTTTTTTCCAATTTCATGTAATCCCCCTAAAGGAATAATTCTCAGAGCCCCAGAGTTAAAGACAGGAGCGGAAGGTTCTGAAGTCATAGCAGAGGTTCTTTTTCTAATAATTGGGGTGTTACCAGTTCTCATCATGCTGATTTTTTCCTTTTTTTGTTAATGGTTTACCAATGAAATAAGGGCTGAATTTAAGAATTTCCAAAATTTACAGGATCATCCTGATTATTTTATAAATTCTGTCAATCCTGTTCAGTATTTAGTTGTCAGAAACCTAGAAAACTTTGCCAGGATTTAAGGACGTTTAGGATTGGGACAAAACATCGCTGATCATCGTTATTCATTCTATAAATCCTGCTCATTTTTTGTAGGGGAGGGTTATGACCCAATGGGAATTGAAAATAAGAGCGATCAAGAATAGAAAATCGGAAATCCAAAATTCTGTGCTGCTCCTGCGGTCGGATCAGGGGACTGTTTTTCTATTCCTTCGGGTTCCCTGTTCCCTGTACAGACGTGCCATGGCGCGTCTCTATGTATCAAACGTTTCTACAGATTGATCTGGTTTTTTCAGCCGTAGATCGTTAAACCCTCCTTATAGAACCCATCGCTACAAACTGATCGAAACTATCAGATAAGATTTAACTGACTCAGCACGTTCTTTAATGTGTTGGTGACTTCAACGCTTGGATCATACAAAGGTAAACGGGTTGATCCCACGTTCCAGCCTTGCAAGTTGAGTGCTATTTTCACGGGGATCGGGTTTGCTGTTAGAAACAAGGCTTTAAACAACCCAAATAACCGGATATGGATCTCGGTTGCCACTTGCACTTGGCCCGCTTCAAAAGCCTGTATCATCTCTTGGAGTTGCCTTCCCACCAAATGACTGGCAACACTGACCACCCCCGAACCGCCAATGGCTAACATCGGTAAGGTTAAAGAATCATCCCCAGAGTAGATCTTAAATTCAGAAGGTGTCAACCGTCGCACCTGGCTCACTTGTTCTAAATTGCCACTCGCTTCCTTAATCGCCACAATATTCGGAATCTCCGCTAAACGTGCCACTGTTTCTGGCAGGAGATTCTGTCCAGTGCGTCCCGGTATATTGTAAAGCATTATCGGCAAATCGGGGCTTGATTGAGCGATCGCTTGAAAATGCCGATACAAACCTTCTTGGGGAGGTTTATTGTAATAGGGGACAACCTGTAAACTGCCATCTAATCCTAGTTTAGACGCTTTTTGAGTGGCATTAATTGCCTCTTGGGTGCAGTTTGATCCCGTTCCCGCGATCACCTTTGCTTTTCCCAACACTGCCTTCTGCACGACTTGAAACAACTCGTGTTCTTCATCCCAAGTCAAGGTCGGAGACTCCCCCGTCGTTCCGCACACAACAACAGCATCCGTGCCTTGCTCTACTAGATGGGCGGCTAACTGTTCTGCCACTGCGTAATTCACACTACCGTCTTCATGAAGCGGCGTAACCATCGCCGTTATAACTCTTCCAAAACTTACCATTTGTCTTCTATCAGTTATCTTGTATCCTACATGAGTCATCTCTCAGGTTTCAGGTTTTAGGTTTTAGGTTTTAGGGAAGAAGTGTCTGTCATGACCTTATCTCCTCCTCCTGCCTTGCTCAGGATTGCTCCCGGTTCACCCCCTACTCCCCCTGTACCCTTATCCTCTTCCTGACACCCGACTGATAACAGGCAAGATGCCTGTTCCAGACATCTGTTCTAAGACCGATGACCCAGGAGTTGTTTTTCCACTAATAATTCAGCAATTTGCACGGCGTTTAACGCTGCACCCTTGCGGATTTGGTCGCCACAAAGCCACAATTCTAAACCACAGGGATGAGACAAATCCTGACGAATGCGACCCACTAATACCGGATCACGTCCACTGGCATCAATGGGCATGGGGAAATAGTTTGCCTGTGGGTCTTCCAGCAGTTGCACTCCCGGCGCTGTGCTGAGGATATCCCGTGCTTTTTCCACACTAAAGGGGTGCTCAAATTCTAAGTTAACCGCTTCAGAATGGGCGCGTAATACGGGAACCCGCACACAAGTTGCCGAAATCCTTAGATCATTCACCCCAAAAATTTTCCGGGTTTCGTTGATCATTTTCATTTCCTCTTCACAATACCCTAACTCATTAATGGGGGTATTGTGGGGGAAGAGATTAAATGCTAACGGATAGGGAAAAATTTCCGTTTTCGGTGTTTCTCCGGCTAAAATAGCGGACGCTTGTTGCTTCACTTCCTCCATAGCTCTAGCTCCGGCCCCACTGGCAGATTGATAGGTGGAAATCACCATCCGACGAATCGGTTGTGCCTGATATAACGGCCAAATCGCTACCGTCATTAAAATCGTCGTGCAGTTGGGGTTAGCAATAATCCCTTTGTGGTTGTTAATCGCCTCTGGGTTAACTTCAGGGACGATTAACGGCACATCTGGGTTCATGCGGAAGGCACTGGAGTTATCAACCATCACCGCTCCGGCTGCCACTATCTTTGGAGCCCATACCTTAGAAGTTGACCCACCGGCGGAAGCTAACACAATATCAACATTGTGAAACGAGTTCTCCGATACAACTTCAACGGGTAAAGTTTCCCCTTTAAAAGGTAATGAGGTTCCTGCTGAACGAGGGGAAGCTAATAATTTTAACTCTGCTACTGGAAAATTCCGACTTTCCAGGAGTTCCATTAACTCAGTTCCCACAGCGCCCGTTGCCCCTAAAATGGCAACTCGATAAGAATTTGACAAAATTTTAACCTCCGTAATCAAAAACTCGCAATTTTAATAAATTGAAATTTTTATAGCCAACAAAATGTTTAGGGTATCGATTCCTGTATCGGGAGGCTTAAGCTCCCTTCTTCATTGTAGTTTAGCCGTTCTCATTCTCACCAAAACGGAACAGAATCTAACGAACGGGTACACAAGGGCGCATAATCAGTTACGATCACTCTTGATGTACACAACTGGATTTTTAGCAAGCTTAACTTGCTAACCCCAGATTTTAGTTCCCCCGCGAGTGAAATGTGTTGGGGGTATTTAATTCAGAATATCACGATTGTCAGCAACCCGCACTCTCTGTGACAAGGCTACGCGCGGAGCGAAAGTTACGCGAAGTAATGCCTCACTCCTAGCGTGATAGTTGACCAGCCTAAGTGCCTTGTGTACTAAGTTTTTTGAGTCATGACACCCTGTAGATGCGTAGCTAGTCTCCGGCTCTGTCGTTAGTGGTTAAACATCTTTATCGGGTTAAGGAAGTGCTGCTAACCTAACAAGCTCTTAAAACCTTGGCAAAGCTAACTTTACCCTAGAAATAGGTGTTAGGAGACAACCAGATCTCCACAGAGGGGCAACCATACCCCTCTACCCCGAAAGGGGAAATGTAAAGCCTAACTAGAAGTTAGGAGTTTCTACCCATTGTTCTGATGAAAGTAACCCAGGAAAAACTTCCCGCAAGTCAAATTGGATTGGACATTGAGATCACACCGGAAATGTCTAAAAACGCTTATGAACAAGTTGTTCAGCGTATGAGCCGTTCGGTGAATATTCCTGGGTTCCGCAAAGGCAAAGTGCCTCGCCATATTCTCATCCAGCGCTTAGGCCAGGAACGCATTAAGGCGGCTGCCTTGGATGATTTAATGAACCAGTATTTACCCAAAGCTGTTGAACAAGAGAACATTCAAGCGATTGGCAGCTTTGAACCTCGGGGCGAGATTGATAACCTGATTCAGCAATTTGAACCGGGAAAAACCCTGACGATTCAAGTGGCTGTGGATGTTGAACCCGAAGTCAAACTGGGTCAATACAAAGGCTTAAGCGTTCAAGCAGAAGAAGCTAAGTATGACCCCGAACAGGTGGAACAGGTATTAAAACGGGAACAGGAAAAAAGAGCAACGTTAATCCCGGTTGAAGGTAGACCTGCCCAAGAGGGAGATGTGGCGTTTGTCGATTTTCAAGGGTACTTTGCCCAAGAGTCTGAAGAAGCGGAACCCAAAGAAATCCCTGGTGCTAAAGGCGATAATTTTCAGGTGGAATTACAGGAAGGGCGGTTTATCCCGGGTTTTGTCGAGGGGATTTTTGGCATGAACCCTGGAGAAACCAAAACCTTAAACCTGAGATTTCCTGATGAATATGGAGATGAAGAGGTTGCTGGGAAAGATGCGACCTTTACCATTACGTTGAATGAACTCAAAGAAAGAGAACTACCCGAATTAGATGATGAGTTTGCTGAAGAAGTCAGCGAATTTTCGACTTTAGCGGAACTACGGGAATCTTTGGAAAAACGATTCCAAGGGGAAAAAGATGATCAAACCAAAGCCAATAAACGCAAAGCGTTAGTGGATGCGTTGGTGGAAACCTTGGAAGTTGATTTACCCGAAACCCTGATTCGTCAGGAAGTTGACCGACTGATTACTCAACAGGTGATGCAGTTGAGCAATATGGGGTTGGATGTGAAACGGTTATTCACTGGTGAAATGGTGCCTCGTCTGCGGGAACAAGCTCGTCCAGAAGCAATTGATGCGTTGAAGCGTTCCTTAGCTTTAAAAGCCATTGCTGAACAGGAATCTTTGACTGTTAAGGATGAAGAAATTCAAGCTGAAGAAGCTAAAGTTCTCAAAGAACTAGAAGGTCAAGATGTTGACCCCAAACGGTTACGCGCCTTTGTCACTGAAGATTTACTTCAGAACAAAACCTACACCTTGCTGGAAGAACACGCCACCATTGAGTTAGTTCCCGAAGGAACGTTAACACCTTTAGAAGACGAAGAGGAAGAAGACGAAGAACTCGACAGTACCGAGGAAGAATAGTATTGATCAGGGGGAGTAGGGGCTGGGTTTCCCTGCCCCTACTGACACCTGAAACCTCAAGTTAAGGCATAATAGATCTAAACGAGTATTCTTTTGATCCCCGAAAACAATTAAGGTTTAGAAAAAACAATGATATTTTCTGAGTCTTCCCAATACCGAATTCATAACTATTCCCATCACGGGGTCACAAGCGATACCCATTTGCAAACCCTGTCTCCGAGTAATATTGTCCCGATTGTGATTGAACAGTCTGGGATGGGAGAACGGGCTTTTGACCTTTATTCCCGTCTGTTGAGAGAACGGATTATTTTTCTGGGAACACCCATTGATGATGATGTGGCGAATGCCCTCACGGCTCAGATGTTGTTCTTGGAAGCCGAAGACCCAGAAAAAGATATCCAAATTTACATTAACTCTCCGGGGGGTTCTGTCACCGCAGGGATGGCAATTTTTGATACCATGCAGCAAATCCGCCCGGATATTGTCACCATCTGTTATGGACTCGCGGCAAGTATGGGGGCTTTTCTGTTAGCAGCAGGAACCCCTGGTAAACGGATGTCTCTGCCCAGTTCTCGAATTATGATTCACCAACCTTTAGGGGGAGCACAAGGGCAAGCGGTAGACATTGAAATTCAAGCCAAAGAAATTCTGTATCATAAGCGTATTCTCAATGAGTTACTGGCTCAACATACAGGTCAACCCATTGAACGCATTCAGGAAGATACCGAACGGGACTTCTATATGTCTGCCGAAGATGCGAAAGAATATGGTCTAATAGATAAGGTGATCTCCAGCACCCAAAGTCTTCCGATTCCCGGAGAGTCTGTTCCCGCAACCTAAGATGAGGCAACTATGTCTAAGTACGACTCCCATCTAAAATGTTCTTTCTGTGGCAAATCCCAGGAGCAAGTTCGCAAGTTAATTGCAGGGCCAGGTGTCTATATCTGCGATGAATGTGTTGAGCTCTGTAATGAAATTTTAGATGAGGAGTTATTTGACAGTAGTTCAGCAGCAGCACCTTCTCCTTCCCCTCGCCCCCAATCGGCTCCACCTCCCCAACGACGGCAACGGACGGGACGAGTGGCTTTAAATCAAATTCCTAAACCGAGAGAAATTAAATCCTATCTGGACTCACACGTTATTGGTCAAGATGAGGCAAAAAAAGTTCTCTCGGTTGCTGTTTATAACCACTATAAACGTCTGGGATTTGTGCAAACGAAAGCCGCCGGACGGCCAACAGAAGATAATGTGGAGTTACAAAAATCTAATATTCTCTTAATTGGCCCCACCGGATGTGGGAAAACCCTATTGGCGGAAACCTTGGCCAAAATGCTAGATGTACCGTTTGCAGTTGCTGATGCGACAACGTTAACGGAAGCGGGCTATGTGGGGGAAGATGTGGAAAATATTCTGTTGCGGTTGTTACAGGTTGCCGATTTTGATGTGGAAGAAGCGCAACGGGGAATTGTTTATATTGATGAAATTGATAAAATTGCCCGCAAGAGTGAAAATCCCTCGATTACACGGGATGTGTCTGGGGAAGGGGTACAACAAGCCCTGTTAAAAATGTTAGAGGGAACCATTGCCAATGTCCCCCCCCCAAGGCGGACGCAAACATCCTTATCAAGATTGTATTCAAATTGATACCAGTAATATCCTGTTTATCTGTGGTGGTGCTTTTGTAGGGTTAGATAAACTGGTAGATCAGAGAACGGGTAAAAAGTCAATGGGGTTTGTGCAGCCCGGAGAAGGGCAAGCGAAAGACAAACGCACTGTTGATGCCCTCAAGCGAATGGAACCGGATGATTTAGTCAAATTTGGGTTAATTCCTGAATTGATTGGTCGGATACCGATGGTAGCCGTCTTAGAACCCTTAGATGAAGCCGCGTTGGTGGCTATTTTAACGGAACCTCGCAGTGCATTAGTCAAACAATATCAAAAATTACTGCGGATGGATAATGTGCAGTTAGAATTTGATGAAGATGCCTTAAGAGCGATCGCTCAGGAAGCCTATCGTCGCAAAACCGGAGCACGAGCGTTACGCGGAATTGTAGAAGAATTAATGTTAGATGTGATGTATGAAATTCCCTCGCGTAAAGATTTAAAACGCTGTCGAGTTACACGGGAAATGGTAGAAAAACGATCAACCGCAGAGTTATTATTACATCCCTCTTCTTTACCTAAACCTGAATCGGCTTAATCAGTTATCAGTTATCAGTTATCAGTTATCAGTTAAGAGTTTTTAAGAAATAGTTTATCATGGCATTAAACCGATTAAATTCATTGCATCTCAGGATCAGAAAACCTCAATTCAAACTCAAAAAAATTATTCCGGTTTTTATTGGTCTATTGGCATTGTTCAGTGTTTTAGGGATAGGACAGTTTCAGGTTTTAGGACAACAACAAAATAATATTACGATTGATTTTGCAGCAGCAAGAACCGGAATGAGTTCCGCCAGTGGCTTTTTATATGGTAAAAATGCCACCCAACCCCCGGATAATATGATTAAGCCCTTACAACCTAAATTGTGGCGGACATCACAACTCGATTTGTATCCGCGAGTCATCGCATTGGGCGCTCAATTTCAATTAATTTTAAGTGATACCTGGGGCTATGGTGCACCGAGAGGATGGCCCTATGATAATTATGCTAAATGGGAAGAACACGTTCGACAAATTGCCCGACAACATAAAGATAAAGTTATATTATGGGACGTTTGGAACGAACCCGACTTAAGAGATCCCTTTTGGAAAGGTACAAGAGAACAATTTTTTGAAACCTATAAACGAGCTTATCAAGTATTACGTCAAGAGTTAGGCCCCAATGTCATGATTGGTGGCCCTAGTATTACTAAATATGATCAAAACTTTCTCACGGCTTTTTTAAATTATTGCAAAGATAATAATTTAGAAGTCAATTTTTTATCTTGGCATGAACTGAATGATCAAGATATTACTTCAATTGCTGCTCGAATCAATAATGCTCGTCGAAGTTTACAACAAAATCCCCAATACCAAGGTTTAAAAATTCAAAAAATTTATGTCAATGAAATTATTGGCCCCACAGCCCAATATCGACCTGCGGAAATTTTAGGATATCTTTATTATACAGAATTGGGACGAGCCGATGGGGCAGCAAAAGCCTGTTGGGATCCTGTGAATAAAGGCAGTGGAACAAACAATTGTTTTAATAATAGTTTAGATGGTTTGGTAACACCGGATCAGTCCTTACCCAGAGCCGCTTGGTGGGTGTATAAAGCCTATGCAGATGGCTTTAACTCACGGGTGTTGAGTCAGGCAGATAACCCTAAAATTGTTGCCTTAGCCAGTCGTTCCAATAGTGAACAAAAAGCTCAGATTGTATTCGGTTATTTTGAACAGGCATTTTCTGCACCGACGGCGGGAGTAACCTTAGTTCTGAAAAATTTACAACAATTAAATTTAGCGAACTCCAGTGGGAATTTAACGCTTAGAGTGCAACGAATTCCTGACTCTGGGGAACAAGTTATTAAAGAATTAAGCACACTCCGACAGGATAATATTGCAGTGAGTAATCAAGTGGTAAGGCTAACGATTCCTAATCTTCAACTTCACGAAGCCTACATACTCACCATTAGCTAACTCAGACCATGGGTTTAGGCGTAGCCCTTGCGCCCAAACCGTGAACTTTTTATTAACCCATCAGTCATTAACTGAAGAACCGACTACAATCAGATATACTTTTTCCAGGTAATTTTATGTTCCTCCGTCATCAAATTTCCCGTACTTTAGCCACAATCTTGGGGTTGTCAATGACTACTCTGTTCGCAGGTTCAACTCCTGGGATGGCTGGAACACAGGCCCAAGCTCAACCGAATCAACCCCCCATGAATCAGCGTTCAGACCAACTCATGAATGCACTGAATCCTACCCCTGAACAACAACGGCAACTCCAAGCTATTCGCCAAGAATATCAGGGGAAAATGCAGCAACATCAACAACAAATGCGTCAACTTCAGCAGGAATTGAATGGGTTAATGGCGGGGAATGCTTCAGAAAGTCAGCTTCGTCAGACCCATGATCAGTTGATGGTTTTAAGAGAACAAATGGGACAAATTCAGTTTGATATGATGTTGAAGATGCGAGAAGTTTTAACCCCCGAACAGCGAAATCAACTGGCAAATTTGATGCAAGAACGCCGTCAAAATCCACGTCATGATCGCTAAAATTTGGAAAAACGGGCTAAACTTCTAAGGGATAAAATCAGAAATCAAATCACTGATAGGGATGGAATGAAGATGGCAACTTACATCTATTTACATGGGTTTGCATCTAGCCCTTTTTCAACAAAAGCTCAATATTTGCGCGATCGCTTTGCATCCCTCCAGATTAATTTAAACATTCCTGATTTGAATCACGGGGATTTTTCCCATTTAACGTTAACTCGACAACTCCAACAGATTGAAGCTGAATTTTCCCCGGATACTTCTTCCTTTGTAGTTATGGGGTCAAGTTTTGGAGGATTAACAGCGGCTTGGTTGGCTGAAAAAAAGTTTCCCATTGATCGGTTAATTTTACTAGCTCCCGCTTTTAATTTTTCATCAGAATGGTTTCCAAAATTAGGCTCTGAAAAATTAAAACAATGGAAATCTGAAGGGTATTTATCTGTTTATCATTATGCAGAAAAACAGAATTTACCCTTGAGCTATCAATTTTTAGAAGATTTATCTCAATATCCTGATGAACAGTTACAGCGTAAAATTCCGACCTTAATCCTACATGGAATTCAGGATGAAGTTATCCCAATTCAAGCCAGCCGAAACTATGCAGCAACAAGACCTTGGGTAAAATTAATTGAACTAAATAGTGATCATAGTTTGGATAATGTTTTAGGTGAAATTTGGCAGGAAATCCAGGGTTTTTTATATTCCATTCTTTAATGTTTGCTACAAATACTTGTCGGGTAGCTAATAACTTTTTTCTATTCCCTCATGTTACCTGTTCCCTTACCATCTGTAGCACTAATTTAAGGATTTCATATTAGAAGAATGATTGAAATTGGTTTTTGAGTTTTTTAATAAATTTTTGAAAAGGATTTTGAACGGGTTGAGAGGGCGGGAAAATGTCGGGCTTTGGTTCATGTAAATATCGATAATATTCCCAAATATCCCAATAGGGACATCCGGGTTCAATGCGAATTCCTGCCCAATGGAGGTATTGCAGGGGTTGATTAACATTTATATCAATTAAACGATATCCATCCCGTTTAAAATTCTGGCTTCCTGCCCAATTTCCCGGCCCTTTATTTTCTCCTAAGACTAAATTAAATCGCCGTTTAATCCGCTTTAAAATCATATAATTAATGATAGGTTGATCTGACGTTTTTTGAGAAAAATCAAAATATTCTGGGTGGGCTGCACATTCGGCAAAGGTTTCATATAAATCCTGTTCTGAAATTAGGTTTTTCTTAGAAGCCCACCAGCCTCCATTAAACATATCTTTTAATTCTTCTGGGCTAAATACATTGTAAATTTCGGGGGTAAAAACGTTAGTTAATCCGCCAGCGTGTTGATAATCACAACAGAGAAAATCATAGTTTGAAAAATAATTAAGATTGTCAATTATTTTTTCAAAAACAACAATATCGGTATCAATATATAAGAATTCATCAAACGGCCCAAACCAGCAAGCTTGCTTGCGAAATTGATTCGGACGAGCAAAGAATTTTTCTCCGAAAATTTGTTGAAGTTTGATAGATAGTCGTTCAATAAAGTCTAAATCTTCATAGACTTGTACACCATAATCTTGTTGTAAACGTTCAGCAACTTGATGATAATTGTTATCATAGGGAATCAAAACAACGGGGGTTTCGTTATCGTAAGCGCGGATACTATTCAGTAAGGCGATCGCTTGATCTGTAAATTTATCATTAGCCGTAATATAAATCCCACGAGTCATAAAAATGTCCTCAATTTCGTAAAAAGGAATTAGAAAAAGATGCCTCTAATTGATAGTATGAGTAAGGAGGAGAATTATTAATCGCTTTTCCTTAACGACTTAAGTTTAATTTTCGCAAAATGCGCTTAACAAGACTCGGTTTGGAACTTGCATTATAGGGAACGCCTGAAGTGGTAAAGACGGGGCGTTTTTCAGGTTCATGTAAATAGCGATAATGTAAAAACACATCTCGGTAGGGAAAATCCACATTCTTACCTTTACAGACCGCTTCCATGACGCTTGGCATAATCCCAATGTAATGAAGATAAGTTAAGCGATTGCCTTTATCATACATAATATGATCTTTTTCTTCAAAATGGTTAGAGGTTACACTATTCCCTGTTCTGCTGGTTTTTGGTAACTGATAACCAAAGTTGTAAATGGGCATTCCAGAACGCATGAACATATAATTTAAAACGGTTTGATCGCCTTTTGGGTAAAGAAGTTCCCACTCTCCGTCCTCTTGCAAATGGGACAGTAACCATTTACATTTTTCTTGATCAAATAGCCCTCTTTTCGTTGCATAAAACCCCGAACAAAAGATTTGAGAATCAATGAACTCTTGATTAGGAAAAATTTCGGTTAATTTAGGGGATTGAAGGTTATAAATCCTTTGAGGAAAAAAATGCTGAAAATCATAAACAACACAATCATATTCATCTAATTTTTTAAAAACAAAATCAAGCGGACTCATCAATAATGTATCAGCATCCATGTAAACAAAACGCTCAAAGAGGCCATTAAAACCACAAAAGCGACGATGAAGGCCAGAAATTTTATATTTTTTATTGACGCTAGGGGGACGGACTCCAGCTATAAATTGATCCCAGTAATCAATAACCTCTTGATTATCATATAAACTGACATTCGGACGCCGTGCGATTTCCGCGCTTAATCGTTCTAGTCTGTCATCAAAGGGAAAGACACAAACGGGGATTTCTGAGCCTGAATTTGCATCAATACTGTTGAGTAGTGCTACGATTTGATCATAAACTACATCATTCCCAAGGGTATAAATTCCCTGCATACTGATTCCTCTGTTTTGTTTCTATAAATTGTTGACTTGATGGTAGCCGAGCATTAAAGATTGAGTAAATTAGAGATTAAACTCTTCACTAAACTCGGATAACCAATTCAATAAATTCAGTTTGTGTAAAATAATCTGTCGGGCTTCTGCGATCGCAGCTTGGGCTTCAAACCAAGCATCAGGGCTGCTAATCACCTCCTGAATATAGGATACTCCTTGTTCATCTAAACTGGGTAATCTTAAGAAACTACCTGGAGGTAGTAAGCGATCAGCTGCTGGCCCTCCATAATAAATTGGAAGACACCAAGCCAGTAAAGAATCCCACAGTTTTTCACTCACATACCAATCATTATCGGCATAATTTTCAATGGCTAAATTGTAATAATAAGGAGCCATTCCATACCATTTATTTTTTAATTCTCCTGATGCTTTTACCCAAGTGGGTAACCCCCGACCATAGAAATCGATTTCCCCATTTTTAGATTGTAAGTCTTTCAAAAAATCTAATCGTTTCCGATGATTTTCGGTGCGACTAACCCCTGATGTAATCCAACTACAAGGTCTCACTTTTTCAGGAGAATTCATTTCATTTAACTCGCGAAAGCCATTGCTATGATACCAAATCGCTGGCATATAATCCGGTGTTGGGGCTAAATCATCGGGGCCAGAAACGTAACCACAATACTGTTTCGCTATTTCATAATTTCTTTTATGATTTCCGACAACTTCATCTAAGGGAGGTTCTCTCAATAAATAAATTATCTGGTCTTTGGGAACACCTCTAAACTTTTCTCGAATATCGGGTTCAGGGGGTTTAGGTTTAAAGGTTTGTTTTAAGCGTCCTTTCCACGATAATTTCTTAACGGGTTTCCAAAAATCAAATTGATAAAGTAACAAAAAATCTGGCTGAGGATGATTGGCTTGAATCCTAATATTCCCCCACTTGCCAAAACTATAAGGTGTTTGTTGCCAAAGCCAATCACTTTGGTTTAAGCCGGGATAGCTGGTAATCATGCCAACAATTTTTTCAGTCATAGTTTATTATAATTGAATGATTTATACGGTAATTAAGAGGGATAGGCATCGTTTCTGAAATGTGAGCTAAAATTTTAGCAATCCGGTTTTCCTCAGACAACTAATGAGAAAATTCCAGATTTTCTGAATATCCCTTTGAACAGATAAAAATTTGGCTTTAGCATAACATAAATTCCTTCATTATAAGTTTAATTTAATTCAAAAGTTTGCTATTTAAGCGAATTTTTACACTTTGTTCAATAAATTCTAGGCTATCTAGAATAAACGTTGCTGAACGGTAGGATTCATTCAGAAGTTCTTGCCGTTCTTCTGGATCATCAACTAACTCATCGGCGAGTAATTGCAGGAAACCGATCATGGGGTTCAGGCGACTGCGTACCTCATAGGAACTGCGAATAATGGCGCGATCACGACTGGCTTCATCAGCAAATTGCAGGGTATACAATTGAGCATATTTTCCGCCTTTGGCGAGAAGTTGATCATGGGTTCCCACCTCCGCCAAACACCCTTGGTCTAAAACGGCGATTTGATTGGCTTTTTGAATGGTGGATAAACGGTGAGCAATGACAACCGTTGTGCGATCATGACTAAGTTTATCGATCGCTTCTTGAACTAAACGTTCAGAAACCGTATCTAAGGCACTGGTGGCTTCATCTAAAATTAGGATATCGGGATTTTGTAAGATGGCTCTGGCGATAGAAATTCGTTGACGTTGGCCACCGGAGAGTAAAACCCCGCGATCGCCAATGGGGGTCAGAAACCCTTGGGGTAACTTAGTAATAAATTCCTCCGCATTGGCTTGTTGAGCCGCAAAAATAATTTCTTCATCAGTGGCATCAGGTTTAGCGTAGGCGATATTATCTCGAACGGAGGCATTAAATAGGAAGGTATCTTGACTGACAATTCCCATTGATTTTCTTAGACTTTGTAAGTCAAAATCTCGTAAATTTTGACCATCAATTACTATAGAGCCTCCAGTTGGATCATAAAATCGGGGAAGAAGATCTGCCAAGGTGGATTTTCCCGCACCGGAACCCCCAACTAAAGCTAAAGTTGTACCACGCGGAAGATACAGGTCAATATTCTGAAGGGCAATTTTGTCATGACCAGGATAGGTAAAAGAAATATTATTAAAATGAATCCCTTCTTTAAGTCCTGTAAAGGAAATGGAACCGATTTTCATAATCGGTTTATTATCCCGTCTTAAAAACTCGCCAATAATGTTAATCGCTGCCACACGTTGAGCTAAGTTACTCCGAGCATTATTGAGTTGAGAAATCAGAGGTAAGGTACGAAATAGGATAAACAAATAGGTGAGTAAAATCGTGGATAATGCGGTGATTTGATCTTGGGATAAAAAGAATTTCCCAATCACAATTAGCACTAACAGAACGAGCATATTCACCACTTCATTGATGGGGGCAATCGCTGCTGAAGCCATTTGAGCTTTATAATCGGCTTTTTCTCGTTCCCGAATTAACTTTTTAAGCTGTTTATATTCTGGTTTTTCATTAGCAGTGGCTTTCACCAAGCGAATTCCATTCAGAACTTCCATCTGCTTAATTGAATAATTTCGGGAGGCTTCTGACAGAAGATTACCTGATTGTTTGGCTCTTCCAATAATATATTGATTTAAAATAGTGACAATAAATAGCAATAAACCTGTTGCTAAGGTGAGTTGCCAAGAAATCGAGAGAAGAATGAGTACAAAGACAAAAATCGTGATCGATGTGGTAAACATCCCAATATAAATCCCAATCGCACTGGAAGATCGGGCAATTTCTCCCCCTAATTGGTTAATTAAATCTCCGACTTTTGTTTTTGCATAGAAATCTAAATCCACATCTAACAGTAACTTTAATCCCGCTTCGCGCATATCACAAGTTAAGGCACGACCGAGGGAACTGGAAACTAAGCTACTCCAATAGGTGGTTAAATTTTTTAAAATTAACGCCAATAAAATGGCCCCTGCCATTAATCCCAAGCGATAAGGTTCTGGAACATCACCAAAAGGAGCCAGGATCTTTTGAATGAAAGGCGGAGCACCTTTCATTTCCATTTGTTGACCGAGGAGATTTAAGACAACCGGAACAATTAAGGTGGTACTAACGCCACTAAAAATAGCTCCAGAAAATCCTAATAAGATTGTCAAGATAATCCTAATCGGATATCGTCGTGCATATTCAACTAAATAGTTTTTATTAAGCATACTAAAGTTTTATAATTAATCCCATCCTAGCTAGGAAATTGATTGAACTGTGCCACACCTAGCTTCCAACTAAATTCTAATGCAGTTTATCAATAACCTCCTGTAAAATAACAGCCATTGCATCAATACTGTAGTTCTCAAGACATCGCTGCCGAGCTTTCCAACCTTTTGCTTGGGCTTCTTCAAAATGATCAAA
Source organism: Planktothrix tepida PCC 9214 (assembly GCF_900009145.1). Lineage (NCBI taxonomy): Bacteria > Bacillati > Cyanobacteriota > Cyanophyceae > Oscillatoriales > Microcoleaceae > Planktothrix > Planktothrix tepida. The sequence continues at coordinate 891,983 of NZ_LN889782.1, forward strand.
AATCCTCGCTAGTGTTTGAGCAATTTGTTCGGGTGAACCTGACTTGACTAAATATCCAGTTTCCCCCAAAATTTCAGGAATATCTCCAACTTGGGTTGCTAGAATCGGTTTTGCCATGGCCATTCCATCGGTTAGCTTTAATGGAAATTGAGCTTGCGCTGCGGGAACATCTCGTTGAGGAACCACAACAACATGGGCAGCAGCAACCACTTCAGGCATCATTATAGCTGGAGTTTTTGGTAACTTAATGATCCACTGTCCCCATCGTTGCATTAATTGCTCGTCATACTCATCATAGGGGCTTCCTCCCACAATCACCAATTTAATATCTTTTTGATTGAGTTGTTCTAAGGCAATCAGAACATCTTCTAGTCCTTTATAGGGTCTGGGTGCTCCCGGAAACATTAAAATTCGATAGTCCTTCAATCCATACTGGAGGCGACTGGCTTCTGGATCATAACGCTGGGGATCAAATAAGGTGGTGTCTTTTCCATTGGGTAAATAAATGCCACCAAAGCGTTGCTTTAAAAATTCGGTATGAAGGGTGATACAATCGGCTTGAGAAACCAACCGTTCAATCCATTTTAAATAAAGAGGATAATCGGGTTGTCTTAAAGAACCATCAGGTTTAAGTAGATCTCTTCCCAGTTGTTTGAGGGAAGGTTTATATTGGTATTGTTCGCCCCCATACCAGCTTAATTCCCAATCATCAATATCTAAAATCACAGGACGATGGGTTTGCCATCTTTTGAATAAAGATAAACCAAAGCTGGTGGGTTTGAGTTTATAAGCATAGATGATGTTCCCGGTAATCTGCTGCAACAGTTGTTGAGCAGATTTAAAAAATTGAGGATAATAAGTTTCTTTGATGATAGAAACAATCGGAATATCCTCGCTCAGGGTTAACGTTTCATCTGTTGCTTGAGTGAAGCCGACAATTTCGATTTCACAGTTGATTTTTTTCAGGGCTTGAGCCAGTAAAAAGGGGCGAACGGCTCCTCCCCACCTTCCGGCTCCGCTACTGGATAAATCACCAACCACGATTGAAACTTTCATAGTAAAACGGGCTATCCTTGGTTAACTTTTTATGAAAGAAGGTAATAAATTAGGTTTTTTTTCCAAATCTTTATCCCTCGAAACTTTACTAATTGCAGCAATTGTCATTAGCATTTTTATTAGAGTTCTCAACTTAGGAACCCGTGAGTTTTGGTACGACGAAGTATTATCCCTCCTCTTATCGACCGGACAGAAAAGTGCTTATGTTCCTCCCAAGGATGTCCCTGTTGTTTTAGCTAATTATACTCTACTCCTGAATTTACCACCGGAGTCTAGTTTTGATGATATTTTAAGAACTCTAGTCAGTCTGCTCAAAGGAATTATTGCAGAACCTCATCCCTTCTTATTTTATCTCAGTCAGCATTTTTGGTTACGGTTATTTGGCAATAGCGAAATTGCCCAACGCAGTCTTAACACATTACTGAGTCTATTCAGTATTGGTTGTGGTTATGGTTTAGGACGAACTTTGTTCGGATATCGAGGCGGTTTATTATTTGCAGCCGCCTTAGCAACGAATCCTTTCTTTTTATTCCACTCCCTGAATGTCCGAATGTATGCTCCATTAGTGTTATGGACAATTTTAAGTGCTTGGGCTTTAATTCAGTTAATGGGTGTGGATAAGATTAATCCTCAAAGCTTTCCAATTAATACTAAAGCTTCCCTGCAATGGAAAGGACAACTGTTTTGGACTGGGGTATTAATCGCTTCTGTTGTGGCTGGATGTTTAACGTTTTATTTATTTGCTTATTGGGTCATCACTTTAGCCGCTTTAGTCTTATACTTAGATCGACATCACTGGTGGCAACACGCTTTACGTTTAGGAACTGGAGTATTAATTACAGTTCCTTGGGTGTTATGGGGAACTCGTCAACAATTACGGAATGCTGACTTAGGACGGTTTAGCACTCCTCCAGGTTTTTTTGCCACAATGGTACAGCATTTTCAAGATGTTGCTTATCTTTTAGGGGTGCAATTAGGGGTAGGAGATTGGATTACCAGTATTCCGGTTTGGGTTGCAGTAAGTACGGGTGTTTTCTGGATTATTGTTTTTACAATTGGCAGTATTCGCCTGTGGAAACTGGGAGAACATCGACGCTTAGGGACAATATTAATTTTAGGAATCTTCCCTCTATTCTTGGCGTTACTCGCTGATATTGTTGGTAAAAAATTTACAATTGGGTTTGGTTGGGGAAGAAGTTTGATGATTATTCTTCCGGGTTGCTTATTATTGATTACGTTATTGATTCAAGGCATCAAAAAAGAACCGTTATATCGTCTGACAGCAACGGGTTTAATTCTGGTTTATTTAACGATTAGTATTGCTGACTATAGTTTAAGATCTCGGCAAATGTTTCATCAAATTTCTGATATTATTGCCAGTGAACCTACTACTCCTACCTTAATTGTCATGAATTCTAAAGCGTGGGGTCATGTTAACCGTTTAGCTTATTATATTTCTCCTGCATATCCCGTATCTTTATTGGCTCAAGAGTCTGCTAAACTGGCTCCTGCTTTGAAAAAATTGTTAACGTCTCAAACCTTACCTTATGGAAGAATTATTGAGTTAGAAGTTGCTGAACCTGTTTGGTCTGAACCGACAACAGCAGCAGAACGAGAAACCCTTCAAAAGATTTTACAATCTCAATATCAGCTTAAAAATAATCAGTTACTTCAAGGAACGATGGATCTTGATGAATTTACTGTTAATGTTTATCAACGCTCTTAATGTTTTAAGTTAAATATGGGAAAAATTTACACTTCATTTTATAGAGCCTACCTACTTAGAAGGAGGTCTTAATTTCTTTTGTTTAATGGGAGAACAGGGGGTACATATTTTCCTAATTGCAAGTGGGTTTGGACTGGCGACCTCTTGGTGGAAAATTTACCAAAAAAATCAAAAAAATCCCAATATTATAGCATTAATACCCTTTTGGAAACGGCGATTATTCAGGATTTTTCCTCTGTATTGGATGGCTCATGGTTTAGCTTTATTGATCTATTGGATTAACCCTAAATGGGTTCCTTTTGGTCAAGAAGTTTGGACTCAAGGAGGATTAACTATTGCAGCAGCTATTTTCGCCAGTTTAACAACCTTGAGAAATTTTATTATGCCTTTTTATACCTTCTTAAATGGGGCTTGGTGGTATGTGGGATTAATCGTTCAACTTTATTTTATTTTTCCATTTTTAATTCGTTGGGGGAAACGCTGGGGATGGCAAAATCTCTTAATTAGTTCGATTATTATTTCTTTACTTTATCGCGGGTTAATCGTTTTTCTTCCCCTGAGTGATAGTGTGATAGATCGATTATTGCGGGGAGCATTTTTTCCGTCTCGGTTATTTGAATTTGTTTTAGGAATAGTTTTAGCGATCGCTTTATTAGAACGAAATTCTTTATCTGAGCCTTTATTGAACTGGAGTCGAAATCTACTGTTTCAACGCCGATGGTTGGGAATTTTGATCATTATTTGGGGGTTAGGATTAGCTGGTGATTGGGCATCGGAGGAAACGTTCATGGCTTTGAGAATTCATGCCGATTTTTTCCTAGGAATTGGAGAATTTTTTGCCTTATTTCAACTGCTCAATTATTTACCAGCCCTGAAACGATGGTTGAATCCCATTGGTGGTACATCCTATGGAATTTACCTAATTCACATGAACTTAGAAACCTTTTTATGGGTCGCAATGGGTTTTATCTCCTTTTATTGGTTACGGTTATTCGTGGTCATTGCGATCGCTTGTTTATTAGGAGGATTGTTTGATCTAGCTGGAAATTGGATGATTAAACAGGGGTTAAAAAATACCCCTTTATCTTCTTAAACAGAATTGCAAAACTAACCATCATTTCACTTCCGTTACCCGCCAACTCAATTTTAAATTCAGCCAGAAATTCCAAAATGTGACAATTGCGATCGCAATAAATTTAGAGACGTAGGCATTCATCCCAAATACATTAAACAGCAGATTAACAATTAAGACATTTAAAATTAACCCCGATAAACAAATTAAGTTAAACTTTACAAAGCGTTTAACCCGTTTTCCCATGCCTTTCTGATGGCTAGAAATATCTCCAAATGTCCAAATATCATTCCAAAGGAAATTATTCAAAATTGCCACTTCTGCGGATAAAATCGCACTGCGGGTTAATGCTAAACCGAGAACAGTATAAAGGAGATAAAACACTCCCATATCGACAAAAACACCACTAAACCCTACAATTCCAAATCGCAAAAACCGCATCACGGGCCATCGGGCAAACCGTAATTTCACTAAATGTTGTAAATATTCAATATATTGTTTCCAAGTGACTTTGCTTTCCCCTTCTAAGCGTTCTTGGAAAACATAACCGACTTCTCCCACCCAACGAATTTGACCCCGACCTAACACTTCAATCAGGATTTTATAGCCAATAGGATCAAGGGTTTTTCCAGCGATTGCTTCCCGTCTGACCATAAAATACCCACTCATTGGATCAGACACTCGACCAATGACACCGGGTAATATAATTAATCCTAAAACCTGTGCACCTCTCGATAAAAACCGCCGAATTACGCTCCAATCACTGACGCCTCCCCCTTCAACATGGCGGCTGGCAACGGCTAAATCTGCACCCTTTTCTATTTCTCCTAAAAGTTGTAATAAACTTTCGGGAGGATGTTGTAAATCTGCATCAATAACTCCTAAAATTTCCCCTCTTGCCACTTGCCAACCTCGGATAACGGCTGTTGATAATCCCCGTTCTTCTTGACGTCGCATTACCCGCAGTTGAGGAAATTCTGGCATTAACTCTGCTGCAACTTTCCATGTTAAATCCGGGCTATCATCATCCACAATAATTAACTCATATTGATTCGGAATTGTTGCTTCTAATAACTGAGTTAATTGTTGAACAATAGCCCGAACATTTTCGCTTTCCTTATAAGTAGGAATGACCAAGGATAATCGAATCGCAAACTCACCTAATTCCGTTGGAATAGTGGCTTGTGTCGGAATTTGTAACGGCCCTGTTGGAACAGGAAGAAGGGTATTCATTTCAGGCAAATTCATCGGGTCTTACCTCATTAATGTCTGATTGAATTGAATCGATAATTAATTGGCTTTAAGAAGAAAACTAAATGATCATTAAGCTCATCCCATAATTCTCCTGACAAACTGTTCCCCGCACCCTATTTTTCCCTTAACTAAAAATCACATATCATTAAATTTGAGCCGACCTGTTTGCACATAATCAAAAACTCGATTAATCTGGTTGCGTTCAGGCTCAGTAATATCTTTATCGGATAAAATAGCAGAGGTTAACCTCAAATAGTCAGAATGACTAAGTTGACCAGAATTGATAATTCGATCCGTCATTTGAGTAATTGAGATTTTAGAGCGAGTTTGAATTGTCCAGAGCATCTCAATTGTTACCTCTCTTAATTTAAGCCTTAACTCATTTTGCGAGGAGATTTGCTAAACTACTGACGCACACCCCACAGAAAATTAACTCTTCTAAACCCTGATCAAATCATCCCAGGAGATTGCTTTTTATGCAAATTGAACGAATTCCAGCCCTCTCTGATAATTATATATTTTTACTGCATGATCCCCATCGGAATATTGCCGCCGTTGTTGACCCAGCAGAAGCCTATCCTGTTTTACAACATTTGGAGACATTAGGAGCCGAATTAGTTGCAATTTTTAACACCCACCATCACAGTGATCACGTTGGCGGAAATACCCAACTGATCCAACACTATCCCAATCTTACAGTTTATGGGGGTGTAGAAGATCGAGGTAGAATTCCAGGCCAAAAGGTCTTTTTAAAACAAGGGGATCAGGTTCAATTTGGCGATCAAGTTGGGCATATCTTGTTTGTTCCGGGTCATACAAAAGCCCACATTGCCTATTATTTTCCGCCACAAAATGCCAATGAATTTGGGGAGTTATTTTGTGGGGATACTTTATTTGCTGGGGGATGTGGTCGTTTATTTGAAGGAACTCCTCAACAAATGGTGACTTCCCTAACTCAATTCCGTAATTTACCCGATATGACCAGAGTATGGTGTGCCCACGAATACACCCTCAATAATTTAAAATTTGCTTTAACGGTAGATGCTGACAACTTAGAATTACACAATCGTTTCCAAGATGTCAAGTTAGCTCGCAGTCAAAATCAACCGACCATTCCCTCAAATATGGGTTTAGAAAAACGCACTAACCCGTTTTTACGTTGGGATATTCCGAGTTTGCAAACCGCAGTCAAGAGTCATGATCCGATCCAAACCTTTGCTCGTTTGCGAGGAATGAAAGATCAATTTTAAAGAATATATTTTGTAGGGTGGGATAGGTCGAGTTAAGTGATCGGTTAATGCAAAAACGGATCATGGACTTGCGATCGCACCCTAATTTCGTTAATATAGAGTGTTTGGGTTAAAAAAAATATAGGAACTGATCATGGCGAAGCGTGTTCAAGTGGTTCTGACCAAAGATGTCAGTAAACTCGGAAAAAATGGGGATCTCGTAGAAGTGGCCCCTGGTTATGCTCGTAACTATTTACTACCTCAGAGTATTGCAGTTCGGGCGACCCCCGGCATTCTGAGACAGGTAGAACGTCGTCGGGAAGAAGAACGTCAACGGCAACTGGAACTTAAACAACAAGCGGAAGCTCAGAAAAAAGCCCTGGAAGCGGTGGGTGTATTCAAAATTGCCAAACAAGTTGGGGAAGAAAATGCAATTTTTGGAACCGTTACTGACCGTGAATTAGCAGAATTAATTCAACAAACTATCGGTCAAGAAGTTGATCGTCGGGAAATTACACTCCCGACTATCAGCAAATTAGGAACCTACAAAGCTCATATTAAGTTACATTCTGAAGTAACGGCTGATGTAGACGTTGAAGTTGTTTCTCTGTAAATTTTTATTGGAATCAATTTAACCGATTTTAACAGGTTTCCCCCATAAGCCCTAACTTCAATTCAGGGCTTATTTTCATTGTATAGTTAAAATTCAAACACGGATTGGGCTGTGAGCAATACAAAAATCTACTACGACCTGGCCAATTTTTTCCCATTCTGGCTTAATATCATTGTTAAATTCTTTAGCAATTTTATGAGGTTCTATTTTTTCCAAATATTTAATAGTATTATCAAGCGTATTTTTTCCAAATCCTAATGAAATTTGACATTGACAATTGCTTTTAGTCTTATTACATTTCCAATCAGCTAGACAATCATCATCTATACATTTTAAAATTCTATTGATTTCCAAAACATGACTTTCCCAAAATAATTTATCCTTGGGGTTCGTAGAATCAAATATTTTATACATTAACGTTCCTTCTTTTATATCTAAAAAATGTTTGATCTGATTTCCCCTAATTTGTTGAAGTTTCTCAATTCTTTTAAGTGCCTCTTCTCGTTGTTTATCACCTGAGCAAATTCCAAGTAAAATTGAATTAGGGATTAAATTCTCAATTTCGTGTACATCTAGGATCAAAACTTTTGTCCTGAAAAACTGTGAGCTTTGATTTTTATTTTGATCAATTTGTGCTGCGGTACTCCCTAGCTTTCCTTCAGGAGCAATTCGATCACTATCTAAAATACACAGACAGAAATACTTTGTTGTTTTTTGAATATTATCATATTCAGTATCAATTGTATTACCCCCACCACCTCTAGGTTCGTACTCTAACTTAATATTAGCGTTTTTCCATATTAGATAAACTCTAGCTATAGTTTGATAAAAAGAAGTATCACTGCTATTTTCACAAAGAAGTATTGTTTTCTGTATTGACTGGGTATTTTCAAAAAATTTTAAAGGAACTTGAATAACTTCTTGATCGGATAAAGAACTTAATGCTGGTTCTAAAAGATCAGTAATTTCAATGTATCTTGTTACAACAGAAAGATAGGATCTCAACTCAGAAAATTTATTGTAGAGCATAGTATAAATAGCTCGTGTCGTTTTAGATAAGTCTTGACATTGGGTAATTATTTTTAAAGTTTCCCTATCTGAAATTACTAAATGTTTACCTTCTCGAACCGCATTTGCTAAATTTTCTAAAGCTGGAATAGTTTCTGGTTCATCCCAAATATTATTGTTATCAAAAACAGATTTATGAATATTAATCAGCATCTATACAAGCTCCATTTCAAAGAAGCCTAATGGCCAATTCTCTAAATATCCTTCACTATCAAATTGAGAAGTCCTAACTTGTATTTCTCCAGATTCTTCGGAAGGTTCAAACAAAACAATATTAATATCATCAGGAGAGATTTTTTTCTCAGCTACTAAATGTCCCAGTCGATTGACTAATACTTCACTGTGGGTTTCAATCACTAAACGTAAATCAATATCATTGTTTTTCGCTGTGTTAATTGCTGTAACGAAGGCATCTGTTAAAGTTCCTTGTAGACGAGGATGAAGATGTAACTCAGGTTGTTCAATGGCATAAGTTACTATTTCTGTTACTTCATTAAGAGACTTAGGTATTAATTGAGTTTTAGATTTTGGAAATACGCTTAATAACCATAATTGAGTAATAATCGGAAGAACTTGTGAAAAACCAAACCCAGTATCAGCAATATTGAGATATTCATTAAAATCCTTATATTTGATCATCAAAGAAATGTTTCCAAGGCTAGTTTGAATTGAAGGTTCAAAACCAAAGTTTTCTAAAGTCCATTCTGAAAAAGTTTGTCTCTGTTTATCAGTTAGATTTCGTAAAAAAATTGCTAGATTTTTTCCTTGATGATCAACTTGATCATCTGCTAAATCTTGGTGTGGATAAGATCGTTCTGCTGTTGCCCGCACTGGCCCAATATAACTCATTTGCTCTGATAAGTTAGTTAAAGTTTCGTCACAATTTTTAAGAATTATAGGAAGGGCATTAGCAATGATTAGATCTCTTAATTGTTTAAAATCTTCAGTCTCAATTGTCCATTGTCTAGTTTCTTGTTTCCAATTTTTAGCAAACAAGTTATGGTTCTGAATATAATTTAATAAATTTTCTGAACTGTCTAAAGCAAAATATTGAAAAAATTGATATATAATAGTAGGTTCATTGGTTGGAAGAAGATATTTATTTATATGTTTAGCTAAAGCATTAAATAAACCTGTAAATGATACAGAATTTAAAAAAATTAAAAACAAATTGTTTGATTTATTGTATAGATTTTCATCAGTTTCTTCACTAATTATTGGCAATAATGAATGACTATAAATTTTTTGATCACTATATTTATAGCCAAAATCCAAAATATTCAGGGAATTCACATAAAACTTAGTAACATATTGATTTTCGTCAAACTCTAATTCAATTTGTGAATCTTCAAACTTTAAATCTATTTTGCTAGTTCTAGTTGTCTGTTTTTCTTTATATTCTGTTACCTGAATTGTTAAGTATATATTAATTAAATTATTACTGAGATTAATTAATCTAAACTTGAAAGAGAAAGCAATATTATTATCAGAATTCTTCTTGTGAGCATCATGAAAACTTCCAAAATCTACGAAATCACCTGACCACAATATAGGGCCAGTTGTTCTCGACTCTATACTTTGCTTTAAAAGAGGAAAAATACGCAAAAAGCTACTTTTCCCCGAACTGTTTTGTCCAAGAAGAACTGTTAAAGGCTTGATTTTGATATCACCAGTATCAGATAAACAGCGTAATCTTTCAACTCTAATAGAATCCATAAATCCTACCTAATCTAATTACTCTTTCAAAACCATTACCAGATGGACTATCTAACCATTGTTTAAAATCACTAACTATTCTATAATAGAGTTTAACACAAAATGGTCTAATCGGCTTATTAACTAACTCATCCGATGAATGAACCTCAATTTTCCAATATTAGCGATCGCATTCCCCCGCAAAATATAGAAGCAGAAGAAGCTATTTTAGGGGGAATTCTCCTCGATCCAGAAGCCATTAGTCGGGTAGCAGAATTATTACAACCTGAATCCTTTGCCCTCAAATCCCATCAAATTATTTATCGGGCAACATTAACCCTTCATTTCCAAGGAAAACCCACCGATTTAATGACCGTTACCACTTGGTTAGCGGATCAAAAGTTACTTGAACAAGTGGGAGGACAATTAAAATTAACTCAACTGGTTGATCGGACAGTTTCGGCTGTTAATATTGATCAATATGGTTTATTAGTCTTAGATAAAAAAATCCGTCGCAGTCTGATTACTGGCGGACATAATATTATTGAATTAGCTTATGATACTAGCCAAGATTTAGAAACGGTTCTCGATAAAGCCGAACAACAAATCTTTAATATTTCCCAAGTTAGACCCCAACAGGATTTAGTTTCAATTGGAGAAACCTTAATTGATACCTTCCAAGAAATTGAAGACCGCAATGAGGGGATTTCTTTACCCGGTATTCCCTGCGGATTTTATGATTTAGATGCGATGACAGGAGGTTTCCAACGGTCTGATTTAATTATTATTGCGGGTAGACCGTCAATGGGGAAATGTTTAAGTTTTGATAGTAAAATTGTTCTATCCGATGGCAGTGTTGTCACCATTCAAGAGATTTATAACCGTCAAAAAGCTCAAATTTTGACTTTAAAATCTGATTGGAAACTTAAAATTACTGAACCTTCGGATTTTATTGATGATGGAATTAAACCCGTCTTTAGAGTAACAACAAAATTAGGACGTTTTGTGGAATCAACCTTGACTCATCCGTTTTTAATGATTCAAGGATGGCGACCTTTAGCAGAACTTAAACCTGGAGATAAAATTGCTGTTCCTCGTCAATTTAATATTTGGGGATCTGAAAAATTACCCGAATATCAAGTTAAAATTTTAGGTTATTTGCTAGGAAATGGAGGGTTGAAGAATAAACACATTGTTTTAAATCATAATAATTACCAATGGTTAGAACAATTTGGACTATCAGCACAAGAACCTCATCAAAAAACGATTCCTAAAATTATTTTTAGATTAGAGCGATCGCAAATAGCTTTATTTCTTAATCGTCTGTTTGCAACAGATGGTTGGGCAACTCTTTTAGCTAGTGGTCAATGTCAACTGGGTTATGCCAGCGTTAGTGAGGAATTAGCCCGACAAGTTCAACATTTATTATTACGATTTGGTATTATTGCAACGTTGAAAAAGCGTTCTATTAAATATAAAGAAACCAGACGAACGGCTTGGAAACTGGATATTACCGATGCTTTATCTATCAAAACATTCATTTCAGAAATTGGGATTTTTAGTCAAGAAGAAACGCTATTAAAAATACAACAAGCGTTAATGAATAAACGCTATCAAACGAACCGAGATTTAATTCCTGTAGAAATTTGGCAAGAAATTGCAACAGTTAAAGGCGATGAATCTTGGCCAAGTTTAGCAAAACGAGCAGGAATTTCAGGATATAGTAATATTCATGTTGGTAAACAACAATTATCACGAGAAAGACTCTGGACTTTAGCAACTGTTTTAGAGGATTTACCTTTACAACAGTTAGCAACCAGCGATATTTATTGGGATGAAATTGTTTCAATTGAATTCGTCGGGGACAAACAGGTTTATGACTTAACGATTCCTGAAACCCATAATTTTGTTGCCAATGATATCTGCGTTCATAATACCAGTTTTGCCGTCGGTTTAGGACATAATATTGCCAAGGGTCACAAGTTACCGATTGCTATTTTTAGTTTAGAAATGTCGAAAGGACAATTAGTACAAAGACTGTTATCGAGTGAAGCCAAAATTGAAAGTAACCGCATTCGTTCAGGACGCATTAGTCAATCGGAATGGGAACCCTTAACAATGGCGATTAGTTCCTTAGCGGAATTACCGATTTTTATTGATGATACCCCAAATATTACTGTTACGGAAATGCGTTCTAAAACCCGAAGATTACAAGCGGAAAATGGAGGTGCGTTAGGGTTAGTTTTAATTGATTATTTACAATTAATGGAAGGAGGAAGCGATAATCGAGTACAGGAATTATCAAGAATTACTCGATCATTAAAAGGATTAGCGAGAGAATTAAGTGTACCTGTTATTGCGTTATCCCAGTTAAGTCGAAGCGTTGAATCTCGAACAAATAAACGCCCGATGTTATCGGATTTAAGGGAATCAGGATGTTTAACAGGTGATAGCTTAATCACATTAGCAGATACCGGATTACAAGTACCCATTAAAGAATTAGTAGGTCAATCTGGTTTTTCAGTTTGGGCTTTAAATGCAAAAACAATGAAGCTAGAAACAGCAATTGTTAGTCATGCTTTTTCTACAGGTATTAAACCTGTATTTACCTTAAAAACTAGACTAGGAAGAAAAATCAGGGCAACTGCTAATCACAAATTCCTAACAATTCAGGGTTGGAAAAGACTAGATGAGTTAAGTTCTAAACAACAGATATGTTTACCAAGACATCTATCTATTTCGGGTAAACAAACCATGACTTATTCTGAGGTGGCATTATTAGGACATTTAATAGGTGATGGTTGTACACTGCCACGTCATGCTATACAGTACACTACAAGGGAGATCGATTTAGCTGAGAATGTTGCATTTCTAGCAAAAGAATTGTTTGGAGATGCCATTGCGCCTAGAATTTCCCCTGAACGGGGTTGGTATCAGGTTTATTTACCAGCAACACAAGGCTTAACTCATAGTGTTAGAAATCCAATAGCCAAATGGCTAGACTCTCTAGGAGTTTTTGGTTTAAGGTCTTACGAAAAGTTTGTGCCGCAAGACTTATTTTCGCAGCCCCAAGAGTTAATAGCTTGCTTTCTACGGCATCTTTGGTGTACAGATGGTTCTATAAAATTGGTTGCAGGTAAAAGCCCAAGACCTATTGCATATTATGCAAGTAGCAGTGAAAAACTAGCTTTTGATGTTCAGACACTTTTATTAAGATTAGGTATTAATGCAAAACTTAAAATGATTCCTCAGCCTGGTAAGGGTAGAAATCAGTATCATGTCACAATTACTGGTAAGCCTGACCTTGAGTTATTTATTCAAAAGATTGGAGCAGTAGGAGAATACAAATCAGGCTCATTACAACAAATCTCTGAACATCTTGAAAATTCCATTCATAACCCTAACAGAGATGTAATCCCCAAAGAAGTTTGGAAAACTTATGTTCTACCTGCAATGCAAATTATTGGTATGACAACACGAGAAATACAATCTCGTCTGGGACAATCCTACTGTGGCTCTACGCTTTACAAAGCAAATTTAAGTCGAGAAAGAGCCTTAAAAGTTGCCAATATTGTTCAATCAAATGAGCTACTGACTCTTGCTAACAGTGATGTATATTGGGATGAAATTGTGGCAATCATACCTGATGGAGAAGAAGAAGTATTTGACTTAACAGTTCCGGGTCTGCATAATTTTGTCGCCAATAATATCATTGTTCATAATTCAATTGAACAAGATGCGGATTTAGTCATGATGATTTATCGAGATGACTATTATAATCCTGATACGCCAGACCGAGGAATTACAGAAATTATTATTGCTAAACATCGGAATGGCCCCACAGGAACCATTAAACTTTTATTTGACCCACAATTTACCAAATTCAGAAATTTAGCCAATCCTCGGTCTAGTTAATTTAACGTTAATTCCCCAAGTCTTAATATTAATTTTAAGTATAATAATTTGAGTATCAAAAAAGACGTACTGGTTAATCAAGATGGAATTCATGAGCGGGATTTATCTAATTTTAGGAATTGTGTTTGAAGTGATGGGGACAACCTGTATGAAGTTATCCCAAGGCTTTACTCGAATCTGGCCTTCTATAGGAATATTTATTTTCTATGGACTGAGTTTTACTTGCTTAACAATAGTCCTCAAAAAAATTGAAGTTAGCCTTGCTTACTCAGTTTGGTCTGGTGTAGGAACGACTCTAATTGCTCTGATTGGAATCGGGTTTTTTCGGGAGTCAATTACTCCGATTAAATTTATATCAATTGCATTGATTATCATCGGTGTAATCGGATTAAATTCAGGTAAATAGATCAAAAACCGGGTTGGTTCATAAAACCTGGATTTTAACCCAGAAATCATGCTTATAAACCCGGTTTATTGGGTAACTTTTGAGGCTCAAAGAATTACTTCACGCCCAATAGTTCCACATCAAAAACTAACGTTGCATTCGGAGGAATAACACCCCCAGCACCGCGAGCACCATAACCTAAATCCGGTGGGATAATTAACTTGCGACGTCCGCCTACTTTCATGCTCATAACGCCTTCATCCCAACCTTTAATCACCTGACCTACACCAATTTTAAATTGAAACGGTTGTCCGCGATCGCGAGAACTATCAAACTTTTTACCATTTGTTAAAGTTCCGGTATAATGAACTGTAACCGTTTGACCTTTGCTAGGAGATACACCGTCTCCCTCTTTCAAATCCTCATACTGTAAACCAGAGTCAGTTGTAATTACTTTTTCTTCTGAATTTGTCATGTTTTGAGCAATAATAGTTTGAGCATTGGACGCAATACCTTGTGCAAACAAAGGATTGCTAGATGGTTTTACTGTTGAAGTCGGGGAAACCGTTTGTTCTACTGCAATAGGAGTGTTTTGATTCGTCGCTTTCGCCTGTTGGACGGCTGTTGTAACTTGAGCAACAACTAACACAACCGTACAAACAATAATCACCCCTAAACTAATTAGAATTTCTCGCAAAATTCATCCTCCTGCGTATACTCATGTACCTTTAGGATTGTTTTCTTAGAGAAAACCCAATCTTTAAGTTTGACATTATTTGGGAACTGTTTAGCGCCAAAGACGATTTTCTAAATCTCTAACTTGACGTTCGAGGCGGTCGAGGCGTCCGCGTAACTCATCGAGTTCCGACTGACGGGGAACCCCCACATCCTGCATTAAATTTCGGAACTGTCGCTGCATCAGGTCTTCTAAACTGGTATGATCTAATCTCAGACCCTGCATCATATCGTCTACAAAGCGTTTAGCTTGCTCTGTATTCATCGTTCCGTCTTTGACCCACTGATCCGTTGCTTCCTGCAATTTTTCCGCTACTAACGATGTTGTTCCAATCCCAATCATCAGCAGTTGTCGAAGTAAGTTATTTTGATTATCCATTGTTTCTGCCCGTATAAGGCTGCTAAAGTGCAAATATAAAGCTAGGCTTTATTTTTAGACTGGCTCACATTTTCTATTTTGTGGCATTTTCCCCAAATTCGCAGATTCATTTTTTGAAGGTTTGAACCCTTAAAATGTCCCATTGTCCCCGTTGTCACCAACTCGTTGACTCTCAAGCGGTTAACTGTCCCCATTGTCAATATCAGCTAAAAGCGTTTGGACACCCCGGTATTCCCCTCTATCGTTCTAGCGGGAAAGAATCTCTCTGTGAAACTTGTCTCTATCATGAGGATGATACCTGTAATTTTCCACAACGTCCTTTTGCTCAGGAATGTACCCTCTATCAAAATCGTTCTGAACCATTAATTTCTACTCCGATTAAACCTCAGCAAGCTCTATCTGTGACTATCAAAATTTGGCTTCAACAGAATCTTGTTTGGGTCGTTGTTTTCGGGTTATTAATAGTTAGTTTTATTCTAACTCTTTTGTAACCCTTTTTTGATTAACTTAAAAATTTTGTTCACCACCAAACCCATTAAAATAATCAGGATTTGTACTCAAATCAGTGGGTAAATCTACAACACTTCCAATAACATCCAATTCTATGGCCAAATCATAACAACTTTTTTCAGGTATAAACTTCCGAATGTAACTTTCCAATGCTTCTATAATTAGTTCATGTTCTGATTTATCCTGTAATTCGGCTAAAGTTTTTAGTTGTTCACTTAAAGTTTCACTCACAGGAATTGTAATTGAATTAGTTGACATTGATTTTAAACTCCTAATTTTTTATGACTCTAAATTTTTGCCTCTAGGTTGGGAATTTCATCCCCAAATTCATAAGCAGTTTCTAGCCATAGGTGTTTTGCATCTTGCAAATTTGCCATAACTTCTTCCAGGGTTTCCCCTTGAGTCATACACCCTGGTAAATCTTTAATTTCAGCAACATAACCCCCGTCAGGTTCAGGATATAGTGTAATTGGATAAGGTAAATTTAAGTAATATTCTAAGGGTTTACTTTGTGTTTTTATATTTTGCATACCAAATCTCCAAATCTAATAAACGTATAATCTGCTTGATATAGGTTCTTTTTACCATTTTACCACCTGTTTTAATGTCATCCTGAGTGTAACGAAGTGAAGCGAAGGATCTCAAGAGTTATTTGCTGATAGCACAAATCTCTATGAGATGCTTCACTACGCTGCGCTTCGTTCAGCATGACAAGGGAAAATTTGTTAAGCTAATTTAGGAATAGGAATAATTTTATCAGGATCGCAAATGTTCCTAACATCCGAAACAGGAATCAATAATCCTTCCTCTCCATTATCCATCGTTTTCAATTTAAATTGATGTTTTCGTGTTAAGGCTGAAAGTTTTGAACGTTTAACTAATAGAATTTCTGAATCAGGAACAATAAATGCAAAATAATGAGCATTCGATTTATCACCCCAACCTGGATCACCTCGATGATTTGTAATTTGAAAGAATAGATTTCCCCACTTTAAGGCTGAAGGCTGTTTTTTTACCTCAACTGAAATCGGACATTTATCAGGATAATAATATAATAGTAAATCAATTTCTTGTTCCTGATAATCGGGTCGGTCAGAAACATCAACAATTAACGGATAACCTTGTCTGTCGAGTTGGTACTGATAGACATCTTCTGATTTAACTTGAGTAAAGCCTAACCAGATAAAAAATCTAATCATTTGCCATTCTCCTTGTTTACCGATTGCGAGATTTTGAGAAAATTGGTATAATTGAGACATAGAATCTCCTCTCCAACTTTGTTGGATAACATTTTTTGCCATATCAAATATGAGCCTTGAAATCAATTTCAGGCTAAAAGCTTAAATCCGTTAAAACGGGTTTAATTTAGAATCCCTTATTTAATTATTTGACCAGGTGATTCTCTTTAATATTAAACCTTGATGAGAAAAATGCGTCAAGGAAAGAATATACGAAAGAATATACTTTGTTTTTGGATTCTCTTTCATATTAAACCTTGATGAGAAAAATGACAAGTCGAGTTTGTGTTGGGTATAGGTCGTTTTTTAGCCAATCAAAAATATTTTTTTTGAAAAAAAAGTTTTTTTAGATCAATTAAAAAAAAAGAAGAAAAAAAGTTTTTTAGATCAATTAAGCAGCAAACGTGATTAGCCGACATCTGAGCAGTTAGATATTTTTGAAATTCCGAAATTTTTCGGAATCTACAAAACGCCGAACATCCAAAGACCGCCATACTTTTTCTATTGCGTTAGAAAATTGGCAATCATAAAATTGATGCGCTCCTCGTCACACACCTTAACAACCTTGACGTCCCTCCTTGCGGTAGGCTAGATCAAGTGACTTTATTTGCTTGTATTATTTCTTTAGTATGTCTGTATCTGCCCCGACTCGTACCGTCCGTATTGCTTCGCGCAAAAGCCAACTCGCCCTAGTACAAACCTATTGGGTACAAGGAGAACTTCAGAAACACTTCCCCGATATCACCTTTGAAGTGCAAACCATGTCCACCCAAGGCGATAAAATCCTCGATGTCGCCCTAGCTAAAATTGGCGATAAGGGACTGTTTACCAAAGAATTAGAAGTAGGAATGCTCAACGGGGATAGCGATATTGCGGTTCACTCCCTCAAAGACTTACCGACTCGACTCCCTGAAGGATTAATGTTAGGCTGTGTCTCGGAACGCGAAGATCCCGCAGATGCCTTAGTGGTTCATGAAAAACACAAAGATAAACAACTGGAAACCCTTCCGGCGGGTGCTATTATTGGTACATCTTCCCTGAGACGTCTCGCCCAACTCAGACACCATTATCCCCATTTAGAATTTAAAGATATACGCGGCAACCTGAATACTCGTCTGCAAAAATTAGACGATGGAGAGTATGATGCTATTATTCTAGCGGTTGCTGGGTTAACTCGTTTGAATATGAGCGATCGCATTCATCAAGTCATCCCCTCGGAAATTTCACTCCACGCCGTCGGACAAGGCGCATTAGGAATAGAATGTCGGGAAGGAGATGACGATATTCTTGAGATTATTAAAGTTCTTGAACACACTCCCACCGCCCAAAGATGTTATGCTGAACGGGCATTTTTGCGGGAATTGGAAGGGGGTTGTCAAGTTCCCATTGGCGTAAATACTGCTATTAATGGCGACCAACTGACCTTAACGGGAATGGTAGCAAGTCTGGATGGAAAACGCTTAATTAAAGATACCGTTACCGGAAATACAACGGATGCGGAAGAGTTAGGAATTCAACTCGCCCATAAACTCAAAGACCAAGGTGCTCAAGAGATATTAAACGAAATTTTTGCTGAAATTCAGCGTAGTTAATTGACAAATAGGTTAGATATTGATAAGCATTGATATTTTTTGATCAATATCTAACCCTTACCCCCAACCCAAACCATGCCAGAATATCCTGAAGCTTTTAAAACTGCCTTAAAATTTACGTTAAAATGGGAAGCTGGTGCTGGCGACCCTAGAGATTTAGCGGGTACAGTGAATTATGGGATTTCCCAAGCTACTTATGATACCTATTTGCGCGTTAAAAATTTAGCGTCTAAGTCGGTCTTACAAATTACCCAACCGGAAGTAGAAGCCGTTTATTATGAACAATATTGGAAACCTTGTTTAGCCGATTCAATGGTGTTACCCTTAGCGGTAGCCCATTTTGATACAGCCGTTAATTTTAGTGTTAAAGGCAGTTTAGAATTTTTACAAGAAGCTATTGGTGGGTTAACCGTTGATGGAAATTTCGGCGCAAAATCAAAAGCAGCATTAGAAAACGCCAATAATTTACAAACCGCCCAACGCTATTGTCAAAATCGAATTGATTATCGTTATCAACGAGTAAAAGCGAACCCCAGTCAAGAAGTTTTCTTAAATGGATGGTTACGACGAGATCAAGATTTATTGCTATATGTCAATGAATTAGGAGGTGTAACGACACCCAAACCAACGCCAACGCCAACACCAACACCTAAACCTGTTAGCCAAGCAGAAATTTTGAGTAAAATAGAACAGGCTATCCAGTTATTACAAGAAGCCGTTGATTTACTCAAAAAACAATAATTGTTATAGATTTTTTTAACGGTTAACTGTTAACAATTAAGGGTTAACCGTTAATCGTTAATATTCCATCCTTCAATATTTGCTACAAGTAATTATCGGATAGCTAACCCCTTTTTTCCATCTCCTGTTCCCTGTTCCCTGTTCCCTGTTCCCTATTTATCTACTTAAAATCAGCTTTACATTGACTTAAAATGCGAGTGTCGTTTTCACTGACCGTTGGAATTCGATGAAACCCTTCTAAAACAATATTGTTTTTCTCCGTTCCTTGACCTCCTGCCGCCGCAACAACAGCAGTATTGCTAAAACCAATATTATAAGAATAAGCTTCTTGACTGTAACTTTCAATGATGTTTAAATTAAGTTGATTTCCTTGGGGAACTCCGGTAAAACAGTCAAAAGACGAGCGAGGCATATAAAACGCTCCCGTCACCTGACCTTGCTTTACCTCAAACACCATATAAGCTTGTCCAATTTGTTCGGGTTGGGGAGACTGACCGTAGAGGTAAACCCCCTCTTCCAGAAAATGATGTTGAACAGTAGCCGTTTCTAAAGGAGTATTGTTAGGATTTTGTGAAATTAAAAGTGCCTGTGCTACGGGAATTTCCCCAAAACCCAGGAGTACACTCCAGGCTAAAGTGTTAACAAAAGGGGAAAGCCTGGTGAATGCCTTGTGAAACCGACCCCAGGATGCAATAGAATTGAGCAGTTGATCAAGCATTTTTTGAATCTCCTGCGAAAGGCATCGACAACCGAGTATTTAGCTACAGCATGACTTGACTCGATTTCGGTGAGATTTATTCCTAATTCCAACATACAATATTCTCGGTACAGTGGACATCGCCTTTGGGACTCACTTCGATAGCGAATTCAACGAACTCGAATAAAGCGTTTAATCGGACACCGAGACAGGTATGATAACGTTACGGAGCAACTAAGGGAACGCAAAATTAAAATGCGAATTCTATTTGTCGCCGCAGAAGCGGCACCTTTAGCGAAAGTTGGCGGGATGGGAGATGTGGTCGGTGCATTGCCGCAGGTATTGCGAGCAATGGGACACGATGTTCGCATCTTTATGCCCTATTATGGCTTCCTCCCTGATAAGATCAAAATCCCAAAAGATCCGATCTGGTGGGGAAATACCATGTACCAGCGTTTCGCGGTCTTTGAAACGGTATTTCCAAAAACTGATGTACCATTATATTTGTTTGGACATCCATCCTTTATGCCTCGTCGTGTGTACTACGGAGAGGATGAAGATTGGCGGTTCACCTTATTTTCCAGTGGCGCGGCTGAATTTGCGTGGAACTATTGGAAACCCCATATTATTCACTGCCACGACTGGCATACGGGCATGATTCCAGTCTGGATGCACGAAACGCCAGATATTGCTACAGTCTTCACTATTCATAATTTAGCTTATCAAGGGCCTTGGCGTTGGTATTTGGAACGGATTACTTGGTGTCCTTGGTATATGCAGGGTCACAATACCATGGCGGCGGCGGTACAAGCTGCTGATGTCGTGACGACCGTTTCTCCGACTTACGCTCAACAAATTCAAACCGCAGCCTATGGGGAAAATTTAGAAGGGTTGCTATCGTATATCAGTGGCAAAATGACAGGGATTTTAAATGGAATTGATACGAATTCCTATAACCCAGCCACTGACCCTTATATTCCTGAACGCTTTACGGCGGATAGCTTGGAAAATCGCCGCGTCAATAAAGTTGCAATTCAAGAAGAAGTGGGATTAGAAGTTAATTCTAATACGTTCTTAATGGGTATGGTAACGCGATTGGTAGAACAGAAAGGAATTGATCTGGTTATTCAAATTATGGATCAATTTTTATCTTATACCGATTGTCAATTGATTGTTTTGGGAACAGGCGATCGCTATTATGAAACCCAATTATGGCACATGGCTTCTCGTTATCCGGGTCGGATGACAACACAATTATTGTTTAATGATGCCTTATCGCGGCGGATTTATGCGGGTTGTGATGCCTTTGTGATGCCGAGTCGTTTTGAACCTTGTGGTATTAGTCAAATGTTGGCAATGCGTTACGGTTGTGTTCCCATTGTCCGACGCACTGGGGGTTTAGTGGATACGGTATCCTATAATGATCCGATTAATTATCAAGGAACAGGATACTGTTTTGATCGCTATGAACCCTTAGATTTTTATACCTCAATGGTTCGAGCTTCTGAAGCATTCCGGTTTAAAGATCAATGGCGCGAATTGCAACGTCGTGGCATGAGTCAAAACTTTAGTTGGGAAAATTCTGCTAGAGAATATATCCAACTCTATAGCAATTTGATGGATAACTATGGAGGTGTTCCGAATGAATCAGAACCTGCTCCCCCACCCCAACCTCAACCCAGTTCTAGCGTTGTTGTTTAAAGGTTGATGATTGAATAAACCGGGTTTCTGGCTGTTATCTTATCTAAAACATGACCTTAAGATGAATCCTTTAGAAACCCGGTTTTTTTAAGCAAATAAATCTAACGGAAAATGCCCGTATACTCCATTAATTCCATCTTCTTCCGTTGATTGAAATGAAATTAAAACCCCTCGATATTTGTCTAAATAAGAACTAAGATAAAATGTTTGATTGCGACCATTGAATTTTAAATAAACGGCTCCTTCCAGAGGTTCTAAAGGATTATCTTCAACATTTATAGAATATTCTAAAGCTTTTAAATACTGTTTTAATGTCGTTAATGCTTGTGCCATTGAATCCGCACAAATTCCCAGCATTTGATAGTCAGATTCATGGGTTAGTAATAATAATGCTTGTTGAATTTTAGCGTTTTCTTCCTCCGAGATCGGGGAAATAACATCGTTACAAATAAAGTCTTTTAAAAGGGCTTCAGCATCTTGCACCGTTAATGGCATTGGGCCTGGAGAAATCATAATCAGGTGTCAGGAGATAAAAAACAGGAAAAAAATTGTATCATTAGCAATTGAGACTATTATCTATTATATCAGAATATTGATAGAATAAATGCCGAGATCATCAAAACATTAATGGTGGCTGTTTTATCTCCTATGTCATGCTATAATTATACCCCTGAATTTTTAAAGAACTCAGAGGTCTGTCATGTGTTAATCGTTTTAGCTTCATCCGCACTCGTGTCCCACGACTGACCCGCTAGGGCAGCGTGGGATGAATTGCGGTCAGGGACTATCGGAACAATCAGGTTGATTTTGGTTCTCGATATACTGCCTTAGAGTCGAAATAGTTATTCCACCGCAACTTGCAACAAAGTAAGAACCATTCCAAAAAACATCTTTCCAATAAAAAGAGCTTAAATAATCAGAGAATTCTTGCCGGAGTTTTCTGGATGTCACAGATTTAAGATTGTTAACTAAATTACTCAAAGCAATATCTGGATGATATTGAAAAAGAAGGTGAACATGATCATCTTCACCATTAAATTCAATTAATTTACAATCCCACTTTTGAAGTAATTCTTCAAGAATTTCATGCAACCGATTCAACATTTCAAGGGTAAAAACCCTCCGCCTGTATTTGGTCGTCAAAACCAAGTGAACCTTGAGATCGCTAACAGATCTACCTTTGCTGACAAAATCATTTTTCATCGATAGCGTGCATATCGATCAAACGGTTGATTGTTTTTGGCAACAGCACGTTCAGGATCTAAACCCGGCGGAAATTGAGTATTCTCGTTGTAAGTGGCTTGATAAAAATTGACGACTAAATTAGATTCTCGTGAACGAGAAGATTCACATCTGAACTGGTATCTGTAGCTATTTTCGGGGTCTGTATAGCGGTCTGCGTAGGGATCTCTGTAACGATCTGCGTAGGGATCTCTGTAGCGATCTGCGTAGGGATCTGTGTTTATATTACAGACTATTAGCTCATCGCTATTTAAGTTAGCATCACTCAAGTTTGCCCCTTGAAAATTAATGAAATCATTTGTATAGTGGTATCCACTCAGATTAGCATTTGTTAGATTCGCACCACTAAAGTCGGTATCAGAAAGGGATGTATCAGTTAAGTCGGATCCAGTTAAATTAGCATTGTTTAACTTGACACTGATCAGATCGGCATCATGGAGGTTAGTACCCGCTAAATTTGCTCCACTCAGGTCAGAGAAACGCAAAAAAACATCGGTTAGGTCTAAGCCACTCAAGTCGGCTCCTGTTAAGTCAATATCCTCACTTGCGCCTTCATAAGTAAATTTCCAATTATTCCATTGCTCAACACCGCTTTTGAGACGGTCAAGGTGGTTTTGGTTATAAGCCCAAGCATTACTAGAAAAGCTTGTTAGCGAGAGTAAAGTCACTAAACAAGCTGCTAGTAATGACATTATGAGTTTCTTCATGGTTTGTCTGCTGTTTGAGGGTTAGGTGCAAGCTCAGGAGCCAGGAAACAGGAAAATATCTGCTTTGACTCTTGAGATTGCTTAAAATTCTAACTCAACTTACAGCGAGAACATCCTTTTGAGCCGAATGGTCGGATAATTTTAATATTTGCTTAACGCCCCACGATCGAGGTAAGGGGGAGTCACTACTTTCCTCAGTCTTCTGAATAGGGACTAACATCGAGTCCGTTGACCGGATGATCATTTCGCCCCGTCCTAGTGCCTCGCGCCATTGTCGTCCGATTTTCCAAGCATGGAACTTGATCGCATTCCATCGAGGGTTAACGGGGTATCCCGCATACCCAGACCGTAAAGCTGGAATGCACAGATCATCAAGAGGAGTATAGACAAATACTCCTTCAGCTAATTGCACTTTTTTGAGTTGATTTTGATTTTGCTTGAACATGGACGTCACCCCCTTTTATGTTTTACAGTCGTTTGCTTGTGCAAATAGTCTGATATTCCCCTTTACTGAAGTAAAGCGGTTTTGGGTTGATTAAAATCCCAGCAAAAGCACCCCTTTATTTTTGAGTGTTTCTACAAAATTTAATGATGCAAAAACATGACAAATAAAGGTAAGCAAAAGCTACCTAGAGGGTATGATCTCCCCAAGATTTACGGAGAATATTTGACTTAGAATTCGGGTATGTCTTACCCTACTTTTGGAGAGAGTCAAAAAAATTTGACGTTTTGAACGTTGCTACGTCTTCAATGGCCGTTGACGATGGGTTTAAGGTAATCGTCAGCGATATATTTTTGCTAACCCAAGTTAACAAGGGAGTCTGAAAGGTCATCCCCCATACAGGGTATATCTATCTTCATCGCGCCGATGATGGATTCAGCGCTAACCCTGATTTTGTATCCTTGTGCGATACTTTTGAGTTCGATTACTACCCTGATTTTTGGGTTTAATACAGCACTCTGGAAATTCAATTAGGGGTCGATGAGGGCTTTGCAACCTTTATCTCCCATTCAGAACCGTGCTTGCGACTTTCATCGCACACGGCTCCTAGTCTAGTTGCCTTCTGTCATCAGAACATCCGGTTTATGATTGAGTTGTAAGACCCATCAGTTGCCGTTTTAATATCGTGACAATGGCGATGCAATAGTTGTAGGTTCTTATATTCGTCTTTCCCGCCTAAAGTTGTGGGATGAATTGTGTCCCGATTTCTACAACATCCTCTGGGGTGAAATATTGGTTACAGAGATTGCATTTACCTTTTTGCTTTTTGAGCAATAATGCTACTCTTTTAGGGACATCATAGGATGTACCCATTCTTGTACTCCAGTACGTCCAGTTTCCGTCGTAGGGCGATGCTTCGGGTCTTACAGTTACATGACGGGTAATAGATGTTTCTGCATAGGTTAATAGTTTAAAACCATCTTGGGTTTCAAAATTCCACGCTCTATTACCGTTTTTCTTGAAATATTTACTCAATTTCTTGTAACTTGCCTTTCCGCATCTGTTAACTGTCCATGCTCTTAATCTTTGCCATGTTATGTAGTCTAAAAAGGAGAATACCTTTTTAGAGACAACCTTGGAATGGTAGTTACACCATCCTTTGATTATTGGATTCAGGCGTTTGATTAGTGCGTATTGGGGTGCAGTTTTGTGTTTTTTAATCACTTCCTTTACCTTGTCCGCGTGAGCTTTAACTGCCTTTTCACTAGGTTTTATTAGGAGTTTAAACCCTAATAGTTTGTTTCCTCCTCCTACTTTACTCGCGTGGTGTTTACCCATCGGGTATTGTCGGAAGTTCCAACCTAGAAAATCAAATCCTGGTTTAACCACTTCCCCATTTACTTCGATTTCTCTTAGTGTATGACAAATTCGGGTTTTTGAGGGTTTTAGCTCTAAACCTATAGGTTTTAACCATTCTTCTAGGGCAGTTTGGCACTGTTGAATGATTTTAAGTTGTGGACTGATTACAACAAAATCATCGGCATATCTTATGACTTGGGCTTGTACTGTATTCGTTTTCTTAGGAAAGAGGGTATTAATTAGCCTAATCATTCCATCCAGTGCAATGTTAGCAAGTAGAGGACTGATGACACCTCCTTGCGGTGTGCCTGTCACCGTTGTTTCAAATATGCCGTTATCCATCACTCCAGCTTTCAACCATTGCCTGATTTGGGCTTTTATTACTGATGGACAATCAATTTTTGACAGTAGGTATTCAGGGTTAATTTGGTCAAAACATTTTGAGATGTCAGCATCGAGAATATAGTATTCTTTTTTATTGATGCTTTGAAAGATTCTTGACATAGCATCATGGGCTGAACGTCCGGGTCTAAACCCGTAGCTTTCGCCCTCGAATCTGGCTTCCCATTGAGGTTCTAACGCCAATTTAACCAAGGCTTGCCTGACTCTATCGTTTATAGTTGGTATACCTAATGGGCGTTTTTCCCCGTTGGGTTTGGGTATCCATTTCCTTCGGAGTGGTTTGGCTTTTTGGTATTTACTCAGGTTTTGGGCTAGTTCTATCCGTTGTTTGGGTGTAATAGATTTGATTCCATCAACCCCGGCTGTTCTCTTGCCTTGATTATCCTGAGTTACCTTTCTAATTGCTAGAAGTCTGGCATAATATGACTTGACTAGAAGTTTCTGAAGCTTTCGAGCCTTTGCATTTTGTCCCGATAATGATGCCTGGTAAATTCGTTTTTGTATCTTAAATACTACCCGTTGGACTTTCGCCCAATTAATAGAATTCCATGTACCCGTAGTCTTGGTTATACTCGTTTTCACCGTTTTAAATACTAATCACAACCTTACCTAACAACTAAACCGGAGACTATCAGCGTATCCTAAACATTACATTTAGGTATTAGCTTCTGACTCCATCTCTCACCCTCATAACATAAGCTTTAGATTTGTAGCTACCTAACAGTATTCGACCTCTGTAGGAGTATATGAGGGATTTTAACGTTCCTTGAAAATGGGGTTATTGCCTTTAGAATCTCTCTTTCTGCCGGGGTACTTTTGGGAGTCTTAGTAAGTGTTCAGGTTAAAACCTTACCTTTTGTAGATGATGAATACAAGTCTCTACTTTTCCCCTTGTTCTTTTGAACGCAGCGTGTCAAATCATTTCGCTACTTAATAATAACGACAGTTCAAGACGAGTGTTCACTTTCGTTATTCATTGGCAATTGGCTAGAGAACTACTTAGACATTTGATTTATGTCCGATTTCCCGTTATTCCCAGCTTCAGTGTTTTGATAATCAGTCTAGCACTGTGGGAATTGCCGTATCTCTTTGGTTCTGGCTACCGTAGGTGATAGTTTGTACCATTGACTCCGAGATTGACCTTCCTTTAAGGCCACATTTTCAAAGTTAAGACAGGCTCGATTGGATTTATTGTGTACCAATTGTTTGTACCTATCTCCCTGTTTACGTTTTGGGTTTTAACCCTCGACTCTGACAGGAACGTCTCGCACAACCTACTTTATTATATCTTAAGCTGTTGCAAATTAATAGCACCAATGGGAACAAACTGTTAATCTCAGGATTAACAGTGACTTGCTTAAGGGAATATTCCGATTAGCGCTGGACTAGGCTGTAGCTTGGGTGAGTTCTTGCCACCGTTGATGCCACAGTTGCATGGCTGTTTCCCCTTCGGGTAAATCGGCAAATTCTTGGCTTTGTTGTTGAAGTTCAGGAGCTAATCGTTCTAAGGAGTCAAAGCTATTACAATAATGTAAAATTGTTTTCCAGCCTTCGTGCCATTGTTGACCAGCCTGTTCACGCTCACGAATGGGTTTGAGTCGTTCTTCTTCTTGGGCTTGTCGTTGAGCTTCGAGTTTAAAGTATTGAGATTTTTTCGCCCAAGCTGAACGCCATTCTTCTAAAACAACAGGGCTATACTGATTTTTATAGTGCTTGACTTCTAAACTGAGCATTTCTCCTAATTGCTCTAAGCTGGATCGCTCGCTACAATTTTGAATTGAATCTAACCCCGTTTCTTTCCACAGGGGTAAGCGACGATAACTGACGAAAACCGCTTTTTTCTGTTGAATTTTTACCCAAATTTGATGGGGCCAGAATTCTAGGCGCTCAATGTGTCGGGGCGCAATACTGAGTAAGGTGGCAACTTCTAACCAGACACGGGCTAGGGGCCATTGACTCGGCACAATAACTCCAGCCTTGATTAAATTTTGAGACATGGGCAAACACCTAGATTCTGGACGATCATTTTCCCAAATACTAGATATAGCGTTATTATTGGGATATCTCATCAATTATACCCTAAATCTAGTGTTTAGTCTAGGTGTTGAGTTAGAAAAACTGGTGTTAGAGGAGGACAAGAAGGCCAAAATTGTTGGCTGGGATACAGCACGGTGAGCAAAAGTCTTATTGAGAATAGATTCTATATAATAGCAGAAGTTGACACCGTTGACACAAAGTAATAATGGGACATTACAATTTCAGGTTTTAGAAGGAGAAATAATGAAAATCAATAAAATCCATCACATTGCAATTATTTGTTCTAATTATCAAAAATCAAAGAATTTTTATGTCAATCTTTTAGGGTTTGAAATTATTGAAGAAACCTTTAGAAAAGAACGAAATTCTTATAAATTAGATCTGCGAGTCGGAACTCAAGATCAGATTGAGTTATTTTCATTTCCTAATCCTCCCCAAAGACCGAATCAACCGGAAGCCTGTGGCTTAAGACATTTAGCCTTTGAAGTCGATAATATTGACCAAAGCGTTGCCGATTTATTAGGGAAGGGGATTTGTGTAGAACCGATTCGCCGAGATGAAATAACAGGAAAACGATATACATTTTTTAAAGATCCTGATAATTTGCCATTGGAAATTTATCAAAAAAATGTAGGTTAATCGGGAATGAGTAGGGGAGGGTGAGTTAAGACAAATCTTGAATATTATGACTGTGTTAACCCCCCTCAAATTAATCTCGAATCACGGAAGTATTGCCCGATGCTTGTTGCCAGAGGTGATAGAGTAATGATTCGGTGCGATCGCCTAAAACCGTGAGAAAAATTCCACTTTCACCCTCTGGATCAACAGTAATCCAAGTTCCAGTTAAACTGACTTCAATGGTTTCTGTATCCGCCACACATAAGGCAATTGCTTCTGAGCGTTGTTGACGAACAGCCGCCTCTAACATCGACAAGGTGGAGACATTGACAGGTAACAGAAACGAGGCAGAACTCGGTTCAACAACCATCGTTTGACCCATTCGCATGGCCAACTTCACCCGCAGTGCCACCAGTTGTTCTGGAGATTGACTAAGATGCTCAATATGAAACGCTGTTTCCGTATAAGTTAACTTCAGCATTGATTTTGAATCCCTTTTAAAAGCCAAGGGTTTGTTGACGGTGGACGGTTAGCTGTTCACCGATACCCTACAACCCTTGCCAGAAATATTCGGCGAAAGCAACAACTGGGTGGATGGGGGCTTTGGGTTTCGTGCGTAACGGCATTCGAGCTTCTTCAGGAGTGCGATTGCCTTTAGTGGTATTGCAACGTTCACAAGCCGTGACCACGTTATCCCAGGTATGAGTACCCCCACGAGAACGGGGAAAGACGTGATCGATGGTTAATCGTTTTGTACTCCCGCAATATTGGCAGCATTGGTGATCTCGTCGCAGAATTTCCCGACGGTTTACCGGGGGAACCTTCCAAATTCGTTCTTGACCAGCTATCGTTAAACGAATTTGCGCTGGAACGTGAAGTACCAAACTCGGAGAATGGACAAACCAACCGGAGTCATTGGAATTAAGATCCAGAGGTTCAGCTTTTCCGGTCACTAACAAACCAATTGCCCGTTTGATATTGACTCGGTTCATGGGCAAATAATTGGGGGAGAATACGACCACAGATTGCCTTAATACGTCAGTTGGGCTGGTCACGGCTTGACTCCATTTACACTTATTGATACAAACACAAACCCCCGCCTCTTTTTCTGATGAGGAAGCGGGGGTTCAACCGAGTTCGGTTTGGGTTTGGGTTTGGGTACAGTTCATCTCAATTTGTACCTCCCGCTTCGGTGATGAAAAAAGAATGGTGCAATCGTTAAGGGGTCAAAGTGGAATTGAGCGGATATGTTTGATGGATTGGGTTCTATTGGATCACTATAACCACTG
This sequence comes from Planktothrix tepida PCC 9214, assembly GCF_900009145.1. NCBI lineage: Bacteria > Bacillati > Cyanobacteriota > Cyanophyceae > Oscillatoriales > Microcoleaceae > Planktothrix > Planktothrix tepida. The sequence goes on from NZ_LN889782.1 coordinate 921,685, forward strand.
CTAGACTGGCCCTCAACAATAGAGGTTCCGGTTTCATGATTCCAGGTAGCTCCATCAGATGAGCCTGAACCCTTGAAACGATTGGAATTTAGCCTGAATGTGGATAAGTTGATCACTTGAAAGCTGAACCTCGATATAGATAGTTTTAATCTTACGTTATTTATACTACACTAATATTACAGAGATGTCTACCTATTCATGGAGAAAAAATTATGTATACCCTTCCTCGGACTTCAACGACTGATATGGAAGTGACAAGCATTCGCCTAGAACGGGAACTCAAAGAAAGATTAAAAGGACTGGCTAAGAATAAAGGCTATCAAGCCCTGATTCGAGACATACTGTGGAATTATGTCCAACAAAAATCAGGAGATTATCGCCCGTCATTGACCAGAGAAGATATCCGTGCCCATATTTCCGCCATTGCAGAACAAGAAGAACGCTGTGTCTTAACAGGAAAAATTATTCGACCGAAAGAGGAAATGTTTTTAGGACTTACATTTCAAGGCGATATGGTTCCTCTGAGTGTGGAGAGTTTAGATGGTTAGTTNACAATGTTTATCATTGTGGATATCATGCTAAAGCCTCTTTTGCAGCAACCAGTTATTTTATTCAATATCCCCAGGGTAATATTTTAGTTGATTCTCCTCGATTTACCCCGGCTTTAGTCAAACGATTAGAAGAATTAGGGGGAATACGTTGGATGTATTTAACCCATCAAGATGATGTAGCTGATCATCAGAAATTTCATGATCATTTTGGATGCGATCGCATTTTACATCAAGATGAGATTCAGGAAGGAACAAAAGATGTAGAAGTCAAATTAATCGGAACAGATAACATTCAATTAAGCGATGATTTGCTGATCATTCCTGTTCCAGGTCATACCAAAGGACACACCGTTTTACTATATCAAAATAAATTTTTATTTACCGGAGATCATTTAGCTTGGTCAAACCCTCTGCAACAGTTATACGCCTTTCCAAACTATTGTTGGTATTCCTGGACAAGCTTAGTCAATTCGACGCAAAAATTACTAAATTATTCCTTTGAGTGGGTGCTTCCGGGTCATGGACGGCGCTATCATGCTGATGCATCTACGATGCAGCAACAACTCAAAATTTGTATAAGCTGGATGGAAACACAAAATGCTAGAAAATCGTGAAGGTCAACAAGTTCCAAACGTAACATTTAGAACTCGCAAAGATAATCAATGGGTTGATGTTAAAACAGATGATTTATTTTCAGGAAAAAATGTAATTGTATTTGCCCTACCTGGCGCATTTACCCCGACCTGTTCCAGTAGTCATGTCCCTGGTTATAACGATTTAGCAAAGGTATTTAAACAGAATGGAATAGATGAAATTGTTTGTATTTCTGTTAATGATGCTTTTGTCATGAATGAATGGGCAAAAGATCAACAAGCGGAAAATATCACTCTGATTCCTGATGGGAATGGAGAATTTACAGAACAGATGGGAATGTTAGTTGATAAAGCCGATTTAGGCTTTGGGAAACGGTCATGGCGTTATTCAATGTTAGTGAAAGATGGGGTGATCGAAAAAATGTTTATTGAACCGGATGTTCCTGGTGATCCTTTTGAAGTTTCTGATGCAGAAACGATGCTCAAATATATTAATCCTGATGCCGTTAAACCTTCTTTAGTCTCACTATTCACAAGAGTAGGGTGTCCCTATTGTACTCGTGCTAAAGCCTTCTTAAAAGAGCGAGGAATTGATTTTGAAGAGATTGTTTTAGGGCAAAATATAACAACAAAAACCTTGCAAGCCGTAACAGGAGCCACCAACGTTCCTCAAGTTTTTATTGATGGAAAATTAATCGGCGGTTCAGAAGATTTAGTGAAATATTTTGCAGTATCTTGATCAACCCTTAAGTTAAGGTTGTTAATGAGTAAATCTCCCCTCTTTTTTTACAAAGTTTAGGGGAGATTATCTGTAGTATTTCTCATAAAATTTTAGATTACTAGATGCTTAAATTCTAAACCTATGACATCAACAAAACCTAAAAATTCTCATCTTGAAAAAATAGCTGTTGTCCGAAAAATGCGACAATTAAGTAATATTTTAGATAATGCGATTCGGGTTCCGGGTACATCGATTGGGATTGGAATTGATCCGATTTTAGGATTAATTCCAGGAGGAGGAGATATATTAGGAGGAATTCTTTCTATTTATATTGTATTTCAAGCTTTTAAATTAGGTGTACCCCGTGAAACCTTAACCCGAATGGTCTCTAATATTGCTTTAGAAACCATTACGGGGACTGTTCCCGTATTTGGAGATATTTTTGATGTAGCTTGGAAAGCTAATGTTAAAAATGTGGAAATATTAGAAGCTCATCTTAATTCTCCAGTAGCAGGAAAAAAAGCAGATCAGTGGTTTATTATTTTACTATTAGGCGGATTATTATTATTAATTATATTAATTTCTGCCCTAGGTATTTTTGTTTTAACCTTAATTTGGCAGGCATTAATACCCTATTTTAATTCCTGAATAATTTTAAAATGGCGGTTTAAGTTGCACGAGGAAGTACCCAACAGGCGACTTTATGATTAGGTTCAATCTGTTCTAAGGGTGGATTTTCTTGAAAACAATGTTCAATGGCAAATTGACATCGAGGAGCAAAAGGACATCCTGGGGGATAATCAATTAAATTGGGGGGAGTTCCTTCAATAGTTGATAATGATTCTTGACGAATTTGATCGAGTCGCGGTAAACTTTTTAATAACCCAATAGTATAGGGATGACGTGGGGTTTTATAGAGTTGATGCACCGTTGCTTGTTCAACAATTTGCCCCGCATACATAACTAAAATTCGATCAGCTAATCCCGCTAATAAAGCTAAATCATGGGTAATCCAAATCACAGACATTCCCTGTTGATTTCGCAGTTGTTTAACTAATTCTACAACCTGGGCTTGCACCGTTACATCTAATGCCGTTGTCGGTTCATCTGCAATTAATAATTGAGGTTGACACCCTAATGCCATTGCAATCATAACCCGTTGACGCATTCCCCCGGAAAATTCATGGGGATAGTTTTTTAACCGTCGTTCTGGACTAGGAATTCCGACCTGCTGCAACAGTTGAATGGCACGATTTTGAGCTTGTTCTGAAGTGAATTTGAGATGAAGTTGTAGAGCTTCTGTAAGTTGTTTTCCAATGGTTAAAACCGGGTTTAAAGAAGTCATGGGGTCTTGAAAAATCATCGCAATATCACGACCCCGAATTTTTTGTAACTGTTGAGCATTCAGTTGCAGTAAATTTTTCCCCTGAAACCAGATTTCACCTTGGGTAATTTTTCCAGGGGGTGATGGAATTAACCTTAAAATTGATAACACACTCATACTTTTCCCTGACCCCGACTCCCCAACAATTCCCAGGGTTTCACCGGGATAAACCTGATAGGAAATTCCATTGACTGCTTGAACAATTCCATCCAGGGTAACAAACTGAATGGCTAAATTTTTAACCTCTAATAATGGAATCATAATGTTTAACATTAAATCAGAATTGCCGAAGAGTAGAGACAGAATTAACAATATCTCTACTCAGTTTCTAAAAATGACTTCAGTTTTGGCGTTTTTTAGAGCAAATTTTACACAGGTAAATTTATTTAACGACTCGTAACCGTTGTGTGACTAATGTTACTCCTCCTTGACGCATCAAAATGGCAGAAACCCAATTATCTCCTGATGTATTCGGTGCTTGACCGACTTTGAAAATCCCTCCAGAAGGCAAAAATTCTAGCTGTAAAAGTTCCTCTTGAGTATAAGCTTTTGCTGTTACGGGCTCTGTGATAGCAGTTCCAATCAGAATTTCCTCATTTAAGGGTTCTTGAACAATGGCATCCACCGTATATTCCTGACCGATTTTGACTTCCTTCGGTACATTAAAAACTACCGTTGGAGGTTGGTTTCCTAATGTTAATTTATTTTTCTCCGCTAGAATTTCCTGTTGTACAATTTTCCCGCCTTCAATCTGTTGTTGTGAAGTAATTGTTGAGGTTAAGGCAAATTCTCGATTATTAATTGTTCTGGTTCCCGTAATTTCTGTTACCGTTGTGGTGGTTAAAGCTTCCCCATTTTGTTGCCAAGATTGCAATTGGGTGCGATAATTCAGACGAGAATATTTATTCCAAAAATCTTTGAGAACTTGTTTGAGCGTTTGATGATTTAATCCATCGGAATTGGTAAAATTAGAACTATAAAAACCCATCACGGCTTCTACATCCTGACGATTAGACGCATCATCAATTTGAGTTAAAAGATTGGTCACGTTAGCGGGTGCTGTTTCTGGGGTTTCGGCATTAACGGGCTGAGAAATTGCTGTACCCGTTCCCCAAATTACCAATCCTAGAAGCACAGAAAATAACGGTGTTGTCAATATAGGCCGTGTCTGTACACAAGACCCATTCTGAAAAAATTGCCGTTGAACGATTGCGAAAAGTGTCATAAGAATATAAAGATGGGAGAGGGGAAACAAGCGTGTCTTCAGACCTGAAAGTAAATACGATTTTGTACAAATTTTATGGTAACTTAAAAATTCATAACACTAATATTGAACACAGAGTAGGGGAGAAAACTTGAGTCAAACACCCATTCGCTTACTGATTGCTGCTAGTGGTACAGGGGGACATTTATTTCCGGCGATCGCCACTGCCGAAAACCTGTCAGATTTTGAGATAGAATGGCTGGGTGTGCCTGATCGCTTAGAACGGGAATTAGTTCCCCCCGAATATCCCCTGCATACGATTTCCGTTGAAGGCTTCCAACAACGCTTCGGTTTCGGAACCTTAAGAATTTTAGCAAAATTCGCCCTTTCCCTCGTACAAGTCACCTCTCTCCTCAAAACAGGACAGTTCCGAGGGGTATTTACCACAGGGGGATATATTGCAGCACCTGCTATTATCGCGGCTCGTTTCCTGGGTCTACCTGTGATTTTACATGAGTCTAACGCCTTACCGGGTAAGGTGACTCGGAATTTCGGCCCTTGGTGTAATACCGTTGCTTTGGGGTTTGCGGCGGCTGTTCCTTACCTAGCCAATGCCAAGACCGTTGTGGTTGGAACCCCCGTGCGTTCGGCTTTTATGCAAGCGTCTGAACCCTTGTCTTTTTTCCTACCGGATGATGTTCCGGTTATTGTGGTGGTGGGAGGAAGTCAAGGTGCGGTGAGTGTGAATAACTGGGTGCGACAGGCGGCTCCTAGTTGGTTTGAAGCCGGGGCTTGGGTGGTACATTTAACCGGAGACAATGACCCGGATGTTGAAGCGTTAAACCATCCTCAATATATTAAAATGCCCTTCTACAATAATATGGCAGCCCTCTTAAAACGGGCAAATTTAGCAGTGAGTCGGGCAGGTTCAGGAACCTTAACCGAATTAGCCATTACCCACACTCCTTCGATTTTAATTCCCTATCCCTTTGCGGCTGAAGATCATCAAACTTATAACGCCAATGTTTTTGCTGAAGCGGGTGCATCCTTCGTCTTTCAACAAAAGGATTTAACCGCCGACTTGCTGGCAAGTAAAGTTTTGTATCTGCTGCAATCACCCCAACAGTTAAAACAAATGGCTAAAGCCACAGCGACCGTCGCCGTTACCAATAGCGCCCAACAATTAGGGGATTTAATCCGAAATTTAATAATTTAAGTGGGTCTGTATCAACACATACCGTTTTTCTCAGTGATTTCCGTCACACAGGGATCACTGCAATATCACATCCAACCGGGATTCTACTCATACCGCTATGCCCGATAATAAGAGATAGTACAGAACATAGAGTTTTCTGAGGGTGTGGGTATGAAATTCGCAGCAGTAACCACCACAGTAGTGATGATGATCTTGGGTTTAACTGTTCCCGCTCAAGCTGAGAACCCCGCCCATCTCAAGCAGCTATTGGAAACGAAAAACTGCCCTGGATGTGATCTCAGTGGCGCTCAATTAGTCGGTGTGAATCTTCAGGGTGCTAACCTCCGAGATGCCAACTTAAATGGAGCTAACTTACAAGGTGCTAATCTCAACGAAGTCAATTTTAATCGAGCAGGATTAACTGAAGCGAATTTAGAAAGTGCCAGTCTGATTGCTGCTAAATTACATGGTGCTAATTTAGAACGTGCTAATTTGAGCCATTCTAACTTGAGTTTAGCAGGTTTAGTGATTGCCAGTTTAAACCATGCTAATTTAAGTCATGCTAATTTAATTGGGGCAAATTTAGAGAGTGCAGATTTAACAGGTGCTAACCTAAGAAATGCTCAACAATCCGTTGCAACTTTAGGTGAAGTGAAGTTACAAGAAGGCAGTTTATATGGATTTGATATCAGTGGTGTGAATTTACGCGATGCTAATTTAACAGGGGCTAATCTCACAGGGGCTAATTTAACGGCTTCAGATTTAGCCGGAGCTACCTTAGAAAATACCACCATGATTAATGCAAATCTCATGAATATTCGTCGGTAATTATGACATCGATTTTTCTTCACCGTCCTTAACTTGAGTTGGGGATGGTGTTTTTCATTTCGGGATGGCTCTAATGTAATGCAATATTTTACATCTAAAAACCAAGATTTAAGCACAATGTGGAACAGGCATCTTGCCTGTTATCACCTTATCACGAACTATAAAATAAATTAATTTAAAATATTGTCATATTGGTTATGATTTCCAACCCAAAACCAATAATAATCATCGCCTTTTTTGATAGCTAAGGCTCTATCCCTCTTCTGTCACTCTCCGAAATCAACAAGTAATAAAAAGTAGAGTTATCCATTGGGAAAATAAGATTGAAATTGATTAATATTCTCAATTAATTTATGAAAACCCACTAATAAATGGCGGTCGGGAAAAATATCTAGCCACGGGACAATCAACCACAATATAATAGTAGGCTGAATTATTAAACGCAGATTATTTAAAACATTTTTCCATCCCTCTTTGTGATTCCATTGTTGATGAGTTGAGCAATCGGTGGTGTTTTTTTTGCTCTCAGATTCTCGGGGACTGCCTTGACTTAAAGACCGGAAAACTTCGGAGTTGAAACTAATCATTAAATACACACAGAAAATGATTTCCCACCATTTTTCTATATCGGGAAAATCCGTCAACCGATAATCAGTCCAACCCAGTTCTTGTTTACATTGTCGAAATCCATATTCCACCCATGTTCTTAACCCGTATAAATTACCTAATGTCTTTTTCATCTGGCTTCTCTTCTCTGTTAAATTTGTCATGACAAACGAAGTTGATGTTTCTGGCATCGTTTCTGGATCTGTGGTAATTTCCCAATAGGTTCTTGTACTTCTTTTCCCAAATATGATTTCTCTAATATATCTGGTTTCTGATTCTTGATTGCTAAAAATCCTCTCAAATTTACACCATTTGTTGGCTCTAACTTTCTGCTCGCTTGACATCCAGACTCCATGATTACTTCTTATTGCTAGTACCCAAGGAATTTGAAATTGATCTAATGTACTGATAAACGAACTACTTTCACCATAAAGGCTATCTGCTAATACCAATTCAATCTGAAATCCCCAATCAACCAATTCTGTTAGAATTTCTGATGCGATTTCAATCTTAGTTTTGTAGACATCTCCTTCTTTTAATGTTCCTTTGGGTTTAAATACTCTAAACACTAAAGGAAAGGTTATATTTTTATAAACACCGTAAGCATTAACTGATACTATTCCCCGATCTGTTTTGCCCACACTTCCCAAGTATTGTCTAGCTATATAGTCGGTTTTTTTTCCCTTTCTCCTATCTCCTGTCTCATCAATTATTACTATAATCTTCTCTCCTTTCAATGCTTTTAGAGTTCGGGCTAATCTTCTTTCCTTTAATTCCCTTGCTGACCAAGGCGAATTGGCTAAGAAATGATGCAGTGATTGTGGCGACCTAATTCCTACTATTTTAGCAATTTCCGGTAAAGATTTTCTCGGAATTGGTGAGATAATTCCTAGATGTAAGTATTTAAAACATTCGTAACTTCTCACTTCTGGGAATAGGTCTTTATAACCTTGACAATATTCATCAATCACTGAAACTGTTGGTTGTGCATCTCGGGCTAAATGTTTGATCATCTGTAATTCTACATCCATTACCCTATCCCCCTTCTAGCTACCCATCTGGTTTATTTTCTAATTTTACTCCTCGGAGACTGACAGAAGAGGGATATAACTCTATATCTAATGGTAAGCTTTTTTTGCCATCGTATAGATGGCTTGTTACTGCGACGATTCCATTATCTGTTTTTCCAATTTCTCCGATGTATTGCCGTCCCACTCCCTCAGTAAAGTTCCCACTTTTTCGATGTCCTGAATCATCAATAATTAGGGTAAATCCCCGACTAACCTGGGTTTGCTTACACTGATTCATCACCTCCAGCCGACGCTGATTCAGTTCCATTGCTGACCAAGGTGCTTCGGTTAAAAAGTGGTGTAATCGGTGGTAAGTTACTCCTAATACTCTCTTTAGAGCCTTATTTCTGTTTAAGTCCCGTTAATTGTTTAATCTCTCGGTGAAATTCCTCAATTTTCCATCGTAGTTTACATTCAGATATGACTTCATCTGAGGAAAATCTCTTGTCGAGTACCGTATTATCAAAAACCAGACAAGCTTCGGGATGGCTCTGAAGTTCTGAATGCACTTTTTCCCAAATCACTTCGGGTGTGATGTGTAACTGGTTATTCACAAAAGTAGTCTATATGGTATCATGGATTAGACTATCATAGATGAGTTACATCTCCAATATTTGGGAAAAAATATTCCAAATCAACAGAATTATTAAGTTTGTCAGAAAAAACCAAAAGATGTAACGATTCGTAAATACCGAGAGTACATGAACTGAGGTAATGAATGATATGGGCGATCGCAGCATAGGGGTCTTTGTGAATGATATACTTTTCTAGAAGGTTATTACGGCTAGGAATTGTTCTTAGTATATTTCTCATATTGTTATCGAATTGTCAGGGGATTCATCAAAAACAGGATAACGTCATTCATTTAAGCCTTTGGCAATCCGTCAATCCTCCTCCAAACCGGGATGTGTTTGAAAGATTAGTGAATAAATTTAATCAAACCCATCCTGATATTCAGATAGAATCTATCTTTATTGGTCAGCCTCAATTGCCAAAAATATTAACAGCCGTTGTCGGGAATTCCCCACCGGATTTGTTAGTATATGACCCCCAAACCACCGGTCAATTTGCGGAATTAGGGGCAATTCAACCCTTAGATGAATGGGTGGAAAATTTACCCTTTAAATCTGATATTGTTCCCGGTTTATTTGAGCAATTGAGCTTAGAGGGTCATATTTGGTCAAGTCCCTTATACACGGCTAATCTTGGTATTTTTTACCGACCGAAGTTGTTTCAATTGGCAGGAATTACAGAACTTCCTAAAACTTGGGAAGAATTCAGACAAGTGGCGAAAAAGCTGACGATTGACCGCAATGGAGATAGAAGACCTGAACAATATGGACTGTTATTGCCATTAGGAAAAGGAGAATGGACGGTCTTTAGTTGGTTCCCATTTTTATTAAGTGCTGGAGGCGAAATCTTAACGAATAATCAACCCAATTTTATCAATCCAGGGGCTATTCATGCCTTACAGTTCTGGCAGGATTTGATCAAAGAAGGTTCAGCGACTCTTTCTCAGCCAGAACGGGGTTATGAAGAGGCGGATTTTATATCAGGTCGAGTAGCCATGCAAATTACTGGGCCTTGGACTTATATCACCAAGTCTAACGTTGATTATCAGGTGTTTCCCATACCGACTGATATTAAACCCTCTACGGTTACAGCAACGGGCAATATTTTTGTGATGAAAACCACCTCAGAACGAGAAAAAGCCGCTTTAAAATTCTTAGAATTTGTTTTAAGTGAGGAATTTCAAACCGAATGGGCAATGGGAACGGATTTTTTACCAGTCAATCTCAAATCTGTGCAAAGTCAAGACTACCAAGAATACCTCAAATCAAGATCTTGGTTAAAAGTATTTGTAGAGCAAATGTCCGTAGCGGGTTCTCGTCCCATTATAGCCGGATATACTCGAATTTCTGATACTTTAGGTAGCGCAATTGAGGCAACTTTATTAGGTCAATCTTCGGCTGAATCTGCATTAAAAGAAGCACAGAAACGATTAGAAGTGATTTTTGGGGGAAAGTGACCGGAAATCAACAAACCACTAGCCACTCAATTCATTGATAAGGATCAGTCCAACTCAGAATCGATTCCCCTTGCCTACCGCTTTTGATGGGGTGTGATAAGATGGAATTCATAACGATAACTCAGTGAGTGCGACCGACTAGGGTAACTCTTTTGACTGTCCCTTTTAGGTCTATCCTAAAGAATCTCCGTCCCTTGAGCGCGGAGAATGTCAAACAACTTCAAGCTGGTGGAGAACTGTAAGACTTGTTAGCAATTTTGCTAAACAGCGAGTTTCCGTCAATCAAGACTCTCTGGCGACACCGTGTTTGTGAGCGCAGGAGTCTCAAAGATAGCATAAGCCTGACATAGAGACGCACATCATGGTTTTTAACCCTGACTTTCTCAAATCTGATGTTCAAGAGACCGCCGAAAACCCGTTGTTGACCTACCTGCAAAGTCAGCATCCTGATGTTTTGGCAACGGTTGCTCAGTCTGCCAGTTCAGAAATTAAAGAAATTATTAGTAAAAACGTTCAAGGATTAGTCGGGGTATTACCCTCCGATCACTTCGACGTGCAGATTACAACCAACCGGGAAAACTTGGCAGGTCTGTTAGCATCAGCAATGATGACGGGTTACTTTTTACGTCAGATGGAACAACGGATGCACTTAGAAGAAAACCTCTCTCGAACGAATTCGATTGACTCCAAGTAATCCGGTTCACACCCTAATTATTAAATTCCCCGGCTAAAGCAAATTCGGGGAACACCCCGGTTTTAAGGATTAGGGTTTTTTGTTGACCCTGGCGATTAATTTCAATCGGAAGTTCCTCTCCGACGGCTTTGGTTTCAATTTGCTCTTGAACTTGAGACGGAGTGTTGACCGCAACGCCATCCACTTTCACCAAAATATCTCCCTTGAGAATTCCGCCTTGAGCCGCCGGAGACTCTTCTACCACCCGTACCACAATCACCCCGGTATCTTGGGTGAGACTCACTTCCAGTTGTTGATCCATTTCCGCTTTGACCGTCGGACTCAGTTCCACCATTTGCACCCCTATATAAGGATGATCGGCTTTACCCTTGGTAAACAGTTGACTGGCAATCCGAATCGCTGTTTCAATGGGAATGGCAAATCCTAACCCTTGAGCATTCGCTCGAATTGCTGTATTAATCCCAATTACATGACCTTGATCGTTTAACAAGGGCCCCCCAGAATTTCCAGGGTTAATGGCGGCATCGGTTTGAATGAAGCGAACTCGTTTATCAGGAATGCCAACCTGGGTAGCCGAACGACCTGTGGCGCTAATAATGCCAATGGTAACGGTATTATCTAATCCTAAAGGATTGCCAATGGCGATGGCCCACTGTCCCGGAACTAAATTCTCCGAGAACCCAATGGGGGCTGTGGGTAACTCCTTACTCTCAATTTTGACCGCCGCTACATCCGTTATGGGATCAACCCCTTTAACTTTCCCTTCAAAAACGCGACCATCATTTAACGTGACTTGAACGCTATCGGCCCCATCCACAACATGAGCATTGGTAATAATTCGGCCATCGGAATGCAGTATAAATCCTGAACCGGTACCTCGACGAACTCGTTCTTCTGGGGTGGGGATTTGAGCGCCAAAGAAGCGTTTAAACAGAGGATTTTTAAACGCATCCGGGACATCTTGTTCTGTTTTGCGAGTGGCATCAATGCGAACCACCGTCGGGCCTACAATTTCTGCGGCTTCGGCAATAAAATTCGGACTACTACGGTCAATGACCTGTTGTTCTAAAACCGTTGGAGGAGCAACAGTTGGTAAGGGTTTGACGACGGCGACGGTCGCCGATAATTGGGTGGGGTTGTTAGTTTGGACATAGCGACTGCCTAACCATCCTGCCCCTCCTCCGAGGGAGAGTAAAGCCAGATATACCGTAAACTGTTTGAAAGATAAATCCATCTGTGTTGCCGTCTGGAAATACAATTCTGTTGGGGGTCTAGCGGAACAGGTTCTGTGTCCTCTAATCTTAAGAGTAAGAGTATTGAATAACGACTCTTTAACTTTAATTAGCACATCTTGAACCTTCAGTTTGTGATCTGTGCGCCACGATGTTGATACAGCGACTCGCCCAAACCAGAGTGCTGATCACTCACTGGGGGAGCCAAAGGTGATCCGCTCATTTTAAGTTAAGTTTAATGAATCCATGATCATGAGGTTTGAACGCTTAGGAATAGTATTGTTGGGATTGATCGCAAATCTGATGGGGATATTCGCGAGTCCTGTACCCTCGGTGAAGTCACAAGAAGCTCAACAAGAAGCTCAAGCAGTTTGTCCATCCCCGGTCTTATCTCGTTTAAAACGTCATCGTCTGGCTGCTGGGGAAACGGTGGACAGTATCGCCCGCCAATATAATTTAATTCCCGCAACGTTACTGGGGATGAATCCGATTTTACAACGGGGGTCAGCGCCTCTGGGAGCAGAAATTCTGATTCCACCTTACAATGGCATTCAAGTGGAAATTCCCCCAGGTCGGTCTTGGCAAGAAGTCGTTCAAGCTTATAATGCTCGTCCTGATGTGGTTTTTGAAGTCAATGGTTGTCAAACTCAACCCATAGCGTTGTTTCTTCCCGGTGTGAATTGGTCGCCCAAAGGCCCCCCTGTTCCTGCTTTCTCCGTCCTATCGGGCTATCCTCTCCCCCAACCGACCAGCATACAAATGGGTTATGGTTGGCAATTAAACCCGGTTTTGGGTCGCGTGGTGTTCCACAGTGGTTTAGATTTAACCGCAACGGTGGGAACTCCGGTGTTATCTGTTGGAGCAGGAAAAATTGCTTTTGCAGGCGAACGGGAAGGTTATGGAAAATTAGTAGTTGTTAATCATGGGTCGGGAAAACAAACCCGTTATGCTCATCTGGATACAATTAATGTAAAAGTCGGTCAACCCGTTAATTTAGGGGATGTATTAGGGACAGTGGGAACCACCGGACAACCGGATAGTGACCCATCCCATTTGCATTTTGAAATTCGTTATAACTCCGATTTAGGATGGATTTCAGAAGATCCCAATCCTTATTTTAGGGGGAGATGATCATGATCCTGAATTATCTGAATCCCTTGGGTAAAGTTCGACTGACTTTGGCCGGACAGCAAATTCTATCGCCATCTCGATATCCCACAAAACGAACATAAACGCTTTCTCCCGGCTGAATATCGGTAACATCCGGTTGATGAAATTGGGGATTATATTCTACTTGTTGCCAAGGAGTACCAATCCGTTTATAACCCCAATTTTCTAATAAACCATCAATAGAACTTACGAAAGAAATTATATTTCTATTCAGTAAATTAGGGCTTGATTGTATCATTTTTTCACAGTATAGTTTCCTATTTATAATTACGATAACAAGTTAAAAGGATGAGAATGGTTATAAGATTTTGTGAGCTTTCCTCCTAGTTTCTTCCATCTGGGATTACTTAATATTGTAGTTGCCGTATCATCAATTAAAGGAGAAATAAATAGGATTACCCGAAAATTTTATAAAATCTTTAAAAATTACTGAGAAAATCGAAGAATAGCTTTATAATAGTTCACATTTGTTTACATCAATCTTCAAGTCCCTAGAACCCTAACCTACTAACTTTAAATCCTACAACCAATCTGATAGCAACAGCCCAAACACAGTGCTTGACTGATAATCAGACAACAAACCCAGGAGGATGAAGTCTTTTCCTCCCGGTTTCCCGTTAAGCTGTTCCCTACTATAACAGTCAATTTTTAGATGTTTTTCAGCCAAAAGTTTAAAGCCACCCCCCCCCTATTCTTGAATTGAGGGGGTGGCTTTAAGTTCAGGGAAGGATTAAATAAAGACATATTGATTACTATCAAAGGTCGATGCAATATCTCCTTGAACAAGGGCTAATAATTGTTTTGAACCATCTATATTCTGTTTGAAAATAGCAACCCCTTCCGGTACATTTCGAGGAGAACTATCAATCGTATATAATTCAGGAACACCTGCTAAGAGTAATTTATCTTCATCTCCATTAAAATCAGTAATTAAAGTATATCCTAAACTATCACTAGAAATACCTAAAAGCGTATCATTACCGCGATCGCCTAATAGTAAATCGTTTCCTGTCCCCCCAATCAAACTATCATTTCCTTGACCTCCATAAATACTATCGTCTCCACCATCTGCAAACAGAGTATCTTCATCATTATTCCCAAACACAAGATCTGGGTCTGGCCCCCCATAAACCGTATCAACTCCGACATCACCAAATAGGGTATCAATTCCTGAATTTCCGATGACTAAATCATTCCCTCGACCTGAAAATAGAATATCATCTCCATTTTGTCCTTCAATAAAATCATCTCCTAGGAAACTGGAAATCATATCATTTCCATCTCGACCTGCAATCACATCACGATTAATTGTTCCAACTAAAGTATCATCTTTGCTCGTACCAATGAGTGATGTAGCAGGGCTTAAGGGGGAAATTTGATCTCCATTTCGACGCAAAAAGAACGAATCTGCACCAGCACCTCCAATGAGAGTATCTACTTCACTATCAAATACAGTTACGATGGGGTTAGAGGTTATTGTTTCTCTAGCAACTGGGTTAGACACGGGCTCAAAACTTAGCATTGTACTTCAGGGTAAACAACAAAAGGGTTACAGAGGAAGAAAACATTATTAATATCGATTTACCAGATTTCAGGAAGTACAAACACATCCCTGAAATCTCATCTTGTTTTCTGGCCTCTGCCTCTGGAATAGTAGACTCTTGTTAGCTTACAGAATCAGGATGATTTTTAACAATCTTTTAGAGATAATTCGTAAAATATAGGTAAAATTTTGGTAAGATTTTAATAGATATGTTAAATTATGATAAATTCAAACTATAGCACTACTTGAACAGGGAACAGGGAACAGGGAACAGGGAACAGGGAACAGTAAGAAGTGAAAGGGTTTCAGGATGATTTTTATTAGATTTTTTTTTGACGTGTTAAAAAAGATTACTATAGATTTGAATTAAATTTTCTACAGTTGTTGTTTCAAAGACCCATTCTAATCCTTGGGAATTAATAGCTTTAATTAAAATAATAGATTGTTGAGAATTTTTACCCAGAGGAACTTGGCAAGACCAAGACCATTGAGACTCAGTTTCTGAGGGGTGAATAGAGAGTAAACAATTTTGGATTAACGTTCCATTGACGAAAACTAAAATTTCTTCTAATTGGCTATGGGGATTAATTTCTGATACCCATCCTTTTAATAAAAGGTTTCCCTCTGAGGTTAATTCACACTGTTCTATTTTTCCTTGGGGGTTGTGACTAAATTTTAGGGAAGATAAGGGTTTTTGAGGATGGCGGGTGACTAGATATAAATCTTGATACCGACAAATTCCTTGGGGAATTCGAGAATAAATTGCTTCTCCTTTACTAATGGTATTTAAGCAATTAGCCACGAAGGTTTCACCGACATAGGCTGTGCCATATTGATTAACATCTAAGCTGCGACTTTCACTATTGGGAATAAATAAAATATCGGTTGGTGAAATGGCTAAATGAGAAGGTAATAAAAGTCGATCATGAACGCTAAACATTAATATTCCTTGGGGAGAAAGCAAAGAATAAAGTTTTTGTAACCACGAGAAAAACGTAGCTTCAGGCAGATGACTAAAGAAAGAACAAGCTAAAATACAATCAAAGGATTGTTGAATTGGATAATCCTGGGGATAGGTGGTTGAAACAATTCCTTGAACCCCAAATTGTTCTTTTTGAAATTCAACCGCTTGAGCATAAATATCCGAAATCCAGATCTTTTGAGGAGGGAGATCCTGAACTAAAAATCGAGTGAAACGTCCATAACCACTGGCAAAATCTAAAAAGGATGAAATTCGATTCAAATCTTCAAAATTCCAGTTTAAAACCTGATGAACTGTATCTAAAATTCGACGGCCATTAAAATAATAACGAATACAGGCGCGCTCCGGTATACCGTGATTCGCTAAGGCAAATAAATACATCTCATCCTGAGCACAAATATCGGCATTAAAGGTAGCGGGACATAAGGTTTGATCTTGAATAAACCGTTGCAAAGCTAAGGATTGACGGGATAAATCAACAAGCTGCATTGACTGTTATAAAAAATAAAAGTATTTCTCTCAATGTCATCTTACAGAAGACTGTTACCCAAAACAATCAGGCAGACCTGAAAAAAATTTTGACGGTTTGGCTGTAAGATAGTAAAGCTATAGTTATTACAACTTCATGAAAAGCTATGCGAGTTTATGTGCTGCTGTTCAATGCGGGAACAGAAAATGAGGGGATTCATACGATTCAGATGGGCGATCGCAATAAAGTGTTAATGTTTGAAGATGAGGATGATGCCACCCGCTATGGCTTGCTGCTGGAGGCTCAGGATTTCCCGACTCCACTGGTTGAAGCTCTTGATGCAGAGGAAATTAAGGAGTTTTGCCAAAGCGTTGACTATGACTGGGAACTGATTGCATCTGGAGAGTTAGCAATTCCCCCGGAACAGAATGTGGATAAAACCGACTGGCAAATTGAAGCCGAGCCCTTAGAAGAGGAACAGGAGGAGCCCGAATTTGCCTCTCCTGAACTGGATGATATTCGGAAACGACTTGAAGGATTATTGTAAATGGGGTTATTGGGACTTAAACAAAAATTAAGCCCAAATCAAGCCTAAACTTGTTTTGTAGGCTGCAAATATATCCCTATTATGCTGGAGCCACTCCACAAATCGAAAAGATATTGCTGTGCGAAAGGCTCCAATGGCATCAGCAAATGTGTTTAAGTTCCACTAAGCTGCTAGAATAACCTGCTTTTTCTCAAATGATCGACTTTATCACCCTCTCAACCTGTCGAGGCGCTTCAATTTCTGTAAATAGTTGAATTGCATTATCAAAATTAGGTTTGCTGTTTTCCCTATCCCCCATCTGTTGATAGGTTAAAGCTTGTTGATAATAAGCTTCAGCTAAATCACATTTTGCCCCAATATTTTCTAAAATTTCTATCGATTCTTGATGATGGGTAAGTGCGGTTGCAAATTCGCCTTGTATTCGGTAAAGTTCTCCTAGACCTGTTAAAGACTTTGCTTTTAACTGAGAATAATTACTTTCTTCTGAATATAGGATTGCTTTATCTCGCTCTCGTGTAATTACTTCGCCTGCATTATCAAAATCTTGGATTGCAACATAGTGATAATAAGCTTCTAAAGCTGTTAATCCATCTTGTAGGGTTTCAATACTCTTAACACTCTCTGTCCAAAACTCCGCAGCTTTAATATTAGCGGTTTCCCAATCTCCACTTTTTCTTAAACGTGCGATCGCTTCTTCTCTAATCATCGGATGTAAAAAGAACTCATCCTTTTTAAATTCCACTAAAGAACGATTTTTTAATGACTCAATTACCCTACGCTGTTCACCTTCTGAAACATCCCATAATAAACACAATAACCCATTATAAGGAACAGTTGGAACATCTTGATAACGATAACATCCCAACCGATTTAATAATTTAAACGCATTAATATCAAGTTCTTGCAAACGCTTAAACTGAGAATTCACTAAATTTTTTAAATCGGGTTTAGCTAAAAGTTCAGCTTTATTAAAATTCCAATAAGCTTGAATATCTCCTTGATCATCTTCTTGAACTGCACCACACAGAATTCGCATTGCCTTGGCATTTCCACCATAGGCTTTGTGCATTTCTGTTAAAATAGACTCATGATTATTAATCTGATAATATTCAAAATATTGTTTCCAGGCAGAATAGTCTAAGTCAGGTAAACGATAGGTTTCAACCGTAATATCCCCTTCACACAACCGTTCACGACTGGTGATTAAAGTTACTGACTGCACCATCGAATCTGTTAACACCCTCAATAGTTCAATATAACTTCGATGGGGTTCAATAAATCTAAACTCAGAATCTAGTGCAGGTTCTAAGTTATCAATTAATATCCCAATTTTTTGATTTTGTAACAGTCGTTTTAGCCGTCCCAAGGACACCATAAAATCCCGTCCAGGTTCCTCTTCAAAATCCTTTTTCAGCCATTCCTCAACAATACTTTCAACAGGCGAGATAGTTTCCCTTTCCTTCGCCATCGTCAAATATAAGATTTTATCAAAATTTTGATTCTTCAGAAATTCTGTAGCCAGAGTTGTTTTACCAATTCCTGCTGCGGCTTGAATTAAAATAATTTTTGCACCTTGATTGATTTTAGTTTGAAGGTGAGCGATCGCATTTTCACGACCGATAAAATTAATATTTTCATTAACAATATTTTCAGGAATGGCGATCGCAACTCTGTTATAGTAGCATTCTACAACTGTTTGCACATTATTCTTTTGAACTCTTTCTCCACATAGGTCTGACAACCGCTGCCACAGTTTAGATGCAGCCATCTTAACACTGTGACCTGAAAAGTTATACCAGCCTCCAATTTCGTTATATCTTTTACCATTTATACCCTTCCAGGCTTCTTCCAAGATTATAGTTTCAAGGGGACTCAAGGTCTTGAGTTTCTCAGCCCTCAGTTGTGAACTGATAAAGCCTAACGCTGAAGTGATGTCCATAGATATATCCAGATAGTAAGCAGCAACCTCTAATAACAATTAGAACTAACTTTATTTTACTTTATTTTACTTTGTGTTGGCTTTTTCTATTGAAGTGTTTACTTTATTTTACTTTGTGTTGACTTTTTTCTATTGAAGTGTTTACTTTATCTTACTTATTTCTATTGCGATATTGCATAAATAGTCGCATAATTAACGATTAAAGGATAAAACACACGATAAAAAGTGTGCATGATTTTCAAGCTCTCTGACGATGGCTGCGTAGCCGATCAACCGAAAAAAAGCCAGTTGATTTGCCGATCAACTGGAAATAGAAGGTTAAATTTTATCATTGTTGGCTTATCGTCCGTTAGTGTATCCGGTTCTTAGCTGCTCGTGTCCGCCAAGCCCAAGCAGCTAGATCCACACATAAAATTACTAAAGTTGTGTCACTTAGTAACCCTGCAATGCCTCCATCGGAAATTCGCATTAGAAGCAGAGGTGGGATCAGGCTAAAACGCAAGTATTTAGGATTCATACAATAAATTATCCTTGTCTACATTACGTTAACCTTCTTGTAGTCATGCGATAGCCGTAGCGTCCTCCCTTCAGGTTGGGGCGCTACTTGGCATCTGCAAAAACTACCTGATGGAAATACTAACAAAGAGTTTGCTTAATCTGCAATACTTTTTGGAATTTTTTTTCAGTCATTGCAAAATAACCCCCTTTTGTCACTTTAAGGGAAAACTTTGATTTTCCGTAGGCTGAAACGGCTTAAATTCGTTCAAATACCCCGAACTGACAATCATAGGGATAACTAAACCCGCCCGTAATTGTTTTTATTATTAATTAACAGCAAACTCCGTGTAAGGACGAATATTAGGGGGATGAAACCCTAAAACAATTTTAGTTTTGGGAATTCCTGCCTTAACTAACTCATTGGCAATTCCATCCTCTAATCCATCTCGATGTATCCAAATTTTATCGCCAATCACCTCTATATGAACCAAACATCCATGAATCTGTACATCATCTTCCCATCCCAAAGTAATCAATAAAAAGTTGTTTCTATCTTCACTCACAATCAAACGACATTGTAAATCCCCATACGCATAGGGGATTTCTGTATATTCTTTAAGTTTTGCTTGAATAATTTCTCGATATTGAACTAAACTATCCATTGAACAATTTCCTCCTTTTGACTTTCAAAAATTAATAAATTAACTCGATATTTATTAATCACTAACCTTACTCCTCAATACTAAAAACTTTAGTCAGTTTTAACCAACTAAAGTTTTAGCTTTATTAATTTTTCAACCTATTTTAATAGGTTTGAGCTTTAATTCAAGGCTCTATTTTGGCTTGATAAATCAATCATCCTAGATAGTGTGAACACTGGGATGGAGTACCCTACAATTAACGAGTGTAACGACCATTATTGGGATAGGGTTGGGGATAGGTTTGATTGTTACGATTATAACGATCATAGCGATCGCTGCCATTATAAGTTCCTGAATTATACCGACCATTATTATAATTTCCGTTGTTGTCTCCCCGTTTCCAAGCTTCATATTCTTGATCTAAACGTTGATCTAACTGAGTGTGAGAATCTCGAATCATTTGGGCTTTTTGGGCTGAGGTTAAATTGTTATATTGAGGTT
Organism: Planktothrix tepida PCC 9214; assembly: GCF_900009145.1. Lineage (NCBI taxonomy): Bacteria > Bacillati > Cyanobacteriota > Cyanophyceae > Oscillatoriales > Microcoleaceae > Planktothrix > Planktothrix tepida. Next base: position 942,082 of record NZ_LN889782.1, read on the forward strand.
TTCTCACCTCTTGTCGCATTTGCTGTTCTAACTCCGCATGACGGCGTTGACGATATTGATCAAATGATTGTTGGTTATAGCGATCGTTACGATTATTGTTATTATTGCGATTATTGTTATTATAACGACCATTATTATAACGACCATTGTTATTATTACGGCCATTATTAGATTGCCGTTGTTTCCAGGTTTCATATTCCCGATCTAAACTTTGATCGAGGGCATTATGAGCATCCCGAATCATTTGAGCTTTTTGGGCTGAAGTTAAATTGTTATATTGAGGTTTTTTTACCTCTTCCCGCATTTGCTGTTCTAACTGTGCATGACGCTGTTGACGATATTGATCAAAATTATTTTGAGCTAGAATTAAATCTTGAGAGGACTGTCTTGAAGAAGTTGTGTTAATGGGGTTGTTAGGCATCACAGCATAAGCTGGAAGCATAGAACTGGCTGCTAATACCAATGTCGCTAAGGTTAATGTCGGTTTCATAGGTTTGCTCAACTTGAGAAAATGGTGGATTCTTTTCCTGATTTTAAACTAAAACTTTCTGGGGGCGTTTACATCATCCTGAGAGAAGATTTTAACAGTTGTGATCAGAATTCCGAGGCTATCTGGGGAAAAGGCAAGTCAGCAATTTTCCTAACTCCTGACTTACTTTAATAGTCGATGGACATCGCAAAAGGTTCCCTAACCAGCGAGAACCCAAAAAACCCAGTTTCTATTGATATTTAGTGATTAGTGAAAGCATTATAGAGTGAATCAACTATCCACTTCTTGACTGATAACTGATAACTGATGACTGATAACTGATTTCAGTTGGACAGCACAGGCTTTTAATTCTGGTTGGCGAGAGTCGGGACAGGCGTGAGGGTGGGTTAACGTGTTGGCTTCTGCGTCCGATGCCCATAATGTCCCCCAGTGCATCGGGACAAATACAGTTCCAGGGGCGATAAAAGCGGTTACTTTAGCCGGAAATTGACAACTTCCCCGCCGAGAACGCACTTCAACAATATCACCATTTTCAATCCCTAAATTCCCTGCATCTTTGGGATGAATCTCAATAAAGGGGTCGGGGTGCATTTGTTGGGTTTTGTTGGTTCTTCCGGTGCGGGTGAGGGTGTGCCAATGACCATACAGACGACCCGTTGTTAACACATAGGGATAATTCGGATCACTGGGCTCAGCCAACCCTTTAGAATGATACCCGCCAAAAATTGCCCGACGGTCGGGGGTCGCAAAATGATTATCAGTGTATAAGCGTTGGCGACCGGGCTCCGTACTTCCTGCGGGACAAGGCCATTGGGTCGGCCCTTGATGTTGCAAACGGTCATGGCTTAACCCCGACATATCACAGGGACGACCTGACGTGAGTTGCACAAATTCAGCATAGACATCCGCCGAGGTTTGAAAGGCAAATTGTTCTTTAAACCCTAAGCGTCGTCCGACTTCGGCAAAAATCTCCCAGTCATGTCGAGCTTCTCCCAGAGGTTGATCAAACCCTGGACAGTAGGTAACACGCCGTTCTGAGTTGGTCATCACTCCCGTTTTTTCGCTCCATTGGGTGGCGGGGAGGAGGACATGGGCATAGGCTGAGGTTTCGGTGGGATAGTAGGCTTCTTGATAGACAGTAAAGGGAGATTTTAACAAGGCGGCTTTGGTACGTTCGAGATCGGGTAGACTAACAGCCGGATTTGTGGCGGCGATCCAGAGAAACTGCACTTCATCTTGTTCTAAACCGAGAATCATATCCCAAACGGTGCGTCCGGGGGTGGGAGAAATGCGACCTTCAGGAATTCCCCAAAACTGTTCAACTTCAGCCCGGTGTTGGGGGTTGTTGACAAAGCGATAACCGGGTAATAGATGGGCAAGTCCTCCGGCTTCTCGTCCTCCCATGGCGTTGGGTTGTCCAGTGAGGGAAAAGGGGCCACAACCTGCTTTACCAATTTGACCTGTCATTAAGTGTAGATTAATCAGCGATCGCACTTTTGCAGTACCTTCGGAAGACTGATTTAATCCCATTGACCATAACGATAAAATCCGTTTCGATTGTTGCCAATAACGGGCGGCTGTTTCTAATGCTTCAATTGTAATTCCACACCGTTTAGCTACAATTTCGGGGGTATAGGATTGTAAAAGTTGAGCATATTGTTGAAAGTTGCGAGTACATTCATCAATAAAAACTGCATCAATATCCCCCCATCTTAATAATAAATAACCAATGCCATTAAATAAATCAATATCCGTTCCGGGGCGAATGGGTAAATGTAGGTCGGCGGCTTCGGCAGTTGGGGTATATCGAGGGTCAACAACTATTAATTTAACGTCAGGATTTTTTTTATGATATTTAGCGAAACGATTAAAAACAATGGGATGACATTCTGCGGTATTACTACCGACAATAAACGCACAATCGGTTAATTCTAAATCTTCATAACAACAAGGGGGGCCATCGGAACCTAAGCTTTGAACATAACCTGATACAGCAGAAGACATACATAAACGAGAATTTGCATCAAAATTATTGGTTCCTAAACACCCTTTCATCAGTTTTTGGGCAATATAATAATCTTCGGTAACGAACTGACCGGAACCGTACATAGATAACGCATCGGAACCATAATCACGTTGAACCGTTTGGATACGTTCTACCATCAAATTTAAGGCTTCATCCCAACTCACTTGTCGGAAGGGTTGATCTAAGGTTTCTCGGATCATTGGGTGTAAAAGGCGATCACGACGAATGGATTCTGTGACGGTAGCTCCTTTAACACAGACCATGCCTTGACTAGAGGGATGTTGGCGATCGCCTCGAACTTTCCAAATCGGGTTTCCCTGTTCGTCCCGTTTAATCTCTTGATCAGTTGTTGCTGTAGAGACAATTTCTAAACCACAACCCACACCACAAAATGGACAAAGTGTTTGAATTAATTTCATTGTTTTATCATTGTTTGCTCAAAAAAGAGTTGTTTGGCTGAAGCCTCTCAATCTTTAGCCTAAAGCTCAACAACTCAAGATTTTGTATAAGTATTTATTCTTGCGGATCAACTGGCTATAAAAATCGTACTATTTAGGAATTAACTAATATTCCCTATTCCCCATTCTTTTCCCTAGAGGAATTAGGATAATCATTAACTCCCAATTCCTCCGATTCAATTTCCTATTGAGCCGATTTGAGATCTAAAGTTCCTACGGGAGTAAAGGTTGCCTCAAATTGGGTATAAGGAGTTTGGGTAACATCCGACTTGACTAACTTCGGCAAAGGGGTATTATTAACATTTTGAGTCGCATCGGGAGATTTAGCTTCGTAACTTAAAATATCCCCGGTTCGACTTACCTTAATCAAATAAACGGATACAGCCGTTACCGGAGTGTTTGTCCAAGCTTGATTAATGGTGGCAAAAACCTCTTGATTTAACTGTTCAAGATCCTCAGCACTAGGGGTTGCTGTTGTGCTACTAATGGATGTTGCTGATTCAGTCGGCGAGGTGGTAGCCACCGGAGAAGAAGAAACCGAGGGTGAGGCCGTTGTGGTAGGTGCGGTTGCCGTTGCAGATGGGGAAGTTGTAGTCGCCGCTAAACTTTCAGGCGTTGGGGATGCAGTCGCAACGGGAGAGGGTGAAATCGTTGTTGGGGATGGAGATAGGGTTGTTGTCGGGGCAATAGCCGTTGTTGAACTGGGAGAGGGAAGGGTTGTTGTCGATCCAAGGCTATTGGGACTCGGTGATGTCGTTGCTACTGCGTTCGGTGAAGGAGTTGCGGTTGACTCCAAGGAGGGAGAAGGACTGACCGAGGGAACTGTAGTAGGGGATAAGGTAGCAGTCGGAGTGGGGGATAGGGTGGGAGAAGCCGTGGTGATGGGAGTAACCGTTTCAGCAACGGGGGTGGTTTCTGTTTCCATCGTCGTAGCAGATGGTTCTGGGGTTTCTGCCTCTTTATTTGCGGTAGTGGGCGTGGAATTAAAAACTAATGAGCCCACTAAGGTTGCGATAATCACTCCCCAGAGTGAAAATAATATCGCTGTTTTTGTTGCAGGCGACATTTCTTCAGGTGGAGTCGCCGGATCAACCCCATGAGTAAACTCAGGTTCGGGGGTTTTAGCATAGGGATTTTTATCTGGAATTACCGGATCAACCCCACGAGTGAGTTCAGGTTCAGGCGTTTTAGCATAGGGATTTTCATCCGGGTTAGGTCTATTGGGTTGCATATTCAGCACCTCTGTTGCTATATGACTAGAACTGGGTGCTATTGTAGTGCTTTGTGCTAATCCCGTGTCAGGGGTTTTATCTTCTGTTGTGATCTCTTCGGTAGTCTCTTCATCTTCTTCGTGATGAGCAAAACGTCGGAAGAGAAAATCGAGAGCATAGTTCCGCAATTCATAATATCGCGGATCTTCCATAATTTTCGCCCGATTTCTAGGACGGGAGAAGGGAATGTCTAAAATTTCCCCAATTTGGGCGGCTGGGCCATTGGTCATCATCACCAAACGGTCGGCTAAAAACAAGGCTTCATCAATATCATGGGTAATCATTAAAACTGTAATCCGATGATCTTGCCAAATATTGAGCAGTTCTTCCTGTAATTCTTCGCGGGTAATGGGGTCTAAGGCTCCAAAGGGTTCGTCTAAAATTAAAATTTGGGGACGAGTGGCTAAGGCGCGAGCAATAGAAACCCGTTGTTTCATACCTCCTGAGAGTTGAGAGGGTTTTTTATTCGCCGCTTCGGATAACCCGACTAACTCTAAATTTTCTTTGACAATTTCCAGTTGTTCAGCCGTAGATTTGTCAGGATATACTGACTCAACCCCTAAGTGAATATTTTCTTTGGCGGTCAACCAAGGTAACAGAGAATAATTTTGAAACACCACCATCCGTTCTGGCCCAGGTTCGGTGATCAACTGTCCTTGAACGGATATTACCCCGGTTGTCGGTTGATTAAACCCAGCCACCATATTTAATAGCGTGGATTTTCCACACCCAGAGTGACCGATAATGCAAATAAATTCGCCTTCTTTGACCCGAAGATTAACATCTTCAAGCACAATATATTTCCCTTTAGGGGTGTCATAAACTTTAGACACTTGATCAATCACCAAAAAGTCATCGGATTTTAAGGAAGAAGTGGGTTTAGAGGAAATATTATCTAAAATTTGCATAATGTTTGAGGGTTAACGGTTGACAGTTGACAGTTAAGCAGCGATCGGATCAAGGATAATTTCTTCAATCCGAATTTCCTGTTTAATCTTCAGATTTTTGAGATATTTAATCGGTTCATGGGGATTAAATATTGTGCCATCAAACAGTTTTATACTTTGGCGATCGCGTCCCATATCGGATAATCCTAATTCTCTGGCAGCTTGACCATAAACATCCGTTCTTAACACTCGTTCTATAATGGAAACCCAGTTTCTCGGAAAGGGAATAATTCCCCAACGTGCCATTTCTGCCATGATCCAAAGGAATTCTGTGGCATCGGGGCAATTGGTTTTATCCACAAAAAATTGATTGTAATTGACTAATAATTCGGGTGGTTTACCATCCCCCCGTTGAACCGGATCAATAAATCCTAATCGGGTATATTCCGGTGCAGAACCAACATATTCATCGCGGCATAAAATCTCTAAAATTTCTTCTCGATTTCGGCGATCATCGCAATAATCGCAAGCTTCAATTAAGGCTTTCACCAAGGCAATATGGGTCTTTGGATAACGATTTGCCCAGTCTTCTGTTGCCCCTAAAACTTTCTCTGTATGTCCATTGGGGAAAATATCAAAACTATTGGCAATAATAAAGCCTAACCCTTCATGAACAGAGCGAGCATTCCACGGCCCCCCGACACAATAACCATCAATATTCCCCGCTTTTAAATTCGCTTGCATTTGGGGCGGTGGAATCACGGTTAAATTAACATCTTGATCCGGGTTAATTCCTCCTGCGGCTAACCAATACCTGAGCATTAAATTGTGCATGGAACTCGGATGAACCATACCTAATGTATGCACTTTGTCAAGTTTTTTTTCGATATAATTTTTAAAGTCTTCTAAAGTTATAACTCCGTTTTCATACAACTGTTTATTCAAAGTAATGGCATTTCCATTGCGAGATAAAGTTAAGGCGGTTACCATTGGAATTGGGGGATTTTTACCGAAGCCTAATGTCATGGCTAAGGGCATTCCTGCCACCATTTGGGCTGCATCTAAACGCCCTTCAACTACGCCTTGACCTAACAGTTTCCAACTGGTTTCTCGGCTTAAGTTGACTTCCGTTAAGCCATATTCCTCAAAAATTCCTTTTTCTTTGGCAATAATCAAAGGAGCGCAGTCGGTTAAGGGGATAAAGCCGATATCTAAATTGACTTTTTCTAAACCATTTTTGGCAATAACGGTAGGAGCTTTTTTGAGTGTTGATTTTTTGGCTTTTTTCTGTTGGTTTAGGAAATAAACAATTTCATTTCGCAGGGCATAATAGCTGGGATGATTTACCACTTCCATGCGTTGACGAGGACGGGGAATATTCACATCTAAAATTTGCCCAATATGCGCTTCTGGGCCGTTGGTTAACATGACAATGCGATCCGATAAAAGCAAGGCTTCATCGACATCGTGCGTTACCATCACAGCACTGACTTGGTTCGCTTCGCAGATTTTCATTAACTGCTCTTGTAACCCGCCTCTGGTTAACGCATCTAACGCCCCAAAGGGTTCATCTAAAAGTAATAATTGGGGGCGAATAGCAAGGGCACGGGCGATGGCAACTCGTTGTTTCATCCCCCCTGAAATTTCTCCGGGTAATTTATCAGCAGCTTGTCTTAAACCGACTAATTTAATGTGTCGTTCAATAATCTCTTTTCGTTCAGTTTTAGACCGTTTGCGATAAACTTCATCAACGGCTAAGGCAATATTCTCTCGTACCGTTAACCAAGGTAATAAGGAATAATTTTGAAACACTACCATGCGATCTGGCCCAGGTTCACGGACTTCTCGACCTTCAACAATAATTCCACCTTGACTGGCTTGATCTAACCCGGCAATAATATTTAAAAGGGTCGATTTTCCACAGCCCGAATGTCCGATTAATGAAATAAATTCACCTTTTTTAATTTTGAGTTCAATATTTTTCAGTGCAATATATTGTTCTCCATTGGGGAGATTAAAAACGCGATGAACGTGATCAACTTCGACGAATACAGACATAATTTCAGGTAAGAAAGGTGAACAATTGACGGAAATCAGAGTTTATTTTTGCTCGGCGGGAACCACTTTTGAAGCAATGAAACCAATGGTGCGGTCGAGGATTAAACCCACAACACCAACATAGATTAAAGCAACGATAATGGCACTAATTCGAGAACTATTATAGGCATCCCAAATAAAGAACCCAATACCAACTCCACCGACTAACATTTCCGCCGCAATAATGGCTAACCAAGATAAACCGATGCCAATTCTTAACCCGGTAAAGATATAAGGAACGGCGGAAGGAAATAATACTTTGAAGAAGTATTTTTGTCGGGGTAAACGTAACACTCTAGCTACGTTTTTATAGTCTTGGGGAATTTGTTGAACGCCGACGGTGGTGTTAATAATAATTGGCCAAATTGCTGTAATAAAGATGACGAAAATCGCGGAAGGATTGGATTGTTGAAAGGCAGCTAAGGCGATGGGTAACCAAGCCAGGGGAGGAATTGTTCTGAGGATTTGAAATAAGGGATCTAAGGCATCATACATAAAGGTATTTGTCCCGATTAAAATCCCTAATGCAATTCCAACAATTGCCGATAAGGTAAATCCAATGGCAACTCGTTGTAAACTGGCTAGAACTTGCCAAAATAACCCTTTATCTGTACCTCCATTATCAAAAAATGGGTTAATAATTAATTGCCAAGATTCTTTAACGGTGGTAATGGGAGAAGGTAAGTTAGGGTTTTCTCCTGAACATAACAGTTGCCAAAGGGCGAGGAAAATAACTACTGCAATTAACGGGCGGATGATTTTATTACGGTTTTTATTAAACCAATCAAAGACAAAATTGAGAGGATTATTACTGCTAGAACGGACTTTAATGCTAGTGGTCATGACTGTTAGAGATGAGTGAATTTGAATCAGATTTTTACTGATATATCCCTAGATTTGATCCCCCTAAATCCCCTTAAAAAGGGGGACTTTGATTATTGAGTTACCCTTTTTTTTCATGAGTTAGGGGGGGTCAAATAGAGAATATTAGATTTTTTTGATGGCTAAACCATTAAGATAAGCTTGAGGATCATCGGGGTTAAATTGGACACCATCAAAGAAGGTTTCAACACCACGAGAAGGGGTTGCTGGAATTTGTTCTGCGGGAACATTTAACGATTTTGCGGCTTCCTTCCAGATATCTTCACGGTTGACTTTATCAACGGTGGCTTTAATATCTAAATCGGGCGGTAAATATCCCCAACGAATATCTTCCGTTAAGAACCAAGTATCATGGCTTTTATAGGGGTAAGAAGCGTTATCTCTCCAGAATTTCATCGCAATGGGGCTGGCGGTTACAACCCGACCATCACCGAAGTCAATATTTCCCTTAGAGCGCTCAATAATATCTTTTACAGGTACTTTAAACCACTTATCTTGGGAAACAATTTGACACATCTCTTCAATATTTTCGGGTTTATCACACCATTGTTGCGCTTCTAAGACCGCCATTGTTAATGCTTTTGCGGCTTTGGGGTTTTTATCTACCCAGTCGGCGCGCATACTAAAGGCTTTTTCCGGGTGATCTTTCCACAATTCTCCAGTAATTAATGCCGTATATCCTGCTTTCTGATTCACTAATTGAGCATTCCAAGGTTCACCCACACAGAAGCCTTCCATATTGCCAACTTTCATATTAGCAACCATTTGGGGAGGCGGAACTGGAATAATCGAAATATCACTATCAGGAATTGTCCCCCCTGAAGCTAACCAGTAGCGCATCCATAAATCGTGGGTTCCTCCGGGGAATGTAATGGCGGCTTTGACTTCTTTTCCTGAATTCTTTGCCCCTAATACAAGGTCTTTGAATCTAGCACTATCATTAATAGTTATTTTAGCATCCAGGTAATCTTTCCCTAATGAAATTGCCTGACCGTTGGTATTTAATCGGGCTAAAAGATACATGGGAACGGGTTGTTTGGTAATCGTTCCTAATGTCATTAAATAAGGCATAGGGGATAAAATATGAGCCCCATCAATTCCTCCACCAGCAGACCCTAATTCTAAGTTATCACGGGTGACAGGCCAAGAGGCTTGTTTAACCACCTTAACATCCGTCATTCCATATTTAGCGAATAAGCCTTTTTCTAAGGCAATAATTAAGGGGGCAGAGTCGGTTAAAGCAATAAATCCTAATGTTGCCGTTGGTGTTTCTGGTGCATCAGCCGGATTAATATTCGCTGCGGGAACTGCCGTTGCAGCCGGGGAAGGATTAGAGGCAGTTGTTGAAGAATTAGTACCGGAAGTACAACCATGTACAAAGATGGTTCCCGCCGCAGTAACACCAGCCGTCAAAAGGAATTTACGTCGTGAAAGCTTACTCATGTCCTATGTCTTTATTCCGTGTTGGTAAATAATTGATGGGGTTTTCTTGCTTAATCTTTGAGTCGTTAAGCATCAATAACGACTGTATTTATCGCCTGGGCACTACAGGTTAAAATCATACCCGGTTCTAGGTCTTTCGCAGCATCAGGATTGTTATTATATTGGATCTGCCCTTCAATTAATTTTTGTTGGCAAGTTCCACAATTTCCTGAACGGCAGCTACTGGGAATTGGAATTCCTTCCCGTTCTGCTACGTCGAGAATGAGTTCATTTTCTGTACAGGTAATGGTTTTACCCGATTTAGCAAAAACAATTGTGGCTGTTTTAACGGGTATTTCTGGGGTATTGTTTTGGGAATTAATCTCAGAGTCTGAACTTGTTAAATCCACTCCATCTTTGAGTCTAGCGCCAAATTGCTCTACAAGAATTTGTCGCAAAATGGGTTTTAAATCGTCACAAGGAATGGATTTTTGAACACATTCACCGAGTTGAGCATCTTTCCCAACTTTTCCGCCCATATAGAGGTTAACGCCTTCAACAACTTTACCATCTTTGCGGGCTTTTGTTCCCATTAATCCAATATCAGCGACTTGGGGTTGTCCGCAGGAATTAGGGCAGCCTGTCCAATGAATTCGCACGGGTTTTTCGACAGTTAATTCTGCTTCTAATTCTTTTACTAATGCCGTAGCCCGATTTTTAGTTTCAACTAAAGCAAAGTTACAGAATTGTGCGCCTGTACAGGACACTAACCCTCGGCTTAAACCCGATGGACTAATGGAGAATTTCTCTAAAAGGGGTTCAGTGAGAAAAGCTTCTAAACGGCTATCAGAAATATGGGGAATAATGACATTTTGCTCAACGGTTAAACGAATTTCACCAGCACCATAGACTTCAGAAATTCGGGCTAATTCTAACATATCGTTGGCATACAACCGCCCAACAGGAACGTTTAATCCCACATAGTTGAATCCTGGTTGCTTTTGTTTATAAACCCCAATATGATCCCGTTTTTCCCAGAGAATTTCGTCTTTTTCCGCTTCGGGTTCTAAAGAATAACCCATTTGTTTTTCCACTTCCGAACGGAACTTGTCAATCCCCCATTCATCAATTAACCACATCAACCGAGCTTTTTGACGACTTCCTCTTAACCCATTGTCTCGATAAACTTCTAAAATACCTCGACACAAACCCACTACTTCATGGGGTTGTACCCAGGCATTTAAGGGAATAGCAGCCGCACAACGGGTGGCAGAAAAGAAGCCTCCCACTAAGACATTGAACCCAAAAATATCCTGTTTAAATGCGGGAACAAAGGCAATATCATTGATTTCAGCATGAACGGAATTATCCCGACATCCGGCGATCGCAATATTGAATTTTCGCGGTAAATTAGTAAATTCAATATTGCCTTTTCCGTGATTGGTAATTAAGTCTTGAACTTGTTGGACTAACTCGCGGGTATCATACAGTTCATCTGCATCTAACCCCGCAACGGGTGAACCTGTGATGTTTCGCACGTTATCCATTCCTGACTGAATGCTCGTGAGTCCAACGGTTTCAAAGCGCCGGAAAATGTCAGGAATATCCTCAAGCCGAATTCCTCTTAACTGAAGGTTCTGTCTTGTGGTAATATCAGCATTACCGTCATCACCGTAGCGTTGCACGATTTCCCCCAAAACCCGCATCTGCTCACTGGTGATGACCCCATTCGGTAAACGCATTCGCAGCATGAATTTACCCGGAGTCACCGGACGAAAGAAAACCCCTAACCATTTCAGGCGGTAGTCTCGGTCTGTTTCGTCCATTGCTTCCCAACCCAGTCGGGTTAAGGTTTCGATTTCGTCTTTGACGGCTAAACCGTCTTTTTCTGCTTTGAGTTTCTCAAATTTGTTGGTAGCCACCTTTTGTGGGAGTGTGCTGGTCATAGCCTATTCCTCAGTATTGCTCGGTCTCGAACTCGTTAGGCCAAAATGAAAAATGGATCAAATTTGGCCAAATCCTAACAGGTCTATTCAAGGCAAACCGTATCATGCGAGACTCAAATGTCAAAAATTGCTGAATTTTAGGGTGAAAATCATCCTAAAGTGAGAGCTTTCATCTCTGTTCTTCAACCAAACGGTTAAGGAATATGAATAAGTTAGTGCTGAAAATTCGATACAATCGTAGCTAATGTTACAAAACTTAAAAGTTTATGAAAATTTAGCATTGCTACCATACATTTTTTGCATAATCCTCAATCTTTAGAGAGTTTTTAGCTTTGGCGTAGGAAAACCCTGCTTAGACTCAAAAACCGGGCTTCTTACGGAAGAAGCTAAAAAAGCAGAGAAACCCGGTTTCTAGTCCCCTGCTTAGACTCAGAAACGGGTTTTCTTTCCAGTTGTTGCTGAAATCATGTTAAAAAGCAGAGAAACCCGGTTTCTATTGCTCTACTTAGACTCAGAAACGGGTTTTCTTTCCAGTTGTTGCTGAAATCATGTTAAAAAGTATAGAAACCCTCTTTCTATCCGCCACTTATGATTCCTAATACCTCTTGTTATTGCTTAAAAAATGTTCGTGTTCCCGTTTGTGTACTCAAAGATAAAGATGAGTCCATCGCAAATTCAGTCAATCAAGAAGGTATGGCAGTCGTGGATGTTCAAATTGCATCGGGACTCTTTGAGCAAATTGTGATTGCGGGTCAAAGTGAATCAGATAATATTACAACCGTAGATTTACAGAGACAACAGATTTGGCCTTGTTTTGTAGATGTTCATACCCATTTAGATAAAGGTCATATTTGGGAACGTTCGCCGAATACAAAAGGAACCTTTAACGATGCGTTAACGGCCACGTTTAAAGATGAAGAAACCTGGACGGCGGAAGATATTTATCGACGCATGGAATTTGGATTAAAGTGTAGTTATGTACATGGAACAAAAGCGATTAGGACTCATTTAGATTCTTCAGGACGGTTAATAGACTTAAGTTGGGATGTGTTTAAAACCCTAAGAACAGAATGGGAAAATCGTTTAATCTTACAAGCGGTGGCTTTAGCTTCTTTGGATTATTATTTAACGCCAGAGGGTGAACAACTTATTGATAAAATTGCAGAATTAGGCGGAATTTTAGGGGGAGTTGCCTATATGAACGCTGATTTAGATCAGCAAATTAACCGAGTTTTTGAAATAGCTAAAGAACGGAAATTAAACTTAGATTTCCATGTTGATGAAACGGGAGAAGCAGAATCAATTTGTTTATATAAAATTGCTGAAGCAGCGTTAAAATATAATTTTGAAGGTCAAATTGTTTGCGGACATTGTTGTAGTTTAGCCGTACAACCCGATGATGTTGTTCAACATACCTTAAATTTAGTTAAATCAGCCGGAATTGGGGTTGTGAGTTTACCAATGTGTAATCTCTATTTACAAGATCGTCAATATCATTCCTCTGAATCTCCAAAAACCCCCCACTGGCGAGGGACAACCTTAGTTCATGAATTGAAACAAACCGGGGTTCCCGTTGCTTTTGCGAGTGATAATTGTCGAGATCCGTTTTATGGATTTGGCGATCATGATAGCTTAGAAGTGTTTAAAATGGCGGTGAGAATTTGCCATTTAGATCGACCTTTTGAAGATTGGTTATGTAGTGTTACAACAACTCCAGCCGATTTAATGGGGTTATCAGATGTAGGACGAATTGGTGTCGGACTTCCAGCAGATTTTATTATTTTTAAAGGTCGTTATTTGAGTGAAATCTTATCCCGTCAACAAAGCGATCGCATTGTGGTAAGAAAAGGTAAAATATTAGAGGATAAATTACCCGATTATTCAGAATTAGATGATCTGATTTTCCATCACCCTTAATTAAAGTTGAGATTATAGGCTTCTAAGTTTTGATTAGATCAACCTAGGGAAATTCTTCTCAAAAAAAAGCGGTTTTAAAAAGACAAGATTTTAATGATTTATTTTTGTCTATATTAATAATTGATTGTTATATTTATAACAATCAAAAATATTTATTATAAATTTTAAAAACTAAAAATTTCATAAAGAATCTTTTTTTACTTTACTACAGATTTAAACTATACTTTAATCAAGCAAACCAGATTATGACTTGCACCCTGTATGAATAACAAACCCACCTACACCATTTTAACTGTAGATGATAGTGCAGAAGATAGAGAAATTTTTTGTCGTTATTTATACAAAGAGACGATCTGCTACTATCAAATTTTAGAAGCAGAATTAGTGAGTGAAGCATTAGAGATTTGTGATCGGACTCTACCGGATCTGATCCTGTTGGATTATCTATTACCTGATGATAATGGATTGGTATTTTTGCAGGAATGGCAAAAACGCTATAGAAACAGCGTTGTCCCGGTAATCCTGTTAACAGGAGAGGGAAACGAAACCATCGCCACCGAGGCTATCAAATATGGTGCATACGATTATTGGGTTAAAGGGAAATTGAGCAGTTCTGAGATTCGCCAGAAAACTCTGTTTTTATTACAACAGTTAAGCTTAAAACGGCAAATCGCCCGTCAACAAGAACAGCAGAATTTAGTTAACAGTATTGCCCTGCGAATTCGCGAATCTCTGCGATTAGAACAAGTATTACAAAGGACTGTGGAGGAAGTGCGGGAGTGTCTCCAGACTGATCGGGTTTTAATCTACAAATTTTTGCCTGATTTCAGTGGGGTGATGGTAGCAGAATCCGTATTACCCCCGAATAGGGTCTGTTTCAACCTCCAATTCGAAGATGTCTGTTTTAAGGAAAACTATCTGCAACCCTATCGCCAAGGTAGAGTTTTTGTAGCCTCAGATATTGACATCGCTGACATCGCTGAATGCCATCGCGAGATGTTAAAAAGCTTTGATGTTCGGGCTAATTTGGTTGTGCCACTCTTATTAAGTAACTACAATACTTCAGAAACCAGTTGTTCAATCTCAAAACCAGAAACTGAGTATAATTTATGGGGGTTATTAATCGCCCATCAATGTGATCGCCCCCGTCAATGGCAAGATGACGAAATCAATTTGTTACAGCAGTTAGCGTTACAACTGGTGATCGCCATTCAACAAGCAGAAATGTATGAATGGTTAGAGACAGAACTTTACAAACACATCGATGCTGAATTACTCGAACGCCAGCGCGTAGCGGCAGAATTTCGCGCTTTAGTCGAAAACGCCACAGATATTATTTATCGCATTGATCTCGAAATGCGTTATCTCTACTTTAATCCCGCGATCGAGAAGTTAGTCCAACAACCCGCGTCTAACTTAATTGGCAAGACCCCGGAGGATTTAGGAGTTTGTTCAGAGATTATTAATTTATGGAATACTACTCTCAATCAAATTATTCAGACAAAAACTCAAGAAACTATTGAACATCCCTTTCCTGATTTGAATAGCTCGATTTGGCTTCAAATTCGGATTGTCCCCGAATTCAATGAAGCCGGGGAAGTTTATTCATTTCTCTGTATTGCCCGCGATATTAGCCAGAACAAACATCATGAACAAATGTTAAAATTTCAAGCTGAGATTCTCGAAAGAATCCACGATTCGGTCGTTTCTACTGACCTTTCTGGGAAAATTTGCACTTGGAATCGAGGAGCGGAAAAACTCTATGGTTATACTGCTGCTGAAGCCATTGGTCAAAATATTAGCATACTCTATTATCCTGAAGATTTTCCTNAGCAGTCTATTTTAATCCTGCCATCGAGAAGTTAATGCAACAACCTGCCACTAACTTAATCGGTAAGACCTTGGAAGATTTAGGATTTTGTGCAGAGATTATTAATTTATGGAATACTACTCTCAATCAAATTATTCAGACAAAAACTCAAGAAACTATTGAACATCCCTTTCCTGNATTTTTGATACTTTACTAGCAAAAGAAGGTTATGAATTAGGTTACGTTTCTAAGGCAAAACAAGCTTTTAATCTTCTCGAAACTTCTCAACCTGATGTCATTTTGTTAGATGTGATGATGCCAGAAATGAATGGCATAGAATTCTGTAAATTATTTAAAGCGAATCCCCAATGGTCACATATTCCGGTGATTATGGTGACAGCCCTTTCGAGTAAAGAAGATTTATCCCAATGTTTACAGGCGGGTGCTGATGATTTTATTAGTAAACCCGTCAATGGAATTGAACTAAGAGCCAGAATTCGTTCAATGTTACGCATTAAACAACAGTATGATCGCATAGCAATGTTGATGCAATTGCGAGAAGACATGGTAAACATGATAGTACATGATCTCAGAAATCCTTTGGCGGGTATTCTGTTTTCAACCGCGATACTGAAAAAGCCCAGTTTATTACCGGAAAGACAGCAGAAAAAAATTCAACAAATTGAGGCAAATTCCACTCAATTACAAGTCATGATTGATAGTTTATTGATGATGGCTAAGTTAGAATCAGGGAAGATGATGCTCAATTTTAAAACAATTGATTTAGGTGAAATTTGTAGATTAGCGATCCAAGATTTTGAGTTAATTTCCATGCATAAAAAAATTACAATTGTTTCAGATTTACCTCCTCTGAGGGGCAACATTTCAGTTGATGCTGTTATCCTTCGCCGAGTCATTGATAATTTACTTTCTAATGCAGTTAAGTTTTCTCCCAGTCAAAGCCAGATCTTATTACAAGCAAAATATTTAGAAAATGGGGGCGCAACAGTGAAAGTGATTGATTCAGGGCCAGGTGTTGGTGAAAAAACCCGACAAACACTTTTCCAAAAATATGAGATTGGTACAATTCAAGAAGGTGTGAGTCAAATTGGTTTGGGTTTAGCGTTTTGCAAAATCGCAATAGAAGCCCATGGCGGTAGTATTTCCTTGGAAGATCATCACCCAAAAGGATCTATTTTTACAATTCATATTCCTGGGTAATCAGGTGTCAGATGTCGGGAATTTATCATCAATATTATAGGAGGAATTACCAGATTATTCAGATGATTAAAGCTTTGATCAGATCCCCCTAAATCTGCCTTGTTAAGGGGGACTTTGATCCCTACCTAAAACCTAATTTATGTATTAGGCTGACTGTCTATTTTTTAAATAGTCAAAAACGCTTTTATCCCCAATATCTCCTGGAATATCTTGGAAGATTTTTCGACCCGCAAAAATGATAAATTGAATCGCCCAAAATGCTAAGAAAATTTTTTGAGCAGAAACCGACCAAATTCCCGCAATAAATCCCAGTAATAATAAAGGAACTAGCGGCGTTAATAGTTTGGTTTCCATGCGATTAAAACAGAAGGCTTCTTTAAAATAAATCCCCGTTAACGCAACAAAGGTAAACCCTACCCCAAATAAAGTATAGGGATGGTGATAAATAGTTAACGCTAAAGGTTCGTCATCCACCCAAGCAAATACCGCAGAAGCAATTCCTCCAATTAACCAAAAAAGTTGTAATAATTGGTGTAAAGGGATTAAATAAATATGAATCATGACTAAACTCAACCCTAACCCAAACCAAAAACAGAAGTAGATGGGGGTTAATGCTTGTATAACCAAAGGATTATTTTCTTGGAACAAAATTAATCCGGTTGCTATGGTAAAGCATAGGGCTGCTATGATTAAGCCAGTCCGGTAAAGGATCACACTCCAGCGATCGCTATCATCAATTGTGTACTCACCAAATTGTCCTTGATAAATAACGGGTAGAGAAGGTTGTTGTGTTTGTACCATAATTGTTCCCCTTGATAATTCAAAAAAGACCTGTACCACGATATACTAAATTTTACTCCCTTCCCCATAGAAAAATCTTGAGGTCGAAATGGGTCGAGATGTGGCTTAAAGCATCTCTACAACTAAAAACCTTAAAAAAGATCACTTAAAAATACTCTAGGGTTGAGATAAAGAACTACTGTGCTTGGTGTAACGGAATGTCTAAACTGTATCAAAACAAAAACAAAAAGAAATTACAACCACCAGGAGAGGATTTGAAACCCCTTCAAATCGATGAAACGATTGTATCGGGTTTAGTTAATAAGCAAAGAGAGCATTTTAAAGAAGAGTTACTCAATTCCATGACCAATCTCATTGAACAAATGGAGTCAATGGGATTTTTGAATGTTTCCAGTTTGTTTGAAGATGATGATTTTAATGTTGAAGAATTTGAGGAAAAAATGGAAAAGATTCTAGGTACTGATGACCTAGAAGTAACTTCCAAAACTTTAAATCGATATCTGAAATATTTAAAAGCTCAGATTAAATTACCTTGTTATTTAACAGGAACAGAGGAATTTATTTGGGAAGAAGAATATCTTTATGGTTCAGGGAGTTCTAGTGAATATGAAAAATTGAAAAAAACAAATCCTTCTTACACGGATATTTTTTTGTTAGGGCAATTTCAAGACAAAACTGATGAAATGGAAGGGATTCTGGTTGATGTTAAACGAGTCAGCGATAATCGAAAATTTACAATTCCTTTAGCTGAATTAAAAGTATCCGATGAAGATTCTCCAAACTTTAGTTTAATAGAAGATTATTTAACGTGGTTTGTGAATTATTTATAACAGGGAACAGGGAACAGGGAACAGGGAATAGAAGCGTTCTTACCCATTACCCATTCCCTATTCGTAATTCGTAATTCGTAATTCGTAATTCCCTATTGCCTTTTTAAGCGTAAACTCGGTTAGCTTGAACCGTTGCTAAGGCTTCGACTAAGCTACGAACCACCGCCACCATTGCGACTTCGTTATCGAGACGGTTAATGGCTGAACCCACGCCAACACCCGCAGCACCCGCAGCAATGGCCATCGGTGCTGTGACATTAGAAATACCCGAAGCGCATAATACGGGAACGGAGACGGCGCGAGAAATTTCTGAGGCGGCGGCTAAGGTGGGAGCGGCTTTTTCAATGAGTCCTAATGTGCCACCATGAACCGGGGAAGAACTGGTTCCGCCTTCGGTTTGGATGATATCTGCACCCGCTTTGACGAGTTCGAGAGCCAGTTCAACTTGTTGGTCGAGTTCGAGGATATGGGGAACAGTAACAGACAAGGTAATATGGGGTAATAACGCACGGGTTTCGTGGGTCAGTTGCAGCACTTCTGCGGCTTCAAAACGTCGTCCTTGAGCATAGAACGCATCGAAGTTGCCAATTTCAATTAAGTCTGCACCCGCTTCGATGCAAGTTACAAATTTCTCAGGTTCAACCGCAGAAACACAGATGGGGAGAAACGTTAATTGACGGACGATTTGAACTAAGCTAGGATCGGCTGCGATATCCACAAAGGTTGCACCGCCTTGAGTTGCTGCTTTCACCACAGAGGCGACCCGTCCGACGTTAAAATTGGTTAAACCGCTAATTACTTTCAGGGCGTTACCTTGGTTGAATGCTCGTTGTAAGGATGAATTCATCATAATTCTATTATTGACGTAGTGAGCCCTTCAGGACTCTGACTATCTGAGGTAAAAAACATTGTGCCATAACTTATGACATTCCGGTGATAATAACCCTAAAAATTATTTGTTATCTAAAATTATAGCATTTTTATTTGAGTTTGGTGTGCAATTATATAAATTAAAGTAGTGCGAGCGTCCTCGCTCGCTGGTTATAAAAATCAAATCTATTATAAAAATAAAACCTATTGTTATAGAAATCAAATCTATTGTTATAGAAATCAAATCTATTGTTATAGAAATCAAATCTATTGTTATTGTTAGAGAAACTAGCGAGCGGGGACGCTCGCACTGCATTAATATTTAATTAATCCCTAAATTTTTGGGGTTGTTTGAATTTATATAAATCCTCAATAACTTGTACCCAACTATTAACTAAAGAAGCTAAAATGCGATCGCCTTTTTCCTTAGTCGCCACCGTTGCATCCCCTAAAACACCAGTTTTCGTTAAATCTTGTGTTACCCAAGCAAAGGGTAATTTTCCCTCCATACTTAATAAACTATTTTCGGGTAAACCTTGGGGATATTCACACACCGCTTTCTCCATTTTAACTTGTTCTGGTAATAAAGATAACATTAAACTGGTTTCAGCATCTCCGGCATGAATTCCTAACTCTAATTCTTTCGGAGTTAAGAGTTCCCCAGCAATATTAGCAACCCGCCAAACAAATAAAGGAAATACGGAAAAATCTTCATATTTTTGATGTAAATCCCGCGCCACCATCTCTAATATTTGCGGTTGTCCGCCATGAGCATTAATAAAAGCTAATTTTCTAAATCCCGCCCGATAAATACTTTCGCCTAATTCCATTAATACCGCCATTAAGGTTTGGGAACTTAACGTTATTGTTCCGGGGAAATGCCAATGCTCGTTAGATTTTCCATAATAAATTGTTGGCAAAGCATAAGCCGGAATGTTATCATTAAGTTGGGCTAAAGCTTGACCTGTTACCGCCGTTGCGATCGCAGCATCAACAATTAACGGTAAATGGGGGCCATGTTGTTCAATGGCTCCAATCGGTTGTAAAATAACCACATTATTTTTATCAGCCATTGATTCAATTTCTGCCCAAGTTAAATAAGGAAAAAACCGTTCAGGGGGAATAAAATTGTGGAGCATGGGTTCAATTCCGTTAATTCAAGATAATGATTTAACTATAGCAATCCTAAATAGGTTGTGGCAAAATCCCATACATAAAAATTTTGGGGAAATCAAAAATTTGACCCTGAGCGAAAAACTCGAATAGCCACTTAATTACTTTAAAAGATGGGCATAAATGATAAAATTTTCTCACGAAATTTTTGGTTTGTAACCAAATATCTTCTACAGGATTTTGTTCAGGTGCATTGGGGGCAAAATTTAGACAAGTAATCCGCCATTCTTCTTCCGATAAATTTTGATTAACTTCAGTTAAATAATCTCTAAACTTTTGAGAACAATGATAAGTGGCATTATCCCAGACTATAGCTAACCTTTTCCCCGGATTTTGCTGCTGTAAATACTGGATAAAGTCTACGGTATTTTCTGTATTTCCCGCCGCATAACCTTTGATAATAAATTCTTTCGTTTGGTAATCTAAAGCTCCATAATAAGTTTGCCTTTCTTTTTGATTTTTGATCGGAATTTCTATTCTTCTATCTGTTCTTCCCCACACATACCCTAAAATATCTCCCCAGAGAAGATGACATTCATCAATCATAAACACCGTCAGCTTTCCCGCCTCTATTTCTTCTTTCCAACTCGCTAACTTTTTTTCAATTTCTTCCTTTTTCTCTTGGACTAACTGCTCATTCTTAGCCGGATTCTTCTTTTGGCTTTTTTTCCAACTGATGCCAGCCTCTTCCAGCAAGCTATAATAACTTTGATGGGATTGAAACACGACTCCATACTCCCTTTCTAACAAAACTTGTAAATCAGACAATCTTAACCAATCTCTTTCCCTTAATTCTTCAATAACTTTCTGTTTATCTTCGGGACTTAGATAGCCTTTTCTTCCTTTATATTGGAGTTTTAAACTCTCTACTCCTTCCACAAGAACCCGATTTTTCCACTGGCTAATAAATCCTTTATAACTTGTAATAAGTCTTGAATTTCCCGGTAGGCTTTCCCTTGTAATTTGAGTTTGACAGCGATCGCTCTTTTAATTTCTCTAGGATCTTTTGTCTGATTGATAAAATTGTCTATTTCGTTGATTAGATTCATTTTCCGTTGCCAGCTTTGGAGGATTATTGCTAACCTTACATTTATTATAACTCATTTGGAAGTGCTATACTAATAACACTTCCCATAACCCATACCTTTTTCCCTGACTTTTTCTAAAATCCTTGACTTCTTTTAAATTTTCTATTAAACTTGTTAGCATCTTTATTTTAGAAAAAATGGCGATCGCTCTTCATTTTATCAGGCTGCGATCGCTATTTCTTTACTCTTTTTCCCCCGACTTTGAAACAGCCCTGGGGGGGGCGCAGGGCTGTTTCATTCCGCAGAAGAGACTGCTAAAATAGAAGAGAAACTTCTGGGGAATGAACAATGGAAACAAATCTGGTAGAAGAACTGAAAAAAATTAAAGACTTCCGAATTAATGAAGGGAGAAGACACCCGTTATGGTTAGTATTGCTGATTGTAATTATGGGAACAATGAGCGGATATTTAGGATACAGAGCATTAGGAGATTTTGTAACAAGACATAAGGAAGCATTAATTCAAACATTGAAAGTCCCTAAAAACCGTCTACCCTCTTATTCAACAATCCGTAGAGTGATGATGGGGATAGACTTTGAAGAATTTTTATCGGTGTTTAATAATTGGGCGATCGCGACGATGGAACCGGAAGGGAGGAGGTGGTATGCAGTGGATGGAAAAACTCTAAGAGGAAGCCAGAAAACCTTAGAAGAAAATTATACACAATTTGTACAAGTTGTGTCAGTGTATAGCACAACTCAAGGATTAATAGCGGGAATGGCAGAATGGTTAAGTCAGTCTAATAGTGAACTAATAGTGGTGCAAAACTTAATTAAAACCTTGGGATTAGAGGATGCAGTCTTTACCTTAGATGCCCTTCATTGCCAAAAAAAACCACAGAAGTTATTATTAAGAGCAAAAACCACTATATCATCGCCGTCAAGAAGAACCAAAAAAAGCTGTATGAAATGTTAGAGATGAAACGAGAAAGCTGTGAAAGTGTAGACCAGCATATTAGTCAAGATAATACAAAGGGAAGACAGATTACCCGAAGGGTAGAAGTTTTCGATAATCTCAGTTGTATTAATCAAAATTATTGGAAAGGAATTAAGAGCTTTGTTTGTGTAACTCGAAGCGGAATTAGAAAAGCAAAGCCTTACTACGAGAGAGTTTACTACATTAGCAGTATACTGATTAGTGCGGAAGAATTCGGGGAGAAGATTAGAGAACATTGGTTAATCGAAAACCAAAATCATTGGATAAGGGATGTTTTATTCCGTGAAGATAGTTCTAAGATTCGCTCAGGTTGGGCTGCACAAAACTTCGCCATTATCAGAAGTATTGTCCTTAATCTTCTCAGAATTAACGGCTATCATTCTCCCACAACAACTCAAAGAATGATAGCCGACAATATCAATTATCTTTGCCTTTTGTGTACCTAATTTTTTTAGAATGAAACAGCCCTGGGGGGGGGCGGCCGGTGTAGGTAGTTCACGGAATTTCCATTGAAAAAACCCTGTTTCCAGGCAATTGCTAGAACAGGGGATGAACAAAAAAAGAGTGAAAACCCTAAAAAATCAAGGGTTTAGGGTTTAGGGAGATGATTGTAAAAACTGGGCAATGCGATTGACCGCCGTGACTAATACTTCTGGAGGATGGACTAAGGCAAACCGCACATATCCTTCACCGGATTTGCCAAACCCAACCCCCGGAGAAGCCGCTACTCCCGTTTGTTCTACCAGTTGGCGACAGAACCCAATAGAATCCTGTGACCAAGGTTCGGGTAGTTTAGCCCAAATATACATCGTGGCTTTTGGTTTGGCGACATTCCAACCGATATCCTGCATCGCTTGAATAAAGGCATCCCGTCGTTGACGGAAAATTCCCATATTCTGAATAATATGATCCTGTGGCCCCGTTAAAGCGGCGATCGCCCCATTCAAAATCCCGATATATTGGTTAAAATCAACAGTTGCCTTAATCTGGCGTAAAGCCAAAATTAACTCTGCATTCCCAATGGCAAAGCCAATGCGGAACCCGCCCATATTGTAGGATTTAGAAAAGGTAAAGAACTCAATCGAAACGCTTTTGTCTGGATCAGCTTGTAAAATTGAGGGAGCTAATTCTGCAACCGTCTGATCTTCTCCTTCTGGAAACACAAAATCCATATAGGGAAAATCATGAACTAAAACTAAATCATGGTTTTGGCAAAAGGCCACAGCCTGACGGAAAAACGATAAAGAAGCCGTTGCAGATGTCGGGTTATGGGGATAACTCAACACCATCATGCGAGCTTGGGCTAAGACTGTTTCTGGAATCTCCTCAAAAACCGGTAAAAAGCCATTTTCCTCGCGTAAGGGCATCGGATACATTTGGCCCCCCGCTAAATAAACCCCACCAATATGAGAGGGATAACCGGGATCTTGTAATAAGGCAAAATCACCAGGGTTGAGAATCGCTAAGGGTAAATGGGCCGTTCCTTCCTGGGAACCAATGAGTTGTAAAACCTCCGTTTCAGGGTCAACAGCAATACCATAACGGTTGCTGTACCACTGAGCAACGATTTCTCGAAACCCTTGAGTATTGCGAAATAATAGATAACCATGAGTAGCGGGATCAGACACAGAGTCCTGGATCGGCGTAATAATATGATCAGCAACGGGTAAATCTGAAGAACCCAAGGATAAATCAATTAAATCCTGTCCTGCTAATACAGCCTTGGCTTTGGCTCGATCCATATCAGCAAAAACATTAGAGCGTAACAGGTCTAAACGATTAGCAAATTTCATAATTCATTGAAGGAAATCAAACAATATTGTTGTCTCTGACAGTATTAAGATTAATCTCTATTGCTAATTTATCAAATTTAGTTGCAAAATATTCTATCCCTTTTCTAAACCAATACAAACTAGGGATGGACAATCCCGAAGTAACGCTGCAACAGAAATAGATCAAGCCTTAAAGAGCCTACCGGGTTGGGTAGTCAAAGAAGGCAAATTGTACAAAAAATTTGAGTTTCATTCTTTTAATGAAGCAATAATGATTAGGGGTAAAATTAAATCTGTCACTTAAGAAAGAGACAACCAGCATTCTTCTGTGAAACAAGAATCCCCCGTCGAGCGCGCCAGACTTCGGTGTGAGCGGTAGTTGAGCAATAACGAAACTCAGCCGAACCCTTGACGGGGGAGTGTCAATTAAGCCTGTCAGAAATTGACAGCGACTTAAAGGCTGGAGCCTTTAGGGGTGGGAATGTCAATGGAGGATAAGCCAGTGTCAAGCCATTCGATTAACTTAGGTTTGCTAATGGCGCCCTCATGAGATTGAACAATGTCTTGACCGTTAAATAATCTCAAAGCCGGAACTCCTTCAACCTTACACAGTTTGACGGTATCGGGATTGGGGTCTATTTCCACCTTAACTACTTTCACCTGATCACCATAGGTTGCGGCGATCGCTTCTATGGACGGAGAGACAAGCCGACAAGGGCCACACCAACCCGCCCAAAAATAAACTAAAACGGGTTGTTCAGCTTGCAGCACTTCGGAGTCAAATTCCGAATCTTGAATCACAAGAACGTTATTACTCATGGGTAGTTGCGTAATTGACTGACCTACAAATCTCTATTCCAGATTAAACTGTCTTAGCACTCTTAAGTCGGTCAGACGATCCCCTTGTCACTCAATTTAGGTTGAATGCAGCAAAAATTAACAAAAACGATATTCCCTGAAATGTAAAGGAAATCCCCCCCTCTGATAGACTAAAACACTGGGAGTATGTAATCAATCCGGCAATCTCAAACTGTTGAGAGGAGAAAATTCTGTGGATAATGTTATTGGATTAGAGATTATTGAAGTCGTCGAGCAAGCTGCGATTGCTTCTGCTCGTTTGATGGGTAAGGGAGACAAAAATGAAGCCGACCATGTGGCGGTGGAAGCCATGCGTCAACGCATGAACCAAATTCACATGAAAGGACGAATCGTCATTGGGGAAGGAGAACGGGATGAAGCCCCCATGCTTTATATTGGTGAACAAGTCGGCATCTGTACCCAAGACGATGCCGCTAAATATTGTAACCCGGATGAACTGCTTGAAATTGATATCGCCGTTGACCCCTGCGAAGGGACAAACTTAGTCGCCTACGGTCAAAATGGATCGATGGCTGTATTAGCCATTTCTGAAAAAGGCGGTTTATTTGCGGCGCCTGACTTCTATATGAAGAAGTTAGCGGCTCCTGCGGTGGCTCAAGGTCATGTCGATATTAACAAATCTGCCACTGAAAACTTAAAAATTCTCTCGGACTGCATGAACCGCTCCGTTGAGGATTTAGTGGTGGTGGTGATGGATCGTCCCCGTCACAAAGATCTGATCAATGAAATTCGGACTGCTGGCGCCCGTGTACGTTTGATTAGTGATGGTGATGTTTCGGCTGCAATTTCCTGTGCCTTTTCAGGAACGAATATTCATGCTCTCATGGGTATTGGGGCGGCACCAGAAGGAGTGATTTCTGCGGCGGCAATGCGGGCTTTAGGCGGTCACTTCCAAGGTCAGTTAATTTATGACCCTGAAGTGGTGAAAACCGGATTAATTGGGGAAAGCAAAGAAGGCAATATTGCTCGCCTCAAAGAAATGGGAATTACTGAACCGGATAAAGTCTATAATGCAGAGGAATTAGCTTCTGGCCAAACGGTGTTATTCGCAGCCTGTGGAATTACACCGGGTACTTTAATGGAAGGAGTGCGCTTCTTTAAAGGTGGTGCTCGTACTCAAAGTTTAGTCATTTCTTCTCAGTCGAAAACGGCTCGTTTTGTGGATACTATCCATATGTTTGAGTCACCTAAGAATATTCAGTTGCGCTAAACTTTTCAGTAAATAGTAATCAGTCATCAGTTTTTGGTTTTTATCCAACAGTTAACAGCTATTAACTATTAACTATTAACTGAAAGATATCTACTCTTAACTGATAACTGATAACTGATAACTGATAACTGAATTACTGTTTGATCTTTTTTTAAAACCCTATTTATATCAACTGTTGTATGAATATTGCTGTTGTCGGTTTAAGTCATAAGACCGCGCCTGTTGAAGTACGCGAAAAATTGAGTATTCCTGAACCTCAGTTAGAAGCTGCGATCGCTCATTTATTAAGTTATCCTCATATTGAAGAAGTTGCGATTCTCAGCACCTGTAACCGTTTAGAAATTTATTTAGTCGCCACAGAAACTCAACCGGGAATTCGGGAAGTTACTCAATTTTTATCAGAAAAAAGTAAGTTATCTTTACATCAATTACGCCCCCATTTATTTACTTTGCTTCATGATGATGCCATTATGCACTTAATGCGAGTGGCGGCGGGTTTAGATAGTTTAGTTTTAGGGGAAGGTCAAATTTTATCTCAAGTTAAACAAACTCATAAATTAAGTCAGCAATATAAAGGGATTAGTCGCATTCTGAACCGTTTATTTACCCAAGCGGTGACGGCTGGAAAACGGGTGAGAACGGAAACAAGCATTGGTACGGGTGCAGTTTCTATTAGTTCTGCGGCGGTGGAATTAGTTCAGATGAAAGTCCAGAACTTAAGTAATTATCGCATTACGATTTTAGGTGCGGGTAAAATGTCGCGTTTATTGGTTCAGCACTTATTATCAAAAGGTGGGAACCAAATTACCATTTTAAATCGAACTTTAGGGCGTGCTAAAGAATTAGCTCATCAATTTCCTGATGCGAATTTAAAAATTGATACGATGTCGGAAATGATGTCTGTAATGGCTAATTCTGATATTGTGTTTACTAGCACTTCAGCGACAGAACCAATTGTAGATCGCTCTAAGTTAGAAACGATTTTAACCGCCTCTCAATCCTTAATGTTAGTCGATATTTCTGTCCCTCGGAATGTCGCTACTGATGTGAATGAGTTAGCCCATGTTCAAGCTTATAATGTGGATGATTTAAAAGCGGTTGTCGCGCAAAACCACGAAAGTCGCCGTCAAATGGCTCAGGAAGCGGAAGTTTTATTGGAAGAGGAAGTACAAGCCTTTGATGTTTGGTGGCGCAGTTTAGAAACAGTACCCGTGATTAACTGTTTACGCGATAAAATTGAAGGAATTCGAGAACAGGAGTTAGAAAAAGCTTTATCTCGTTTAGGGACAGAATTTGCTGATAAGCATCAAGAAGTCATAGAAGCCTTAACGCGAGGAATTGTGAATAAGATTCTCCACGACCCGATGGTACAACTTCGCGCTCAACAGGATATTGAAGCTCGACGTCGGGCGATGCAAACCTTACAGACCTTATTTAATTTAGAGCCTGAAAAAAATTCCAGCCAGCAATATAGTTAGGTGGGCTCTGTTTTTCCTGGATTGTTTCTACCAATAACGCGGCGATCAAAAACTGTTTTTGATCGTCGTTAACCCTATTTGTCTAGGGAGATAGGGGAATTAATAACAATCTCCAAGGATTACAACCCACGAAGAACCAAGGTTTCACCCCAGTTTGACAGACCATCATTAATTGAGAATCAAGCCAGAATCCCCTGTAAAAAGGGCGATCAGGTTTAGCCGAGGACATTAAAACTATTGAGTTTGCTTTTTCCCTAGAGCAAAAAATAACTAAAAACAGCCAGCCAAGGGATTTATAGACACCCCTAACCTAAAAAGTGGGTGATTGCAAAAGACCTCTTGAAATCCCTAAGCAAGCTTGCAATAATAAAAAACAGAAAGGCACATTACGAGGGTTTCAAGGAGCTGGAAGTGATGTGTTTATGGGAGCACAATACTTCCAGCGTTCTTGCTTTTTTTCAATGAAACCCGTCAAAGTTCGCCTAGTTATTAAAAAATCAAGTAGATCAGAGTGTATTTAGTAACAACACATCTGCTCAAGATTATACACAAAAATTGTCGAACAGGCTACATTGCTCTTCAAAAAACATTACAATTGCTACATTTATTCCCCTGAATAGGGACTTGCTTTGCAAGTCCTGTATTTTAATTTTGGATTGCGGTTTTTAGATCTTGACAAAATCGACCAATATCTGCTAATGCCTGTTCCGGTGTTCCCTCAGCTAATCGTTTGACAAAAGCACTTCCAACAATCACCGCATCCGCACCCCAATCTCGCATTTGGGTGGCTTGTTCGGGTTGAGAAATCCCAAACCCAACTCCAATGGGTTTATCCGTGAGAGTTCGCATTTCCTTGAGAATATCTTCAACACGGGTTTGGACTTGCGAACGCATCCCCGTTACCCCGGTAACACTGACTAAATAAATAAACCCTTGAGATTGACGAGCGATTAATTCAATTCGTTCTTTAGGGCTGGTCGGTGCCACCAGTAACGTGACTTCTATGCCGATTTGACGGGCAGGTTCTAGTAAAGTTTCGGCTTCTTCTAAAGGTAAATCCGGTACGACTAAACCCCTAGCTCCCGCTTGATAAATCTGTTCTAAAAAGGGTTTAATCCCTCGGTGCAAAATGGGATTATAATAGGTAAATAAAATAATTGGGGCTTTCAGCGTTGGGCTAACAGTTGCCACCATTTCTAATACTTGATCTAAACGAGTTCCTTTTTGTAAGGCGCGAGTTGCAGCCGCTTGAATAACAGGCCCATCTGCCAATGGATCAGAATAAGGAACCCCCAATTCAATTAAATCCGCTCCATTTTGATCCAGAACTTGTAAAGCTTTCGCCGTTGTTTCTAAGTTCGGATCACCGGCGGTAATAAACGGAATTAAAGCACAGTTTTTTTTGTCCGAAACTCGTAAAGATTCAAAGCATTGAGAAACAGAAATCATTCAAATAAACTCAAATAAACTAATTAATTATCCAATAACTTCAGATCCATTGAAGAAGAGAAAAATAAAAGACTTAACTCCTTTTCTCTTCTTCAACTTCAGCTTGAAGTTGAGCCAGTTCTTCTGGAGTCATTTCTTCCAGTCGTTTTTGTAATACCGCATCTTCATAGTTTTTAAGTTGTTGGTTATAAGTCATTTTATGAGTACCAACTCGAAATAAATAAGTTAGTAACCAAATCACTAAACCCCCCACTAAAACCGCTTGACTCCAGATTCCAGCATCGGCGCTATCAAAACCTATCCCTTGGAAGATGAGGTAAATCAATCCACCGCTTAAAAAGACAAGAATTGTAATGACAATGACATCAATTCGTCGCATTAGCTGGCAATTTTTCGAGGTTGAGGACGTAAATTCAAGAAGGGTGCAAGCAGAATTAATCCAGGGAAAAAGAAGAAGACTAAAAAGTACATAAAAGCTCGTTCAAAGGAACTGGCTACATACCAACGAGCATTCATATAGGCATATAAAGCAGCCGGAAGCACTAATAAATAAGCACCAGCAAGAGCCGCATAGAGTAATAGGGTAATCAGTAGCATAATTGCAGGTTTAACGATAAACAGCAGCTAACGTTAGACAATTGTAAACTATAGTGCCCACTGGAGGGAATAGGGACAGGGCTATTTGATTTTCTGCAAAAACGAGTGTTACCTTTCCCCCGACCCGTCTCCAAGATGACTATAGTGCTACTTGAAGAGGGAACAGGGAATAGGGAACAGGGAACAGTAAGAATTGAAAGGGTTTTAGAGTTTAAAAATGTCCTAACCGTCATGCGTAGCGCCATATATTTGAGTTCAGGGGCTAATATCTGTATCGTCGAGAGAGGACTCCCGCCACAGCGTAAGACTTCGGCGTGAGACTTCGGCGTGAGCTCAGTCGAACGCTTGACGGGGGAGTGTCAACAAAAATAGCGTGAGTCCCCACCCGTACCCGTCAACAGTCAATACCCCTAAGTTAAGGCGAAAACAGAGACTTTTCCAGCAATGCGTTGGGCGATCGCCGTTAATTCTAAAGCCGAAGCTGAGTTAGGATCAGAAATCACAATGGGAATTCCTGCGTCTCCCCCTTCTCGCACGGGCATTTCTAAAGGAATAGCACCCAAGAGGGTAACACCAAGCTCGTGAGCGGTTTTTTCGCCTCCGCCAGAACCAAAAATATCGTATTTTTTATCCGGGGCATCAGGGGGGATAAAATAACTCATATTTTCCACAATTCCCAACACCGAAACCCCCAACTGTTGGAACATTTTTAACCCTTTCCGGGAGTCAAGGAGAGAAACTAACTGAGGTGTTGTCACAATTACGACCCCAGACATGGGAACCGCTTGGGCGAGGGTGAGTTGAGCATCTCCGGTTCCCGGCGGCATATCCACCAAAAGATAATCTAATTCACCCCAATTAACTTGATAGAGAAATTGACGAATAATCCCATTTAACATGGGGCCACGCCAAATCACAGGTTGATCTTTATCGATGAGAAATGCCATCGAAACCAACTTTACCCCATGATTAAATGCAGGTTCTAGGACTTCTCCTTGGGGACTTTGCTGCACCCTGACTTGAGCATCTGCCAACCCTAACATCGTGGGGTCATTAGGGCCATAAATATCCGCATCAATTAAACCAACTTTCGCACCCGTTTGAGCTAAGGCAACCGCAACATTAACCGCAACGGTACTTTTTCCGACGCCTCCTTTGCCACTGGAAATGGCTAGAATATTTTTAACCCCTGGAATACCTTGACGGTCAGGTAAAGCTTTTTGTTGAGGGGTTTCGGCGGTAACATCAACAACAACCGTTTCCACCCCTGGGAGTTGTTTAACGGCTTTTTGACAATCTTCGACGATAAATTCCCGTAGGGGACAAGCAGGCGTGGTCAGGACTAAGGTAAAGCTAACCTCACCCCCTTGGATTTTCAGGTTACGAATCATGTTTAATTCCACCAAACTCTTTTGGAGTTCAGGGTCTTGTACAGGTCGTAACACCTCTAAGACTGTGTTGAAATCAAGCATATTGAATCAGAGTGTTTCCAATTTGAGCAATAAATGAAGGGCTATTGTCGGGAGTAGAGAGTCTATCCCCCGTCTATTATTCAAGAATTCGGCAATTTAACGGCTCTTCATATTTTGATAATAAGTGTTAAAAACGCTTAAGCTAACTTCAAATTAAAGTAAAGAAGATTTACAGTCTCAGAAATTTAAGGCATCAGTAGCCATTAGCCACTTGACTCCAGGGACACAATATAGACATGATCATAACGCTTGGCGAGATTAAAACAAATGGTTCGCCAAACAAGATAGGTTAAAAAAAAATTATGACAGCTTCTCAGATATCGGAAATTACTACGCCCCAGTTGATCCCTCCGACTGACTCCAAAACCCGTGTCAGTGAGTTTATGAAACAAATCCAGGATGAAATTTGTCAAGGCTTAGAAAAACTCGATGGCCTTGGCAAATTTAGAGAGGACTCTTGGGATCGCCCAGAAGGCGGTGGCGGTCGGACTCGTGTGATTCGAGATGGGGATGTGTTTGAACAAGGGGGAGTGAATTTCTCCGAAGTTTGGGGCGAAACATTGCCTCCTTCAATTCTGACACAACGTCCAGAGGCAGCCGGACAGGGATTTTATGCCACAGGAACCTCAATGGTACTCCATCCCCGCAATCCCTATATTCCAACGGTACACCTTAATTATCGCTATTTTGAAGCGGGGCCTGTATGGTGGTTTGGGGGCGGGATTGATTTAACCCCTTATTATCCCTTTGCTGAAGATGCTCACCATTTTCATCAAACCTTAAAACAAACTTGCGATCGCCACCATGAAGAGTATTATCCTGTATTCAAACGTTGGTGTGATGAATATTTCTATTTGAAACATCGCCAAGAAACACGAGGGGTGGGGGGCATCTTTTTTGACTATCAAGATCCCCAAAGTCAACTTTATAAAGGCCCTGATCCGAAAGGAACAGCAGCCTTGTATAGTAATGAAGTGGGAACCCCAGATTCGAGAGATTGGGAATCTTTGTTCAGTTTTATTCAAGACTGTGGACAAGCTTTTCTACCTGCTTATGGGCCGATTGTAGAACGGCGGCGTTCTCATGAATACGGAGATCGAGAACGACAGTTCCAATTATATCGGCGAGGTCGATATGTGGAATTCAACTTGGTTTATGATCGAGGGACGATTTTTGGCTTACAAACCAATGGTCGTACTGAGTCCATTCTCATGTCTTTACCGCCTCTGGTACGATGGGAATATGGCTATGAGCCGGAACCGGGAACTCCAGAAGCAGAATTGTATGAGACTTTCTTAAAGCCTCAAGATTGGGCGAACTGGACTGCTCCTAACTCACAGGTCTAAGTTAAACTACTGTCAGATAAGCAACCAACGCAATATCAAAAATTCCGAGGGGACGGTCAGTGATTCATATCGATCAAAAAGAACATACGACCCAGGATGGTACAAAGGTCATTGTCTTGGCACCAACAGGACGCCTAGACATCACAACAGCTTGGCAATTCCGCCTCAAGTTGCAGGAATGTATATCTAAATTGAGTCGCCATGTCGTAGTAAATCTAGGTCAAGTGAACTTTATTGATAGTTCGGGTCTGACTTCACTGGTTGCTGGAATGCGAGATGCTGACAAAGTGAAGGGTAGCTTCCGAATTTGTAATGTTCATCCAGAAGCCAAACTGGTATTTGAGGTGACCATGATGGATTCTGTCTTTGAAATTTTTGAGACGGAAGATGAAGCCCTTGAAGGTGGGGTAAGAGAAAGTTCAGGGGGGGACAATCGCCCCCAACCCAGACAGGGCCGGGGTGGGTTAGAAACCCATAAACCCACAGAAAAATAGCAAGCTTATCCAGTAATCTTTCTATCTCTCTTGTCGCCCCCTGAAAAGAGCCAGTGGAAATCAGATCACGGCACGCTAACCCTACTCGGCTTTCTGTCAAAACAAGAGGCGTACTTCTGTACGTCTCTCAGCAGAAGCCTGATCTGAACAAATTTTCAGTTGGGATTGAGATTAAAGGTC
Organism: Planktothrix tepida PCC 9214; assembly: GCF_900009145.1. Classification (NCBI taxonomy): domain Bacteria; kingdom Bacillati; phylum Cyanobacteriota; class Cyanophyceae; order Oscillatoriales; family Microcoleaceae; genus Planktothrix; species Planktothrix tepida. The sequence goes on from NZ_LN889782.1 coordinate 975,084, forward strand.
ATTAGGCAGTAAAGAAGCAAAACAAGACTGTTTTTGGAATTGAAATGGCCCTAACATCGCCCCCCACAATGGTTTTCCAGTGGTAGGGTCAATACCTTTGTCATAGCTGAAAAATTCATCCTGGGTGGCTTCAAAACCCAATTCAACTTGATAGGTTTTGTTTTGATAACTAAAGCAACAGATTTGGTCTTTTGGAGGTATGGCTTTGAATCGATAATGATTAGGGCTTAAGACTTGATAAGTAATATTTAAGGTACAACCGGGCAAAAGTTTTAAATCCTCTGGGGTAAGATGTTGCAACCGTTCTGGATCTTGTCCAGCACCTTGCACCTGAGAAATATTTTGAGGCATATAATATTGAGCCTCTAAAGGGAACTCAGGATTAAGGGAGGAGCGTAACTGAATAAACCGAGGACGATAGGGTTGATTCAGGTTAACAATATTGGCTTGTTCGGCAAATAGGATCAAGCTGGGTTCGGGAAACAGATTGAAGGGAACTGGACGATGCCAGAGGTGTAAATGGACATACCAAACGGGGTCAGCCAAGGCTTGGGCTTGATTATTAAACTCTCCCGCCATATATTCCGCTAAAGCTCTAAGTTCAGGGGATATTACCATTGGTTGTTTCCGTTGTGATTGTTTAATTTCTAGGATTCAAAATCCTGAACACAAAAAAATTAAAATAGTATTTAGTCCCTTTTAAGATTGGCTTGTGAACAACATCCGCACGGTTTCAGATACAAAGCGTACTTTTTACAGTCTACACACTCGCCCGATCAATTCCATCTATCGTCGTGTGGTCGAGGAGTTGATGGTGGAAATGCACTTGCTCTCGGTCAATGTTGACTTTAGCTATGACCCCATTTATGCGTTGGGTGTTGTAACAGCTTTTGATCGCTTTATGCAAGGGTATCAACCGTCATCCGATCAAGACTCGATTTTTAATGCGCTGATCAAAGCACAACAAGATGACCCGCAAAAATATCGGGGTGATGCTCAACACTTAACAGAATTAGCCAAAACTCTATCGGTTAAAGATTTAATTGTTAATTTAAAGGCTTCTCCTGATGAAGTTGCGGAGACTGAGTTGCTAGGATATTTCCGAACCGTCGCAACTAATCCCAAATGGAAATACAGTCGCTTGTATGCCATTGGTTTATACACCTTGTTAGAGGTTGCTGATCCCAATGGAATTCAAGACAAAGCTACAGGCGAACAAATCTTAACTCAACTGGCTGAAGCATTACACTTGCCTCAAGATAAACTGCTCAAGGATTTAGATCTCTATCGCAGCAATCTTGAAAAAGTGGCGCAAGCCCGCATCATGATTGAAGAAATGACCCAAGCGGAACGGAAGAAACGGGAACAACGAGCTAATGAAGCGGTTGGCTTAAATTGAACGCAGCCAAAAGTTCCCCATTAACATCTCTCAATCAGGAGTTATGAGAGGTTCAGGTTAATCAAAGTTGTCCATCAGCAACCCTGATTGATCTGAACCTATCCCCAACTCAATAATCCTGACCAATTTCATGAACTGAGGAGGTGTTAATCGGTTTAGAGGTCATGTTAGAGGTCGGGTCATAGTTTTGGGCATAGGTCTGTAATAGTGAACTGACTTGAGATAAGACGGCTTCCCCTGTAGATTTCCCGAGAACCGTTTGATTTTGAGCCGCACGGTTTAAGTTACGCTCAATCGCTTCTTTAACCTGATTGGCAATCAGCACTTGGAGTTCTTCTTTGGCTCTTGAGCGTTGATATTGGGCTCCTTCTTCCGTTGTGGCATAGAGGGGAGGAAGACGATTTAACGCATAGGCAGCAATATCCCCCACATCTAAGCTTTGCTCACTATTTTCTTCAATTTCTGCAACCCGAGCGATCGCTTCACTCAGGACTAATTCCTCCATCACATTAATAAATTGTTTCCGGGGTAAAACGACGACTTCACCCGTTAACAAGGCTCCCATCAACCGATCCAGAGCCATATATTCTTCAATGGAAAGTTCTGAGGCGGTATTACAAATTCGTCCAACCTCTGCCTCCATTGAGGGGGTCAGATAACCATCTTGCAATGCTTGCTCAACAATCTTTTCAATACTCATAATGCTTTTACACTTCGCATCATTATGTTTAACTGCTCTTGCCTAAAATATTCCCTAAAAATAGAAATTAATATACTCAGGGAATTAGGTTGAACCGAGCCATAATCTAGGGTTTTGTTTTTTTAACATTCGCTAAGAATATCATATTCAGGCTATGGCTACTTCTTCTAGGATACCATTGGCAAGGTGATGGGAATTAACCGGATGAATCTGGGGAAATACAAATTTAATCAATGGCTGCATAACGCCAGGGAACCGGATCAACAGATTGACCCTGCACATAGAGTCCCCAATGGAGATGGGGGCCGGTAGAAGCCCCGGATGAACCCACCGCCCCAATCACTTGACCCGCTTGGACAAAATCCCCCTCTTTCACATCAATCCGGCTGAGGTGCATCAAAATACTCCCCACCCCTTGACCATGATCTAAACCAATCACATTGCCATGAATCTGAAATCCTTCTGATTCCCGTCCCACCAGGGCGACTCGTCCAGCCGCTGGGGCAATCACCGGGGAACCCATCCCCCCGGCATAATCCACCCCTCGATGATAATAGTCCTCAGCAAAATCCCCATTGTAGTAACGACGCACACCATAAATCGTGGTAATTTCACCTGAATTCGGTCGTAAAAAAGGGCCGTTCCAATATTTTTCCGGGGTGACAAGGGCTTTAAACGCATCGACGCGATCAAATTCGTGATCGGTTCCCTGGAGTTCTTCTTTATCCGGGGGTAGCCAAATCGATTGAGTCGGAAAATCGCGATCGCGCAGTTGTACCGTTACATTCTGTACCTGTGTCCCATCATTAACTTGTAGGGATTTGGTTCCCGGCTGATCTAAAGGCGTGGTGGGTAATAAAACCCGCATTCGGTTCGGGCCAATGGCAAACATGGGATAAGTTTTCCCCTGCCAAGTCACCGTGGGTTGGGTTGCTGAAGCAGCAGACTCCAAAACCACAGACAGGGTATCTCCCAACTCAGGAGAGGAGGGATTCACTCGTACCTGGGCTGCGAATCCTGGAAGGGCCAGGACGACTGCAACCGTGATTAGGCTTAACATTAACGACTTGATCCCCCTACGCACTTTCAGTCTCATCTTTACTCTCTCCAATATTGATGGATCGTCCGGTAAAATTTTAGGGCTGATGTCGGAATCTTGACAATTTTAGTATCCTTAGAATAAGTAACAGAACGTTACATTGAATCACTTAGTCTAAGATAAACCGTGCCAGAAGATTTTCGCTTAATTGTAGATTTAGTTCTTGTCCTTGCGGCGGCGACGATTGGAGGACTGTTAGCATCTTTACTCCGACAACCTGCGATTCTGGGTTATTTGATTGGGGGAATGATTGTTGGCCCTAGTGGATTAGGGGTAATTAAAGAATTAGTTCAGGTGGAAACCCTCGCTCAATTTGGAGTCGCGTTTCTTCTCTTTGCCTTAGGGGTGGAATTTTCCTTTGCGGAATTAAAGAAAGTTCAAGGAATTAGTTTAGGAGGAGGGGGGTTACAAATTGTTTTTACAATATTAATTACCGCCCTAGCTATGGGAATTTTGGGTTGGGATACTTCTCCGATTCAAGGCATCTTTTTAGGGGCAATTTTATCTTTGTCTTCAACGGCGGTTGTCCTCAAATGTTTGATGGAACGCAATGAAATGGCAACCCCGCAAGGTCAGGTGATGCTAGGAATTCTGGTGGTACAGGATTTAGCCTTGGGGTTAATGTTAGCGGTGTTACCTGCTTTAAATCAACCCCAAGGTAATGTGATTTTTGAAGCCGTAGGACGCTCACTTTTATTAATAGGATTATTTGCTTTAGGGGCTATTATTGCGGGGATTTGGATGATTCCTCGGCTGTTACGATTTTTAGCCCAAACCGAAAGCCGAGAGCTTTTTTTATTAGGGGTTGTGGCGTTATGTTTAGGGATTGCACTATTAACAGAACATTTAGGGTTTTCCATTGAAATGGGAGCCTTTGTTGCCGGGTTAATGATTTCTGAAGTGGAATATGCGGATCAAACTTTAACCTATGTGGAACCGATTCGAGATATTTTTGCAGCTTTGTTTTTTGTCGCAGTGGGAATGTTAATTGATCCGGTATTTCTGTGGCAACATTTAGAATTAATTATCGGATTAATGGTATTAATTGTAGTGGGGAAAACCTTAATTATTATTCCGATTGTTAAACTATTTGGCTATTCTTGGAGAACGTCAATTATTACGGGATTGGGATTAGCTCAAATTGGAGAATTTTCCTTTGTTTTAGCCAGTGCAGGGCAAGGATTAGGTTTAGTTTCTCGACGGATTTATTTATTAATTGTGGGAACCACAGCCCTGACATTAATTATTACCCCGTTTATTTTACAATTTGCACCTAAACTCTTAGACTGGATAGAAGAAAAATGGGATTTGTCGAGTGTTTTAGAAAAAAGTCAGAAAATTAAGGAAATTTCTGAAGAATTACCCCAACAAAACCATATTATTGTGTGTGGATATGGACGAGTCGGGAGAAATTTAGTTCGGCTATTACAAAGTCATAATTATTCGGTTGTTGTCATTGATCAATCGGAACAATCTGTACAGGAATTGAGAAATAATAACATTCCTTATTTATATGGAAATGCGGCGAGTTTGCACGTTTTAGAAACCGCCGGAGTGGATCGGGCAACCTCAATGGCGATCGCTCTTTCTGATCCAATGAGTACCCGATTATGCTTAAAACGATCCTTAGAATTTTCACCGAATTTAGATGTAATTGTTATCGCTGATCGGGATAAAGATATTGAACTTTTGTATCAATTGGGTGCGAAAGAAGTTGTACAACCTGAGTTTGAAGCGAGTTTAGAATTATCGACTCATTTATTAACAAGAATGGGTTTACCTGAAAATAAAATTAAACAGGAAATGCAAGAAATTCGTCAAGATCAGTATTCGGATTTTCGCCCTAAACAATCTCCTCAAGAAGTGGCGCGGGATTTACAGCAAGCGACTCAAGAAATGAATAGTAAATGGTATACCTTACCCCCGACTTCTCCCTTAACAGGAATGACTTTAGAAGAAAGTAATATTCGTCCGATGACGGGAATTAGTGTGATGGCAATTCGCCGTTTGACGGGGGAAGAAATTGATTATCCTGATGGTCAAACTCGTTTAGAAAAGGATGATAAATTATTAGTTGTGGGGGAAACGGCAGCGTTAGAAACGTTAGATCAATTGGCAAAAGGGGAGGTGACAATTCCCGCAGAAAGTATTTCTTGTCAATGGTTAAATATTCCTGAAAATAGCACGGTGATCGGTAAACCTTTATCTAAATTAGATTTAGCAAATCGTTTTAGGGTACAAGTTCAAGCTTTACGTCGAGAAGATAAATTTTATCGCTGGCCGAATCGAAATTTAGATTTGCAAGTCGGCGATCGCTTATTACTGTGTGGTAGCTTTCATGATTTAAACCAAGCCAGACGAGAAGTAATTCCTGTTAATATTCCGCCTTTGAAGATATTAAAAGAAACCGAGGAGGATTTAACAATTAAAAATTAAGGGTGTTTACAGTTAACGATTGGCTGTTGACTTAAAACCATTGTCCTCCCCGAAAACGCCATTGGGGGAATAAAATTCTAATTAGACTTTGTGAAGTGATAAAAATAGCAGTCCAAACACAACTGTAGTGAAAAATAAATAATCCTAAATTAAATTTAGAGGGAGAAATACCAGGTAAACCGATCATTTTGATCAAGGTTACTAAAAATAACGCTTCCCAAATCCCGGCTAAGAGTTGAAAAGCTCCTGGCCAATCTCGATCCCAGCGAAATTTTTGAAGCTTGATATAGAGAATATCCCACAAAAATCCAAAACAAGTAATATATCCTAAAATCCAAAAATAAATTGATCGGGGTTGATCACCGATTTGTAGTATAAAAAAAGCTAAGGTTACTAAAACACCAATAGTTGCAAACAGAAATAGACGAGTTTGCCAACGTCCGATTAATGTTGGAGTCATGGAGATAAAAATTGAAAATTTTAGCAGAGATTATTGTAAATTTTTGTTAAAGACTTTGATTTTATATTCCTCTAATCAGTTTAGAATATTATAATATAAATTGATAGCATTGCACCCGGATTGAGCGCCCATTGTGTTAATTATGGGCGTTTTTTTATAAAAAATTGACTCTTCAGTATTGAGAATACTATTCTATCTTAATTTAATATTCAATTATCCGAATACTATTGGGCGGAATGGCTACATTAACCTGTTGACCGATTGTAAAGCGTTGTAAATCATCTTGATGGCAATTTTGAATACGAATCATGATGACCATTTTATCAGTTAAACGGACATTATAACGGGTATCCGTTCCTAAATAAATTGATTCTTCAAGGATTCCTTTCCAAGTTTCAATATTGGGGTCATTTGTCTGATTTTGAGAATGATTAGGATAGAGAGTTATTTTTTCAGGACGAATCACTAAATTAATAATTTGTCCTTCAATAACGGGTTGAGAGGTTGTCAGATGAAGGGTGAGTTGTTCATCGACTAAAATTGTGATTTCTTGTCCTTTAATTTGGGTGACTCGTCCCGTTAAAACGTTAGTTTCTCCAATAAAATCAGCTACAAATTTAGTTTTAGGATATTCATAAATTTCCAGGGGGGTTCCGACTTGTAATAATTCTCCATGATTCATGACACCAATGCGGTCGGACAGGGTTAATGCTTCTTCTTGATCATGGGTAACATAAACAAAAGTAATGCCTAATTGTTTCTGCATTTTTTTGAGTTCTAACTGCATTTCTTTTCGCAGTTTTAAGTCTAAAGCACCCAAGGGTTCATCAAATAATAACACTTTAGGCTGTTTAACTAATGCTCTTGCTAAGGCTACCCGTTGTTGTTGTCCACCGGAAAGCTGACGGGGATAACGAGTTTGGAAATCCGTTAATTTAACTAAAGATAATGCGTCTGCGACTCGACTCTTAATTTGAGGACGAGGCAAATTTTCCATTTCAAGTCCAAAGGCTACATTTTCCGCGATGGTTAAATGGGGAAATAACGCATAATTTTGAAAAACGGTATTGACTGGACGATGAAAGGGAGGACGATTTTTCATCGGTTCTTGATGAATTAAAATTTCCCCAGAAGTCGGAAGTTCAAATCCAGCAATCATTCTTAATGTTGTGGTTTTTCCACAGCCTGATGGCCCTAACAAGGAGAAAAATTCTCCGGTTTTGATTTCTAAATTAACTTGATTAACAGCCAAGAATTCTTTGCTATTTAATCCTTTAAATAATTTAGAAACGTTCAATAATTCCACCGCAAGATTCATAAACCAGCACTCCCTATTCTCACCCTAAACCTGAAACTTGATTATTTACCGACACCGACTTTAACTTCTGTCCAAGCTTGATCATAGAGTTGGGTCGCTTCTCCGACATCTTGAAGATATTGAAGTTTGTCAAAAATTTCTGGAGGAGGATAAATACCAGAGTTTTTTAAGTTTTTTGCTTCAATTAATTTTTGATCAATTGCAACTTTGTTGGGGGAAGCAAAATCAATAAAATTAGAAATTTTTGCACTATTTTCAGGTTCTAAAACAAAGTTAATAAAGGTTTCAGCGAGTTTTTTATTGGGTGCACCTTTGGGAATCACCATATTATCCATCCCAATAATACTCCCTTCTTTGGGAATTACATAACGTAAATCTGGATTTTCTGCCATTACTTGAAAAATATCACCACTATATTCCATTGTTAAACTCACTTCTCCTTGATTTAACAATTGTTGACCTGTATCGGGTACAAATGCAGCAATATTATCTTTATTTTGAATCAGAAAATCTCGCGCCTTTTGGATTTCTTCGGGGTTTTTCGTATTAGGACTATAGCCTAAATACATTAGAACAGCCCCCATTGTATGGCGCATATCATCTAATAAACCGACTTTTCCTTGATATTTTGGATCGACTAAGGCTGACCAACTGTTAATTTCTTCTCCTGTTTTTTTCAGGTTATATCCTATCCCTAAAGTCACCCATTGATAGGGAATACTATATTTATTACCGGGGTCATAAGGAGGATTTAAAAATTTAGGCTCAATATTTTTAATGTTAGAGATGTTAGCACTCTCTATTTCTTCTAACATTTGTTCATTAATCATGATTTTAACCATATAATCAGGAGGGAAGGCTACATCATAACCGGGGTTTCCCGCTTTTAATTTAGCGTAGAGGCTTTCCGCACTATCATAAGTATCATAATTAATTTTTACTTGATATTTTTGTTCAAAGGCTTTAAGAACTTCCGGGTCAATATAGGTTGACCAGTTATAAAGATTGAGAACATTTGCAGTAGAGGGACTTGGGGGAGTATTAGATTGATTTTGTGTACATCCGAAGGGCAAAAATATGCCTAAACAGAATAATAAAATTAAGGTTAAAATTCGTTTCATGTTGGGAAAATAAATATTAGGGAAAATAGATAGGGTTGTGATGTATCAAGTTATAAGCAAAGCCCATCGTATAATTGTAAACTGAATGGGGTGTAAAAACAAGACTGTTTAAATTTTAATTAGGATTAAGTGTTGTCAATGTTTAACACTGACTTGATCTTGCAATTTCAAAGATGAGATGACTAAGAAAAGAGAAGCCAATAACATCAAAGTTGAAATCGCATTAATGACTGGAGTGATGGACAATTTAATCATGCCATAAACAAATAAAGGCAAAGTTGTTGCGCCAACTCCTGTTGTAAAAAATGTGACAACAAAATCATCTAATGATAAGGTGAAAGCTAATAATGCACCGCTTAAAATAGCCGGAAAAATTAAAGGGAAGGTAACTCTCCAAAAGGTTTTCCATTCATTTGCCCCTAAATCTAAAGCAGCTTCTTCTAAAGCCGGATCTAAGTCAGCTAAACGCGCTCTCACAGTAATAGTAATAAAGGCAATACTAAAAGTTGCATGGCTAATTATAACGGAAGGTAAGCCTAATGTTAAGCGAATTCCAGTTAGATTTTCAAGGATTCTAAAAAATAACGTAAAAAAGACTAATAAAGATACCCCTAATGTAATTTCAGGAATAATAATTGGTAACAATAATAATGCTTCTAATACTTTAGAACCGGGAAACCGAAAGCGTTCTAAAACTAATGCCATCATTGTTCCTAGAATAGAGGCAATTACAGTAGAAACAATAGCAATTATTAAGCTATTTTGCAGAGAAATCCAGAGACTTTGAGTAGAAATATCGGCGGTACTTTCTGTTAAGCCACTGAATAACTTTTGATACCATTTTAAGGTAAATCCTGTCCAATTGGAATTCAACCGAGAAGCATTAAAGGAATAAATAATTAAGATTAAAATTGGTAAGTAAAGAAACGTGAGAGCAAAGGTGGCTTGTAGGGCTAGTCCTCGTCTTCCCCAAGCATAAATAAAAGTCTCAAGAGTTGCGGTTTTCATTATATTTATTAAATAGAATTTTCCGAATTAGAACTGCGAAAATAAATCATGACCGGAATTAAGACTAAAATCATTAATCCCATTGATAAGGCTGACCCAAAAGGCCAATGACGAGCTTGTAAAAATTGATTTTGAATTAAATTACCCACCATAACCGTTTTTGCACCTCCGAGAATATCGGGGGTAATAAATGCACCTAAAGCCGGAATAAAAACCAAAATAGACCCGGCTATAATTCCAGGAGAAGTTAAGGGTAAAATTATTCTAAAAAATGTTCTAATATCGTTTGCTCCTAAATCTTGGGCTGCTTCAACTAAAGAAAAGTTTAATCGTTCAATCGTCGCATAGAGGGGAAGAATCATAAAGGGTAAATAACCATAAATTAGACCCAGAATAACAGCAAAAGGAGTAAACAATAAGTTTAAAGGTTCTTGAATTAAATTTAAACTTTGGAGTACAGTATTAATCACACCTTCAGAACGCAAAATAATAATCCAAGCATAGGTTCTAACCAAGAAATTTGTCCAGAAGGGAATAATCACTAAAAATAAAAGTAGATTGCGCCAACGTGGAGAAGCAGTGGCAATAAAAAATGCTAAGGGGTAACCAATAATTAAGCAAATTAAAGTTGTTAATGCTGCTAGTCCGAGGGAACGCCCAAAAACATTTAGGTATAAATCATTGGCTAACCTTTGATAATTGCTCCAGGTAAATTCCCAAGTGACTCCTCCATAAGTTCCTCGTTGTAAAAAACTATAAATGAAAACAATCACCAGGGGAATAATAAAAAAAACAAGTAACCAAATTGTCGGGGGAAGTAATAAGAGCGATAAGTTTTTTGTTTTTCGGGTTTCTAGGGTTGAATGAGATGATTTTTGCAGCAAGAAAGCCATAAATCAAAATTAAGAATATTGGAGTCAAGGGATGAGGAAGTCAGCAGAGAATAAATTAAGGTTCAAGAGTTGATTTCCGATCCAAAATCAGCTATCATGCAACGGGAAAACACTATCCAGCTAAAATTCGCTGTGAGTTGCCGTGCAAACGCTTCATTTACCTGAATCAAATCATCCCCTGGTCAAATCTCTATTTCATCACAAAGACCAGGAATTGTTAACTCTGTTTCAGAATTATCCTGATCAGGGGAAATACTTTGTTGCTATTTTCTGCCGCTATGGTTTAATTGTCTATACATTAATTCGTCATTCGGTACGCTCCCCTGTACAAGCCGATTATTTATTTTCTCAAACCTGGCGACATATTTTTTATGAAATGCGTCCTTTAAATTTAAGGGAACAAGAGAATACAGACGGGGGAACCACGCTACAAAACTGGTTAATTAATGTTACCGCAGTTTGTATTAATCAAGCCGAGTTACCCCCTGTAGAATCAATTCAATATTCTTTATCCGCAGCACCCCCTCCTCTCTGGTGTTATGTGGGATTAGTATTAGATCGAATGGAACCTTTATTAAGGTTAATTCTCGTCATGGCGCAAACTTTTCATTGGAGTGAAACTCGTATTTCTGCTTACTTGCAAGCTGAGGGAGAGTCTGTTTCTCCGAATGAAATCAAAGAACTATTGAACGGAGCTTATCGCACACTAGAGGAAAATTTACCCACTGATATTCGGGAAATTTATCTTAATGAAAAGAGTTTGGCTTCTCAGTTAGAGCAAAATCCCGATCAACAAATATTAAAGCCTTAAATTGGTAGGGAAAATGCGAATCGAAATTAATTCAAAAATACACTTCCTGTTTCCGTAATATTGAGAGATCTCGTATCAATATTTAAATCATTGGTCACTCGGAATTGAACTTCTAAAACCCCAGGGGAAGTTTGCTTGGGTTGAACAAGTAATAAACCTCCATCTTGGCGACGATAGGTTAACGTAATCGGAGGTGAACCTTGTACTTGAATGGTTGAATTTTGCACTAACCATTCTTCACGAGTTCCCCCAATCACTTGATATTGAATGGGTACATTTGCATTATTAATTAATTTAAGGGTTACGACTCCATTGACTGCACCAACTCTTGCACTAGGTAAAGGAAATTGAGGGGGAATATTATTTGTTTCAGCATTAGAAGAATTAGAATTAGAATTAGAGGGTGTTGAATTAGAGGGTGTTGTGGCAGGTGCTGCTTGTGGTTGTGATGGTTTACCAGGAGGGGGGCCACCTGCTAATGTGATTGTAGAGAAAGAGGTAAATCCTCCACCTACTATAGCGAGGAACACAATAATCAAGCGGGATAAAGTGGCTTTCATGATCCATCTTCCTTTAATAAATATTTACAAAATTTGGGATCAGTTGATTTAATCCAGTTTAAGCTAGATTAACAATTTGAGGCTGTAATTTGTTTTTTGTTTAACTTTTACAGAAAATCTGCTGTTGTTCAAACCCTCACCTTTGATATTGATGAGTTTTTACACTGAATTCAGACTTGCTCTATAATGGGTACATCATCCTGATCCGATTCACCCAAATAGGTAACAGGTTAAAACCCAATATTGTGATCATTTTAGCTATGAAATTGCTCAGAAAATTCCCAATTTTTATCTTAACCTTCAGTGTTCTGATTGTCTCTATGTTAGCAATCGTACAACCCCTTTTAAATTCACGGCATACTCATCAGTTAGTGGCTCAATTCATCCCCATCATTCGTACTAAAGTTGCCTTTGTAACACCTCAAAATTCCCGGAATCAGGTTATTGAAAAAAACATCAGCCTCAATCAAATTTCTGCTACCTTAGCTTCAACGTGGACAACGACGGATCACAGCAACACTGCTATTACAGGATGCAATTGTCCTCAATGTCAATTAACCGTTTAATTTAACTTAACGAATTACTTCTGGTGTTGGCTAAAATTTAAAAACAACATCAGAAGTTTATCATTTTAAGCAACTTCCCTCTCTAAAAGAAACAAATTAATCAGAACTCTTTTGCTATTTTAACCCAAACTTCAATTCCTTTTTGAGTCGGTTTACCCGTGGAGGTAAATGTCCAAATACTTCGTTTTTGTTCGGGGCCATAACTAATATGAATCGGTCTATTTTTACCATAAAAATAGAGAGAATCAAAGGGAAGCCGTTTTTTTAAAATCCAATCAACTAATTGATCACTCTCTAATTCTAAAATCAGGAAATCACAAGCCGCTCCTAATCGTTTACAGTAATACTCTCCATTCTGTTTAACTTCATGGGCAATATGTTGATCAAGGTTAGGAGCAACTCGACCATTTTTTAATCCGGTTATCGGATCTTTTTTCTCCAAATAAATTCTTAAATTATGGGAACAAAAACCGTAAGTTAGCTTAAATCTAGCTAGACTAAAATAGTCAATAACGGGATCAATAATATAATAATTTAACGCTTTTAAAGCTTGAATTGATTCTTCAGAATTAGGATAAGGATTAATTTGATCTGAATATTTTTGATAAGTATTTGTACAGGTACAAAAATGATTTAAGCTGAGATATTTTCCTAATAGAACGTCTATCATGGGCAATTGACTCAATTTTTGATTATCATATAATTGATAATAGCCGAATGCGAAACGACGAAAGCTGGTTTTGTAGTTAACCCAAACACCTGATCTTCCAAGCCTAAACCATTATGTCTCATCAAACCGAAACCTCACTCACCCAGGAACTCAAAAGCCATATCCTCATTTTAGGGGGAATTGTGGCATTGCTGTGGATTATTGAAATTATTGATTTTTTTGTATTTAGAGGCACATTAAATCGCTTAGGGATTCGTCCCCATAGTTTACAAGGGTTAGAAGGCATTTTTTTCGCCCCGTTTTTACATGGGAACTTTAATCATTTAGCAGCCAATACTTTACCTTTAATTACATTGGGTTGGTTTATCATGCTGCGGGGTGTTAAAGATTTTTTTGTAGTCACATTCATAACCATGATGGTTAGTGGTTTAGGAGTGTGGTTATTTGGTTCTCCCTATACCATTCATATTGGGGCGAGTGGCGTTATTTTTGGATATTTAGGATTTTTGTTATTAAGAGGATTTTTTGAACGCAGTTTCGTTTCCATTGCGTTATCCTTACTGGTAGGTTGGCTTTATGGAGGCTTAGTTTGGGGAATTTTACCCTTACAATATGGGATTTCTTGGCAAGGACATCTATTTGGATTTATCGGCGGGGTCTTGGCTGCACAAATGCTGGCTCAATCTCACCGAACTAAAGCATAATTTAGATTAACCCAAAATTCTCATTCATTAGGTAACATACATTTAAAACCCTCTGTACCAGAGTCAGAAGCATGGCTCCAGAGGTTAAACCAAATTATAATATAAAAGGGTTCATGGACTGGCTTTCAATTTCTGGAAATTGGGTTTTAATTCCCCCTCGTCCTCAAGCAATCGTGCATTTTTTAGGAGGGGCATTTGTGGCAACAGCACCCCATTTAACCTATCGTTGCTTATTAGAAGAATTAGCACATCAAGGTTATGCAATTGTTGCGACTCCTTTTGTAAATACCCTCGATCATACCGCCATTGCTAAAGACGTTTTATGGACATTTGAAGATGGGTTAGAAGATTTATATGATCTGCAATTCTTAAAACGGCGAGGTTTACCGATTTATGGATTAGGACATAGTATGGGATGTAAAGTACATTTGTTAATGGGTTCTTTATTTCCCATAGAAAGATCGGGGAATATTTTAATGTCATTTAATAATTATGCTGCTCGTCAATCAATTCCCTTGGTTGAACAAATTTCTCAAGTTATGGACGTGGAATTTACTCCCTCTCCTGAAGAAACAAACCGTTTAGTCGGCGATCGCTATCAAATTCGACGGAATCTTTTAATTAAATTTTCTAAAGACACCATTGATCAAACGTCTAACTTACATCAAATTTTAGATCAACGGTTTCCAGGGTTAACAACCTTGCAAAAACTCAACGGTGATCATCAAACTCCCCTAGGTCAAAATGTTAGTTGGTCAGTAGGAGAAACCTTTACCCCTTTCGATGCTGTCGGTCAATGGATTAAACAAGCGGTTTATCAAGATTTAAACCAACTCAAAAAACAAATTTTGTATTGGTTAAATCCTTTAATGTCCGTTTAAAATACAGAAGTTTAAACTCAAGCCTTATTAGGAAATATTTATGTACAGATGGAACAATGGCAAGACGCTATCGTTTGCTATCAAGAAGCGGTTAAAGCTTATCATCAAGCTACCGAATTAGCCAAAAAATTAGTGAATTAAAAGTTTCCTAATTCCCTTTATACAACAGCCAAAGTATTACCTTTGTTTCCTTTTGAGGGAGTAGAGGTAATACTTTTCCCTATCAACCCCAATTAACGATGTTTATTAATGGCTGATTCAATATCCTCTTGGGTTAAAGAATTAACAATAGTTAAACTAAAAGGAGAAGTTTCTCCTCTCTGGATATAACCCGCATTCAAATAAGGTAAATATTCGGTTTGATTGCGAATATAACGATTAAAAAATACCAAACTAATTGCTTTCAAATAAGGAAAAGCTAATTCAGGTTCTGGGCCTATTAATTGAGGAGGAACCGGAAGAACGGATTTTTCTCCAGGTTCTAAGAAGGAAAAATGGGTTCCTCGCTCTAATAACATCAAGTATTTATTTGGACTGGTTAACCAAGAAAAGGGATAAATTTGTTCAGGTACTGCGGGAGCGATATAATCATCACTACCCCCAATCATTAAGATCGGAATTTTGATTTGACTCATCCCTTCTTGACCAAAAACAACACTTGTAATGGGATTAATGGCAATAATTGCTTTTACTCGTTCATCTTTAAGATTTTGACCTTCATTGGCAACGGAACTAGCTTGACATTGCAGTAATATCGAAATATTTAAGGTGAGTTGTCGGTTAACAGACTCTGCACACTCTTGATTAATTTTACGGGTATTAAATCCTGCACCCCCTACCGCTAAAGCCGTATAACCGCCGTAAGATTGACCTAAAACACCGACATTATTTAACAGTAAAGGACTGGGAAATTCAGAATTTTTAGCTTTTTGTTCTAAAAGATTGAGAACAGAAGTAATATCTAAGGGACGATTAATAAAGACTTCTGGGCCAGGAGGAGGAGCATTCCCGGCTAAGAAATTAGCCAACCCATTTGCACTGGTTTCTAAATGTTCAGGAACTGCAACAAAATACCCATGAGAAGCTAAATGTTCGGCTAAATATTTAAACGTAGTTCGGTCGGAACCCAAACCATGAGAAATCACAATTACCGGAGTCGGAGTAGAAACTTGAGGGATATAAACATCAACCGGAGAAGAAATATTTCGTTGAGTATGTTCATAAGTAAAGGTTTCTTTTTTCCATTGAATTGTACCCGGCTCTTTCAATTGAGTGGGTGGATTATTAATAGCAGGATTATCGGTTTGTGTTTTCGCCTGTTGGTTAATCCAATTCATGACAGATTTATCTTCATAAATAACTTGAGATAAATCTCGAATGGCTTCTACAGCAAAGTTAACATCAATTCCTAGGGTTTGACCCGGAAATTTTTGTAAAACGCCCAGTAAAGTCAAACCTCCGGGTAGTTGAGAAGCTTGATTAATTGCCGTTTTTAGAGCCGTTACACCATTTTCACCGTTATCTGTTTGGATAAAATTCCCAAAGCGAGTTAACATTGTTATACCCATGGTCGTGTTATTAAATTGTTCAATACTCCAAGGGCTGGCGGTCATCGGAGTCAATAAAAGTTGACGCAGTTTTTCAGCATCTTCAACCTTCAAAACTTTGCCATAAATTGATAAAACGGGGGAAACATCTCCTGTTTTTGCAAAAGTTTCTAAGTCTTTAACAGAAATAAAAGCCGTACCAATATTATACCGGATAGCAATTGTTTCAGCCGCAACTGCTGAACTGGTTATAGCACTCAAACCAGATATTATTCCTAATGAAAATTTTAAAAGTTGGAAGTAAAAAAAGCCAATAGTTTTCTTGTTTTGAGTGTATTGTCTATTATTCTCTTGTTTAATCGGTGATTTCATGGGGTATTAGAATAAAACGAATAACCTGATATTATCATTAAAGTTTTAATTTGGTAAAGTTATTCCGAGGTAACACCATTAATTGCATTGGTTAATTGGTTAGGTGTTAAAGATTGAATTAAACTGACCGGATAAAGGGGATCACTAATGGTTTGAGTATAAGCGGCGTTCAGATAGGGTTTGTATTGAGAATTTTGGCTAAGGTAGGTTTGAAAAAATGCTGTACTTAAAGCTTTAATATAAGAGCGAATAATTTCTGATGTCGGAATAATTATGCTTGAATTTCCTAATACTTCCGATGCGTTTTCAGAAGTAATATCATAAAAATGAGTGGCATGATTTTGCAAGACTAAATATTTATTAGAAGTGGTTAACCAAGTAAAAGCATTTAACTGTTCTAACAACGCTGGAGCTAAAAAATCTTCGGTACTTGCTGTGATGAAAACTGGAATTTTAATTCGACTTAAACCCGATTTTCCTAAAATACTACTATTCACCGGATTTAATATAAAAATAGCTTTGACTCTGGGATCTTGTAGCATATAATTTTCCGGCCGAAGTTCCAACGCTCGACACTGAAGAAATAGGGAAGGATTTAAGGGAATATTCGGTTGTTGACAGTCGGTTTTAAGCTGGGTAAAATCAAGGGTTGCTCCTGCTAATGTTAAGGCTGTATATCCTCCTAATGAATGACCAATAACCCCTACATTTTGTAAATTTAATTGCTGATTAAACTTAGTGGAATTAAGTTTTTCAAGTTGGTTGAGTAATTCAGTAATATCTCTAGGTCGATCCAGAAATTGTTCAGGTTCAAATAAGTCTTTTGCGTCTCCATTGAGTAAGGATTGAAATTGCTGATAATCACTTCCTGGATGTTGAGGAACAGCGACTACAAAACCATAGGAAGTGAGATGTTTAGCTAAATTTTCAAATCGTGAGCGATCAGAGGCTAATCCATGAGAGATAACAATCACAGGATAAGATAATGTCTGTGAATTTTGCCCCTCTGGAGAAATAGGTTTCGGAAGATAAATATCTACTTCAAAGCGACGATTATTGTGAGAATTATTGACCGTTAGGGTTTGTTTTGTAGACGTATAAAGTTTTCCTAAAATTCGCAAGTCTGGCATCTTACTAAAATTTGTAATCGTTGCTTTCTGGGCTTCTATTTCTGATAACACTGCTAACGATTGTGTGACCGCATGAGTTTGTCGAATAAATGCAAAAACTTTGGTTAATGTTTTTAAGGCGAGTTCCACATTCAAGCGAATTTCTGGACTGGGAAATTGACGCATAACTTCTAATACTGTAAACCCATTGGGTGCATTTGCGACATCAATTAAACTGGCACGAATGGCATCGGCTCCATTTTGTTCAGATTGAGTTTTAATGATGTTTCCAACATGAATTAAAAAAGCTACCAGTAAGGGTGAATTAACAAATTGTTCAATTGAAATATCGGGAGGTGTGTAACGGGTTTGCAAAAATTGTCTTAAACTTTGTTGTTGTTCAGGACTTAATAATCCTAGATAATTAGCCAAAGGTTCTTGAGGGTTAATTTTACCTTGATTAACATAATTTTCTAAAGAATCTAGGGAAATAGAAATCGTTGTTTTTCCCAAGGGGACAATAATAAATTCTGCGGCAACTGCGGGTAGAGTTGCAAACAGGATAGATACACTTGTTAATACAAAAGATACAAACCATTGCATCGTTTTCTTTTCCTTTTAGGCAACAGAGGGGTTCAATGTTTAAAATTCTAGTTTAATTATTCTGAGAATCAGATGGATTTTTAACGTGTTTTACTGCTTGAAAAAATTGGTCTAGGGAGAGAGAATGGACTAAACTCAGGGGATAAGCAGTTTCACTAATTGTTTTAGCATAGGTGGCTTTTAAATAGGGACGATAGGTTGAATCTTGATTGATATACACTTCAAAGAAAGCAAGACTAAAAGCCCGAATATAATCATTAACAGGTTCGGGAACTGGAGCTACAATTTCTTTTAAAGAGGCACTCATACTTTGATTCATTGCGGTTAAATTTAGATTAATATGGCGATCGCCTTCTGCTAAGAGTAAATATTTATCGGGTGTTGTTAACCAAGTATAGGAGCGAACTTGTTCCCAAGCCACAGGAGCGATATTATCTTTACCACTGGTTTTCCAGAATACCGGAATCTGAATTTTGCTTAAACTTTGTTGCCCAAAAATGCTACTATTAATCGGATTCATCAAAAAAATTGCTTGAACCCGTTCATCTCTCAAATTATAGTCTTTTTGAGGTATTTCTAAGGCTCGACATTGAAAAATTTGGGCGAGATTAACAGAATTAAATGCCGAGTTACAGTCTTGTTTTAAGTGATTAAAATCAATTTCTGCTCCCCCTAAAGCTAAGGCTGTATAAGCACCAAAAGAATGCCCTGCAACGCCAACTTGTTTCAGGTTCAGTTGACCGTTAAATTCCGTTGTATTCAAGCGTTCTAATTCATCTATTAAAAACTGAATATCTAGGGGTCGGTCAATAAATTCACTCACTTTGAACCCATCGGATGCGTGACCCGATAACCAAGCTTGAAGTTGATTGGTATCACTTCCCGGATGTTGAGGGAGAGCAACGACAAATCCATAAGATGCTAAATGTTCGCCTAAATAGGCATAATTTTTTCGATTTGCAGCTAATCCATGAGAAATGATAATCACAGGAATTGCGTTAGGTTTTCCGCGTTTGACGGTATTTAAGGGTGTGGGAATATCAAGATCGACAATCAATTCTCGATGACGTTTGGAGTCTGTTAAGGTTAGGGTTTTGGAGGTAACATCAAAGTCTCCAGTTTGCTTTAAATCAGGTTTTTTACTAAAATCTGAAGCCGGGGATAAGGCTGATTCTTCTAAGGATAATTTAACAATTTCTGTAATAATAGAATTAGTTTCTTGTACCAGAATATTGACTTGTTCTCGGAGTTGAAAAATCTTGTGGATATTTAATTGAATTTCTGCTGCTGGAAATTGACGTAAAATATTGAGTAAGGTGATGCCTTCAGGATCTTGATTAGCTCTCATTAATGCTATTTTAAGCGCTTCCGACCCATTTTTAAGCGTTGATAAATTGTGCGAATCGGTTTCGGATTGAATAATATCTCCCAGTTTATTCAGAAATAATGCTCCTGTGGGGGAATTTAAAAATTGAGAAATTATTATAGGATCTAATTGATGCTGATCTAATAATACTGTTTTAAACTGATTTTTATCAGTTTGATTTAATAACAATAAAAAGCTTTTTAATTCTGGATCAATTGTTCCTGATTGAGCATAGTTTTCTAACGCTTGTACGGATACAGAAATTTTAGCTTGTCCTAGGGCTAAAGATACATTTTCGGCTGCTTGTACGGGAACAGCAGAAAAAGCCAGGGCGAAAAGTCCACCCAGTAGAGACACAATTCTTCGCCGATTTAACGATAGATTTAATGTTAAGCTAGATGGGGCTGTAATCGCCAGTTTATGTTGATTCATAATTGGGTTAATTGCCTCTAAATATCAGTTACAATGTTCTTAGAAATCCTATCTAAATGCACCCTAATCATTTCATAACCATCTTAACAGATAAGGAAGTCATTGATCAGAGCCTTATTAAAAGGTCACATCATACCCTACTCCTGAGATCTGATTCAATTTTCCCCTTTTGGTTCCTAACTCCGGTCAAAAACCCAATACCATTAAATTTGGCCCTGATTCTCACTCCTTACTTCAGTCTTTTAAGCTTTATCTTCCTGATGGATTTTCAAGGTTGTAAGTGAGTTAATAGGGTTTTCATTTCTTCTAATAGAGACTCAACTGATAGATTAAAGGGTAAGACTTTTAGGGGAAAACTAGAGCTAAAGCGTTGTAAATGAACCATCATTTCTTCCCAGGAATAATTTGGGATTTCGACGGAAGATGAAGATTTAGTTTTACGTTTTTTGTCGAGGGATTTACCTTTGACTTTAACATCAGATTGTGCTAAAATTAATACAGGAATCTTAGCTTCCATTTTTTCTAAAATCGAGAGAGCTTCAACTAAATTAGAAAAAGATTGTTGTCGAAAACAAATCAACATTAAATCTAAGCTTTTACATTGAATTTTCTGAAGAATTTCTTCCCAGCCTTTGCCCATAATGCTCCGAAATCCAGCAATTTCAATATATTGAACTAAGGCTTGCTCAATTTTAATATTAGCATTATTGGGAGCATCTAAACAATCAGAATTAACCGTTGAATGTCGAACTGAGGTGGAAGATTTAGGGTTTAATATGGCTTTTGAAGGATGATCTTTAGTGTCTACAGGATGACTTAATTGCTGTTGCGGTAAAACGGAAGAATCGACCACTAAAATACTCGGTTTCCAACTTAAACGGGTCGCAATTTGGATCACTTCTAATAAAGCAGAACCCATAGCCAGAGAAAAAGATTGAAGACTCATCCCATCATCTGAGGGACTCGCTAAACAGGGAAAAATTGATAAATTTTTAACTTGATTTGCAACTTGAGTCGTTACAGGGTCTAAAGTCACAATGGGTAAATGGGCTAAACTTTCTTGTTGACTAATTTCTGTTAACAAATATAATGGATTTTTAACAGACCCATCTCGTTCTAAAACGATAATATTAGGATGCCAAATTCGAGCAATGAGAGCAGCTTGATTAATATCATCGGCTTCTAAAATACGACACTGGGAGAACTGCGATAAAAATAAAGCAGAATGATAAATTGAGTTAGGCTTGTCTAGGGTATTTATTGGAGTTAAGTGATGTTGATCTCCTGATAAACTTAACCAGAGAATCATTAACTGTTGAGGCTCGGAAGATGAAACCTCTGGAAGCAATTCTACTAAGATTTTTTCTAATTCTGCTCCTTGAACAGGAAGACTCAAAAAGCCATCACAATGATTCGCGGTGGCTCGTTGTTTATCCCCTAATGTTGCTGTGACAATGACGGGAATTTTATGGGTTTGTACATCAGTTTTTAATAAAGTTAAAACATCCCAACCGGACAATAAAGGAATTAAAGGATTAAGTAAAATAATCCTCGGTTGGAGGCGACGGGCTTTTTCAACGGCTTCTGTTCCTGAACGAGCAATTACGACCCGATATCCTAAATGGGTGAGTTGTTCATTCAAGGTTTGAATAAAGTGGGGAACCGTTTCAACCACTAAAACTAAACGAGATTGTTGAGGAGAGGAAGAACGAGAAGACGGTAAAAATTCGGGTTCCTCTGAGGAACTATGATTCCCTAATTCCCAATTACATCGAGGGGGACTCGGCGGTAATAACAAAGTAAATTGACTGCCTTTATTGGGTTTAGAAATAAAGCTGACATCTCCCCCATGTAATCGCGCTAACCGTTGGGTTAAAACCAACCCTAATCCTGTCCCTTCAAATTTCCGGGTTAGAGGACTTTCAAGTTGTTGAAATTTCTGAAAAATCAGATGTTGTTTATCTTCAGGAATGCCAATTCCTTTATCCCAAACGGTAAAAGCAATCCAATTTTCCCAACGACTAACTTGTAGACCAAATTCGCTCCCATCGGGAGTAAATTTGAGGGCATTACATAATAAATTGACTAACATTTGTCGCAAGCGTAATTCATCAGCGACTAAGGTTTCTAAACCGGGTTTAATCTCTAAGGTAAATCGACTTTTCAGTTGTTCTAAAATTTCCGCTTGTAGTTTAATATCGGATTTATCTTGACTTTGGTATTGTTGCAAAGTCATTTCAAAAGCGCGTTCACAAACTGCCTGAATTTGTAAAGGTTCTGGGACTAATTCGAGTTGTCCCGTTTCCATACGAGTTAAATCCAAAATATCGTTCACGACTAACATTAGATGACGACCGCTTTTATGAATCAGTTGAGCATAACGCGCTTGTTTTTCGTTGAGTTCTCCTAATGCTTGATCTTTTAATAAACTCGATAGACCTAAAACCGCAGTCAGGGGAGTTTTAAGCTCATGACTAATACAGGCCATAAACTCATCTTTGAGGCGATTAAGTTGAATTAAATCAGTATTTTTTGCCGTTAGTTCTTGGGCGACTCGATGCTGTTCTGTAATATCTTGAGCTAAGACTAACCAGAGGTCATTGGCTTTATTTCCTAAACATAACGTCATCTCCCATTCCGGGTTTAAATGTTGGCGAGTAAATTGCCAAACTCGTTCTTGATTGTGGGCGATGGGACAAATACAAATATAAGTATCCGGTTGGCTACCCAATTGACACCAACTCGGCATTTGTAAGGTGGGTGAATTCGAGGTTAAAGGTTGAGAAACATTCGTTAAATGACGGCTTGGAAATCCAGAATCGATTGAGGATTCTAAGGAGGAAGTTGGGTATTTTTCAGTGGGGGAAAATGTTTCACTGGCTTCTGACCAACGGGTTACTGATTCAGCGACTTCTTGCAAAACCTCTGAACCTCGACCAATTAGGGATCGCCATGCTAAATTTTGATTAACAATGGTGCCATCATCACTTTGAATCATTAAGGGAATGGGCAGTTCATCTAAAAACTGAATTAAATGCTGAGATACGCTAAAATTTCCCGTCGCTAACACATCTAACTGTTGATGAGGTTCTGAATTGAAGTCTAAAGTAGGGGAAGGTCGAGGTTGTTGAATCTGAGTAAAGCGTTGAGAATATTGGGCTAAATATCGTAAGACTTGCAAACTATTAATTAATCCAATAAACTCTCCTCTGTGATTAATTAAAGCCGGGGATACGGTTTGAGGGAGGCTATTTTCTAGTACCGGATGGGAACTTTGATATTGTAAATATAGCCAAAAGTCTTCTAAGCTTAAATGGGAGGGAACGCCAATAATCGGTTCGAGAATAGTAGACAAAACCTCATTGAGAAAGGGTTGTTCAGGGTCGGGGGAAGTCGGGAAGGTGGTGTTGAGGAGATAGGGAAGAAACCGATGTAGGGAAATTAGACCTAAAGGATAATGTTCAGAATTGATAATCACAACTTGTTCCGAGTTCCCCTGAGAAAAAATAAACCGCAATGCTTCTAAGGGCGAATCATGGCGACAAACAGGAACCACCTGCATAAAGGTTTGGAGGTCAGCTTGGGGAGACATAAAATGTAAATCCTCCAGATGAGATAATCATCTACTTAAAGCAGACAAGTGGTAAAGTGTGCGTGTCAACTCCCTATAGGAATAAAATAAATCCCTAAACAGTCTGTTAATCGTACCTTTGATATTTCTATTGTGATAGATCAGGGTTAAGTTTGCCAAAATTTAACGATTTCCTAAACAAGCTTAAAGAAATTAAAAGTTTCTCAACCTTATCTAGGGTAACTTTAATAAAATATTGAACCCCAGCCATTTACCCCTATTTTCCCATTGGTTTCGTTGCCTAAACAGTCACAACCGTTGATCTGGGGTATACAATATTCTATCCTCTCGAACACCTATTCCCTAATATTATAACTCTATAATGGATACCTGCTAGTTTTTACGGCTGTCTAATTGGAGTTGCAATATTATTTTACATTTACAAAAAACAAGGATAAGATCAGTATTTATCCTAAAAAAAAGAAGATTAATTCTTTTCTCTAAGTTGATTAAATGGCTATCAAATGCTATAATCTGTAATTAAAATTTATTTTTAATATTTTCAGTTTATGGTGAAATCTAAAATACCCCAGTGGAATCGATTTCAAAATATACATCCGTCTTCCCGAAAATTTTTACTGCAATGGGTCAGTTTATTTTGCTTTTGTTGTCTAATTATTATTAGTTGTACTCCCCATCAAACGAGTCATCAATCTGCTTCTACTTCAGCCAATAACGGACGAATTACGATTGGAACCACCTTAAAAGCTCGAACCTTAGATCCCGCAGATGCCTATGAACTGATGTCAGGAAATATCTTGTATAATTTAGGCGATCGCCTTTATGATTATGAACTAGGAACTAATCAACTGGTTCCTAAGTTAGCCACCGCTTTACCGACGGTGAGTTCCGATGGATTAACCTATACGATTCCCCTGCGAGAAGGCGTTACCTTTCATGATGGAACTGCCTTTAATGCCGCAGCCATGGAATTTTCAATCAAACGATTTATTCAAAATGCAGGTTCTCCCTCTTCCTTATTATCTGATGCCATTGATACCGTTCAAGCAACGGGAGACTATGAATTAACCATTAAACTCAAACAACCTTTTTCTGCCTTTCCTTCCCTTTTAGCCTTTTCAGGAATTACAGCCGTTTCTCCTCAATTTTATGAAATTGGAGAAGGTAAATTTAAACCCAATGAATTTGTTGGAACGGGGCCTTATAAATTAAAATCTTCAGAAATTGATGTCATTCGCTTAGATGCCTTTGAAAACTATTGGGGAGAAAAACCTGCCAATAGCGGAATTGATATTCAACGATTTTCGAGCGCCTCTAATTTATTTAATGCCTTTCGCAGTGGTGCTGTTGATATTGCCTATTTATCCTTAAATGCCGACCAAATTTCGAGCTTAAAACAAGAAGCAGAAAAAGGCAATTGGCAAATGATAGCAGCCAATGGCAATAACATTAGTTATCTGATGATGAACGTTAAATCAGAGCCTTTAAATCGTAAAGAAGTCAGACAAGCCATCGCTGCTTTAATTAATCGTTCCGTGCTTAATGAACGGGTATTACAAAATCAAGGAGAACTACTATATAGTTTAATTCCCACCACCTTTACCGATTATCAACCTAGCTTTAATTTACAATACGGTGATGGCAATATTGAAAAAGCGAAACAACTCTTAACTCAAGCCGGATATACCCCAGAAAATCCAGCAATTGTTGAACTTTGGTATGCGTCTAATTCCTCTAATAAAGGGTTTTTAGGATTAACGTTAAAAGCCTTAGCAGACCGAGATTTAGGCGGGTTACTCGATTTACAACTCAATAGTGTAGAATCAACCACAGCCTTTAAATATTTAGAGGAGGGAATTTATCCAACTTTTGTTTTAGATTGGTATGCCGATTTCCTTGATGCCGATAACTATATTCAACCGTTTTTAGACTGTAGTAAAGGTTCAGCAGAAACCGGATGCGAAAAAGGAGCGAGTCAATATCAGGGTTCTTTTTATTATAGCGATCGCATGAATCAATTGATCGCCCAAGAACGTCAAGAACAAAATCCCCAAACTCGCAAAGCGATTTTTGATGAAATTCAAAAACTCCTAGCTGAAGATGTTCCCTATGTACCCCTTTGGCAAGATAAAACCTTTATTTTTGCTAAAAATGGTCTTGAAAACATCCGTTTACAACTCACTCAACAAGTCCCCTTCTGGACAATTAAAAACTCAAATTCCTAACGATGAAAAAACGACTTCTATCCCTATCCATTGCCACTCTATCCCTTTTATCAATAATCAATCTAGCTATGGCTTCTGACTCCTTAGTAGGAACTAATTGGAAATTACTCTCCTGGGGAACTGAAAAATCCCCCCAAACCCCGTTAAAAGAAACGGAAATCAGCTTACAATTCCAAGAGGATCAAATTAGTGGTTCATCCGGTTGTAACCGTTATTTCGCATCCTACACCCTGAAGGATGATCAATTAAAATTTGGTGTAGCTGGGAGAACTCAAATGGCTTGTCCTGAAGAAATTATGAAGCAAGAAGATCAATTTCTCTCGGCTTTACAATCCTCAAAAACATTTACCCTTAATTCTGAAGGTCAACTGCAAATTACCTATAAAACCGATCAAGAATCTGGGGTAATGATATTTACACCCAATCAACCTGAATAACCCGTAGTGAGTCCTTCAGGACTCAAATATAGAGAGTCCTAAAGGACTCACTACTTTTTATGGAAATTAATGTTGAGATATAATAGCGATTAGTTCAGGTTTATTCATCTTTGAATATCCTTTTATCTTTCGTTTTCTCGCAATTTCTTTGAGTTTAAGCACAGTCATATCACTATATTTTGGATCTCTATGAGTAGACTTGACAGTTAATTTTTCAACTAACTGAGTCAACTTATCAACAATAGCCGTTAAATGATTAACAGTATTTTCAAGCTGTTGTAATCGATTGTTAATTTGTGTATTTTCAGAAGATATCATTTGAGATAAGGTTTTAAATTTAGCCTGAGTTTCTTCGTGATCTCGTTTATGTAATTCCATCCATTTCGACAGCTGTTGTGTTAATTGTACTTCTAATAGTTGTTCATCTTGTCTGATAAGGTCTGGAGTTATAGCTTGAATAGAACCACCGCCAAGCAATTGTTCCAATTCGGTTTTCATGGTTATTGCTTGTTCATCTGTTAAATCAAAAACCCAAACCCAAAGACGCTCAATTTCTAATTCTTGAGCGACAATACACCAATCTGCACCATAAACAATTTCATATTCTTTTTCTTCATCATAAGCTTGGGTTCGTCGCACCACTAAAGACACTAAATTACTTTCATGTTCCCTCAATGTTCGTGCTAAAAGTTCTCGTCTTTCCAATAGAATATCTATTGTTTCTGCATTCGGTATTGCAATTTGAAACGTATAGATTTGACCATGAGTAAGGGGTTGAATTCCTAAATAAGAACCAATTTGAACCCGACGATCTGATAAACTCATCGATTTTAATTCCCAATTTTAGAAACTTTAACTAAGTGTTGAGCCAAGTCCAGATAACGTTCACTTGCTTTTTGTGCAGTTTCCTTTTCTTGAAACGTTAGTTGATCATCAAATTCAGAAGAAAAAATCGGGTATCCTTTATCAGGACAGTTAGAAACAATATTCAGCCGAGGAACCCAAGTATGTTCTGGAAATAAATCAATGGTATCTTGTTCTCCGACTTTATCTAATATCTCAAAAATACGACTTCTCATCGACAGATTAAAACTAGAAGAACGTTGATCATACATACTCACAACAATTCCTAAAATTGGTAACGCTTCCTCTTTATATTCTCCGATTTTACGAGCTTGTTCAATCACATATTCTAAGGCTCTAACCGGATAAGGAGATAATTGTGTGGGGATTAAAATGCCTGAAGAAGCCATTAAAGAAATCCCATTAACTTTACTAAAAGACGGAGGCGGATCAATTAAAACAAAATCATAATGATGATTTTTAAGCTTTTTAGCTAAAACTCTATCAATATCAACAATTCTCACTAAATCCGGTTCCATATTACTTAATCGAATATGGGAGGGAACTAAATGTAACTTCAGATTTCCCCATTGTTTTTCAATCACTGTATCCTCTAGTTTGACTCTCGGATCAATTAATAAATGGGTAATATCTTTTTTTCCTTGATTTTCAATATCCTCTAAGGGGTCAATTCCTAAACCTGTTGTTAAGTTAGCTTGAGCATCGATATCAATTAAAAGCACGTTATAACCTAAATGATTTAAGGCGGCTCCTAAATTAATTGTCATCGTGGTTTTACCCACTCCACCCTTATTATTAAAAACAGTAATGATCATCGATTTATTCTCCTGATTAGAATTAGTAATAAATTTGGATTCTGGCTGCTCCAAATTCTCTCCTGATAATTTAGGAGGTTCGGAATTAGGCTTTTTACGCCGATTAAATAATCCTAACATAGTGGGATTTTGGAATGAATTGGCAATCGCCCTTAAAAACCGAGTATGAACTTTTTGTTGACTTTTATGTAACGCTTGACTAAATTTTAATCCTATTTTTTTACCCAATAATTTACGCACGAGTTGAAAATCTTGAATCAGTTGGGATTGAGAATAGGTTAAAATTGTATGAATATCTCCACTATAATTATAGAGAATTCTAAATTCATAGCCATTGGTTAATAATCCCAAAATAGCTCCTGACTTTCTCATATAATCATGAATTTGCCAACTCGAATAAACAATTTTTTTCTGAGGTGCTTTAACTTCAATGATTAAATAGGGGGGATGAGGTGCAACGGCATCATGGGGGTGAACACAAAAATCAACTCTAACTTTATGAATAACAATTTGTTCCTGCCAGTCCTTGTCATTATAGCCTAAATTTTTCAATAGAGGGATAATAATATTTTGCTCAATATCCGATTCATTACTGGTCGGTGTAATTGATGTAAACCCCTGAGCAAGAGAAAGCGTTGAATGGGTTAATGACATGAAGTGAACAGATGCACTTTTTTCTGATAATACCTATCTAATTTACAAAAAACATCCGTTAAATTACTGATTTTAGTAAATTTAATATAACCGATGATTCTTCTCTAATACGGATTAATGATCAAAATCGTAGTGAGTCCTTCAGGACTCTAATAGAGGCGTGAACGCCTCACGACTAAAAAACCCTCTGCCATGAGCGCGAGGGTGTAAGACATTAATTAAGATGGGAATTTTAATTAATTCTGGTATTCCTTAAAGGAAAGATACGCATTCTCAGCATCATATAAATGGCATTGATCCACAATATGAGTCATTAAAGACCAGGAAAAATCAGACTCAGGATAGAGATATTCACCCCAATTATCTTGGATAATTTGATAAGCTTTCCGTAAATTGTAGGAAGGAATAGCCGTGGAAATGTGGTGAGGAACGTGAACATTAATATCGTGACAGAAGAACTCAACCCAAGCCGGATAATTACAGTGAACAGTTCCCGATAATTGAGCTAAAGCTTCATCCCAATCTTGGGGTTCTTTAAACTGAATATCGGGAGCCGTGTGGTGAACGAGAGTGAAGGTACTCATCCAGAAATGGTAAACGAGCCAAGGCATTAACCAGAATTTGACAAAACCCCAAACTCCGATTGTATAAATTAATGTGGGGAATGCGATCGCAGCACATCCTATCACAAATAAAGAAGAAAATTTAACGTCTTCTCGTTCTTTTCCTTCAAATCTGCGCCAATCAAAGTGAAGAATTGCCCAATGCAAAATTGAGGCTAACCACCACAGCCGTCCCCGTGTTAATTTATAAGCAACTTTTACCACTTGGGGCGACGCTTCATAATTTTCGATTGTCCAGGGTTCCCAAGCGTTATCTTCAGTCAGTTTATTGGTATGTTTGTGATGATGATTATGCCCTAAACGCCAACTGTGGAAGGGATAAATTAAGGGAAGAAATGTTAAATGTCCGACTACATCATTCACCCAACGACGGTTAGAAAAAGAACGATGTCCGCAGTCATGACCAATAACGAAAAAACCCGTTAAGGCTGTCCCAGTAAAAATCCAAGCAATGGGGAGTAAAAACCAGGGAGAATAAGCAATAGCCAAATAGCCAACAACAACTAGAACAACACTACTCAAAACAGTCAGCCAAGCTTTTTTGGGATCTTTGAGGAAGACTTCACGAGGTAGAGTCTTTATAATGTCTTTTAAACGTAGATTTGATGTGGAATTAGCAGAAGATGCTAGGGTTTGAGGTTGAACAGATGATAATGTCATAGAGTCTTATAAACGTTTAAATCCCTCAGCACTAAGGGCTAGGGTAAAGCTAAAAGAGCGTGATTTTTTGTCCCCATTGGGCGATGGATAGCTCGATAAATTCCTCAATTTGCCATGAAAAACTTCGCCTGCACTGGAACGGCAGGTAATTCCATCCCTAGAGACTATGGATTAAAATCCTATCAATGGGAATTTAATCCGTTTAAGCTCGACTCCAATAGCAACTTTCTCTCAATAGAGTCCGCCAAAAACTGAGGCGTTTAGCAGTCTTTGCCAAACCCAGCTTGGGATGATCAGCCTGGGGAGTTGAACTTAGGTGCCCCCTCAGCGAGCCTGTGCGGCTGAGGTTGTTTCTTGGCGCTGTTGCTTGATGGTTTGCAATTCCAAGAGCAAGGTTTCAACTTCAGCGTGCAGGTGCAAAAACTTGACTTGCTGGTCAGCGCTGTACAGGTTTTTCATAGCATCAATCGCCAAAGGCTTAGAAAGGACACAACCGGAAGTCCGGTTTTGTGAAGGGGTCTCTAAGGTTTGAGAACGAGATGCAGTCGATGAACGATTGGACATCAGCAGTTGATTTGACATCTAAAAAATGTTTAGCTCAACAAATCTTAACTATATCCTACCCTGAGCGTTTACTCCTATTGAAAAAAACATCAAAATTGATTGGTTTTTTCACGGAATGTAAACGAGAAGGTAAACTAAATAAGGAATACACCCAACGGCTGATCCTGTCAACTGATGTAGTTTATGGATTTAAACCGTTAAGTGGGTTCTTGGTATCATAAATCTGTTAATTTGTCAATCCTTAACCGGATTATTTTTCATTTATTAATTACTACCGA
Organism: Planktothrix tepida PCC 9214; assembly: GCF_900009145.1. Taxonomy (NCBI): domain Bacteria; kingdom Bacillati; phylum Cyanobacteriota; class Cyanophyceae; order Oscillatoriales; family Microcoleaceae; genus Planktothrix; species Planktothrix tepida. The sequence goes on from NZ_LN889782.1 coordinate 1,005,851, forward strand.
GATGACGTTGACTTTGCCTACAACCCAGTCCTCTTTAAAGTGCTGGCCCGGTCTGATTGAAGCCTACCGCAACTATTTACCTGTTTCTGAAGCAACACCTGTTATTACCCTACAAGAAGGCAACACGCCCTTGATTCCTGTCCCCACCATTGCTGAGAAAATTGGCAAACAGGTGCAGGTCTATGTGAAATATGACGGACTCAACCCCACAGGCAGCTTCAAAGACCGGGGCATGACGATGGCGATTTCCAAAGCCAAAGAGGAAGGCAGCAAAGCCGTTATCTGTGCCAGTACCGGAAATACTTCGGCGGCGGCGGCGGCCTATGCCCGTCGGGCCGGAATGAAAGCCTTTGTGTTGATTCCTGATGGCTATGTGGCGTTAGGGAAATTAGCCCAAGCCTTATTATATGGGGCGGAAGTTTTAGCAATTAAGGGGAATTTTGACCGCGCGTTGAATATTGTCCGGGAGATGGCTGAACATTACCCGATTACCTTAGTCAATTCCGTCAATCCCTATCGTTTAGAAGGTCAAAAAACCGCCGCTTTTGAGGTGGTAGATGCCTTGGGAGATGCCCCCGACTGGTTATGTATTCCAGTGGGAAATGCCGGGAATATTAGTGCCTATTGGATGGGATTTTGTCAATATCATTCTGTTGGGAAATGTTCTCGTTTACCCCAAATGATGGGATTTCAAGCGGCGGGTGCCGCACCGTTAGTATTGGGTCATCCCGTAGAAAACCCGGAAACCTTAGCCACAGCCATTCGGATTGGAAATCCGGCGAGTTGGGATATTGCGGTGGCGGCGAAAGATGCCAGTAAAGGCAGTTTTAGCGCCGTCACCGATGCAGAAATTCTGGATGCTTACCGATTATTAGCGTCTGGGGAAGGGATTTTCTGTGAACCTGCGAGTGCTGCGTCCGTAGCGGGATTATTGAAAGTGAAAGATCAGGTTCCAGAGGGGATTAAAATTGTTTGTGTGTTAACCGGAAATGGATTAAAAGATCCTGATACAGCTATTACTCACAGCAACAATAAATTCAAAGCTGGAATTGAACCGGAAATGGAAGCGGTGGCAAAAGTAATGGGATTTTAATTGATTATTTGTAGAGGCGTTGAATGCAACGTCTCTACTAAGTTATTTACAGTTAAGTTTGATGAACCGATTCAAGAATTTTTTGTTTAATTGGGTTCAATTTCTGTTCTATCCAGTCTGGTACTTGATCTTCTTGTAAAACATCTGCTCCTAAATCTAAGTAATTTGCTGTCGATTGCTCATAGATGTTTTGTCGCTCTAAATAATCGGGAGAATCTTCTTTTGGAGGAAGTGTAATCACAGCTATGGGTAAATCTTGATTGCACTTCTTAACATTTTCAATAGACCAAGAAAGTGCTTGTAAAGAATTTTCTGGTGGATTGATTTCAAATGACAAACCCTGCGCTAATAGATAAGGATTCCCATTCGCAACGGCCACATCAAATTTAAACTTTTCTCGCTTTCCATAAAGTTCATATTTTTGTTTTATTAAAGTTTTAAATTGCTCCTGATTTTCCTGACCTAGCCAGTTTTTGAAAGCTTCTTTGACACTAGAAGTTGCAACTCTAGCAGCCTGTTGTCGATCGCGGAGTTTAGATTTATAAAGTGATGGAATTGAGGAATTTATAGCAATATCTTTATAGCTTTTATCTCTATTAATGAGGGAATTATGAGGATCAACAAGGAAATCTTCAACAATATCGTGGAGTAGTTTATCTACATCAGCTAGAGAAGGATGGGGTTCTGTAAACTGAATACTATTTCTCCACCCTCGCACAATTTCTGTTAATCGCTCGTGTTTAGGAATTTCACTTTCTTCATCTCCTGGAAACATTAACCCACGAGATGCTGTTTCTTTCATTCTTGCAGCAAAGTTTGTTAGAAAGTCAATATTTTCCATCCCGAAATTACGAACACGCTCCCAGTTTGATAAAAACTGTACACGAACTTCCTGATCCGAGAAAGCCACAACACCAATATTAATCCGTTCATTCGCAATCGGATTAGGAACATATTGAATAATACTGTATCTGCTAACCATAGGCTTTGGTGTTATGTCTTGCTTGGATGGGTTAGAGAAGATTAACTAACTGTTGTTGCCTCTTAACTAAGTATTCCACCATCGTAACTCGTTCTTCCATTTTAAGCCCCCATTGCTTAGGAGGTGCTGCAACGGCTTGAATAATCATATCTTCAGAAACTTGATCAAGTTGTTCTAAAGCATTTATGATTTCTGGGGACTCGCGGCTTAAAGAACAGAGTCTGCTTAAACGAGTATCTAACTCAGCAGCCGGAGCTTGACTGAGAGTTTCCTGAGTCCAGTTTGGCCCGCCAGGGAAAAAATGGCCATGATCGACAGAATAAACTCGATTAGGATACTGTTTTTCAAAGAGAAACTGATGATCCTTAGCCAAAACCCAACCATACAATACACACAAACTCGCAAACCGAGGAATATTTTCTGCTGGGTGAGTGCGAAACTTAGTTAAATCCCTGTCATCCTCACAATTTTGGATAAAAAGAGTAGCGTGTGCTGTCCCTGCTGTAAGGTAATTATATCGAGGCTCGCATTCCAAAAGATCAGGAGAAATTTCAACAATTCTAGGACGACCAACTGGTGCACCTAAAGCCATTCCTAGTCGTGCAATAATTTGATCATTGACAATCTGACGACCTGCCTGTTGGCCTTTAATAATATAAGTTTGTTTATCAATACATCGAACAGAGACAGGACAGGCTGAGGTCTTCCAACCCCAACCATCATTAAATCTTTCAACAAGCAGAGGTTCTTCTGGGTGAGCGATAGCAGATTCTAAAGCATCTCTCCATTGTTCTTGTTGTTGCTGGTGGGTTGGTTTACTATTCACAAATTAACCTTAGAAAGTCAGGTTATCTCAACTAGCTTAATATAGGCAGGAACAGACAAACAAGAGCATTCTACCTATCAACAGCACATTTTAATCAGGATTTAAAATGTAAATGTTGTTCTAACAATACCAATAACCGCATCATCATTATTATTATTTTGGGCGGGTGCTGTTAACCAAATTAACCCAGGAGTGATTGCAATATAATCATTTAATCGATATTTATAAAACGCTTCAATATGAAAAGGGACATCGTTAGCCGGAGGAGGATTATCACTACGATAGGGTTCTGAACCAATGACTAAACCCCCTAAATTACCTTCTTTACCAATATCAGGAAAAGCCAAGCCAACGGCATAATACCAAATATCTGCATTGCCATTTCCCGGAGAATTTTTAGCTTGGGTATAACCTAAATAAGCATTCATAGCAAAATGGGGACTAAATTGATAAAATCCTTCTAATCCATAGGAATTGGTGCTCATGTGGGGAAAGGGTTTGTTGGCTTCCAAGGTTCCAACTAAGGGAAACGTAGTCCCAAAATCAAAAATTGCACCCCTATTTTTGTAGGCATTCACATAGGTTAAACCGATGCCAAATTTAGGTTTTGGACTCCAACGAATTTGGGTTAAAGCGGTATATTCACCATTGAATAAACCTTCTCCGTTTCCAGCATTGCGAGCATTACTCGCCAAATAAGCTAAACTGAAAATCCATTGGGGATTAAGTTGGTAATTAGCGGCTATTCCTGCGCCTCCCCCAATTCGATAAATAGGACTCGATGAGGCAAATTCTGATAAAGCCCGACTTCCACTGGTTCCACTGTCCAGAAAGGGACTGAGGGTCGGAGCGAGATCGAATAATACACCGCCAGCAGCGATCGCATTAACGGAGAGTCGGGAATTAACGGGAAAGGAATAAGCAAGACGACCATTGCGAATCTCATCATTGGGATAAGTGAGATTAACGGTGGTTAACCCCTCTGCGGAACCGCCGGGTAAAGCTAATTGAGGAGCATTTCCCCCAAACATCCGAAAATAGAGGGTATCTTGACCCGTAAAACTGGTTCTAAAGTTCAGTCGCACTCGATGTTGAACCACTGGAATATTATTACCATCTACTAATCCACTAAACCCATTAGAGAAGGTCGTAATGGCTTCCCCAGTGAGTTTTGTTGTGGTGGAAAATTGATTGGCTTCAACTTCTGCTATACGAGCTTCTAAGACAGTTAAGTGACCGTTTAAAACGCTAAGTTCAGCCGCAAATTGTTCTTGTAGTTTTTGCAGAAGGGTTAAATCTTCCAACGAGATCAAATGTCCTGTATTCGCTGCGATTATCTCATTAATCCGAGATAAACAGGCATTCAATCCGGCAGCAAATTCAAATCGAGTTAAGACGCGATCGCCTTGATAACGATTATCCTCATATCCAGTAATACAGCCATAGCGTTCCACCAAAGATTGCAAAGCTTGAAAGGCCCAATCCCCCGGATTCACATCCGATAAATAAGAAACTGAGGTAACATTAAATACCCCATCATTCGTCTCCGTATTATTGTCAAGATCAGCAAGTTCGATTTGTTCCTGAATGCTTTTAGTCGCATCTATTGGGGGTTCCGGTGCTGCTAAAACTGTTAAATAGCCATTCAGTCCCATCGCCAAACTCATCGACCCTATCACCACTTTCTCAAAAAATCTATATCCCATTTTTGTTGACTATTGACTGTTAACAGGTGTGGAACACGCATCTTGCCTGTTCAGTGGGGTTTCAGGTTTCACCAAAGGAGTGTCTATTATCTCTCCTCTTCCCCCTGTCTCCCTGTCTCCCTGTCCCCCTGTCCCCTTGTCCCCCTGTCTCCCTGTCTCCCTGTCCCCTTATCCCTCCTCAATGGGGGGTAATTGAGGTAAGGGTTGTTGAGTTTCAGGAAGTTGAGGAATAGAAGACGAATACTCGGGCTGATTTGCTATTAACGTCGGTAACACAGTGGTTGCAGATTGAGATTGATTTTGGGCTTTGGTGAGTAAATCAACGGTATCGCCTAACGCCGTTGTTAAACTATTGCGGGTTTCCAGATGAGCCGCTTTTTCGGCTTCTAAGGCTTCCATTAATTGATGAATTTGTTCACGAGAGCGATCGCGTTCTAACATTGCTTCAATTAATTTAGCTTTCACCTCATCCAAGGTTTTTAACTGATCCATTTCTTGGCGAACTGCGACCCGCACCTGTAACTCATTCGGAAGCGGAGATAAACGTTGCCATCGTTCTAATTCTCCCCGCAGTTCCCCCACCTGTTCTAAATACCGTTGGGCTTCTTGGCGTCGTTGTTGGGCTTCGATATTGTAGCGTTGTCGCCATTGGTCAGAACTTTCGATCGCCGCATTCAGATCCCGTTGGGTTTGTGCCAACTGTTGTTTCAAGCGTTTAATTTCGTCTAGCCACTGTCGAACATCCTGGGTCATAGAACTTAGGGAAATCACAAATCGAGCAACTTATTATCTTAAGATTTTATCGAATTGCGGGTAAAGTCTGTTAAATCTGATTCAAATACTCGTCAATATACACTTTCAGGGTTTCTAAATTCTGTTCAATTTTCGTGATCAGTTGCGAACACAGAGAAAGGTTCTGCTGTTGTGTCGCATTTTCCAATTGATAAGCCAGTTGAGAAATAATTGTTGCTCCCACATTAGCGCTAGAACCCTTGAGGCGATGAGCATATTGTCGGAGACTCGCAAAATCTTGATCTGTAAGGGCTATTTCAATCTGACTAAAATCTTGATGGGTGCGATCTAAATAAACCGCTAATAATTTTTTCTGAAAGTCTTTTTTTCCGCCAGAAATTGTTCGCAAACGTTCGACATTCAAAGGCGTTTGATCCGCAGAACTAGAAGGAATTTTTGCCTTCGTTAATCCTGAAGTTCCTAAAATTTGGGGTTGGTGACTTTTAGAATGAATGACCTGAGCCCATTTCATTAAAACCGCTTCTAAATCTTCGGGTTCAACGGGTTTACTCAGATAATCATCCATGCCAGCCGCGAGACATTTTTCTCGATCCGCAGGTAAAGCATGGGCGGTCAGCGCAATAATAATCGTATGACGACGATCATGTTCTTGTAATCTTAATTGTCGAGTTGTTGCATACCCATCTAAGAGGGGCATTTGACAATCCATAAACACCACATCATAGGTTTTCTGGCTCAAAATTTCCAAAGCTTCCTGCCCATTATTAGCTAAATCTGCTTCATATCCTAATAAACTCAATTGATTTAAAATCACCTGTTGATTAATGGGATGATCCTCGGCTAAAAGAATCCGTAAGGGGGTTTTGGGTTGGGTATCTTTTCCCTGACGATAGGCGGAAGCGTCTTGACGTTGTTGTTGTAAACTAGATGAAATTTGATTCGCCATTGCAGTCAATAACGCATCAAATAAACGAGACGCTCTGACGGGTTTAATTAAATAACTCGCAATTCCTTGCTGTAACATTTGTTCAGCGAGATCTCGTTGATTCATCATGGTCATTAAGACTAATTTAGTTTGGGATAAATTGCGATCGCGACGAATCACGTCCGCCACATTTTCCCCATTTCCCCGTAATAATTGTTGATCAAAAATTGCCGCATGGTAAGGTTCCCCTTGAGTCGCTGCTTGGCGCAATAAAGTTAATGCTGATTCTCCATCCATTGCTTCATCTAACTGCATTCCCCAGGATTGAGTTAAATAGCGAATGGCTTGACGAATGGTAGCGCTACTATCAACAGCTAATAGCTTTAAATTCATTAAACTCGGTGGAACTAATCGATTTCTTGTCGCTTCTCCCGTCAAGAATTGAGCCGTAAACCAAAATGTTGAGCCTTGACCTAACTGACTTTCAACCCCAATTTCACCCCCCATTAAATTTACTAATTGCTTAGAAATTACTAATCCTAATCCGGTTCCCCCATATTGACGAGTGGTGGAAGCATCCAATTGAGAAAAACATTGAAAAAGTTTTTCCTGACCTTCAGTAGAAATCCCAATTCCAGTATCGGAAACTTCAAACCGTAATAACGTCATTTTAGAGGTACTCGAAAGTTGCTTGACCCGCACCACAACTTCTCCCTGGGAGGTGAATTTTATGCCATTTCCTAATAAATTTAATAAGACTTGACGCACGCGACCCGGATCTCCGCGTAACGGGCGGGGGACTTCCAAATCAACAATAATCGCAAGTTGTAACCCTTTTTCTTCCGCTTGAGTGGCGACTAAATCAATCACGGTTTCTAAACAATTTTCTAAATCAAAATCTAAGCTTTCCAGCTTCATTTCTCCGGCTTCTAATTTAGAAAAATCCAGAATATCATTAATAATCGCTAATAAATGTTCCGCACTCATACGGACACTTTGAACAAAATCCTGTTGTTTAGGAGTTAATTCTGTTTTTAATAATAATCCCGCCATTCCCATAACTCCATTCATCGGAGTACGGATTTCATGACTCATATTTGCTAAAAATTGAGACTTAATTCTGGCATTTTCTAAAGCCGCTTCCCGTGCTTCTACTAACTCATCAATTCGATCCGCCGCAATCACAGCACCACCGATTTGTTCATTCGGTTCATACCAAGGATGAATCGCCCAGCGAATAATACCTTTTGTGCCATCGGCATCATAAAACACATCTTCAGCACTTGAAATAATCTCCCCTTTTAAAACCTGTTTAAACGCTTTTTTCCAGGTATCTGGCATTTTAGGAAAAGCTTCTGGGTATGGAGATTTAAGGGGGGAAGACTGTTGTTTTAATCCAACCAAACCAAAATCAGAAAGCCATTTATCGCTATAGGCAATGTAACCCATTTCTCGATCAAACATTGCCATTGCAACGGGAGCATGGGTAATAATTTGTCGCAATTGTTGACGTTCTCGTTCAATGGCATCTTCTATTTGTTTTCGTTCGGTAATATTTCGACCTGTTCCATACATTAATCCACTACTAGCAACCCGAACACAATTCCAAGCAATCCATTTATAGCTATTATCTTTACATCGTAATCGGGTTTCAAAAGAAACAATCAAAGCTTCTTGGGTATTTTCATCACTAATAGTTTGTTCAACAAAACTTAAATCATCGGGATGAACCAGGGATAGAAAGGAGGTTTGTAGCAATTCTTGAGGAGTAAAACCAAGAATTTTTTCCGCAGAAGGACTGACCCGCTTTAATTTTCGATCTCGGTTGGCAATCATTAAGAAATCAACGGATAATTCAAAAAAGCGATCGCGTTCTAATTCTAATTCTTTCCGAGATGTAATATCTTCAATTACCGTAATCCCATAGCGTTTTTCTTCCCCTTGCCAGTAGGGAGATCGATCTAACCATGACCCTAAAGAAACCGTTAAATTAATCCAAACAATTGAACCATTTTTCCGAAGATAGCGTTTTTCAATTGAATAACTAGGAATTTCTTGATCAATGAGCTTTTGAAACAAATATAATTCAGCCTCAGCATCATCAGAATGGGTAATATCAAATAACTTACATCTTAATAGCTCATCACGGGAATAGCCAACAATATCACAGAATTTTTGATTAACTTTTAGCCATTTTCCAGACAGAGAAATATGGCCAATTCCGACAGCAGCTTGTTCAAATGTATCTCGAAATAAACGTTCTTGTGCATGGGTTTTAGCAATTTGCATAGCTAATTTTTGATCTAATTTCTGCATTAAATAAATGGCAAATCCTGAGCCAATTATACCCATCCCTGTGACAACAAACATGGAAATCCAGATCAATTTTGTTTGCTGATTTTGTAGACTTCTGCCAAGTTCGAGTAGACGTTCTTCTTCACTAATAAATTGATTAATATCTTGACGAGTAATCTGCATTTGTATCCCCGTCTTTTTTAATAGATTTTGTAAAAACAGCGACTGGTTCGGCGATGGATTAGGAGATTGAGTCGTATTTAAGTAAAGTTTTAAGAGTTCTTGGGATTGATTAATAGCAGTTTCAATCTTTTGAATTTGAGCGGTTTGATTGGACTTCTCGGCAACTAAATCTTTAAGTTTTTTGATAGAGGATGGTAAATTTTTTAAGGTTTCTTGGTAAATGTTTAAATAATGCTTTTGACGAGTTAACGCATAATCTTTAACCCCCATTTCGGCGGTTAAAACTTGAGTCAATAACTCTTGAGCTTGATTACGCACAAGATAACTATGGCGGACTCCATTTCTCGCCTCTTGGCTTTGGTACTGAAAGATCGCAACAATCACCAAACCAATGGTTAAACTTGATATGGGAATTCCAATAATTAGACTGGCGCGATAACGCTGAATAAACTTCAGCCACTTAGGTAAGGAATTAGTAAAATCTGTGTTCATATTTTATAGCAGGGAACAGGGAACAGGGAGAAAAGGAGTTTAAAGTTCTGGCGCTGATTCTATGTTATCCCTAATGTTTCGATATGATTCCTATGACCATTCCCATAAATCCATCAACGAATAATGCTCTCTACAAAAACACCGCTCAGAAGCGAGAGCGGTGCATAGGGGGTGTTATGGGTGTTATCTACTCAAAACAATAACAGATGGGAACTCGGCTTGGAGTACAAGTATGTGCTGGTTTGCAAATTGTCACAAGTCCTAGGTTGTCTGTCGTCGCGTAAATATAGGGATGTAACTTATGTCTTCTTCATTAAAACCCTAGAAAAGATTTAAGAAATCATTCAAGGGTTAACCGGGTCAAAATCCGATCTCCTAAACACCATTATTTTTTAATTGTCGCAACTGTTTAAAGGTATATTGTCTTAGCTTCATCGGTAAAACTGATAAAATCAATGCCATTCCCGCTTTAAGATGGGAGTGGGATTTTCCCCGCCAAACCAATTTTTGTCCGGTTAGAGTTTCTCCCACTTCAATTAACCGTAATCCTAATAATAATTGTGTTTCAATTAAACGGTATTGACGAATTGATTCGCAAGTTGCAGAATCAAATTTAAAGTTATTTAAATAATTTAATTTATCCCGTAAATAGGGAATAGCTCGCTTGATTGCTTTTTGTTCCTCATAAACCCGATATTCCATTAATCGTTTTGGTAAATAATATCCTAATTTTCCTGCTAAAGCTAACCGGACAAATAAATCATTATCTTCACAGTTCTGTAAATTAGGACGCATGAAATCTACATCTAATAACGCTTGACGACGAAATAAGGTCGCTCCTATCTGAAAACTTTGTTGAATAAAAACGACTTCTAATAAATTCTGAACAATTCCTTCTGTTAAGTTGGTTCTTCCCCAGTGTTGAGAGTTTTGTTGAGTTGAGGCTTCATCTCGCTGAGTATTGATATCAATAATCCAGTGATCGGTTCCGACAAAATCTATTTCAGGATTTTGGTCTAAAATTTTAGTTGTTTTTTCTAAAAATTCAGGAGTCAGGCGATCATCATCATCAAATTTAATAAAATATTCCCCCGTTGCCACTTCAAAACCTGATCGCATATTATTACTTTTCCCGATATTTTTAGGATGACGAATATAATGAATCCGAGGATCGGAATATTGCGTTATTAATTCGGGCGTTCTGTCAATTGATCCATCATCACAAACGATTAATTCCCAATCGGAATAGGTTTGTTGTTGAACACTTTCAATGGCTATTGGTAATAGGTGACAGCGATTAAAAGTTGGGATACAAACGATAACTTTTGTCATAAGTTGCTCATGGGTACTACTGATATATTTTTTGGAGTTTTTGCATGGCTTTTTTAATCTTGCGATTGGTTTTTTGCAACAAACTCGGCGGTTTCAAAACTTGAGGTTTTAGTTCAGGTTGCTTGAGAAAACGATAGTGTAAAAATATATCTTGATAACGGATCTTAACATCTTCCCCTTGGCATAATCTGGCAAAATCAGCCGAAGAATAATTCATATAATGAATTCGATGAATGGGTTTCAATCCATCTTGATTATAAAGAATATTATTAATATTGACAAAAGCATCCGCATCGGCACAATTTCCGGTGACTTCTTGCCCATTAGGGCTTCTAGTAAAGTTAAAAAGTTTGAAGTTTCTTGCAAAGGTGATGTAGATTGATAACGCAGCACTCGACCACCAAAATTTAGGTTGTAACCATTCGATTTCTCCTTGATCAATGGCTCGTTTTTTTAAATCTTCTAACTGCTCAACGCTAAATACACCTTTTTGAGAAGCAAAAAAACTATCACAGTGTAATCGAGGACGGATTTCAGGTTCTGTGAGTCCGGTTTTCTGTTCAATGATTGATAAATCAAGTGGGGTAACTTCTCTGGGTTTTTGATGTTCCCAATCATCTAAAATAAAATCGTACTCGTTGAGTTTTTCAAAGACATCATCTACGGATTTCATCGCTAAACTATCCGCATCAAAAAATACAAATTGATCAAATTTTCCATTAAAAGATGCCCATTTTCTCTGAAGAGGACTTTTATATCGGGCTGGACGGAGTTGTCTTAAATCCTTGGCTCTGGAGTAAGATTCCCAAACTTGATTAGCAAAATCATCCCATGCTTCTAGTACAATTGTATTGTCAAATAAAGTTACATTTTCTCTGAGACTGATTTCCTGTTTGACTCGTTCAAGACGATGATCGTAAGGAATCACGCAAACTGGAATATCAGGACTAATATTAACCTCAATACTATTGAGTAAAGCAACTAACTGGTCAAAAACCACATCATTTGCTAAAGTGTAAATGCCAAGAGACTGCATTTATTAACTCCTCGTGTTTCTCAAGCTCTTAACAATTTAAACTAAGGTTTCAGTAAATTCTATGATGCCAGATGATTCTCTAAATATTTTAATGATTTCTTCAACATTCCCCTATCCCCCCAGTCGAGGCGGAACCGAGATTAGAACGTTTAACTTGCTGAAATATCTACATTCTCACCACAATATTACCTTAGTCACCCAACGACATCCAGGGGTGAGTAATCAGGATGTTGAAGAATTGCGTCAATGGGTCAGTCAACTCATGGTTTTTCCCCTTCCTCCAGAGCCTGGTTCTTCAGGAGTGGGTAAAGTGGGACGGTTTTTAAATTCCTTAATAAAAAGTACGCCTCCCAATGTTCTCTATCGTTACTCCAAAGAGATACAAACTTGGATTGATCAAGGGGTTCAACAAGGCAAATTTGATGTCATTACTTGTGAACATAGTGTTAATGAAATTTATATTCGACCGTCCTATTTAAACCAAGTTCATACCGTTGTTAATATTCATAGTTCCTTGGTCGGTTGGACTCGTAATCATTTAGAAATGGGGGCTTCTCCCAATCCTCAACGCGATCGCATTTACTTAAATTTACTCTTAGAACGGTATGAAAAACGCTATGCTGCGAAATTTCATGATTTAGTCGTGACCACCGACGATGATGAAAAACAGTTTCAGGAGTTTAACCCTCAAGGTCAAATTCATGTGATTGCTAATGGCGTTGATTTAGAATTATTTCCCATGCGATCGCAAGATCCCAATAATCATAACCTCGTCTTTGTGGGTGCGATGGATGCTTCCCATAATATCGATGCGGCTCGATTTTTTAGCTTAGAGGTTTTACCCGTTTTACAAAAACGCTATCCTGATACAACCTTTACCATTGTAGGAGCAAGACCTGTACCAGAGGTTCAACAATTAGCCAATTATCCTGGTGTAATTGTCACTGGAGGCGTTCCGAAGGTGGTGGATTATTTACATCAAGCAACGGTTTGTGTAACCCCCTTACGCAGTGGATATGGGATTAAAAATAAAACTTTAGAAGCAATGGCCGCAGGAGTTCCGGTGGTCGCCAGTGACCGAGGCTTAGAAGGATTAGCCGTTGATGGGCCGAATGATCCCCATCGAGCCTTACGCGCTAACTCCGTTACTGAATATGTGGAAGCCATTAGTCGATTGTTTGAACATCCTAACCTCCGACACCAATTGTCGCAAAATGGGCGATTATTAATTGAAACTGAATATACTTGGGAACGAGCCGGAGAACTTTATGAACAAGTATTGCTCCGCCGTTAGTATAACCCCATCTTACTTCTGAATCTTCATGATGAATCCTTTAGAGACAGGTCATCAACCCTCTGCGCGAAAAAAGAGTCAACCCCTAAAACCCCAGGCTAAACCGGGGAAACCCCAGGCTCCATCAGGGTTACAGCGTCGTCAAATTCGACGTTCTCAACAAGCTGTTTTGGCTTCTGGGAAAAAATCATCACCCAACGCCTTAAAACCGTTGGTCAAGCGGGGAGGTCAACCGTTATGGATATTGTGGAAAAAATGGATCGCGGATGGGGTTGCCTTTACCTTATTGTTAGGAGGCTCAACTTTAATTGGCGGATGTGCTTGGTTTAGTTATCAACTGATTGTTAATCCTGATGTAGGAATTTGGCTGAATCAATTTTTACCCGCTTGGACACAAATTCCTCTGCAACGCCGGGACTCAATTCAAACCTTAGAAGAAATTAGTCAAACGCTGAAAAAAGAGGGGTTAATTGCGGGCAAATCTTTTGCCTTACCTCAACTGAATTCCCCTAACTCCGTAGCCAAAAATCAAGCTGCTTTATTGCCTCTTCCCTCGGCATTTGTTGCTTCAAAAACCTGGGTTCAAGAGTCACCCGATCTATTAATTCCAGTGTTAAAAACTCGCAAATCTAGTGTGACTCATCCTTGTGAAGGAGTGTGTCAGGAAATTGTGCAATTGCGACTTTATCAAGCGGTGCAAATGCCTTATCAACGACCGGGTACCACTTCCTATTATCGCTTAACTCAACAACTCGATACTCAAGGCCCAGCCGAATCTTTTGTAATTGCATCCTTAATTGGAACTGAATCTAATCAACAAGGTTCTAATAAGCCACTTCCCTTAACTCGATTAACTCCATTTAAAGGCAAAATTCCTCAAATGGGACTTTGGTTTAATCTCAATAGTGAGCGAGTCATGGGGGACAAAATTGTTCCCTACGGACAGATTATTCATTACAATCCCAATCACCATCATTTGAGTATGATGTTGGAGTGGAAAAGTGCCGCCGGACAGCAACCGATCTGGCAGGAAGTTACGGGAGGAAAAGACCCGGAATTATTAATTGAACAAACCATCGGCTTAGAACCTCAGTTTAGTATTTATCAAGTTCAACCCTTTAAATTTATTCCAAATCCGATTCAATTAACGGCTATTTCTTTAGATGAAGTCTTCTTAGATAATTATAATTATCGACAAGCTTTACGATTAGCTAGAAGTGGGTTATGGTCGCCGGCATTAGATTTAATTAAACCCTTGAAAAAAAATATTGTTTCTGGAAATCAATCTTCTTTAAAATGGTCATCCGCCGTTCAAGGGCAGTTAGATTTAATTGAATTTCATGCTAAAATTACAAAGGCGCAAGCCATTGCAGCCTGGGCTAGTCCTAGTCAACAAGTTTTAGCAAGTTTAATTGATGGACGCTGGAGTGAGGCGTTAGAAGTGTTAAAAAATAGTCCAGGAAATCAACAAGAAATCGCTAATTTATTAAGATCTAATGGAGGACGGATTAAAAATCGTCTTAATGCAGCTTTATTAGAACAACCCGATCAACTGGATTTAAAAACCTGGGGTGCTTTAATGATTGCGGCGGAAGAGGGAAGAAATGAAGCGATCACTTGGTTAGATGAACAACCGGAAACTAATCAAAAAGACCGCCAAGAGATTTTAGAATTACTATTAAAATCAATCGAATAAATTTATCGGGTAGGGTGTATAAATATAGGGCACACACGGCTTAATTCCTATCTCATAAAACTGGATTTGACGTTTGATCCTTGATCGATAACGTCAGAGGTTGCCTAATTGTGCAATAATGATCCGGCAGTCTCCCACTAAGTGTGCGTCCGATGGCCGACAGTCCCCAAACCCCCGATGAACTTGTCCAGGTTTTAGCTGAATTTCAGGATCTGCATTTTGAACTTCCTGATCCAGAAGCGGAAATTCCTGAATTGGATTTTGAACACCAAATTGATGTCGCTTGGAAAGTTTGCGATCGCTTCGATTTGCAAACCGAAATTTGGCGAGGTAGAATTTTAAGAGTAGTTCGTGATCGCGAGAAAAAAGGTGGCGAGGGACGAGGTACAGGGTTTTTAAATTGGTTAAAAGAACGGGAAATTAGCAAAAGTCAAGCCTACGCTTTAATTGAATTAGCAAATAGTGCGGATACTTTATTACTTCAAGGTCATCTTAACCCGGATGCGATTAATAATTTTAGTAAACGAGCTTTTGTAGAAACCGCAAAAGCACCCGCAGAAGTTCAACAAATGGTTAGTGATGCAGCGTGTAAAGGCGATCGCATTACTCGTCGTGAAGTCCGACAATTAAATGATGAATGGACGGCGATGAGTTCTGATTTAATTCCTGATGAAATTCGGGAAAAAGCAACGGAGGGTTCCATGCCGCCTCGGTATCTTGCGCCATTAGTTCGAGAAATGGAAAAATTACCCGAAGCACACATTACAGAATTGCAACGGGAAATGGTAGAAAATCCTGATGTTGATACGATTAAACAGTTAACATCGGAAGCAAAAAATTTATCGAAATATTTAGATGCTGCGGCTCAAGTTCAAGCGTTAAATCAGTCTTCGGTGGATATGGAAATGGCTTTAGAAGAAGCGTTGCGAGTGGGATGTTTAAATACGGCTTCTGATTTAGTTAAACAAGCCACTGTTCTCGAACAAACGATGGTTAAATTGTATAGTAGTTGGAAACGAGTGGGCAGTTTAGCGGATCGATTATATGTGGATACGGGAGCAAGTACCCCCCATTTGCGATCGCTGTTAGGCTGTTTAGAACAGTTAGCAGGTCAAATTATTGAAGTGCAATTAGGGGATGGTAGTGAAGGTAGAATTCGCTTACAAATTCTATCGGATAATGATTAAAATAGACTTTTGATCCTACAGATGGCATATCCATCGACAGATAGAAACCATTAATAATTGATGATTCGGGACACCGAAAAAGCGGTAAGGAAACGGCGGGGATTGGAAGACAATACATAGGAGAAATAGGCAAAACCGATAATGGAATCGTGTTGGTAACGACCCACTTATATGATGGGGTGAAAAGTCTGCCATTAGATGTGGAATTGTATCAACACGCGAGTTCATTACCAGGAGGAAAGCAAGACCCAGATTTTGTTAAAAAGCCAGATATAGCATTGAAGTTAATCGACAAATGCCTAAGCAGAGGCTGGAAACCGGGAGTCGTATTAGTAGATGCTGGCTAGGTCAATAATCGGACTTTTTTGAAACAATTAGAGTCAAAAAAGCTAAAATATATAGCGGGATTAGCAAAAAACAGAAAAGTTGTTGGTCAACGGCAACCTGATGGAGAAAAAGTTAACATTAGATTAGATGAATTGGCTAAAAGCCTTAACCCAGAGGAATTTACAGGTATTCAATTAGAACTAGAACTGACAAAAACTGTCTGGGTAGCAACAGTTGAAGTAGAACTATCAGGGGAATCGGAAACTAGAATAATAGCTATCGTCATGAATGCTCCTAGTTTAGAAGAAGCAACTGAAGTTAACTATCTGATTACTAATGCTGGTGCTGAAAAAGCGACGGGTGAATGGATAGTTAAAACTTACTCTCAAAGAAATTGGGTAGAAGTTTTTTATCGGGAAGCCAAGGGGTGGTTAGGTTTAAGAGAATATCAGACTAGAAGTCTTAAAAGCCTTAATCGGCATCTAATATTAGTTTTCTGTGCCTATAGTTTTATTATTTGGCAACAGTTAACTGGCGGATTAAGACGGCGTTGGGCTAACAAACCGTTAAACACATTTACTGATGCTTTATTAGCTTTTAGGACAGCTATATCTTATCGGTTTTCTGCTTGGCTATAAGAGAATCATGACGTATTTGCTCTACATCTAGCTAATCTGGGGTTTGTTTGGGCTTGAACTTTGTTCAAGTCCCGTTAGTAAAAATCTAAAAACTAACTCTTCTATAAAATTTGCTCCTGCGGGTTCTAAAAAGTTTTTAATTAATCCTTGAATGGCATCGATTTTATCTTGAATTTCTAAATATTTAATAGATTTATCCGAGAGTCCTGCTGCTGTTAGTAAAGCAGGTTGTATATCTGTAATTGCTAAAAGATCCGTCGGTATTGTAGCCTGAGAAGCAAATAGCTTGAGGGTTCTTGCTTGTTCAATAAAAGGAGTTGCTCTCCGGTTTTTTTCCAAAGCTAAAGCAACAAAGCCTGATCGAGTTGCTTGATACTCTGTAATCAGATCCTCACTCCTCGTTAAATGTTGAAGATAGGTTTTTTGGGTTGTCATTTGCTTTTTCTCCAAATATAGATACACTTTCTTAAAGCGTCTCTCCCATGTAACCCCATTTGCTGACTACTGTTTCCTTTTGCATTAGGTAAGACTAAAATATTTTCAATATAAAATCCTAAATCTTCTGCAATTTTAGAGAGAATTAAATCCACAGAAATGCTGATTCCAGCATAGCGAACATTATCATTAACTAGAATTAGAGGTGCATGAGGTTTCATCACTCTACCACACTCCTGAATTACACAAGCCATTTCATAAAAATAACCTGTGATCATTCTAATAATACCATTATTATTTAATAAATTTTGTTCTTTTTGTTCTTGTAAATAATGTAAAATAGATTGTAATAATTCTTGATTATGGGTTACATCAAGAGCCGTTTTCCAACCTGAATTAATCTTTAATAAATCCTTAGCTTTATTTTCAACAGTACAACTTAGCATTTGTTGTCTAAGTTTTACCAGTTCGTTTTCATTCACCCCAGTAATGCTAGTTCTAAAGCATAAGTTCGAGTATAGTCATAACGATTACAATAAGGAGGGGAAGTAATAACAGCATCATAAACATTTTCAGGTAAGGTGGGTAAAATATCTAAACAGGAACCGTTATAAAGTTTAAGTGTTCCTTGATCTGGATTCGTAGAAATAGAAAAAAGTTCTAATTGTTGACTAGAAGGCTGAATATCTTGAATAATTTCATCTAATTTATTAGCAATGGCTTGTTCAAAGTTAAGAATTTCTCCTTTATTAAAAGGGGTTTTACCTTGTTTATGACTTGAACGATAATCCCATCGCAAATATTGACCATCTTTACGAGTATAACTGACTTCTTCTAATATACATAATAAAGCAAAACATAACACGGTTTTTACGGGTTCAGCTTCTAGTTGTAAAGCACCCCTATATTTTTCAATTGAGTCTTTTGTTTCTTCAGGATAAGCACCTTTGGTAATTCTTAATTCCAATAAAAGATCTAACTCTTTTGTTTCTAACCAAGGTTTTTTAGCTTTCCAATATTCAATTCTTGATAAATCTTCTTGAGTTAAATCACAATCAATAATTTTTCGACTCTTAATAATTTCCTGACCAATCGGAAGTAATTCAACCCCATCTGTATTAAGTCCATGAGAATTAGCTGCAAATAAAGTAGTTCCACTTCCTGCAAAAGGATCTAAAATATTACCTTGATTAATCTGATATTTTTTCAGAAAGTATTCAACGAGAGGAACCGAAAAGGCTTCTTTATATTTAAAGCAACGATAAAGAGCTTTAGTTTTATTCGCTTGAAAACTAACTAGAGTTCTACTTAATTCTGGCTTTAAAAATAACTGTTTTGAGAAATACTCTTTCAGTTGAAAATCTAAATCTATAATTTTATCGATACTAGATGAATGTAAGTTTTTACAATTGTGAGAAAGGGGTTCTATTAACACAGGTGTATTAGTTAAAAGTTCAGTAAAACTATTATTAATACTATCACAAAAATCCAAATAATTCCAGTTTAAGCTTTATCTGAATGGAGGTTGACAACTACCATTATGCTAGAACTTGGTTATGATAGAGAAGAATGAATCTGATCTGGGAGTCTGAGAAACCTGATCTACTTCAGAACATCATATCTTTACAAACAACATCAACATTTTATGCTAAGTTCCAACGGATTTGATTTATACAACTTGTCCTACCCTATCACTTCTACTCCCTATGCTGACTTATCATCAACCCTTCAAAATCAATACTTATATGATTTTCAAGTTGATGTTTCAGAAATTGGAGGAGTTATCGCTAAATCCTTTAATTCTAATCCTTCATTACCTGGGGTAATTTTGACCGAAAATAAAACCTTTTTTGGTATGATTTCTCGACGACGATTTTTAGAACGATTAAGCCGTCCCTATGGGATTGAACTATTTTTCAACCGTTCTTTAAAATTGTTGTATCGTTGGGAAAAAAAAGACATTTTAATTTTGCCTGGTTCCACTCCAATTTTAGAAGCGACTCAAATAGCTTTACAGCGCTTACCTGATTTAGTTTATGAACCCATTGTTGTCCAACTTGCACCTCAAACCTATCGACTGATTGATATGTATCAACTGTTACTTGCTCAGTCAGAAATTCATCAATTAGCTCATCAAGTTTGGCAAGAATTATATCATGAATTACAAATCCAAGCCAGCTTAGATGGATTAACTCAGGTCGCTAACCGTCGCTTTTTCGACCAATATTTTGAGCAACAATGGTTACAACTTAAATCCACTGAATTTCCACTTTCTCTAATTTTTACTGATGTGGATTACTTCAAAGCCTATAATGATACCTATGGACATCATGCTGGTGATGATTGTCTCAAACAAGTTGCTCAAGTGATTGCACAAACCTTGACATCAGATCAAGGTTTAGTCGCTCGATATGGAGGGGAAGAATTTGTAGTTGTTTTACCCAAAGTCGCCCAAGAGCAAGCTATTTTAATTGCTCAGAAAATGCGAAATAATGTTAAAGCAATTCAGATTCAGCATCAAAGTTCTTCCGTGAGTTGTTATGTCACTATCAGTTTAGGAATTGCTACTGTAGAATTTGGTAATTCAGAAATCATTAGTAAGATTAAAACACCAGGTGATTTAATTATTGCAGCCGATCAAGCATTATATCAAGCTAAAAATCAAGGACGGGATCAGGTAGTCTGTTCCAGTATGAAACATCCTTACTTTTGGGCTTTAAGTTCCCAAATTTCCCTACAAAATTCCTAGAAGACTAGCAAAATAGCTAAAATCAACACTCAATCCTCTTTTGAACCAGGTCTTTTGGGTTTAGGGACTATTCAGCACTGATTAGTTTAAAAATAGGTAAAAATATTAATAATAGGTTAAATTAAAAAAATTCGCTTCAAACTATAAATTATAGAATAAAATAGAATAAAACGCTTTCAGGGTTAAAAAGCATCCCTTATCCTATCAATTAAGCTTTAATCAATTACCATTAATATAATTATGGTCAATCTCCACGCTATGGAAACGCCATCCTTACCCCTTGCTTTCTCATCTATTCATAACTTAGAGCTAGAATCTACTCTCCAAGATCTCTCTTTGTATGATGTTCAAGTTGACATCAAGGAACAGGGAATAATTCTCGCTAAAAAGTTAGAAGTAAACTCTTTAATTCCTGGGGTAATTTTAACAGAAGACGGTCAATTTACTGGGATGATTTCTCGACGGCGATTTTTAGAACAGTTAAGTCGTCCCTACGGGCGAGAATTGTTTTTACAACGTTCTATTCGTTCATTACAACGGTTTGCTCAAGCAGAATTATTAGTATTACCTGGAAATACTTTAATTGTAGAAGCAGCCCATAAAGCAGTACAGCGATCGCCTGAATTATTGTATGAACCCATTGTGGTTCAAGTAACTGAAAATCGGTATCAACTTCTCGATACTCAACAGTTATTAGTTGCTCAATCTCATATTCATCAATTAACCACTGAATTATTGCGTCAGCAAGCTCAATCTCAACTGATTCAAACCGAAAAGTTAGCCAGTTTAGGAAAAATGGTGGCTGGAGTAGCCCATGAAATAAGAAACCCAGTTAGTTGTATTTTAGGTAATTCTGGCTGTCTATTGAATTATTATCAAGATTTAATGAAGTTGATTAAAACCTATGAGGAAAATACTGAAAAACCTTGTGCTTTGATTGATGATCTCAAAGCCGAAATTGATTTTGAATTTCTACAACAAGACTTAGGAGAAGCGATTAAAAGTATTCTAGTTAGTTCAGAACGTCTGAGTCAACTTGTCAATAGTTTGCATAGTTTTTCGCACATGGATGGGAATCACCGCCGAGAAATCAACATCCATGATTGTATTGATGGGACTTTATTGATTTTAAAAAATCGCCTAAAACAAGGAATTGAAGTGATTAAAAATTATGATGATATTCCTTTATTTAAGTGCTATTCTGGTCAACTGAGTCAAGTGTTTATGAATCTGATTTCTAATGCGATTGATGCGTTAGAAGATGGAAAACAAAACGGTCAAAAATATCCTAGAATTGAGATTGATACTCAAGTTAAAATGCTATCTGAAGATCAAATCTATCCGGCTCGGTTAGCTCAACTTTCTCAAGAAAATCGTTTATTGTATTCTTTCCCAACTTACAAAAAAGCAATTGACCAAGATATTCTTGAGATTGATGTTAACTCAGAATGGCTATCAATTCGGATTCGGGATAATGGGAACGGAATTCCCCTGGAAATTCAATCTCGAATTTTTGATACCTTTTTTACCACAAAGCCAGCCGGAAAAGGAACCGGATTAGGATTAGCGATTAGCTACCAAATTATTCGGGAAAAGCATGGCGGTCAACTGAATTTTATTTCTACCCCAGGTATGGGGACGGAATTTGAGATTTTATTACCGCTTCTTTAAGATTATAAGCGGTTTGTTTAATCGGTTCTAATAAATTCAAGGATAAATTAAATAGATTTAAAGCCGTCCCTCCCCCATGATAATCACTCCCCCCTGTTTTTAATAAACCGTAAGCTTCACAGAGTTTTTCTAATCGTTGAATTTGGGAGTCACTATGATGAGGATGATACACTTCAATCCCCATTAATCCGGCTTCTAATAATTCCTGAAAGACCGTTTCAATCTTTCCCCCTTGGTATAAATAAGGATGCGCCCAAACCGGAACTGCGCCACAGGATTTTAACAGTTGAATTCCATCAAGACTCGAAAATTTGTCATATTGAACAAAGGCAGGTTTATGTTCTCCTAACCAGCGTTCAAAGGCTTCTTGGGGAGACTGAACATAACCCGCTTTTACCATTGCTCTTGCAATATGGGGACGGGCTGCTGCAACGCCTTCTCCCATTGCTTCTAACTCAATTGGATAACCAAGTTGAGCTAGTTTTTCTAGGATTTGATTGGCTCGATTTTTACGTCCATTTAAACGTTCTTTGAGGGGATTTTCAAGTTTATTTTTATCGGGATAAAATCCTAAAATATGTAACGATCGTTCATTATAAACCGTTGATAATTCAACACCCGGTACAATTTCAATATTATAGGATGCTGCCGCTTGAAAAGCTTCTTCCCAACCGGATAAAGTATCGTGATCTGTAATCGCTAAAGCTTTCACTCCGGCTTCTGCGGCGGTAATCACCAATTCAGTTGGGGTGAGTTGGCCATCGGAGTAGGTTGTATGACAGTGAAGTTCTAACATTGGTGTAATCAAATCTCTAGGGAACTGCCTGTTTTGAGTATAGTCCGGCAAATCTCGGCTTGGCTCTTGATCCTCTGAAAAGAGTTTGTTAAGATTTATGAAAATTATTAATTTTTTTACATGAGCTTTTTTCATCCCACAGAACCCATCATCCGAAGCAAACAGAACCATATCGACATTCAAGACTTAAAAGGATTATTAAAAATAAACTTAAAATTCGGTAATATTACGTTGTTATCGAGCTTTTACACCCGAATTGACCAGGTTTTCTTACTCTGGGGCTGGATTTCGCTGATTATCTTTATTATTGCTCAGTTTTTACCCATTAGCTGGATTACCCAAGCTTACTGGTGGTCAATTCTAACGATTGTGGGCACTGTGGGAATGATAGCTTTAAGCCATTATTGGGTACAAGTTGAACGATTGACTTGGATGGTTTATTGGTGGGCGGTGTTAATGGTTTTGGGTGTGGGTTTAACAAATTTAGGGATTTTTTGGGGCTGGTCAGAGATTTTAATGAATCTTTGTCCCCTCTGGTTAGGGTTGTGTGCATTAGGCTATTTAGGAACAGGAATTGGATTGCATTCTCGTGCTTTTTTAATTGCCGGATTAATCCATTTATTGGGTATTTTTATATTGCCTTATTTTATCGGTTGGCAATTTTTAATGAGTGGTTTAATTCTGGGTGGAACTTTATTATTTTTTGCAGAAGTTCAATGGGATATGCGATCGCAAATTGAATCCTATTTACTGACGGCTGAAGAAATTGCGTTCAACCAAGAACAACATCAACGCCGACAAATGCAGAGTTTATAGCCGATAAATAGGAGATATTATCCCTATTGCTTATTTCCTTAACCGAATCGTTAAATTATCGGGGTTACAGCTTATAATGGGAAGAAACAAATTTAATAATCATTCATTTTAGTTATGACGGCTGCCAGTTTCCCGAAAATAAAATTTCTGAAAATCCCTACCTCTCCAGCTTGGGTGGAACAGGCGATCGCGAATTTAGATATCATTTTACTGGATCATTCTCACTGTGAACGCAAAGCGGCAGGAGTGGCGATTAATTTAATGTTTCGCTATCCTTCAAGTGTGAAACTCATTAAAGAATTAACCGCAATTGCTAAAGAAGAATTAGAACATTTTGAACAAGTCAATCAATGGTTAGAACGGCGAGGGGTTCCCTTAGCACCGTTATCTGCACCGCCTTATGGTACTCGTTTAAATCAACAAGTGCGACGGGATGAACCCCAACGAATGTTAGATTTATTATTAGTTTCGGGATTAATTGAAGCCCGAAGTCATGAACGATTAGGGTTATTATCTCAATCTTGTCCTGATCCTGAACTCGCTAAATTTTATCGCGGATTAATGGCATCAGAAGCGAGACATTATGGCATTTATTGGGGATTAGCGACGACCTATTTTGAGTTAGAAATAGTCACAAAACGCTTAGAGGAATTAGCGACTGTAGAAAGTGAATTATTATCAACATTATATCCCGAACCGAGAATTCATAGTTAAAACTTTGTCTCTCTAACTCCCGATGAATATTCAATATCAATCCTTTTTAATTCGAGATTGGCAACCGCAGGATCGAGAAACTGCGGCGAGTTTAATTGCTTCTGTTTTAACGGAATATGGTTTAGGATGTGAACCCTGTGGCGCAGATATAGATGTGTACCAAGTGGAAGAATATTATCAACAGAAAGGGGGAGAATTTTGGGTAATAGAAGAGAATCATCAATTAGTGGGAACCGCAGGGTTTTACCCAATTTCGAGGGGAAATAAGGCGGTAGAAATTAGAAAAATGTATTTATTACCAGAGGTGAGGGGAAAAGGATTAGGAAAATTTTTATTATTAGAGTTAGAACGGGAGATTAAAGCAAAAGGGTTTCAAGAAATTTGGATAGAAACAGCAACAATATTAAAAGAAGCTGTCCAACTTTATGAACGTTATGGCTATGAACCGACAACAGGAGTGGAAACAAAACGCTGTGATTTGGTTTATAAAAAAGTTATTAATTCATGAGTTTTACAGTTTAAATCTTCTCAGAAAGGTGGGGATTGAGGCGTAAACGCCTCATTACCAATTAATTAGGGATTAGACTTAAAAAGTTCAAAAATTTGCCGACAGAAGAGTTTTAATTTTTCAGCAGATTCAGGTTCCGGTTGAGTTTGACCGACAAAATTCCAATTTTCAATCGTGGAGACTTTCCACTGTTGTCCTTGATGGTCATATCCGGCTGCTTCGACACCGATCACACGGCGTGTTTTATCCACAGGATCATGATAAAACCGAATTTCAATTAAAATACAACGACTTTGTAACAACCGACTGCGACCCGGAAAGTGAAAACCGATGTCAATCGAATCAGGATCAACCAGTTCCCTTGTTTCTGGGTCATTTGTCCACGGTTTGAGATCCACCCGCGCATCAGGAAATTGAACTTTAAATAAATTGACAACCGATGCGATTTTGCTGGCAATTACCACGTTATTAGCCTGTTCAGCAGCGTTCACGAAACCACTCTCCTCCAAAATAATACTCTGAGTGCCTTTAATTAACTTATGTTAACTACAGATGATTGATTACAGACTGTTAACGGTAAACACTCCCCAGAGAATCTTAAAATTTCAATCAAAAGTCTACTTTTTACAAAAATTAACACAAAAAGCTGAATCCAGGGAGGAAAACAAGAGTTATAAACTTGATTTGATCAGCAAAGAATAGAGTTGTTTCGTCAAGGCTTGTCAACTTGATCTGACTTAATCTATCCATTAGAATTAAAGTAGAGAATAATAGATGATTCTGACTAAAAAGTGGGTCAGTGGTCACATCTAAGGATGACACCAGCTATGAGAATTTTATTGGTAGAAGATGATTCAAGTTTTGCAACAATGATTCAAGAATTATTAAGTCACCACTATTATCTAGTGGATGTAGCTTATGATGGAGAAATGGGCTGGAAACTAGCAGAAGCTTTTGAATATGATCTGATTTTATTAGATTTGATGTTGCCTAAATTAGATGGTTTAAATTTTTGTAAAAAACGGCGACAAAAAGATGATCGCACCCCAATTTTATTAATCACAGGTGAAGATAATAGTACCACAAAAGTAGCGGGTTTAGATGCTGGGGCTGATGATTATCTGGTTAAACCCTTTGATTTAGAAGAATTATTAGCTCGAATTCGAGCTTTATTAAGACGAGGACATGATGCCTTAAATCCTTTAATAGAATGGGGGCTTCTGAATCTTGATCCTAGCAATTGTCAAGTCACTTATGGTAATCAATGCCTTAATTTGACGGCTAAAGAATATGCCTTATTAGAACTTTTTTTACGCTATCCGCAACGAATTTTTAGCCAAGCATCTCTGTTAGATCATCTGTGGTCTTATGATGAACCTCCATCCGAAAATGCGGTACGGACTCATATTAAAAGCCTGCGAAAAAAACTTAAAAATGCAGGGGCGAATGAAGTTATTGAAACGATTTATGGGTTAGGATATCGGTTAAAAGAAATGGCTGAAAACTCTTTATTAGTAAAATCTCAGCCTCCAGTTTGTAATTCCAAAAAAACTCAATCTTTAAATTTAAACCAAATTTGGCAGAAACAAAAATATAAATATTTTGAACGAATTAATATTATTGAGAATGCAGTGCAATCCTTAAAAACCAATGCTTACACCTTAGAAATTCAGCAAAAAGCCTTGATGGAAGCCCATACGCTGGTCGGTTCATTAGGAGCTTTTGGGTTTAAAGAAGCCTCTAATCTTTCTCGTCAAATCGAACAATTATTAAAAGCAAAATATGAAAAAGATGAATTGGATTATCAATATTTATCGGATTTAATTCAAAAAATTAAAGATCTCTTAAATCACCCCTTATCAGAACCTTCTTCTTCTATTTCACCCCCCCCTTTACCTTTTCCCTATTTAAACGCTCCTAAACTGTTAATTGTAGATGATGATCAAAGTTTAGCAGAAGCATTAGTCACCGAAGCACTGGCGAAGGGAATAATGGCTAGTGCCACCTATAGCCCAGAACAAGCCCGCCAGAAATTGCAACACAATTTCTCGGATGTTGTCCTTTTAGATTTAAGCTTTCCTGAGTCTACAGAATCGGGGTTTGAACTATTAGCAGAACTTGCCATCCAAAACCCTCCGATTCCAGTCATTGTGTTTACGGCTCAAGAAAGTTTTGCTGACCGTGTAAAAGTTGCCCGTTTAGGAGGACGAGGCTTTTTACAAAAACCTATTTCTCCGGCTGAAGTGATAGAAACCGTTAGTAAAGTTTTGCAAAAATCTCAATCTAATGTGGATAAATTATTAATTGTTGATGATAACTTAGAAATTTTAGATTGGTTGCGGACGGTATTACAACCTTGGGGATTACAATTAATTTTACTTGATGATCCCCAGCAATTTTGGAGTACCCTAGAACAATCTAACCCCGACTTACTGATTTTAGGGATTCATTTACCCGGTGTGAGTGGAGTAGAACTGTGTCAAGTTGTTCGTAATGATCCTAAATGGAATGACTTACCTGTGCTGATGCTTTCCTCTCAAAGGGATTCAGAAATTGTGCAGCAAGTGTTTATGGCAGGGGCGGATGATTATATTCAAAAACCCATTGTTGAGCCTGAACTCATTGCCCGCGTCTTTAATCGCCTAGAACGGAGTCAACTCAGGCGTAAAATTGTTGCTCAATGTTATCTGGGTACTAACCCGAACCCAAATCCGTTTAAAATGGAATGAGGGATGCTTATTAAATCAGATACAATTAATTCCAGAGTAAAATTTTACCATAAATCAATAAAAATCCCCTTGTAGAACTTAATATTAATTTAATTTTTATCCTATGGCTATCTCAGAAGTTGTTTCTTCCTTTCCTGAACCAAACTATCAAGTTATTTATGCCTCAACTTGGGATGAGCGATGGCAAATCAATCAACTCTTGGGAGTCATTCACGATTTGATCCTGATGGTGGATAGTGAACATCAAGAAATTCAAGTTTTACCCACTCAAGCCCCAGCTGATTTAACCTTTGAATCTAACCGAATTGAGTTGATTTTGCAACAGCTACAAAACAAAAATCAGTCTCCTGAATCAATCTCAATCCTTCAAGCAGTTTTAACCGAGCAAAGAGCCCGTAAAATTATCTATGAATACAATCATGACCCAAAAAATTATAGAATTTTAACAGAAATTTATCCCTTATCAACAACTGTTGTAATGGTGGGAATTAAGGATATTAGTGACTGTCCAGAGGGAGAAATTGTTCTGCAAAATCCATCGAAACAACCGGATAGCAAAACCCCTCTTCCCGCCTTACAAACAACCCATCAATGTTTAAGAAAGCAAATTGAAGAACGACAACGGCTTGAAAACCACCTGCATACTCGTAAAACAGAGTTAGAAACTTTAATGGATAATGCGGGAGATTGTATTGTCCGCCTCGATCAAAAATTTCGCTATCTGTATGCTAATCGTAGAGTTACTTTCCTATTAGGAATTCCTCAAAAAAAATTGCTGGGAAAAACAAATCAAGAATTAGGTCTTCCTCTATCAATTTGTAAGCAGTGGGATTGGCACGCTCAACTTATTTTAGATACAGGTCGGCCGCAACAATTTGAGTTCGACTTAGAAACCGATGAAGGATATCGGTCATTTCAAACCTTAATGGTTCCTGAAGTTCAATATCAAGGAAAAATTAAAACTTTATTAGCAACAACACGAGATATTACCCAGCAAAAAACTGCCTTAGCTGAACTCAAGCAACAAAATAAATTTTTGAAATTATTAACAGAAATTACCTTAAAAATACGTCAATCTTTACAAATTAATTTAATTTTAAAAACAACGGTTGATGAGGTACAAAAGGTTTTAAATGTTGATCGAGTGATCATATTAAAATTAAATTCATCTAAGGGAGGAACCATTGTTCAAGAAGCTGTTTTACCTCAATGGTCATCTTTATTAGGTCAAAGAATTTATGCTTTGGATTTGAATCTGCACGCTCCCGATTCTGCTCTGGGTGATCAAGTCATTAGTTTTGCCGATGTTGAGCAAAGTAATTTAGAAGCTGGCTATTTACAGTTAATGCAATATTTTCAAGTGAAAGCTAGTTTAATTATTCCGATTTCGTTGGGAGAAGAAGAGAGTGAGATGACTCTAAACAAACAACAAAATTATCCAGAAGATGTCTACAATTCTTCAAAATTATGGGGATTTCTGATCATTCATCAATGTGTAGAAACTCGACAATGGGCGACTTTAGAAATCAACTTTTTAAAACAACTCGCAGCCCAAGTGGGAATTGCCTTAAGACAAGCAGAATTAATAGCAGAATTAAACCAAGCTCATCAGTATTTGTCCTGCCATTTTGATAATTCCCCCTTAGCCGTTATTGAGTGGGATCAACAACTGAGAATTAAACGCTGGTCATCCCAAGCTGAGAGAATTTTTGGCTGGACAGCTAGTGAAATGTTAGGTCAACAATGGTCACAATTTCAGGGCGTTTTTGCCACGGATGAGTTAGAAGTAACACAACAACTAATTTCCTTAATTGATGGTACGCAAACCCATCAAATTCTGGAAACTCAAAATCGGACTCAAGACGGTAGAGTGATTGATTGTGAGTGGTATAATTCCGTTGTTCGAGATGAAGATGGCTGTTTAGTATCCCTATTATCTTTAGCTCAAAATGTGAGCGATCGCAAACAAGCTGACCAAGCTTTAATTCAAAGTGAAGAGCGATTTCGTACTATTTTTGAACAAGCGGCTGTCGGATTTGCCCTGGTTGATCCGGTGGGAAAAATGCTCCGCGTGAATCAACGTTATTGTGATATTACAGGATATTCTGAAAAAGAATTAATTGGTCAAACGGTTCATAATCTGATCGATTCCCAAGATTTAGAAGAAATTGATGAGTTCAACTGTTTTCAAGAAGACGGTTTTCTCAAAAAATTTTCCTTAGAAAAACAGTATATTCGCGCCAATGGGAAATTAAATTGGGTACAAATTTTTGTTTCTCCTCTGAAGGGATTATGGCAAGGAAACAACTATATTGTCTTAGCTTTAGAAGATATTCAAGAACGCAAACAAACCGAAGAAGCGTTGCGAAAAAGTGAAGAACGATGGCAACTGGCTTTAAGAGGAAATAACGATGGAATTTGGGATTGGAATGTTCAATCCCATGAAGTTTTTTTCTCCCCGCGCTGGAAAGAAATGTTAGGGTATGAGGAACAAGAAACCTGTGAACATTTAACTCAATGGAAAAAACGAGTTCATCCTGATGATTTACCGGGGGTGATGAAGGCAATTCGAGACCATTTAGATCAAAAAACACCCTTTTATATTACCGAACATCGCGTACAATGCAAAGATGGCAGTTATAAATGGATTTTAGACCGGGGCCAAGCTCTTTGGGATGAAGCTGGAAATGTGCTCCGAATGGTGGGATCTTATACGGATATTAGCGATCGCAAACGAGTAGAACAAGAAATTAAACAAACCCGAAATTTCTTAAAAACGATTATTGATCATTTACCCGTTGCTGTCTTTGTTAAAAGTGGAAAACCTGAAGAATTTGGAGTGATTAAACTTTGGAATAAAACCTGTGAACTGCTGTTTGGTTTAACCGCAGAAAAATCCGTTGGACGCTGTGTTGATCTAGACTTTCCCCTAGAACAAGCTAACTTTTTTGAACAAAAAGATCGAGCCGCTTTTACCCAAGGATTTCCTGAAGATATTCTCGAAGAAGAAATCGATAGTCAAAGTTTAGGGAAACGACTCTTGCATACCCTAAAAATTCCCCTTTATGATGAGCAGAATAACCCTGAATACTTAATTTGTATTTCTGAAGATATTACGGAGCGTAAACAGGCAGAAATAGCGTTAAAACAAAGCGAAGCTCGCTATAGTTCTATGACTAATGATGTTTTAGATAAATCTGCTGTCGGAATTTTCATTTTAGATGCTAACTTTCATATTGTTTGGATTAATCAAGCTTTAGAAAATTACTTTGGAGTTCAACGAGAAACGATTATTGGTCAAGATAAACGAAACTTAATTCAAGAACACATTAAATATCTCTTTGAAGACCCTGAAAGTTTTGCTCAACGGGTTCTAGCCACCTATAATAATAATCAATATATTGAACATTTTGAATGCCATATTCTGCCGACGGAAACCCGCGAGGAACGCTGGTTAGAACATATTAGCCAACCCATTCAAAGCGGACTTTATGCCGGAGGTCGAATTGAACATTATACAGATATTACAGATCGCAAACGGGCAGAAGAAGAATTACACCGGGTTAACCGAGCTTTAAGAACTATTAGTGACTGTAATCAAGCCTTAGTCAGAGCCACGACAGAAACGGAATTATTAAATGCTGTTTGTCAGATTTTAGTTGATGTCGGTGGCTATCATTTTGCTTGGGTGGGTTATCCACAACTGACCGCAGAAAAACAAATTATTCCGGTTGCTAGAGCCGGATTTGAATCGGGCTATTTAGACAATTTAACGATTACTTGGAATAATAATAAATCAGATCAAGGGCCATCGGGAACGGCTGTCAGAACAGGAAAAACCTGTGTTTTTCAAAATATTTTGATCAATTCCCAGGATGCACCTTGGAAAAAACAGGCGCAACAACGGGGTTATGCGTCCTCCATCGCCCTGCCTTTAATTATGACCCCAGACCAGCAAGAACAACATTTAGACAAAGAATTGACAACGGTTGTCGCTGAACCTTTTACTCCGATTCCCTTTGCTGTTCTCAACTTATATTCAACTCAAGCCAATGCTTTTAATCAAGCCGAAGTGAAATTACTCAAAGAATTGGTGGATGATATTGTCTATGGAATTGTAGCCTTAAGAATTCGAGCATCCCATGCAGAAACCGAGAAAAAATTCCGGCAATTAGCAGAGAATATTGATGATGTTTTTTGGATTACAAATGCTCAAGGTAATCAAATTATTTATGTGAGTTCCGCCTATCAAAAAATTTGGCGGCGAGATTCTACCGAACTTTATGAAAATTTCCAAACTTTTATTGATAGCATTCACCCCGATGATCAACAGCGTGTCTTACCAGCATTACAAAGTCTTGATGGGGTAGGATTTGATTTAGAATATCGCATCCTTCGCCCCGATGGATCTTGCCGTTGGATTTGGGATCGAGGATTTCCAATTCTCAATGAAACCGGACAATTAGAACGTCGAGCCGGAATTGCTAAAGATATCACCCATCGCAAACAAACCGAACAATTATTGCGACAAAATAATGAAGAATTAGAACTACGGGTGGTGCAACGAACGGCAGAATTAGAAACAGCTAACGAACGATTACAATTTGAATTAATGCAGCGACATCGCACGGAATTTAAACTGCGAAAAAGTGAAGAACAATATCGAACTTTAGTCAAAAATTTCCCCAATGGGGCTGTATTTTTAGTTGATCCCGATTTTCGGTATACCATTGCCGATGGCATGGGATTAGTCGCCAAGGGATTATCTCGATATCTGTTAGAAGGAAAAACGATTTGGCAAGCGTTGCCATCCTCTTTATTAAAAACCGTTGAACCGTTATATCGGTCTGCATTAGCTGGAGAAGTCACGATTTCAGAAGTGGAATATGACGGGCGAATTTATTATCATCAAGCCTTACCCGTTCGCAATGAACAGGGAGAAATTTTAGCCGGAATGGTCGTGATGCAGGATATTACAGAGAGCAAACAAGCGGAGGCAGAACGAGATAAACTGATTGCTATTATTGAAGCAACTCCTGACTTTATTTCCTCAGCAAAACCTGAAGGAGAAGTCGTTTATTATAACCAATCTGCTCGCCGAATGTTAGGATTAGATATAGAGGGAAAAATCACTGATCAAATTATTCCTAAAAATCATCCCCAATGGGCAAATAATATCATTGACAATGAAGGAATCCCTACAGCAGTTCGAGACGGATCTTGGATTGGTGAAACTTCATTAATTAGTTATGATGGACGAGAAATTCCCCTTTCTCAACTGATTATTGCCCATAAAAATAATGAAGGACAGGTACACCTTTTATCTACCATTGCCCGCGATATTACAGAACAGAAACAAAGTCAAGCAAATTTACGCGAAGCCGAACGACGGTGGCGGAGTTTATTAGAAAATGTTCGGCTATTAGTGGTGGGATTGGATCGTCAGGGGAAAGTTGAATATGTTAATCCTTTTTTCCTGGAAATTACGGGGTATACCCAAACGGAAGTTTTAGGGAAAAATTGGCTAGATAGTTTTAAATCCAATCCGACTCAACGGCCAAGCTTGCCTCAATTTTCTGACTTATTAGATTATTATTTTAAACCCTATGATCAACAGTTGATTTTAACGAAGTCAGGAGAAGAAAAAATTATTGCTTGGAATAATACCGTCTTGAAAAATTTACAAGGAAATGCCATTGGGATGATGAGTATTGGGGAAGATATTACCGAACGCTATGCCATCGAACGAATGAAAGATGAATTTATTTCCGTTGTCAGTCATGAATTACGAACGCCATTAACCTCAATTCATGGGGGATTAAATTTATTATCTACCGGGTTAGTGAAACCGAACACTGAACGCGGCCAACACGTCATGAAAATTGCCGCAGAAAGTGCGGAACGGTTAGTGAGATTGGTTAACGATATCTTAGAATTAGAACGGTTAGAATCGGGTAAAATTTGTCTATCCAAACAAGAAGTCAATGCGACAGATTTACTCTTGCGGGCAACGGAACAAATGCAGGTGATGGCTAATCGAGCCGGGATTAATTTACAAGCTTGTAGTCAAAACCTAGAATTTTATGCTGATCCTGATCGGATATTACAAGTTCTTACGAATTTATTAAGTAATGCTATTAAGTTTTCCGAATCCGGCGATACGGTTTGGTTAAGTGTTCAGGAGGAACTCGGAGAAAATAGTGCAGACAATCGAACAATTTTGTTTAAAATTCAAGATCAAGGTCGAGGAATTCCCCCCGATAAAATTGAACGAATTTTCGAGCGATTTCATCAAGTGGATGCCTCCGACTCTCGAAAAAAAGGTGGAACTGGGTTAGGATTAGCAATCTGTCGCTCCATTGTGGAACAACACGGGGGGCGGATTTGGGTGAATAGTCAATTAGATGAAGGTAGTTGTTTTTACTTCACCCTTCCAATTGAGAGACAAAAAGAGGTAAACCATGACCACAAAACGAATTTTAATTATTGATGATGATGATGGCGTGCGGGATATCATCCAAATTTCTCTGGAAGTTGCGGCGGGTTGGGAAGTGATTACGGCTTGTTGTGGCACTGAAGGATTACAGTTAGCCCAAAGCGAACAACCCGATGCGATTTTGTTGGATGTGATGATGCCTGACATGGATGGGGCAACGACGTTTAAACGTTTACAAGCTAACCCAGCAACTCAGCAAATTCCCACGATTTTGTTGACGGCTAAAGCTAAAATGAGTGAAAAACAACAATTTATTGGGCTAGGGGTAACGGGGGTGATTACTAAACCGTTTGAAGCGATGGATTTAGTGGATCAAATTCGCACCCTCTTACGATGGACAAACTAAATCGTAACAAATCATTACAACCTCAATCTGGGAATTCATTACTCAACTCACAAAATCCTCACATTTATTGTTTAAAGTTCAATCATAAGCAATAACCCTTTTTAGGTTGAACGATATTCGATGTATTTGACATCTCTGAATCCAACTTTGGTTAACCATACTCTTTCTTCCATTGATCCCTATCCTCGATCTTCCCAGAATGAGTATTTCCTGATATCGTTTTCGGCTTCTCGCTCAGTACATGAATCTTCTAGGCACGTTAGTGTTTTAGAACGGGAGACCGTGATCAACCCATGCTCTCAAGGCCCAGAAAATCCAGGTGAGGTCGAGCAATCTTATGTGGAATTAGCGGTTGATATTTTACGAGTTCAACGCCCCGAATCGATTCAATCTCTAAAGGATTTTTTAACGGTTTTACCCAATCCTCGTTCTATCGAAGATGTTTTAATCCGGGCAATTTATCAACTGGCAGAAATTGATGATGAAGCTTGCCGTTGGATTTTGCGCCACTCTAACTATTTAATGCCGGAGTTAGATGTGAACAATTACGCCATGCAATGGGTTTGTTTCAGGCTCCAAGCGCAGGGTTTTGTACTCAATCAAGATTTCCAGTTTACAGCCCCTCAACATCTTCAACTCACCGAATATGCTCAATTAACTTTATATCAAAATCTCTCTAGGGGCGATCGCTTAATTCTCACAGAAATTTTCAATTTTTAGCATGGCTAACGGTGTTTCTAACGGTTTCTTTCTTTCTTAACATCTGTTTAATTTCTGATTTTTTATTTTTTTTAGAGGAATTGTTTTAATATTCCATCCTTCATCCCCTGTTCCCTGTTCCCTGTTCCCTGTTCCCTGTTCCCCCTAACATCAATTTCAGGATTTCATATTAGATATTGAGGATGTAAATTTTATGTCAAATGCGATTTGTCCCTGTTGTTCCTCCACGCTCCTGCGCCATATTCGCCCCGCAGGAATTTATTGGTACTGTAGTCATTGTCATCAAGAGATGCCGAATTTATCTCAAAGCTTTCGAGTTAAAGCTAAAGCCAAAATCTCACTCTCTTTAGTCGAGAAACCCTCAAAATTTTCACCCGATTACATTAACTTGAGCAATCAAAAGGCTTGGCTCAGGGTTGCGAATTCTGCCTGATTCTATTGTTATTTACCCAATAAACCTCATGAAACTAATTGATCAACAGCTAAAATTGAATGAGTCAGACTTAAACTCACTCTGGGTATTAGGGACAAAATTTTTTAAGTCCTTTATGATTCTGCTTGGTTTAGTTCAGACTACAGTGAAAGCCAAAATCGAGTTATTTCTAGCTGATCATTTAAGAGCCAATAACTTTTCTACCTTTTTGGGAAGTCATCATTTAAAACAAGCCTTAAAACGGTCTTATAAAGAATTATCTGACTTTAAATTTGCCTTAGATCAATCTTCAATTGTTGCTATTACAGATGCTCGTGGCTGTATTACTTATGCTAATGATAAATTTTGTGAAATTTCTAAATATTCCCGAGAAGAATTGATCGGAAAAAATCATAGATTTGTCAATTCCGGTTATCATTCTAAACATTTTTTTAAAACCCTGTGGTCAACCATTCAATCTGGCAAAATCTGGCGAGGTGAAATTCGGAATCAAGCAAAAGATGGAACTTATTATTGGGTAGATACGACCATTATTCCGTTTTTAAATGATAACGGAAAACCTTATCAATATATTGCCATTCGTAATGATATTACCGAGCGCAAGAAGGCAGAATATCAGCTGTTATATGATGTTTTTCATGATCGATTAACTGGACTAGGCAATCGCAGCTTATTGATTAATGAAATTGAGAAATCTATTGAGCAAGTTCAAAAATATCCAGAAGAGTTATTTGCGGTACTTTTTTTAGACTTAGATCGCTTTAAAGTTGTTAATGATAGCTTAGGACGAATTGTAGGCGATCAATTACTCATGGCATTTTCTCATTTATTGCAATCTTTAGTCTGTTATCCAAATATTGTTGCTCGTTTAGGAGGAGATGAATTTGCAATTTTACTCAAATCGATTCAATCTCCCCTAGAAGCTATTGATCTAGCTAAACATATTAATCACATCTTAACGAACCCCTTTGAAATTGGGGGATCTCAAGTTTTTAAAACCACAAGTATTGGTATTGTTTTAGGAACAACCCATTATCATCAAGCGGAAAATGTTCTCAGAGATGCAGATATTGCTATGCACCAAGCTAAAGAAAAAGGTAAGGGATGTTTAGAAATATTTGATAAAGAAATTCATGATAAAGCGTTGTTTAAGATGCAGCTAGAAATCGAACTGCGTCAAGCTTTAATGAAACAAGAATTTGTGGTTTATTACCAACCTATTATTAATTTAAAAACCGGAAAAATTACCGGATTTGAAGCCTTAGTTCGTTGGCAACATCCCCAGCGTGGGATGATTTCTCCGGCTGAATTTATTCCCTTAGCGGAAGAAACCGGATTAATTGTTCCGATTGGAAATTGGGTGTTACAACAAGCTTGCCAACAATTGCAAAAGTGGCAAATTTTAAGAGATGGGGAAAATTCTATCTATCCTCTAACTTTAAATGTTAATTTTTCAGCCCAGCAATTTAATTTATCCAATGTCATCGAGATTGTCGAAACAATTGTGAATCAAACTCAGATTTCTCTATGGGATTTAAAAATAGAATTAACGGAAAGTGTTTTGATGGATAATAATACAACTTTGGAAGGACTTGCTCAACTGAAATCCTATCACATTGGCTTGAGTATTGATGATTTTGGGACGGGTTATTCTTCTCTCAGCTATTTGCATCGTTTTCCCTTAGATACCTTAAAAATTGATCGTTCCTTTATTCAAAATATTGGGGAACGGGGTCGGGAAACAGAGATTGTTTTAGCAATTATTAGTTTAGCCCATAATTTGGGAATGGATGTTGTCGCTGAAGGCGTTGAAACTGAAGAACAATTGAATCAACTGCGACTGTTTAATTGTGAATATGGCCAGGGTTATTTATTCTCTAAACCCCTCAGTTCAGAAGCCACGGAAGCTTTGTTACGTTCTAATCCTCAATGGTAGAATCAACTTATCATTATTAATAACAGGACTCAGAAATGATTCTAACCACCACTAGCACATTACAGGGTAAAGAAATTATTGAATATTATGGCGTCGTGAGTGGAGAAGCCATTTTAGGGGCTAATATTATCCGCGATTTTTTTGCCGGAATTCGGGATATTGTAGGCGGACGCGCAGCAGCTTATGAACAATCTCTGCGAGAAGCAAAAGATCTGGCAATGTTAGAAATGATTGAAGAAGCCAAAGCACTAGGGGCAAATGGAATTATTGGGATTGATCTTGATTATGAAACCGTGAGTGAGGGAATGTTAATGGTAGCCGCGAGTGGTACGGCTGTTAAATGGATTTAAGAGAAAATCTCTGCCTAAAGTTTAATGTCGAGACTGCTAAACTTTGCTAAAATTTTAGCATTATTGGAATTGATTTCCAAACATAAAAAATTATTGAATGCCAATCTGGAGAAAAAATGGCTGATAACAGACTTCGTAACTTTTTAATCGGTGCAGGAATTGCTACTGCGGGTGCTATTGGAACGAAAGTAGCCGTCGATTATTTCAAAAATCGAGGCAAAGAAGAGGTTGTAGATGAAAGTCATGGGGACGCGATCGCAGCCTCTCCAGAACAGGTGAGTTATGCCGTAGTACAACCGAGTTCGGTACAAAGCTTTTTAGATGCTAGTTTTGGGGAACCCGGTCGTTATGTTCCCATTCGAGAACCCAAAGTTTTTGATTATCAAGGCAAACAATATATGGTGATTTGGGCCAAAGATAACAAAAAAGACAAAAATCAAATGATGGCTTTCCAATACACTGACCAAGGCCGGAATATGATTGCCAGTGTGGGATATACTGCTGCAAAAACCGATTATAATCTCTCCACCCTCAGCAGTACCCCCTTTGCGGTGGAAGTCAATGGTAAAAAATTAACTTCCGGTCAAGGGGAAACAGGCGGAAGTAATGATGTTGATTTTGTTTTAGCCTAACCCCGTAGAGACGTGCCACGGCGCGTCTCTCTTTACGATGAGCTACCTGGCTCAGTTGACCAATTTTCGGTTGATAATTTCAGGGGGCGACAAGCACCCCCAAAGGAAGATGAATCAAGGGTTGTAGGATTCAGACTCAGTAAAAAATATCACAGCTTATTGAGAACAAACTTTATGGAGAGAAAAATAAGCCTACATTAAGTCACCTTCTTGTGGTAAAAAAGAACGGTCTTATGATTTCAACAAGACCGTGAACAATATACTACCTGAATTCTATCAAATCCACCTGCAAAAATATTTGAGTCAAACCCGTGAGCAATTTGGGGCTTGTTTGGGCTTGAACTTTGTTCAAGTCCCGCTATTGCGATCGTCAGGTCGAGCAACTCCAAAAAAATCAAAATCCCCCACCCGAAGGTAGGGGATCTTAATTAATTACCTATCAAACGAGGATTCAGTTAACGTTACATCAACCGAACTTACCCGCAGTCGAGGCAATTAGGAAGGCTGCGTAGGTAATGATATAGCCAACGGTGAAGTGAGCTAAACCAACCACACGAGCTTGAACGATAGACAGAGCAACCGGTTTATCTTTCCAACGAACTAAGTTCGCCAGAGGAGTGCGCTCATGTGCCCAGACAATCGTTTCGATTAACTCTTGCCAGTAACCCCGCCAAGAGATCAGGAACATAAATCCAGTTGCCCAAACCAGGTGTCCTAATAAGAACATCCAAGACCAGACCGACAGGTTATTCGTTCCGTAGGGGTTGTAGCCGTTAATTAACTGAGCCGAGTTCAGCCACAAATAGTCACGGAACCAGCCCATCAGGTAGGTAGAGGATTCGTTGAACTGAGCAACGTTTCCTTGCCAAACGCCCAGATGCTTCCAGTGCCAGTAGAAGGTTGTCCAACCAATGGTATTCAGCATCCAGAACATGGAGAGGTAGAAAGCGTCCCAAGCAGAGATGTCGCAAGTACCGCCACGGCCAGGGCCATCGCAAGGGAAGGCATAGCCGAAGTCTTTCTTGTCGGGCATCAGCTTAGAGCCACGAGCATCCAACGCACCTTTGACAAGAATCAGGGTGGTGGTGTGCAGACCCAGAGCGATCGCATGGTGAACTAAGAAGTCCCCAGGGCCAATCGTCAGGAATAAGGAGTTGCTACCCGAGTTGATAGCTTCTAACCAACCGGGCAACCAAACGTTACCGTAGTTGGGCCAAGCGGTGGTGGCGATGCTGTTGGCGTTGGACAGTAAAACATCCATTCCATACAGCACTTTACCGGAAGACGCTTGAACGAATTGAGCAAAAACCGGTTCAATCAGAATTTGCTTTTCAGGAGTTCCAAAAGCAACCACAACATCGTTATGGACATATAAGCCCAGAGTGTGGAAACCGAGGAACAGAGACACCCAGCTTAAGTGAGAGATGAGGGCCTCTTTGTGCTGTAACATCCGATCCAACACATTGCCTTTGTTTTGTTCAGAATCATAGTCGCGCACCAGGAAGATTGCCCCGTGAGCGAAAGCTCCGACCATTAAGAACCCAGCAATATATTGGTGGTGGGTGTACAGCGCCGCCATCGTGGTGTAATCCTTAGCGATGAAGGCGTAGGGGGGCATCGCATACATATGCTGTGCCACCACAGAGGTGATCACACCCAGCGCCGCCAGAGCAAATGCTAACTGGAAGTGCAGAGAGTTGTTCATTGTGTCGTACAACCCTTGGTGTGGCAGGTTGAACGGCCCTTCATTTTTGAACCCGAACAAAGGATCTTTGGAATTCATCATTTCTTTGATGCTATGACCAATTCCAAAGTTTGTCCGGTACATATGGCCTGCAATGATGAACAACACTGCGATCGCCAGATGGTGGTGAGCCATATCCGTCAACCAGAGAGACTCGGTTTGAGGATGGAAGCCACCTAAGAAGGTCAGGATTGCGGTTCCAGAACCTGTAGAGGTTCCGAAAATGTGCCCTGCGGTATCTGGGTTCTGGGCATATACACCCCAGTTGCCTGTGAAGAAGGGAGCCAGACCAGCCGGGTGGGGCAGAGTGCTGAGGAAGTTATCCCAACCCACGTGCTGTCCGCGAGATTCAGGAATGGCAACGTGAACCAAGTGACCTGTCCAAGCCAGGGAACTAACCCCGAACAGACCTGCCAAGTGGTGGTTCAAACGAGATTCAGCATTCTTGAACCAGGACAAACTGGGACGATACTTGGGTTGAAGGTGGAGCCAACCTGCGAACAGGAAGATTGCAGCCAGAATCAACAGGAAGATAGACCCTTGATACAGGTCACCATTTGACCGCATCCCAATGGTGTACCACCAGTGATACACCCCAGAGTAAGCGATATCAACTGGGTTAGAAGCACCCGCTTGGGTAAAGGCTTCTACCGCCGGTTTGCCAAATTGGGGATCCCAAATGGCGTGAGCAATGGGGCGAATATTTAAAGGATCTTTGACCCATTGTTCAAAATTACCTTGCCAAGCGACATGGAATAGGCTGCCTGAAGTCCAGAGGAAGATGATAGCGAGGTGACCGAAGTGGGAGGCAAAAATCTTTTGGTAAAGATTTTCCTCTGTCATGCCATCATGGGTCTCGAAATCATGGGCTGTGGCAATCCCATACCAAATCCGACGTGTTGTCGGGTCTTGGGCCAAGTCCTGGCTAAATTTGGGGAATTTAGTTGCCATAAGTCCTAACTAAATCGTGTTCTTTTCTATTCCGCTTCAGGGGGAAGAAGAAAACCGATTAAGCCTTCTTCTGCCCCTGAGCAGAGAGTTTTCATCCTACTGAAATAATTCGGGCTAGGAAGAATGCCCAGGTTGTAGCAATTCCTCCTAAGAGGTAGTGAGCTACACCAACCGCACGACCTTGAGTAATACTCAGAGCACGAGGTTGAATTGATGGGGCTACTTTCAGCTTATTATGAGCCCAAACAATGGACTCAATCAATTCTTGCCAGTAGCCACGGCCACTGAACAGGAACATTAAGCTGAACGCCCAGACGAAGTGGGCACCCAAGAACAACAGACCGTAGGCAGAAAGGGCTGACCCATAGGAAGTGATCACCTGAGCAGCTTGCGCCCACAGGAAATCACGCAGCCATCCATTAATCGTAATGGCGCTTTGGGCAAAGTTGCCATTGGTGATGTGAGAAATAGTGCCGTCCGCACCAACTGTTCCCCACACATCGGATTGCATCTTCCAGCTAAAGTGGAAAATCACGATGGAGAGAGAGTTGTACATCCAGAACAGACCGAGGAAAACGTGATCCCAGCCAGAAACTTGGCAAGTACCACCCCGACCCGGGCCGTCACACGGGAAGCGGAAACCTAATTCACTCTTATCGGGAATCAGGCGAGAGCTACGGGCGAATAAAACGCCTTTAAGCAGAATTAAAACCGTAACGTGAATCGTGAAGGCATGGATATGGTGAACCATGAAGTCCGCCGTACCTAACACGATGGGCATCATTGCCAC
This sequence comes from Planktothrix tepida PCC 9214, assembly GCF_900009145.1. Classification (NCBI taxonomy): domain Bacteria; kingdom Bacillati; phylum Cyanobacteriota; class Cyanophyceae; order Oscillatoriales; family Microcoleaceae; genus Planktothrix; species Planktothrix tepida. Next base: position 1,047,432 of record NZ_LN889782.1, read on the forward strand.
TTTGCCACCGACGGCAACAACATCGCCGCCGAACACTGGACTTACACTGGCTAAAGCATGGGGAGCAGTGCTACCGGGTGCTAAAGCATGAATGTGTTGAATCCATTGGGCAAACACAGGTTGGAGTTGAATGCCTGTATCGGAGAACATATCTTGGGGACGACCAAACGCCCGCATGGTGTCGTTATGGACGTACAAGCCGAAGCTGTGGAAGCCCAAGAAGATACAGACCCAGTTCAGGTGGGAGATAATTGCATCGCGGTGACGAAGCACACGATCGAGCAAGTTGTTGACATTGTTAGCCGGAACGTAATCGCGCACCATAAAGATGGCAGCGTGAGCGCCCGCACCCACAATCAGGAAGCCACCAATCCACACATGATGCGTGAACAGAGACAACTGCGTGGGGTAATCCGTCGCAATGTAAGGATAGGGAGGCATTGAGTACATGTGGTGAGCCACAATGATGCTCAAAGAACCCATCAATGCGAGGTTAATCGCCAACTGAGCGTGCCAAGAGGTGGTCAGGATTTCGTAGAGTCCTTTGTGGCCTTCTCCAGTGAAGGGGCCTTTATGGGCTTCTAAGATTTCCTTCATGCTGTGACCAATGCCCCAGTTTGTCCGGTACATATGGCCAGCAATGATGAACAGGACTGCCAGCGCCAGGTGATGGTGTGCGGTATCAGATAACCACAGACCGCCTGTTTGTGGGTTTAATCCCCCTTTGAAGGTTAAGAAGTCAGCATAGACTCCCCAATTCAAGGTAAAGAAAGGAGTTAATCCTTCTTTAAAGCTGGGATACAGTTCTGCCATCAGGTTGGGGTTGAGGATGAATTCATGGGGTAAAGGAATATCCTTCGCCGCCACTCCCGCATCCAGCAGTTTGTTCACGGGTAAGGACACATGAATTTGATGTCCTGCCCATCCCAAGGAACCCAGACCCAACAGACCAGCTAAGTGGTGGTTCATCATCGACTCCACATTCTGGAACCATTCCAGTTTGGGAGCGCGTTTGTGATAGTGGAACCAACCAGCAAACAGCATCAAACCTGCCATTACCAGCGCACCAATAGCGGTGCAGTAAAGCTGGAATGTGTTGGTAAAACCAGAAGCTCGCCACAGTTGGAATAATCCAGAGGTAATCTGAATTCCGTGGAAGCCACCGCCCACATCACCGTTTAAAATTTCTTGGCCGAAAATTGGCCATACAACTTGAGCGCTGGGCTTAATCCCCGTAGGGTTAGCCAGCCAAGCTTCGTAGTTTGAAAACTTAGCACCGTGGAAGTAGGCGCCACTTAACCAGATAAAGATCACGGCTAAATGGCCGAAATGGGCGCTAAAGATTTTACGCGAAATATCTTCTAAATCGCTGGTATGACTATCGAAGTCGTGAGCGTCGGCGTGGAGGTTCCAAATCCAAGTGGTTGTACTTGGCCCTTTGGCTAAGTCACGGCGGAAATGTCCAGGTTTAGACCATCTTTCAAAAGAGGTAGGAACCGGATCGTTGCTAACCGTAACTTTTACTTTTGCCTCACGCTCTGGAGGACTGATTGTCATTTAGACTCTCCTCGACCTGTGACAAAAAATAAGTAACGTTGCAGATTTTGACAGAAGTTATACCCCTTTTTCAAAATCCTTCACAAAAGTTAGCGTTTCGTACAATTGTTTCATAGATAAATTTCTATGAGACGATTTATTCAGGTTTATACCTGAACCTAAGACCAACCTTTGTTCGGGGGCAACAAGACACCCTTGTAGTTGCCATAAGGCTTTTTTATTTTTATTTCAACAGCAACGCCCAACTCAAAGCCTTACTATGTAAGGGCTTCCCTGTGCAGTCGCTGTTGTCTTTAAATGATATATCATCTTTCTGAATCTGGGGGGAATGACTTGGTAACAATAATTAAAATTCACTCAGATTCTCTCATGATCATCCATTTAGCGTTCACAACACTTTAAAAAAGTCAAACCCTTCTGGGTAAATGTTACAAAACTTAAAATTTCTCCGACGGTCAAATTTTAGGGTAGGGTAGCAGAGGATAGTGAACAGCAACCTGTGATTCCTTCAGTGATCAAAGTTACAAAATGTTGCTGATGTTTCAGAAATTAGAAACATCATCTTCCCGAATTCCTCAAGGAACTGCAAATCGCAATGAACCCCCAGAACTGACGGATCAAGGTTGACTGCCATTGGCCGATCATTCTCAATGGAAGAGTTATGGACAAAACTGGATTAGGGTTTCTGCACAGGATTAACCTGTTAAAGCTTCTGCTTCAGGGGTGGACAACAATTAAAACCCCACTGGCTACCTTATTAGCGGTATTAATAATAGTAACGATGGTTGGATGCGGTAATTCTGCGGTTGCGCCCCAGAGTTCTCCACCCCTGAACCTGACCCCATCCACCGAACCCATTGGGGACGTTTCACCACCCAAACTGATCCAAAAACTTCATCAAGCTCTCGATACTTACCAGCCTCAAGTCAGTATTCTCAACCCCAAACCGGACGCGATTATCGAAGACGATACGATTAATCTGCAACTTCAGGTTCAAGGTTTACCCCTCTTCAAAGACCCGAAATCCGGTTTGGGGCCACATTTACAGGTGATCCTCGATAACCAACCGAATATCGATATTTACGATATTTCTACTCCCATCACCTTCTCCAATTTAGACCCCGGAACCCATACCCTCCGGGTCTTTGCCACCTATCCTTGGAACGAAAGCTATAAAAATGAAGGGTCTTTTGCCCAAACCACCTTTCATATCTTTACAAAAACCGATCTTGATTATCCTAACCCAGATCTCCCCTTACTCACCTATAATCGCCCACAAGGGGAATATGGTGCAGAACCAATTTTACTCGACTTTTATCTTAGCAATGCCCCTCTGCATCTGGTCGCCCAAGAAGACCCTACAGATGAAATTGTAGATTGGAAAATTCGGATTACCGTTAACGGCGAAAGCTTCACCACCAATCAATGGCAACCCTTATATTTAAAAGGATTTAAACCGGGTAAAAACTGGGTACAAATTGAATATCTGGATGAAAATGGTAACCTTGTTGACAACGTTTTTAATAAAACAGCCCGTGTCATTACTTATAATCCCAAACTCAATAATACCCTTTCCCAACTGATTCAAGGAAAATTATCCTGGGTAGACGTTAAGGGAATGGTTAATCCTAATGCTAACCCAGAAGATGTGATTGAACCTTCTGAACCTGAAGTCATTCCCTCTGTAGAACCTACTTCAGAACCAGAAGAAATTGCTCCACCTGTTGAAGAACCTATTTCTGAATCTCAAGATTCTATTTCCGAACCGGAAGAGATTTCTCCTGTTATAGAAGAAACACCTTCTCAGGTAGAAAATTCTATTCCAGAACCGGAAGAAATTTCTCCACCTGTAGAAGAAACACCTTCTCAAGTAGAAAATTCTATTCCAGAAGCTGAACAGATTCCATCAGAAATCATAGAACCTGAACAACTTCCTATAGAACCTGTAGTATCGGGAACCCAAACCGAAGAAATCACACCCGAAGCTGCTAAGACTCAAGCGGATATTCCTTCTCAACCGTTAGTTTCTCCTGAACCTCAACCTAACAAATTCGGTGGATTTTTAAGCCGTTTCCGTCTTCCTTTCTTAAATTCCATTTCAGTAAAATTTAACCCTCCGACTCCGCCAACAACTTTACCTGAAATTGTTGATCAAGTTCCTATTCCAGAACCCGTTACCGAACTACAACCCGGAGAAACCCCTAACCTAATTGAAGATTCAACCCTTCCAGTTGATTCTGAAACTGAAGTTTCTAAACCTGAATCAACCGTTGAATCTGAAATGATCCCAGAATAAAGCCTTAATAGAGGCTAACAGATAACTTGGATTTCACTGATTTCTAAAAATCCATTAACCTAAAACCAGGTTTTTGTCTAAATTATGCTAATCGGTGAAATCCTTTTAATTTGTTGAAGTTCGCGTTTTTCTAAGATAAATTTATCCTGCATTATGGTTTATAATCCTGAATTTGTTCCTGAGAAAAAATCCTATACTTGGCAAGGATATCAATGTTTATATGAATATTATCCTGGGATTAACCCGATTAACAATAATGAATCTGCTTTATTATTAATTCATCCGATAGGTGTAGGATTATCGGGAAAATTTTGGCACCGATTTTGCCAAGAAGGGCGAAAAAAAGGGTTAAATCATGATATTTATAACCCAGATTTAATCGGTTGTGGTAATTCTCAAATGCCTAGGTTAGCTTATTATCCTGAAGATTGGGCAGCACAAGTTAATTGTTTTTTACATAATATTATTGAAAAACCTGTTATTATCTTAGTACAAGGCGCATTATTACCCGTTGCGATCGCCCTGATTCAACTTCAAAAGAATTCTAATTCTAACTTAATCAAGGGGTTAATTTTATCTGGCCCTCCCGCATGGCGAGTGATGACCGAACCTCGTTCAGAACAACAACAAAAACTCACCTGGAACCTATTTTTTGATTCTCCTATCGGTAATTTATTTTGGTTGTATGCTCGTCGTCGTCAGTTTATCGAATCTTTCTCCATTCGTCAACTCTTTGCAAAAGCAGAAGATGTTGATCAAAATTGGTTAGACTTGTTAGAACAAGGAGCAAAAAATGATAATAGTCGTTATGCAGTTTATTCCTTTTTAGCTGGATTTTGGAGACAAAATTATACGGATATCATGGCAGAAATTTCGATTCCTACCTTAGCCGTTTTTGGAACAACTGCATCAAGTATTAGTCGGAGTGGATTCTCGGAAACCCCAGAACAACGGTGTCAACTTTATGAAACAGGTTGGAAAAATTGTCAATCTGCTATGATTTCAGGACGCAATGTTTTACCCTACGAATCAACAGCAGAATTTGTTGAAGTGGTTGGAAAATTTATCAACGATTTGGGTTTATGAACGATGGGATTGAGCGATTTTTAAACTTAAGAAAATCACGGGAATAATCCCAACTGCAACAATAGCTAATGCGGGTGCTGCGGCTTCGGATAATCGTTCATCTGAGGCTAAGTTATAAACTCGAATGGCGAGGGTATCAAAATTAAACGGACGGATAACTAATGTAGCGGATAATTCTTTCATTACATCCACAAAGGTTAACATTCCGGCGGTTAATAATCCACTCAACATCATTGGGGTATGAACTTTAATTAATGTTCGAGTTGCGCCATAGCCTAAACTGCGGGCGGCTTCATCTAAATTCGGTTTAATTTTATTTAAACTTGATTCTACCGCTCCTAAAGAAACTGCTAAAAATCGAACTAAATAAGCATAAATTAAAGCCATAATGGTTCCACTAAATAACAATCCAGTTGCTATACCAAAGGTAGACTTCATCAACGCATCAATAGCATTATCTAATCGACCAATCGGAATTAAAATACCAACTGCAATGACTGAACCGGGAACTGCATAACCCATGGCTGCAATCCGGGTGGATAATCGCATTAAAGCATTAGAATTTAACCGGACGCCATAAGCCATTATTAAAGCAATTAGAACGGCTAAAAGACCGCTAATAGTTGCTAAAGTTAAACTATGTAAGGCATAATTCCAAAATTCTGAATTGAAAAGGGTGTCTAAATTTTCTAAGGTCATCTTTAATAAAAGACCACTGGGAATTAAAAAACCAAAGGTCATCGGGATTAAACAAACAATACAAGCTAATATAGCGCGTAGTTTTTTAAGTTTAAATTGGTTTAAAGATTGAAATCGATTTCCAGTTTGATAATATTTTGCTTGTCGCCGTGACCAAGTTTCAACTAAAATTAATCCTAAAATAAATAACATTAAAACGGCTGCTAATTGAGAAGCTGCAATTCGTTCTCCCATACCAAACCAAGTTCGATAAATACCTGTTGTAAAGGTATCTACTCCAAAATATTGAACGGTTCCAAAATCATTCAAAGTTTCCATTAAGGCTAATGCTAACCCCGCCATAATTGACGGACGAGCTAAGGGTAAAGCAATTGAATAGAAACTTTTCCAAGGACTACAACCGAGGGAACGACTAGCCTCCAAGGTGCAGGTTGATTGTTCTAAAAAAGCAACTCTGGTTAATAAATAAACGTAGGGATATAACGTTAAAGATAATAAAAAAATTGCCCCCCAAACTGAACGAATATCAGGAAACCAATACTCATCAATACTATTCCATCCGAAGGTATCCCGCAGCAGGGTTTGTACCGGGCCATAAAAATCTAACCATTCGGTGTACACATAGGCGAGAATATAAGCTGGCGCGGCTAAGGGAAGTAACAACCCCCATTCAAACAAGCGACTCCCCGGAAACCGACACATCGTTACTAACCAAGCACTACTGACTCCTAGCAATAACACCCCGATACCAACGCCAAAGATTAGCAATAAGGAGTTGAGGATATAACCAGGTAGAACCGTTGCAGCTAAATGGTTCCAGACCGCAGCAGAATTGGTGAAAATACTGCTTAATACAAATAATACCGGAGTGGCGATTAAAATTGCGATCGCCATAACAAACAAAGTCCAAACGTCCAGACTCAAGCTCCGAAAGGCTTTTATCAAAGACTCCAATGGGGATAAGAACACCTGGAAGCACTCCCAAAAATTTAATCAAGTCTTAGTGAGAATATATCCTAAAAAGGGGGTATAATCAGAATTATGTTTCTGAATATAAGTTTCAACAATGGTGTTGAACTGTAAGCTCTATTGATTTTTGTAAAGATGATTCAATCTGTGATTCTGCATTTAGAGGATGTCGGGAAACAGTTTCCCCGAAGCCAGACACCAGCCGTTCAAGCCGTTAACCTGAAGTTACATGAAGGGGATATTTTAGGATTGTTAGGCCCCTCTGGATGTGGGAAAACCACATTATTGCGAATGATTGCTGGATTTGAACAGCCAGATACGGGAACAATTGCTTTAGCGGGTCGAGAAGTGGCTGGGTTAGATTATTGGATACCGCCAGAACAGCGAGACGTCGGGATGGTGTTTCAAGATTATGCGTTATTTCCCCATTTAACCGTTGAAAAAAATATTGCTTTTGGTTTAAAAAATAGTAAGAAAAAATCCAGTTTAGGGATTCAAAGACGGGTCGCTGAAGTTTTAGAATTAGTTGGGTTATCGGGTTATGAAAAACGCTATCCCCATGAAATTTCAGGGGGACAACAACAACGAGTTGCTTTAGCTCGTGCTTTAGCTCCCCATCCGGCTTTAGTTTTATTAGATGAACCCTTAAGTAATTTAGATGTTCAAGTTCGTTTAAGATTGCGACAGGAATTACGGGATATTTTAAAAATAGCAGGAACTACCGCAATTTTTGTGACCCATGATCAAGAAGAAGCTTTATCGATTTCTGATTGGGTAGCGGTGATGCGAGAAGGACGCTTAGAACAGTTTGGTACACCGGAAACTATTTATCAGCAACCTGCGTCTCGGTTTGTTGCAGAATTTGTCACCCAAGCGAATTTTATTCCTGCTAAACGTCGAGGAGATTTTTGGGAAACGGAAGTGGGTTGTTTTGCAATTAACCCCTATCTGGTGGATGCTGTTACTCCTGATTGGGAGCAATTAGACCGAGTAGAATTAATGGTACGACAAGAAGATTTTATTCTTAAACCTGATGATAACGCGCCTGTTGTCATTCGCGATCGTCAATTTCTCGGACGAGAAAATCATTATAGTTTACAGGTTCCTTCTGGACGGGAACTCATCGCCAGAACCAGTGCGACAACGGCTTTACCTGTGGGAATGCGGGTGAAAATCTCTGTACCTGAAAATGCTTTACGAGTCTTTCCCAGTCGGAGAAATTAGGTGGGGTTGACAGTTGACCGTTGACGGTTAACTGTTAATAATTTGCTAGAATTAAAAGGGTGATCAATTACATTTGAACGGAGGCTATCAATATGTTATCAACGGATATGATAAAAGAATCCATGACCCAAAGAATTGAGAAAGTTGTTTCGATTTTAATGGAAGAGCGTCCTTTGTTTAAGGAGGATCTTAATTATTCTGAAATCGTTCAACATTTAGTTAAATTATTTGAAGAAAACTTACCTTTTGAAGAATTTAGTACAATGTCTGACACAGAATTAAAAGAGCATTGTAGTGGAATAATGTCCCTACAAATTTTAGCAAAAATTGGCGAAGATTTTACTCCTGAACAGATGGCTATTTTTGATGAAGCAATTAAACGTAAATAGATAATTATGATTTATTTATTAGATACTAATATCGTTTCTTTGGCTACTAAAAATAATCGTCAAATCAATAAAAAACTTGAGGATATTAAAGCTCAAAGAAAAAAGATCTGTATTAGCTGTATCACTTATTTTGAAATTAGGAGAGGATTTTTAGCGGTTGACTCACCGAAACAAAGGGAAAGATTTAATGGTTTTTGTCAAGATTATCAAATTATTTTATTAGATGATTTAGCAATTTTAGAGAAAGCAGCCGAAATTCATGCTAATTTAAGGTTAAGAGGATTACCAATACAAACGGAAGATATTTTTATTGCTGCAACTGCTATTGTTAAGGGTTTAATTCTGGTTTCTAATGATAGTGATTTATTGAGAGTTGAGAGTTTAAGTTTAGAGAATTGGGTAGAGTGATCAGTTTAAGATTTTTTTAGATGTTTTATATAGCGATCGCATCATCATTAGTGACCTACAAACAGCAATCTATGTTAAAATTACAATAGTAAAAAATATATAACTATTAGTTCAATGGAAATTATTAAATTGTCAAGTCAAGGTCAAGTTACTATTCCTCAAATCTTAAGAGATCAGTATCATTGGGAAACGGGTCAAGAATTAATTATAATTAATCTGGGTGATGGAATTTTATTAAAGCCTAAAAAAACTTTTCCAGAAACAACATTAGATGAAGTTGCTGGATGTTTGAAGTATCAAGGAAAAGCCAAAACAATTGAAGAAATGGATCAAGCAATTGGTCAGGGAATAGAAGAATTATGGAATCGATGATTGCTATTGATACTAATATTATTGTTAGATTTATTACGAAAGATGATGAATTACAGTATCAACAAAGCTTAGAATTATTCAAAAATAAAAATATTTTTATTCCTGATACTGTCATCTTGGAATGTGAGTGGGTGTTGCGGTTTGCTTACAAGTTTAAACCTTTGGAAATTTGTCAAGCTTTTAGAAAGGTTTTTGGTTTACCGAATGTTTATTTAACAAATTAAAAATTGATTCTACAAATTATTGAATGGCATGAGAATGGTGTAGATTTTACCGATGCTTTTCATTTAGCTTCAAGTCATCATTGTTTAGAATTTTATACTTTTGACGAAAAATTTATTAAAAAGTCTCAAAGTTTATCTATTTCAACAGTAAAACATCCTGACTTGTAAATGAGTGTAGTTAAAGCGATCGCACTCTTAACTCCCTTACATCTCAAAAAGCGATCGCATCCTACTACTGTATATTTATTATTGATCTTGTAAATATTCTTTGATCAAAGCTTTAGTTGTCATCTTCATAAGTTGACAAGTTCTGTTAACTAAATCAGAATCTTTTTGAGAAGATTCTAAAGTAACATGACATTGACCAGCACAACAACCCTCAATTTCACAACCTTTACAAAAATCATTATTTCCGGGTAAACGACTATTGATAAGTTCTAAGTATTTACTACTTGGTAAAAAACATTCGTCAAATTGTTCAAAATTACCTACGACTGTATTTGTATGTCCACAAGTTTTTAATGTTCCATCAACATTAAATTCAATGGTTTTTCCTTCCATTGCTGGACAAAAAGCATGAGGGTTAGATAACCAAGAATTAGACATTAAAATTCGATATGGAGTCTCCCATGTCCCATAAAAATTGAGATTATTTTGATGAGCATATCTTCTTAATGAAATAATTTTATTCACGCAATCTTCAACAGAAATATTCATAGATCGAACTAAATCAAAATCCATTGAAACGTCCTTAACACCAATAGATTTAGCAAAATCAATCACTTTGCTATCAATTAAAGAAAAATTAGCATCAGTTACAGTTATTGAAAAGCCATCAATTGGATAATCTATTGATTGTAGTAATTTAATTTTACTGATAATTCTCTCAAATGTTCCTTGTCCTTGATGATCAACTCTAATCAAGTCATTAGATTCGCGTAATCCGTCAAGAGAAGTAGATATTTTAACTTTGTATTTTTTTAAAATTTCTGCTTTTTGCTTCGTTAATAAACTTAAATTAGTATTAATCGCATAGGCAAATTTAGTATCCTCAATTGATTCACAATATTCAAGGCAAAAAAGAATTACTTTCCAGTTAATTAGAGGCTCACCATTACCAAAATGAACTCTAATAAAATTATTTCCACTAGCTCGAACTTTTTCAACAAATTTATCAATACTTGCTTTTGCTGTCTCAACACTCATATTTAATTTTGGATCAACTCTAGTAGGCATTTCATTATTCAAAAAGTGCATACAATGTTTACAGCCAAAATTACAAGCATTACTAATAGCTAATTCCAGCCTAGATATTTGATAACCTTTTTGTAATTGTTCTAAAAATTCTTTTTGTAGTGATACAAGAACTGAATTTTCATTAATATTAGATGGAACTAGAAAATAAATTTTTTCAAACATTCCTATAATTTCATCTAAATCCCCTTCAAAAATTTCAGATACATCTTTTAATGTTTTATAATCTTCAAAAATATCTAAGAAATCAACAACAGATTTTGTTACTATTCTGGGTTGATTAAAAAGAGAATGATAAAGGAAAAAATTATCATTGTTTCCTTTGACGACTTGACAATAACTAGATTTTTTGTATGTTTGATTAAGCATAAAAAATTCCTAATTTCAAATATTGTAGCATTTTCATATTTTTTAATATCACAACTATGATCTTGAAAAAAATGAAACCAATCATATAGCACTTCCAAATGAGTTATAATAAATGTAAGGTTAGCAATAATCCCCCAAAGCTGGCAACGGAAAATGAATATAATCGACGAAATAGACGATTTTATCAATCAGACAAAAGATCCTAGAGAAATTAAAAGAGCGATCGCTGTCAAACTCAAATTACAAGGTAAAGCCTACCGGGAAATTCAAGACTTATTACAAGTTTCTCAAGGATTTATTAGCCAATGGAAAAATCGGGTGCTTGTGGAAGGAGTAGACAGTTTAAAACTTCAATATAAAGGAAGGAAAGGTTATCTAAGCCCTGAAGACAAACAGAAAATTATTGAAGAATTAAGGGAAAGAGATTGGTTAAGATTGTCTGATTTACAAGTTTTGTTAGAAAGGGAGTATGGAGTCGTGTTTCAATCCCATCAAAGTTATTATAGCTTGCTGGAAGAGGCTCGCATCAGTTGGAAAAAAAGCCAAAAAAAGAATCCGGCTAAAAATGAGCAGTTAGTCCAAGAGAAAAAGGAAGAAATTGAAAAAAAGTTAGCGAGTTGGAAAGAGGAAATAGGGGCGGGAAAGCTGACAGTGTTTATGATTGATGAATGTCATCTTCTTTGGGGAGATATTTTAGGGTATGTTTGGGGAAGGACGGATCGAAGAATAGAAATTCCCATCAAAAATCAAAAAGAAAGGCAAACTTATTATGGAGCTTTAGATTACCAAACGAAAGAATTTATTATCAAAGGTTATGCGGCGGGCAATACAGAAAATACCGTAGACTTTCTCCAGTATTTACAACAGCAAAATCCGGGGAAAAGGTTGGCTATAGTCTGGGACAATGCCACTTATCATTGTTCTCAAAACTTTCGAGATTACTTAACTCAAGTTAATCAAAATTTATCGGAAGAAGAATGGCGGATTACTTGTGTAAATTTTGCTCCTAATGCGCCGGAGCAAAATCCGGTTGAAGATATTTGGTTACAAACCAAAAATTTCGTGAGAAAATTCTATCATTTATGCCCATCTTTTAAAGTAGTTAAGTGGCTATTTGAGTTTTTTGCTCAGGGGCAAATTTTTGATTTTCCCAAGCTTTTTATGTACGGGATTTTGCCACAACCTATTTAGGATTGCTATAGCTGAGAATGAATTAGTCATTACTCAGGAAATGCGATCGCACTTTAACCAATTATATAATAGACTTTCACCGATTGAACAACAAATCGTTTTAAAATTCAGTCAATTTGAGCAATCCTTATCCAGAGAAACATTGAGAGAAACTGTAGAGTTATCATCAACGGATTTAATTAATGGATTACAATCTTTACAAAAACGGTATTTAGTGACTAAAGTAAAAGAAGATAAAACTATGTTTAAATTATCTTCTGTGTTGAGAGAATATTTAGAAAACTAAAGATTAACCCTTAGCTGAATCTGCGAAATCTTTGATGATGATTTGTTTGGTTGCAATTTAGATACGGATTAGCTTGTTTTTCCTGCTTTAATCTCTATTATTCACTTAAATCTTGAGTTTGTTTATCTCCAAATGTTTAGTTAAAACAGATGAGTTTAATCGGTTAATTTATAAAATTCTAGTTGCTATTTTTTTAGCTCAGACTTACAATAAGATCAATAAAAATCTAACGTCTTTGCTTGTAGGAATATCCGACGAGTTTATAAGACAAACACAACAATTTTCAACCAAACTGTTGTGTGTTTAAACAATGTGATCGCTTAAATTAACTGAGAATTTATGCTCTTGATTCAACGGATTACGTTTCTAAAAATCCATTTTTTTCTGCAAAATTACGGTTTAACAGAGGCTGTCTATCAAGATATTTATTTACTTTAAATCAAACATTTTAACATTAAATTTTACCTAAGAGATAGAATTTTTCCTCTCTAATAGCTATCTAAAGACTGAGATTTGTCATGCTTAAAAGCTATTGAGTTCTCTCTCTATACAGATGGAATTGCTTAGACATTTTCCTAAACTATAGCTTGATCTTTTCCATTTATATCCTCATCCTATTCTTTTAATCTGTGGAACAACTTTTAGGTAAATTAACCAAAACTGACATTCGCCGAAGCTTACGGGCTTCTACAGTAGATGGAGTATTTGCAGCCATCTTTACGAATGCAACAGGAGGCGTTTTACTAACTAAATTTATGCTGGATTTAGAAGCCAATACCTTGCAAATAGGGCTATTATCTGCTATTCCTATGATCGTTAATTTAGCACAACCTTTAGGTGCATTTTTAGCCGATAAAGCTACCAGCCGTTATCGATATTGTCGATTAGTTTATGGTACATCCCGTATTCTTTGGTTAATCTTAGGATTAGCCATTTTTATCATTTCTCCTTTCGATCCCTTCAGCCATCAAACCTTACTGTATTTAACCCTAGCTATTATTGCTATAACCAGTATATTAGGGGCATTAGGAGGCTCGGCTTGGATGAGTTGGATGGCTATCTTAGTCCCTAAAAAATTAAGAGGACGCTATTTTGGTTTACGCAATAGTGTATCTAGCTTGAGTAATTTGATATCCGTTCCCATCATGGGAATAATGATTTCTTACTATCCCCTTGGCCCTATTCGAGGTTATGGTGTGATTGTTTTATTCGGAGTCATCATGGGATTAATGAGTTTAGCTTGTCAATATTTTATGGCAGATGTTAATCCTCAACTTCAGCATCCCATTGAAACCCTATCTTCAACAATTTTTCCCCTAAAATCTGAACCGATTTCTAACAGTTCAGATTTTTTATTACAATTTAAATTATTTTCAAAAATCAATACTTTAATCCGTCAAAACTCTAATTTCTTTATTTTTCTAATTTACTATGATTTATGGATGTTTGCCGTTAACTTAAGTTTACCTTTTTTCAGCGTATATCTTTTACAAGGGTTAAAACTTGATGTCAGTTTAGTAACCCTCTATGCCAGTTTACAAGCGGGAATTTATATGTTAGTTTTACCCCGATGGGGACGATTAGCCGATCGCATTGGCAACCGTCCTTTGTTATTATTAATAGGAATGATTGTATCGACTATTCCGCTTTTGTGGATAGAAGCTCATCATAATTCCTTTTCCATTTGGGTGTTATTGCCTTTCCTCTATTTATTTATGGGAGGAACCTGGGCGGCACTTGATTTATGTAATCAAAATCTACAGATGGCTTTAGTTCCCCTTCGTAACCAAGCTAGTTATTTTGCTTTCACCTCAGCAAGTACCGGAATTAGTAGCGCATTAGGCACAACAACTGGAGGAATTTTAGCTCAGTTTGTTTGTAAAAATCCCGAAAATTTATTAGTGTTATTTGCCCTGTCTAGTGTTTTAATGTTAACAGCATTATTGCCCTTAACCTTAACTCAAGAACCCGGCGGTCAATCTGCAAAACACTTATTGCAAAAATTCGGTAATGTGCTCCGAATTAATCGAACCATTACCTTAAAAAATAAACCCGCAGCTTAACATTAAACTGATTTCTCCAGTTAAGGTGTTCCCTGTTCCCTATTCCCTGCTATATGATAGAAAGTTCGGTTACTTTTAAACCTTGAAATTACGTCCTGAATTGGCGTTTGTAATCAACTATGGCAACCCTGAACGACAACTATCTCAAACTGAAAGCCGGTTACTTATTCCCCGAAATTGCCCGCCGGGTGAATGCGTTTGCAGAAGCCAACCCCGACGCGAAAATCATCCGTTTAGGTATTGGCGATGTCACCGAACCCTTACCCGCAGCCTGTCGCAACGCAATGGTTCAGGCGGTGGAAGACATGGGCAACCGCGACACCTTCAAAGGTTATGGCCCCGAACAGGGTTATGCTTGGTTACGCGAAAAAATCGCCGCCAACGATTTCCAAGCCAGAGGATGTGAGATTTCCGCCGATGAAATCTTTATTTCTGATGGTTCAAAATGCGATACAGGCAATATTTTAGATATTTTTGGAGACGATAATATTATCGCCGTTACTGACCCCGTTTATCCCGTTTATGTGGATACAAATGTGATGGCAGGACACACGGGAGATGCGAATGAAAAAGGGGAATATGGGGGATTAGTTTATATTCCCATTACGGCTGAAAATAATTTTACTGCCGCTATTCCCACCCAAAAAGTTGATTTAATTTATCTCTGTTTTCCTAATAATCCCACAGGGGCAACGGCAACGAAAGAACACCTAACTGCCTGGGTCGAATACGCGAAAGCTAACGGTTCAATTATTCTCTATGATGCCGCCTACGAAGCGTTTATTTCTGACCCCAGTTTACCCCATTCTATCTATGAAATTCCAGGGGCAAAACAGTGCGCTATTGAGTTTCGTTCCTTCTCCAAAACCGCAGGATTTACCGGAACTCGTTGTGCATTTACTGTTGTTCCGAAAACCTTAACCGCTAAAGCAAAAGATGGTGCTGATGTGGAATTATGGAAACTTTGGAACCGTCGTCAAGCCACTAAATTTAACGGGGTTTCCTATATTATTCAACGGGCAGCGGAGGCGGTTTATTCTGAAGAAGGAAAAGCTCAAGTTAAGGCGTTAATTCAATTTTATATGGAAAACGCCCAAATTATTCGGGAGCAATTAACGGCGGCGGGATTAAGCGTTTATGGAGGCGAAAATGCCCCCTATGTTTGGGTGAAAACGCCCCAAGGTTTATCCAGTTGGGATTTCTTTGATAAACTATTACAAACCTGTAATGTTGTAGGGACTCCGGGTTCAGGTTTTGGTGCTGCGGGTGAAGGTTATTTTCGGATTTCTGCGTTCAATAGTCGGGAAAACGTAGAAGAAGCGATGGGTCGAATTACCGAGAAGTTTAAAGTTTAAATTGTTGGGTGGGCAAAGCCCACCTTATTAAGATAAAATGATCAATCAGGTTTTATTCCTTAATTTAATAGTCAAATGGCAGAATTAATTGATCCTTTTAAACTCCCTTCTGTCTATTTATCAGATCGTAAAAATTTACCCAGTTGTCCCGCTATTTATTTTGCAATTGATGCAGAAAATAGACTCCTTTATGTCGGACAAGCCACTAATTTAGCAGCGAGGTGGAAAAATCATCACCGAGAATATCAATTACAAGAAATTAATAAAGAGTCTCAAGTCAGAATAGCTTGGCAGCCTTGGACGTTAGAAGATTTGAGTGAAGCCGAAAAATATTTTATCAAAACTCTTCAT
Source organism: Planktothrix tepida PCC 9214 (assembly GCF_900009145.1). Lineage (NCBI taxonomy): Bacteria > Bacillati > Cyanobacteriota > Cyanophyceae > Oscillatoriales > Microcoleaceae > Planktothrix > Planktothrix tepida. The sequence goes on from NZ_LN889782.1 coordinate 1,063,525, forward strand.
CCTTTATTAAATGGAACTGAAGTTGAATCACCTGATATCATTCCTTCAGAATTTATATTAAGAGATTTTCTCAAGGCTTTTTCTCGAAGATTAATTATTGCTGGTATAAAGCCAAGAAGTAAAGAGCAACTTGCTCAGGTTTATTTAAGATATGATTGGAAAGATTGTTCCCCCAAAGGAACAGCAGCTAAGATTAAAGATTTTATTAAAGAAAATAAAGGTAAAAATACCAGTATAAAATTCCAATGGAAGAAGTATGGGAAAATTACCAATGCTGCGGCGTTGCGTCCTGGTAGTAGAGCGCAAAAAGTCAATGCAAGGCAAAATCGTTCTTATAATAATCATTGGGAAGTGCCTTGTAATGGAGTTCTAATTCACATTACGCCAACGGATCTCTATAAACAAATAAAGGAAAAAACAGAGATTAAAAAACTAGCAGGAATTAACCTTCGTGCTTTAACGACAACAGGTTTAGTTGAAATGACTATGAAGTATATCTATCATGATTTTTCTGGACTCTTTCCCTATAATAGTGATATTGTTCCTTTACTATGGGTTAATTCACAGTTGAGGAATTAATTACAGAAGCATTATCTTTACCCAGATTTGGATAAAATTATCAATTAGGTTTGATACAATTAATTCTGCAAATCTTTATACAACTGGGTAAAGAAAGATGCCTCAAATTGTCCAATCTTCAATTGCTAACCCTGTCACTTTCCCGAAATCTCGATGATTGCGAGTTAACAAAATCAATTGACGGGACATTGCAATTGCTGCGATTCTTGCATCCATCTTTGCTAGTTGAATTTGTTGTGTTTTTAATTGCTCAAATGTTGTAGCAGCACCCATATCAAATGGTAGGATGGGTAACACTTTAAAGTCATTAACCAGTCGCGCCATCATCTCATAAGTAGGTAGGCTCTATAAAAACTCCCTATGTAAACGATTATAAATCGTTCTAACGCTCTCTAATGGCTGATCTAAGCCTCCTTTACATATTGTTACATGGACAAGTTTAATCCCGCCTACCTACTTATCCTTTTACGATATCATTTAGGCTGCGATCGCGATTAATATAGGCGTGACAGCCAAGCATTTGTTCGTGTAAAGTGACAATTGACACGGCAAAATCTGATAGTGAATATTGAGCCATGCGTGTTGAAAGGTTGGTATAATCCTTTCCAGTTTGACGTTGAAGAATGCTCAGATGGTCTGTATCCAATAAATATTTCATTGCTCGTCTTCTGCTTCTAATACAGACTCATCACCTTGGCGAATCGCTCGTCCTAATGCCAGTACCTCCTCAAAGGCTGGTTCATCTTTGAAAGACCCTGTAATTTGTTGTAGCCAATTGGTCGGTTGAGGATTTGCAAGTTGTTTCTGCAATTCAAAAATTGCTGCTTCTACTGCTGCAATGCGTTCTTCTAAAGAGGTGTTAGTTGCCATTGGAGTTTCTCCTAATGAACTGTTTTTATCTGAAGGATAACGACAGCGAAATTCTTGTTCTGTATTTAGTTTGCCATCCAATGGTATTGTAGCGTCGAAGCGAGTAAGAAAACCCTTGAAAAGTTTGGCTAAAACCTTGGGGTTTCGCCTCTTCGTAGAAAATGAGAATAGCGTCAGTAGTGTTTTTTGATAAGTAACGCTAAGATTAGGCTATAATTATCTGAATCGAAAATATGTATTTATGGGCAGAAAACGCGATCTGAGGCAGGTTGATGCGATCGCTAAAGAGTTTAAAATGGGAGGCGAATTAAGGATTGCTTTTGGGTTATTCCTTGAGGAAGAAAAGAAAAATGGTTATGGTGGAACTTTAAACCGTAGAGGGGATTTTACTTATGAAGAACTTCGCCAGAAAGCACAAGAATTTTTAGAGGATCTTTAAAATGGTGACTCAAACATCTATTAATCAAAAGCCAGATATCGAGCAAATTATTCCAGTGATTACTAAACCGATGATCGGAGAAATTTGTCATCAGGTTATATTTAGTTATGGGGATGAATTACGGCTAGATTTTGGTGATATGTCTGCTTATACTCACCCAAAATTAGCAAATCTACGCAAAGGTAGTTGGCAATTTGGCACAAGGGCAACACCTTGGATTTTAAAGCAAGGAGATCAAGTCTTAACCTCTTCGTTGCCAGTCAATATAGATACTGAAATAGATGATTCACAAATAGATGCTGTTAAGAAAGTTGTACAGCAACTAGAAAATAAAGAATTGATTGATTTGCAGATTGATGATCATAATATTAGTCTGACTCTATTGTTTCAAGGTGACTATAAACTTATTTTAGAGCCGGATTTGCAAGATGATTCTGGTCTGGCTTATTGGGAATTGTTTATGCCAACTGATCAAGTTTTGACGGTTGGGCCTGGACTTTTTTGGGAATGTAAATCGAGCTACTAAAATATTAGCTGATGGCAAAACTTTACTATCGTGGCATGGCGGAGCAAAATGGTAAACCCAAAATAGGTCGCAGTGCTAGATTACTAGGAATTAGACCTGGTATTGACATAGATATTGAGCAAATGCCCATAGGTTATCTGAATGATCAAGGCTATTTATTAGCAGAGTCAGAACGTGAATTTCGAGGAGAAATTGTTACTGTTGCGGTAAGGAATACAAAGGGAATGTCCGTTTCTCTTTCAATTGAAAGTTTACCAGCATTTCGCCGACCTGTAAAATTTGGTGGAACTGGAAAAGACCCTATATGGCAAATAGATGACAAAAACATTAGGGGAGATTTGCAGGCTGTTCAAGATAGCTCAACGCACGTTAGCATCTTACCAAGAGTTACAATGTCTCTGGAAAGGTACGAGACAGCATTAGCAAATACCCAAAATGATTGGGAAAGAGTTGATTAACTTAATCTATCATAGGAGTCTATAACAATGGCGTGGATATTCAGTTTATCGGCAGAGTGTGGCTCTGATCAAAGCAATGTCAATCAATTTGCTCAACACTTTGAAGGAAGAGAATGGATACTCTCAAATGGTCGCCAATCCCAATGTCGCACAGATACTTTTCAAGACATGGAGCAAAATTGGTGGTGTCGGGTTTATCCCAATAATATTAGTGAAGTGGGAATAGATAGTTCTGAAATTGCTTATGTAAGGACAGACTCAGGTATTCCATTATTCTATAAACCTATCGGGGTTTATCCCAATAATATTAGTGAAGTGGGGATAGATAGTTCTGAAATTGCTTATGTAAGGACAGACTCAGGTATTTTATTATTCTATAAACCTATCGGGGTTGATCCTTCGTTTCGTTATCCTATGGAGCCAAATTGGTGGAGTCGGGTTGATCCAAATAATATTAGTGAACTGGGAATAGATAGCCCTGAAAGTGCTTATGTAATGACAGAATTAGGTATTTTATTCTATCAAACTCTCTGGTCTGCTCCTTTGTTTCGTTATGCTTTGGTGGGTGTTGAAGTTGATGAATTTAGAACCTATAGTGAACTTATAGAAGATTTGCCCAATTTATCTCTTCCCGGATTAGTTTTGGCAAAAGAACTTACTCATGGTTTGGAAATATTACCAGGTTTTGAACCGTTTAGTTCTAGTTATATTTGGCAACCTTACAAGGGAGAAATCTATAATCTATTAATGGCATCCCCAGACTGAAAAAATAAGCTGAATGAGCTTCTCGCTGTGAGTTGAATTTAATTCATCTGTCCAAACTAACACCAGATAAACTATTCGATTTGCTCTCATTCCAATGGAAGATTACGGAACAAATGAAACCCCGAAAATGTATTCTTAATTTGCTTCCGATGGCATTAAACTATTACTTAATATACTAACTCAAAATTTAAAATTGTCAAGTCCAGAAACCCCTACTCTAGTAGAGCGTAACCCTCCCAGCAAATAGGTGAAGAAAACGAGAAAATAGAAGAATAAATCAACAGTTACTTTTAACTCCTCATTATGTACCTAAAAGATTATCCCCACGCCATTGCAAAACGGCAATATGAACTTTTAGAACTGAACCGAGAAATCCGTCGTCATACTCAAAGTGTTAACTTTTTCCTAGCTTCTATTGACCGTCAAATTGCCTATGATACCACCTTAAAAAACGAAGCTCAACGGAAAGCAAAACGCTTTGAGTTAATGCAGGAAGATACTGAGTATTTGGCAGCATCTCAAGCCTTAGATGAAGCAACGGAAAAACGCGATAAATTAACCGTTGAACTTGATTTTCTTCGCAATCAATTTGGAATTCTGAAATTAGAATTACGAGATGCGATCGCAACCAAAGAAAACCTCACAACCTCCTTCCCGGTTCTACCTTAATTAATCTAACTTCTTGAGTTCTAAAATAGTCAGAATCTTACTGCATTCGATCAATGGTTCGATATTGAATCGCCTCAGCAACATGGGGCGGTTTAATATTCTCTTCCCCGGCTAAATCTGCAATAGTTCGGGCTACTTTTAAAATGCGATCGCTCGCCCTTGCAGATAACCCCAATTTTCTAATTGCATTTTCTAATAAACTCTGTCCAACACTATCTAATTGACACCATTTTTGAATATGACGACTTTGCATTTCTGCATTCGATTTTAATTGGGGTTCTTCCTGAAATCGTTGACAAGTTCGTTCACGGGCTGTAATCACTCGTTCTCGAATCTGAGAAGAACTTTCCCCTTGAGATTGTTGTAGAATTTCTTCAGGTTTCAAACGATTAACCGCGACTTGCAAATCAATTCGATCCATCAATGGCCCTGATAATTTTGCCCAATATTGTTCTCGTTGACGAGGAGAACAGGTACAAGGTTGAATTGTATCCCCATAATAACCACAGGGGCAAGGATTTGTACTCGCTACTAACGTAAATTTAGCCGGAAAAATAACCGATTGTTTAGTTCGGGAAACTGTTACAAATCCATCCTCTAACGGTTGTCTTAAAAACTCTAAAACATCCCGTTTAAATTCCGTTAGCTCATCAGCAAACAACACGCCGCGATGGGCTAAAGAAATCTCCCCTGGTTTCGGATAGGTTCCTCCTCCAACTAAAGAAGGGCCAGAAGCGGAATGATGGGGACTTCTAAAGGGGCGATCGCTCACTAAAGTTCCCCGATTTTTTAATAATCCAGCCACCGAATAAATCCGAGTTACTTCTAAAGATTCTTCAAAACTTAAAGGGGGTAAAATCCCCGGTAAACGACGAGCTAACATCGTTTTTCCGCTTCCGGGTGGCCCGACAAAAATTAAATTATGTCCTCCCGTTGCTGCAATTTCTAACGCCCTTCGAGCATGAGCTTGTCCTTTAACTTCACTTAAATCTAATCCAATTGTTGTTTTTTGAGCTAATAAATCCGTTGCTGTTAATTTAACAGGTTGATAAGCACTGGGATGATTCAAAAAATCAGTTACATCTAATAAACTTTTAAATCCATAAACGGATAATCCCTGAACAACTGCCGCTTCTTGAACATTATCTTCAGGAACCACTAACCCTGTAATTCCCATTTTTGCCGCCGCCGCTGCAATGGGCAGCACACCCGCAACGGGTCTTAAGCTACCGTCTAAACTGACCTCACCTAAAAATAAAAAATCTCCTAATAAATCAGGTTTAATTTGTTCCGATGCTGCTAAGATTCCAATACTAATGGGAAGATCAAAACTCGGCCCTTCTTTGCGTAAATCCGCAGGGGTTAAATTAATCACAATATTTCGCATGGGGAAAGCATACCCGGCATTTTTCAACGTCGCTTTTACCCGTTCTCGTGATTCCTGAACCGCCGCATCGGGAAGCCCCAACACTGTAATTTTAGGCAGTCCCCCGGAAATATCAACTTCAACCCCAACTTTAACCGCATCAATCCCAACAATACAGGCACTCCAAACCCTTGCTAACATGGTGTTTAACTTTGATAATTTGTTCCTTTTCTATATTCTGCTATAAGTGACGTAAGCTCTACGATTAACGGTAGACTTGCAAGTGATAAACTGCACCGATACAGATATGACTGATACGATTTTTAGCAAAATTATTCGTCGGGAGATTCCGGCTGATATTGTTTATGAGGATGATTTATGCCTCGCCTTTCGGGATATTGCCCCCCAAGCCCCGGTTCACATTCTGGTAATTCCTAAAAAACCCATTCCTAAACTTGCTGATGCGACATCTGAAGACCATGCTCTCATGGGACATCTACTTCTAAAGGTAAAGCAAGTGGCTGAAGAAGCGGGACTAGAGAACGGTTATCGCGTTGTCATTAATACAGGTGTCGATGGCGGACAAACCGTTGATCATCTTCATCTTCATATTCTGGGGGGTCGTTACATGGAATGGCCTCCTGGTTAAAGGCTTTGGGCGAGGAAACCTCGCCCCCTTCTTCTTGCTTTGCATAAGTTTTTCTTATCCTATCAATTTACAAAAATTTTCTTAAAACCACTTTACAAAACGCAATCATCTGTGTCATATTACTAATCAAGGTAGAAAAAACACTACCGACGTACCTCGAAAAATACATAGCAATACATACCTAACATGACAACCACGATTCAGCAACGCGAAAGCGCCTCAATCTGGGATCGGTTCTGTAACTGGGTCACATCCACCAACAACCGGATTTATGTCGGTTGGTTCGGTGTTCTGATGATCCCGACGTTATTAACCGCCACCATCTGCTACATCATCGCCTTCATCGCTGCTCCTCCAGTGGACATCGATGGTATCCGTGAACCCGTCGCTGGTTCACTGTTATACGGAAACAACATCATCTCTGGTGCAGTTGTTCCTTCCTCTAACGCCATCGGCTTACACTTCTATCCCATCTGGGAAGCAGCTTCATTAGATGAATGGCTGTACAACGGTGGCCCTTACCAGTTAGTGATTTTCCACTTCTTCATCGGCATCTTATGCTACATGGGTCGGGAGTGGGAATTATCCTACCGTTTAGGGATGCGTCCTTGGATCTGCGTCGCCTACTCTGCACCTGTTGCAGCAGCAGCCGCCGTATTCCTGATCTATCCCATCGGTCAAGGTTCATTCTCTGACGGGATGCCTTTAGGTATCTCTGGAACCTTCAACTTCATGTTAGTGTTCCAAGCCGAGCATAACATCCTGATGCACCCCTTCCATATGTTAGGAGTTGCCGGGGTGTTCGGTGGAAGCTTATTCTCCGCCATGCACGGTTCTCTGGTTACTTCTTCTCTGGTGCGTGAAACCACCGAAACCGAATCCCAAAACTACGGTTACAAATTCGGTCAAGAAGAAGAAACCTACAACATCGTTGCAGCCCATGGTTACTTTGGACGTTTAATCTTCCAATATGCCAGCTTCAACAACAGCCGTAGCTTACACTTCTTCTTAGGCGCTTGGCCTGTGGTCGGCATTTGGTTCACCGCATTAGGTGTATCCACAATGGCCTTCAACCTGAACGGATTCAACTTTAACCAGTCCATCATCGACTCTACGGGTCGCGTGATCAATACTTGGGCTGATGTGTTAAACCGCGCTAACCTGGGTATGGAAGTGATGCACGAGCGTAACGCTCACAACTTCCCCTTAGACTTAGCTTCGGGTGAATCTGCTCCCGTTGCTCTGGTTGCTCCTTCTATCAATGGTTAATTTTTAACCGAAATCATACAAAAAACGCTCTCCGAAAGGGGGGCGTTTTTTGTTGTTTACGATTTATAATCCAGGGACAATGATATTCATGTTAGAGTTAAAATATTGCACTAGGCATTACAGTTAGGACATTTTTTAATCCTGAAAGCCTTTCACTTCTTACTGTTCCCTGTTCCCTGTTCCCTGTTCCCTGTTCAATATAGCAGTCTTGAACTCAACATCAAGCTTATGCTCCAACAACTGCAACCCCAAAATCAAATCCCCATTGTTTATCCCGATAGTGATGGACAACCCATGTCTGACAATACGCTGCAATTTCAATGGATTGTAACCATTAAAGAAAATTTAGACCTGTTATTTGCTGACAATTCTAATGTATTTGTAGCGGGAGATTTACTCTGGTATCCCGTTGAAGGAAATAATATGATTCGTCGCGCCCCGGATACAATGGTAGTATTTGGAAGACCCAAAGGTTATCGGGGTTCTTATCAACAATGGCAAGAAGATAATATCCCCCCCCAGGTAGTCTTTGAGATTCTTTCCCCTGGCAATAGAATTAAAGAAATGGCAGCTAAACTGCAATTTTATCAACAATATGGTGTGGAGGAATATTATCTTTATGATCCTGAAAAAGTCGATTTTGCTGGATGGCAACGCATCGAAGGACAATTAACAATTATTGATGAAATTCAAGGTTGGGTCAGTCCCCGTTTAGGAGTTCGGTTTGAAATGGCTAAGGAATTACAAATTTTTACCCCCACAGGAGAACGGTTTTTAACGTTTGTAGAATTGGGGCAACGATTACAACAAGAAAAACAACGGGCAGAACAAGCAGAAGCTCGGTTAAAAGAGTTAGAAGAACGGTTAAAACGTTTAGGCGTTGATCCGAATCTGCCAGAATAGGGGGAATAGCTATTGCCCTAACCACAATGTATCTAAATAATTAATTCGGGCGGAAGGACTTAAGGCGGTTAAAACCTGTTCTCCATAACTACGATGCAGAACTCGACTATCAAATAATGCCACAACTCCTTGACTATCACGGACAGTGGCGACGGCTCGTTGTAACTCGCTTAAAGCCGTTGGTAATAAATAGAAGCGAAACCAATCCAGATGTCGTTGTTTATAGTAGGCAACTTGTCCGGCGACTAAGGGATCTTCTAAAGACGGAATGGGTAAAGTTGCGATCGCTAATAAATGAGGAGCAGGTAAACGTCCTTGATGTTGTCGCCAAAACTCCCAACCCGTGACTAAAACGCCATGTTCAGACAAATTAGTGGTTTCTAGCTGTACCCGTGAGCCAAATTCCGCCGCCATTGCCGTACTTACCTGAGCTTTTAACGGCACATCTCCGATTAATAAAACACTGAAACCCGGTACAGAAAAACTCATACATAAAATTGTATAAATCTCTTTAATCAAAGATTGTTGATATTGAGGAGTATTCGGTAAGGGTAAACCCGATGGAATATACAGTTGAATCAGTTGACTTTGCCGATCTGGGGTAAATTTTACACTCGTAATCTCTCCTAATCCTACGGATTGACGGTAAATCGGGGCGGCTTTGTCTAAATCCAAGGCTCCCCCAATTAAAACGACAGGCTGTTGGGGCCAAAGAACTTTTAATTCTGATGCCACATCTATCGGCCCACAAAACAGAGAAAATGTTCCTAATGTTCGATCGACAACCACCCATTTTAATTGTTCTGAAAGTTGCCAACGTTGCCAAAATTGTTGCCATTGTACCAACAGGGGATCGAAACTCCAATCTAGGACTGGATAGAGTGTCTCAAGGATCTCCTGTTCAGGACTGTCTAATAAATAGCATTGATAGGGGTTGCGGGGATGTTGGAAGAGTAGCCGTGTTAGGTGTACCCGTGCATCTCGTATGGTTTCCGCTTGTTGGGGTTGTTGCTGCATCAGATGATTCCAGTCCTGGGGATGCAAACTCACGGTGAGGGTTTGGCGTGTCCAAGTTTCTAAATCATCGACCCCATCGATCACCGTCACTACCTGTTGCGGAAAGTTGTTTTTAGTCTTTAAACGATCAGATAACCAAGCTTGGGGGGAGGTCAACAATACCCCTGGAAAGACCTCATCAGGCCAAGAATCGCCCCTGACAATGGGTTTATTGGGGATTAAATCAGGATGATTTAAGGTTTGTGAGTTAATCCATTCTGACAAATCCAGCCCTTGCAGTTCGTCCAAAATCCCATCCGGTGCAACAACAATCGTAGGTTGACGCCAAACTAACAACGGTATCCAATAACTAAACCGATAGGAGTGGTGTTCATAGTTGGGGGGTATACCCGTTTGAATTAAGGCATTTCGTCCCAATCGCAAGGCTCTGGCCACCAAACGAGCCATCGTGAGATGATGGGGCCAAGGAACCTCTGTTTGCAACTTCAGAAACTTTCGCAATAAGTTATGGACTTCTACTTCTATCAAACTCGTTCAGAAACACAAATAGAATGGTAATATGTGTTAATTATCCTTGATTACCCCAGATAATCAAAGCTTTCGATAAAATCAATCACCTGATTAAAATCAGGAAGGGTGGTTTGACGGGAATTGAGGGTTAAATCCGCATCCATTTGACGAGTGGATAATTCATCAAAGCGTTTTCCAAAATTAATATGACTATGAACAATTAAACTATGTTGGCTGCTATTTTTTAGTAAAGTTTGGGTTGCGGCTTTAAAGAAAGGAGACGGATAATTTTTCTGAGTTTCTCGGACTAAGGCTTTAAAATCATTGGCTTTAATAATGACTTGATTCATGGCGGTTAAAATCTGGACTTTTCGGTTTTTTCCTAAATTTTCTTCTTTAATTCTTCTCATTAAATTAATAATATTTTTTTGAGTTGAGGAGGCATCAGCAAAGGGAAAAATGATCATACAAGCGATGGGAAATAAATGTTCTTCCCGTTCCACGGAAAAGGTTAAGGTGGTGCGTCGATAATCCACATCAACACTAGGGGGACGATTCATAACAGGATAGACTTGAGATAATTTATGATAAATCATCATTAAACTTAAATTAGATTCAAAATCTAAAGGGGCATCAATGAAAATTTGAACGGTGGGAAGGCTTTGATGAAAAAACTTTCTCAGGGTTTCAGGATTAAACTGGACAACATGACTATGATCACCATTGGGACTTAAATCAATCCAGTCACATTTGAGATCTTCTGCTTTTAAACTAAATCGATGGACTTCATAAAGCTTGGCTCCGGTTAAGGTAGCTCCTGATAAATCCGCGCCTACCCAGTCAGATTGAATTAAATTAGCTTGGGTTAAATCCGCGTGCACAAAACTAGCTTTGACTAAATTAGTATTACTTAAATTTGCTCCACTTAAATTCGCCCCACTCAAGTTGGCTTCACTTAAATTTGCACCCGCTAAATTTGCACCGCGTAAATCGGCCCACCGTAAATTCGCCCCACTTAAATCAGCCCCACTTAAATTAACATGGGTGAGGTTCGCTTGTCGCATTTCCGCATAACTAAAATCAGCTTTGGGTAAGTCGGCTTTGGTTAAATTTGCTCCTCTTAAATCTGCTCTCCTAAAGCAAGTTCCAACCCCAAAAATAGCGCGTAAATTCGCCCCACTTAAATTCGCATGGGTAAAATCTGCTTGTTCAACCTTGGCTTCTCTTAAATCAGCCCCATTTAAGTTAGCTTGAATTAATTTAGCTTGGCTAAGTAACGCTTGAATTAATTCCCCTCGAATTAATAAACTTTCAATCAGAGAAGCTTCACTTAAATCGGCCCGAACTAAATTAGTAACATTCAACGTCGCTCGATCTAAAATGGCTTTACTTAAATTAGCATTACTGAGTCGAGCTACATTGAGATTAGCTCCTATAAGGTTACAACCACTTAAATTAGCGGCGGTTAAATTAGCAACCATAAAAGAAGCTTGGCTTAAATTTGCTTGACTGAGTTTGATTCGGCTTAAATTAGTTTCATTTAGGTTAACCCCACTAAAATCTCGCTCTCCCTCCTGGTATTGTTTAACAATTTGGTAGACTTTGACTAATTCACTTTCAATCATAATGATGATCCTCTAACCCTGATTTCATAAATGGTGATTCACTGTTGTTAATTCAACAAAGATAAAAGGGAGTTAAAATCCTTTGATAAAATTTAAAAGGGTTTCTACATCAAGAGGCTTGGGGTTTAAATAGGGATTGTTCAGAGATTCTGAACTTTCCGAAGAGCCAGAATCTCTGACTAAACTTCTGCCAAAATAAGAATGACTATGCAAGATTAAATGTTGATGGCTAGAACTTTTGAGAAGGGTGCGTGTGGGATAGAGAAAGAAAGGCGTTGAGAATTCAATTTTGGGATCTAATCTAATATCGCTTAAAAGGCGAATTTGTTGAGCCATTTCCACCCCCAATTGTACAATCCGATTGGATAACTGTACAGGAAGTTGGCTACAGGTTTCTGGAGTTAACTGTTTAATTGCGGCTTCAATTGCCTTTTGGGTTGCATCCGCATCCTGAAACGGCAAAATAGCCACATAAGCCACGCTTAACAGTTGTTCATTCGATTCAATTTTGAATGAAATCACCGTTCGTCGTGAGTTAACTTCCAGGGTCGGAGGTTGATTGAATAATGAGGATTGTTGTTGAAGATAATGATAAATTTTAGCTAAAATTGTATGGTCTTCAAATCCTAATCGGGTATCAACGCTAATTTCAACCGTGGGAAAGGTAGCATTAAAAAATTTATTCGCTTCTTTAGGGCTAAAGGTTTGAATATGGCTACTATCTCCGAGGGGACTTAAATCAATCCAATCACAGGTAATTTCCTCTGCTTTTAAGTCAAAACGAGAGACTCCATAAAGTTTAGATCCCGTTAAGGAAGAACCCGTGAAATCAGCACCCGTACAATCAGCATTAATTAAATTGGCTTGGGTTAAATCGGCATGAATTAAAACCGCATTCATCAGGTTTGCCCCTGTTAAATTCGCTCCACATAAACTTGCCCCACTTAACCGAGCTTGCTCTAAATTTGCCCCACTTAAATTAGCACCATTGAGATCAGCCCAGCGTAGATTTGCCCCTCGGAGATCAGCCCCACTTAAATTAGCTTTATAGAGGTTAATTTGTCTCAATTCACCATTGCTTAAATTAACACCTCTGAAATCTGCTTTAGTCGCACAAGCTCGATGTAAACTTGCCCGTTCTAAATTACAACCAATGAAAACCGCATCGGTTAAATTGGCGCCATTCAAATTGACTTGTTCGAGGTTGGCTTGTCGCAGAGTGGCTTCTCGCAAATCGGCTTCACTGAGATTTGCTCCCATCAATACAGCGTAGCTAAGATCAGAACGCATCAGTTCAGCCCGAATCAGAGAGGCATTAATCAGGGATGCTTCTCGAAGATCAGCCCGAATCAGGTTGGCAACATTGAGAATGGCATCATCCAAGGTGGCGCGATTTAAATTAGCACCACTGAGACGGGCAACATTCAGTTTTGCCTGGTTCAGATTCACTTCTGATAGATTGGCGCCACTGAGATTAGTAATACTCAAAATGGCTTGGCTCAAGTTGGCTTGGCTAAGATTAGCTCGACTGAGATTGGCTTCACAAAGCAGAATCGCCCTAAAGTCTCTTGTGCCTGATTCATATTTGAGCAGAAGTTCATCGGCATCCATGCCTTCTAACTCTCCAGCTTTGTTAGGTAGATTTTATAAAATTATAACAAAATACGGTAGAATATATCTACCCATGAAAGGGTGAAAACGACTTGATAAATGTTAGTTCAAACCTGATATAATCCTTTTTATATTTAACTCAATAGCGAGGCTTTTAAGGATCAATTAAAGAACCTTTAACTTTTTTTGAAAATGCGGTTTTAGGGTAAATTTTAATGGATCGGTTTAGAACAATTTTTTTGTAATAATTAAATGGAGTATTGATTGATGAATATTGGTATTGTCGGATTGGGTTTAATTGGAGGATCTCTTGGTTTAGAGTTATATACCCATCGGCAACAAACCCAAGCACAAATCTCGAATAATCCTTCTGCTTCTCCCTCTCCATCCTATCGGATTTTGGGAATTAGTCTCGAACAAAAAATTTGTGATATTGCCGTTAAACGAGGAGTTGTTGATGAAGCCAGTGTTGATTTGTCCTTAATGAGTCAAGCTGACATCATTTTTATTTGTACACCCATTGCTGCTATTGCTCCGACAGTGGCAAAATTAATTCCCTATTTACAACCTCACACCATTTTAACGGATGTAGGTTCTGTTAAAAAACCGATTGTCGAAAATTGTTCAGCGTTATGGCCTAATTTTGTGGGCGGACATCCGATGGCAGGGAACACGCAAACCGGAATTAATGCGGCTCAACACCATCTATTTGTCAACAAACCTTATGTGATCACACCGACCGCTAACACACCCCTCGAATCTATTAAAATTGTAGAATCAATTGTGGATTTATTGCAAGCTAAAATTTATCATTGTCAACCGGAAGAACATGATCGGGCTGTGGCGTGGATTTCCCATCTCCCTGTCATCGTTAGTGGTAGTTTAATCGCTTCCTTAAGACAGGAAGATAACCCCGATGTCGCCTTGTTAGCTCATTATTTTGCTAGTTCGGGATTTCGAGATACCAGCCGCGTTGGTGGGGGGAATCCTGAACTGGGATTAATGATGGCAAAATATAATCGGGATGCTTTATTACGTTCTCTACAATCCTATCGTCAAACCTTAGATAAAATTACCACTTATATTGAACAAGAAGACTGGCAAACCTTAGAAAAACAATTACATCAAAATCATTCTGATCGTCTAAAATTTAATCTCTAACCCGTAGTAAGCCCTTCAGGGCTTTCTAATTTCCCTCTCAAGAATGATGATTAACAATCAAATTCCATAACGTTTGCGGTAACTGCATCAAATAATCGAATAACTCCTGGGGGCCAATTCCAAACACAAGCTGTAATATTAATACAATAGCCGCGATCGCAACAGCCGTACTAATACTCGCTTTTAAAACCTGAACCGCCCAAGTAAAAACCAACCAAGCCACTAACAATGAAGCCAATAAAATAATTAATTCAATGGTCATAATTCGTAATTCGTAATTCCTAATTCGTAATTCTTAAGCAATACTACCCCGTTTCCTCGCTTCCTTATAGGAAATTCCCACATTTCTTAATCCAGCTTTAATCATTTGCTGTTCTAACATTGCAAAAAATCGGCTGCGATCGCCTCCTTTAACAACCGCTTGATTATGGGCTTCAGCTAACACCACTGGATACCCATATCCCTTTTGAACCTGGGCGATTACCATTCCTAATGCTAACTCTAATTGTTCGGAATTTTCAACCACCCAAGCCGGAACTTCCAAACGAGCAATTTCCATCCCGACATTGACATAACAAAAATAGATTTGATGATGGTCATATAAATCCAAAATTGAGGAATTAGACCGCCAAAACGGACTGCGTTGACCGGGTTTTAATTGGGATTCCCATAATACTGTATCGCGCAAGGGATCACACACTTGACAAGGTGCTTTTTTCTCCGTTCCCGTTGCACTCATTCCCCCCGTACCTGGACAATATTTTAAACAATTAGGTTCTTCAAAGGTACAAGCTTGTAATCGTAAAAAAGATAAACTTTCACTACTTCGAGAGGCACTCACATAACCCATTAATGGAATATTGGCTAATCTTAACTGTTCCCAAGATTGTAAAATCGGTTGTAAAATTAAATCTCGTGCTTCTGAAGGTAATTGTTCTAAAAACCAATAAACTAAGGAACCATCCACTAACGCTAAAGTAGGAATATTTAACTGTTGATTGGGAGATATTTCTAATAATTGCTGTCCTGATTCTGCTAAAATGATTGCTTCGGAAACAGACCGACGATAGCCCATCCATTCTTCCGTTTTAATTCCCCATTGACGGGATAAATATAAATCTTCAGGACGATAATAAATTTCAGGAACACTATCTAAAATCGGGTGGCGACTTTGACCATAATGTAAAATTACCCGTCCCACATTAATTAAATAACAATAGGCAATTTCATGGGCACTGGGAGCAATTTGAGAACCATCCGTTGCGAATACCGTATGAGCTAAAGGAGGTTCAACAATATAGGGATAATGATTTAAAGGTTCTAAGGGAGTCGCGGGTTTAAAGATAATCCTCTGTTTAAATTCTTCATGTTTTTGCATTAAATTATCGGAATTTAATTTCGCTTGTTCCATCAAATTTAAAGCAATTTCAATTCGTTTTCGAGACGCTTCTGCTTCGCGATTAATATGTTGACTCATCCCTTGCATTTGTTGGGACAATTTGGTTAGATCTAACATTATGTTTTATTGGTAATTCCGGTATTAAGTTTAAGCTTCCCCCGTTGTTGGGTTTCAGTCTCAACTATTGGGCTATATTCCGCAACAACGAGGGGGTTTATTAATACCAGTTTAACAGATAAACGGATAGAATATTATTGGAGGGCGATCGCAATTCCTATTCCAACTACAAATAAAATAATCCACACAAAGCCTTCCCCCTCATCGGATATAGACCGATTAACCCATCTTTCCCTTTTACACCGTAAGCAGTAGTAGTGGTCGGGTTTCTGTGTATCTCTGACCCAAGGACAATACATTTCCTCTTATGAACAGGAGTTAATTCAGGATAATGTTAATATTGAGGCGTTAACTCATGCTGAACCTGGACACAAAGGAATTTGGCAACAAGTTTATCATTGGTTACACGATAAAAAATTTCCTCGATGGCAATTTAATCAACTTTGGCAACAGTTTAAACAGCAGGAAACCCCGCAACTCGACTGGATTAAATTTGCACCAACAGTCCGAGGAATGTATTGGGAAGAACCCGTAAACTCGACCCCGACTATTCCTTGTGATCTCCCTTTGAGAATGGAGTTAAACCTAAATTATCCCCAGTCTTATTTATTATTGTTAAATAGAGGATTAAATACTCGGTTTTTGGTTTGTCCCTCTTTAGCTTTTGCACCCGATAATAAAATTGATCAACCTCCGATTTTATTACCACAAATGGGTTCAATAGCAACTCAAAAAAATCGCTTTATTAAATTTGATGGAGAAGGCGTTGAGGAATATTTAGGAATTGTTTCAGAAAAACCGATTGAAATTGACGGGTTAACTCGCAACCCTAAACAACAATTTCCTATTTTAGAGGATGATATCTTAAATCAATTATGGCAACAGTTACAGCAACAACAAAATTGGCAAGTTTTTTATCAATCTTTTCAGGTGGTGAAACATCAACCCTAACTCAGAAACCGGGTTTCTTTCACAAAATTTGATTTCTCATTCCAGATCTGACTAGAAACCCGGTTTCTAATTCCCTCTCAAAACTTAACCTAACGCCAACAGAAACCGGGTTTCTTCCACAAAACTTGATTTCCTATTCCAGATTTGACTAGAAACCCGGTTTCTAATTCCCCTAACACACACTACAATATTATTAACCCAGAGGAGCATCCCATGAACGAAGAACGCCTCGCCGCTTACCGTGATTTAATTCAGCTATTAATTGATTGTCCCAACGGAGAGGAGGAAACAATTCTCCAAGACCATGCTGAATTAGTGGATATGGGGTTATGCTTAACGATGAAGAGGGTAGCAGAAACCCTAACGGAAAACGGACAGGAACAAACCGCCCAATGGTTGTTAAACTTCGCAGAACAATTAATGATGCTGTTATCCTCTCCATCCCCTGACAATGAGCAATTTAATCAATATTCTCCTCAAGATTATTATACCTTAATTCTAAGATTATTGCAAGCAGAAGATGAAGATAATATTGAACAATTAAATACCCTGCTTGCCGATAACCGTCATCTCCTCAACCCACAATTTGCGGAAGTCTTAAAAGTTGTCGCTGCGGGATATATTGAAGAACAGCCAGAAGCAATAGAAACAATATTAGCATTAGTCGAAAATATCAGTATTAGAATTAACGAATTTCCTCTGGGAAACCCTAGATATATTCAAAAAATTGCCACTGCGGGATATGAGTTTGTCTTGGGTTATCGTCAGGAAGAATCTGAATTAGGGGCGCAAACTAATAATAATCTGGGGAATGCCTATTTAAGACTAGCAGCAATAGAAAATACCCAAGAGAATTTAAAAGCAGCCATCGCTTGTTATCAACTGGCTTTAATTGTTCGTCAACAACAGACCTACCCCCAACAATGGGCAATGACAAATAATAATCTGGGGACTGCCTATTCTGACCTAGCAGCAATAGAAAATACCCAAGAGAATTTAAAAGCAGCCATCGCTTGTTATCACCAGGCTTTAATTGTTCGTCAACAACAGACCTACCCCCAACAATGGGCAACGACTAATAATAATCTGGGGACTGCCTATTCAGACCTAGCAGCAATAGAAAATACCCAAGAGAATTTAAAAGCAGCTATCGCTTGCTATCACAAGGCTTTAATAGTTTATCAACAACAGACCTACCCCCAACAATGGGCAACGACTAATAATAATCTGGGGACTGCCTATTCAGACCTAGCAGCAATAGAAAATACCCAAGAGAATTTAAAAGCAGCTATCGCTTGCTATCACAAGGCTTTAATAGTTTATCAACAACAGACATACCCCCAACGATGGGCAACGATAAATAATAATCTGGGGAGTGCCTATTTAAGACTAGCAGCAATAGAAAATACCGAGGAGAATTTAAAAGCAGCCATCGCTTGTTATCAACTGGCTTTAATTGTTTATCAACAACAGACCTACCCCCAAGATTGGGCAATGACTAATAATAATCTGGGGAGTGCCTATTCAGACCTAGCAGCAATAGAAAATACCCAAGAGAATTTAAAAGCAGCCATCGCTTGTTATCACCAGGCTTTAATTGTTCGTCAACAACAGACCTACCCCCAACAATGGGCAACGACTAATAATAATCTGGGGACTGCCTATTCAGACCTAGCAGCAATAGAAAATACCCAAGAGAATTTAAAAGCAGCCATCGCTTGTTATCAACAGGCTTTAATAGTTTATCAACAACAGACCTACCCCCAAGATTGGGCAATGACTAATAATAATCTGGGGACTGCCTATTTAAGACTAGCAGCAATAGAAAATACCCAAGAGAATTTAAAAGCAGCCATCGCTTGTTATCAACAGGCTTTAATTGTTTATCAACAACAGACCTACNCATAAATAACGTCAACTAACAAAAAGCCAAACCCCTTATTCTGAAGGACTTACAGCGTTTATCATTTGAACTTTAATTATGACCACGTACTTACTTTCGTTTTTTCCTGCCTACCTACTGATGCAAAGCATGAACAGGGAACAGGAAATACATCGTTGCGAGATAGTTTAATAACTTAACAGTGTTTTAAATGTAGGACACATTGCCATGATTATAACTGGTAAAACTTTATTTGACAAGAGAGATTTTTGCGGATTTTTTCTTCCGTATAAATACGGAGCTATAGCAAGTCTAAATCGGTTGTAATAACCTCTATGACTCAAACCCTGACCGTAGGGGCAATTCATGAATTGCCCCTACGGTAAATCAAATAGGATTGCTATATATATAAATGCAATATTTTGCAGCATTGATCATGTTTTCATATCGTTTTTTGATTTTGAGCGGTTTAATTCTCAGTCCTCTGGCGACCTTTTTTAGTTCTCAATTAGCAGCCTTTGCGGGTACAGACACGACAACTATTAATATTAGTGGTACTGTTCCCTCAGTGGTTCAGATTTCCTCACCAACAACCATGCCTGTTAGTAATAACTTGCCTTTAGGTAATCTCGGTCAACAGGTTATTAAAGTTGCTGAACTTCAAATTATAACCAATAATCCTAATTCTCCGGGTGTCACAATAAATGCAAGTTCAACGAATAGTGGTGCTTTATCATCAGCTAATGGCAATAGCTCTATTCCATATCTAATTACAGTCACTGATCACCTGACTCAACCCAATAATTTTGATAATATTAATAATTTCAGTTCCCCTCAAACGACAGGCTTTAACGCCGAGGGTGTAAAGACAGTAGATTTATATATTCGGTTCAATCAAGCAACTATACCCAACCAAGGTAACTATTCTGATGTGATCACCTTGACAGTATCCGATAATTAATCAAGATCTGTTCATCAGCATTACTTCCCCAAATGGTTTGACTTTAGATATAATCAATCATACTTTATTCCAACTGTATTTGCTCATCATTAAATTATGAAACGTTCACTTCGACATTTTTTGAGTTTTATTTTCTTGATCATATTAAGTGGGATTTCCCCCGCATTAGCTTTTAAATTAGAACCAATTTCTAGGGTATTTGAACCAGCAGGAGCAGGGGCTACCCAATCTTATGAAGTTATTAATGATACTGCCGAACAAATCGCCGTTGAACTGTCAATGGCCGAGCGAAAAATCAGCTTAGAAGGTCAAGAAACCACCGAAAGTGCTGATGATGATTTTTTAGTTTATCCATCCCAAATCGTATTACCACCCCAAGGAGTACAATCAGTACGGGTGACATGGTTAGGTAATCCCAACCCAGAAAAAGAACTAGCTTATCGTATTATTGCCGAACAATTACCGATTAATCTCAAACAGCCAGAAGAGTCACAAGCCGAAACAACATCAGGCGCTATTAAAGTCATGTTTCGTTATATAGGATCAGTGTATATTCGTCCTAAAAATGCCCAATCAAAAGTTGTCCTGAATGGCATCACTCACGAAAAAGGAACTGATGGAAATGATCGGTTAGTGATTACCTTTGAGAATCAAGGAACGCGGCGTGCTGTCTTATCAGAATTAAATTTAAACTTAACCAGTCAAGGCAGTCAATTAACCTTAAAACCAGAACAATTAGAAGGAGTAAATAATGGAGTGATTTTAGCGGGAAATCAACGACGGTTTTCTATGCCTTGGCCCCAACAATTGCCCATCGGTGAAGTCACAGGAACATTTACATTTAAAGATGTGGATTGACACTCGCCGAGCTAAGAGGGTTGGGAGACCCAACCCTACGGGTTTTGATCACCCATTATTGAGACTTGCTAGAGCAAAACTGGTTTCTCAATGAAACTAAAACTTAAGCTTAATAATTTTAAATTATTGTTATTTTTTAGCTTGACTTTAATTCTATGTAATTCTTCACCAACTTTAGGGCAAGATTCACCTTCTCCATCTCCTACTTTAGCTCCTGAAACTCAAAACCCAGACCCGACATTTGAGGATATTTTTGGCAAGCCGCGTAACCAAGCACAGAAAGTTATCGTACCCTTTTTTATTGATGGACAACAAAGAGGACAGGTATTACTAAACCTGGGAAATATACCCGGAGTGCAGATTCAAGCCGCACCTTTATTAGCAGAAACAGAAAAGGTGATTCGTCCAGATACCCAAACAAAACTAACCAATGCAGTTGATGTTGAAGGAAATCTCAACTTAGAAATTTTACGACAAAATGGCTTAGAAGCAACCTTTGATCAGTCTAAATTAGAACTACAAATTCAAGTTCCACCGACTCAAAGACGCACCAATGTTGCCAGTTTAAACGAACGCAGATTACCCCGTGGTACTGAAAATGCAATACGTCCTAGCACATTAAGTGGTTATGTTAATTTTCGTGCGGATCAAGACTATATTTGGCAGGGTTCAGAACAAAGTCAAATCGGACGCCAACCCCTTCGTTTTGGTTTAGATGGTGCTTTGAATTATAAAAATTGGGTGTTTGAGGGACGCAGCGATTTTACTGAAGGTCGAACACCTGCTTTTATCCGAGGAGATTTACGACTGGTTCGGGATGCACCGGATCAAGCTTTACGGTATGTGATCGGCGATCTTTCCATTCCGGTCACAGGTTATCAAAATAGTCAATCTCAAATCGGAATTTCTGTCGCTAGAAATTTTAGTTTACAACCCCATCGGGTCACTCGACCGATTAGTCAATATGAATTTTTCTTAGAAAGTGATTCGAGAGTGGATGTATTAGTAAATGGTCGATTAGAACGAACGTTAGAGTTATCCGCCGGACGGCAAGATATTCGTGATTTGCCTTTGGGTGCTGGAATAAATGATGTAGAATTAGTGATTACAGATAATGTCGGTCGGGTACAAAGACTGAATTTTTATCATCCAGTTGCAGCCGATTTATTAGCACCCGGAGTTCAACAATTTGCCTATAGTTTGGGTTTTCCAACCTCCGATAGTTCAGGCGATCGCAACTATGATTTTACCGAACCGATTGTAACTTTATCCCATCGTTTAGGAGTTACGAATCGCTTAACCGCAGGTAGTTATTTACAAGCTAATTTTGATCAGCAAATTATCGGTTTAGAAGGAAGTTGGGCAACTCGTTACGGGAATTTGGGCTGGGATATGGCCCTCAGTCACGAGATCGAATTAGGCATTGATTATGCAGCGCGGTTGCGTTATGAATATTCACCAGTGGGTGCGAAGAATCCGTCTCAACGTTCCTTTCAATTAACCGTAGAAACCAGAGGAGAAAATTTTAGTCGAGTTGGAGAAGATAACCCCAATAATGATTTTTTTTACGATATTACGGCAAATTATAGTCAACAATTATTCTGGAAGATCCGAGGAAATCTCAGTGCTCGATATGAATTCGGGCGAGATACTCCTAATACTTATAGCCTCAGCTTAGGTCTTTCTAAAACCGTCCGAAATGGCTTGAATATTAGGTTAAACCTCAGTCAAAATCGTGATCAAACCGGTTTTGAGCAACAACGTGCTTTTATCAATTTATCCTGGTCAATTCCCAAAATTCGTCAATCAATACAAGTTTCATCAGATGTTAATAATAATGGACAATATAAGAATAGTTTAAACTGGAGTTATAACCCCTTACGAACTATTGGAAGACCCAGAATGTCCCTGGGTTTAACTCAAAATGACCGAGGTTATAATTTGACCGGACGGTTATCTTATACCGGCTATTACTTCAATTGGGATTTATCAAATGATGCAGTTTTTACCGTCGATGGAGATGGTGGGATCTCAAATACCAGTAAACTTAGTTTGGCTACCGCCTTGGTGTTTGCAGATGGTCACTTTGGTTGGTCACGTCCGATTAATGATAGTTTTGCTTTAGTCATTCCCAAAGATAGTGTTAGAGATCAAGAAATTGTGATTAATCCCAGTATCAATGGCGATACAGCCCGCATTAATCATTTTGGGTTTGCTGTTGTTCCTAATTTAAGTCCTTATAATCTTTCTACTTTAATTATTGATGCTCCAAATTTACCTGTAGGAATGGATTTGGGGAATCGCGCTATCACAATTTTACCCACCTATCGCAGTGGAACATTAGTCGAAGTTGGAACAGATGCAACGGTATTTTTACGAGGGATATTATTAAATGCTAACGGTGAACCGGTTTCGTTACAATCAGGACAAATTGTTTCTATTTCTGATAGTAATTTTCCGGTAGTAACTTTGTTTACAAATCGATCAGGTAGATTTGCCACTGCTGGATTAAAACCAGGTCGCTATCAAATTAAATTATTTAGCAACCCTCCAGCAGAAATGGAGTTTGAAATCCCCGCAAATGCAACCGGAATATATGATACCGGGACGCTTCAATTTCCTTAATCATTAATATAGCAATCCCAAATAGATTGTAATAATTTAAAACTGATATGAAACAGCCAGAAGTATTATCCCTGTTCCCAGTTAAGCTGNATTGTCCCTACCGTCAAGATTTTGGTCATCGAGGGAATTACAACCGATTTAGACTTATATGAAATCCTTAAATGTTGGCTACGCATCAGTCCCCTGTAGAGAGGTTGCATGCAACCTCTCTACAGATAATTACAGATAATTAGAGAGCGCGTGAAGCCGTAAAAATTGCCCATTTCAAGAGTGCCGCTTCCCAATTCGTAATTCGTAATTCCCCATTGCCTTTTGTAGCATTTTTTTCAGGATTTCATATTACTATAGGATTGCTATAGCAAGTCTAAATCGGTTGTAATAACCTCTATGACTCAAACCCTGACCGTAGGGGCAATTCATGAATTGCCCCTACGGTNGCAACCCAGAGTCAGGAATTATTAAACCAGTTAAAGGAATCTAACCAAACCCGCATTAATGATTTAATTAAAAATCCCCTGCGGTTAGCGTTATTATGTCGAACTTGGAAACGGGGGCAAAAATTACCGGAAACCCAAGCCGGACTTTATCAACGGTTGGTGAAGGGTCATTATCAATGGAAGGATGAACAGAAACCATTTCAAATTCCCTTCGAGGTGCAAGAATGTCTCCATCAACAGTTAGGAGAGTTAGCGAAAACAGCGATAAACCGTGAACAATTTCGGTTTCGTTTAGAGGAAAAATTTGTTGAACAGTATTTAGGAAAACCGCAACGGGAAAATTCTCTATTTGATTGGGCGTTAAAATTAGGATGGTTAAATCGGGTGGGGTTAGCATCCGTTGAGGAAAAGGATTCAGACCAAGCGGTTTATGCCTTTTTCCATCCTACGTTTCAGGAATATTTTGCAGCTTTAGCGATTAACGATTGGGATTATTTTTTACCTCGAAATCATGTCAATTGTCCGGTGGAGAGGAAAGAGTATCGCATTTTTCAACCCCAATGGAAACAGGTGATTTTATTATGGTTGGGGCGGGATGATGTGGAAGCAGGGGAGAAAGAAGAATTTATAAAAGCATTAGTAGAATTAAGAGATAGCTGTCAAGATTTTTATGGGTATCGTGCCTATTTTTTGGCTGCTGCGGGAATTAATGAGTTTAAAGAATGTAGTTTATCAGATGCAATTGTAGAACAGATTGTTAAATGGGGGTTTGGTTGTTTTGATATTAAAGAGCAAACATGGGTAAAATTTCTTGCTCCGATTGCAGAAGGTGCAAGAACAATATTATCAGAGACAATTAGAGAAAAAGTGATTGCTAATTTAATTAGAGTTTTAGAAACTACTGAGGATAAATATAATCACATTTGGGTTGCCGAGAGTTTAGGGGAAATTGCCGTTGGGAATGAGTTAGCAATAGGGTCGTTAATTCGGGTTTTAGAAACTACTGAGGATACAGATACTCGCAGGAAGGTTGCCGATACTTTAGGGGGAATTGCCGTTGGGAATGAGTTAGCAATACAGGCATTAATTCAGGTTTTAGAAACTACTGAGGATGAACATACTCGCAGGGAGGTTGCCGATACTTTAGGGGGAATTGCCGTTAGAAATGAGTTAGCAATACAGGTATTAATTCGGGTTTTAGAAACTACTGAGGATACATATACTCGCAGGGAGGTTGCCAATAATTTAGGGAAAATTGACGTTGGAAATGAGTTAGCAATAGGGTCGTTAATTCGGGTATTAGAAACCACTGAGAATGAAGATACTCGCAGGAAATTTGCCAATACTTTAAAGGGAATTGCCGTTGGGAATGAGTTAGCAATACAGGTATTAATTCGGGTATTAGAAACCACTGAGAATGAAGATACTCGCAGGTGGGTTGCCAATATTTTAGGGGAAATTGCTGTTGGAAATGAGTTAGCGGTAGGAGCGTTAATTCAAGTATTACAAACCACTGAGGATGAATCTACTTGTGAAGTGATTGCCTATAGTTTAGGGGAAATTGCCGTTAGAAATGAGTTAGCAATAGGGGTGTTGACTCAGGTCTTAGAAACCACTGAGAATAAATGGGTTCGCTCGTGGGTTGCTCATACTTTAGGGAAAATTGACCCTGGAAATGAGCTAGCAATAGGGACATTCATTCAGGTCTTAGAAACTGCTAGGAATCAAATACTTTGCAATGAAGTTGCCCGGATGATAGGGGAAATTGCCGTTGGAAATGAGTTAGCAATACGGGAGTTAATTCGGATCTTAGAAACCACTGAGAATGAAGATATTGGCAGTAGAGTCGCTGAGATTTTAGGGGAAATATGCCCTGAAAATGAGTTAGCAATAGGAGCAATAATTCGGTTCTTAGAAACTATTGAGGATCAATTTTGTCGCAGTTTGGTTGCCTGTACTTTAGGAAAAATTGATCCTGGAAATGAGTTAGCAATACAGGCGTTTCTTGGGATTTTAGAAACCCCTGAAAATAAAGATTATTGCAAGAATGTTGCCGCCGAAAGTTTAGGGAGAATTGCTGTTGGAAATGAGTTAGCAATAGAAACTTTAATTCGGGTCTTAGAAACTACTAAGTCTAAAGATACTCGTCAAAGTGTTTCCGAGAATTTAGGAAAGATCATCAAAACACAAAAACAATATACAGATGTGGTTTTTACCCTCAAACATAACCTAACTGATGAAGTTTACGAGAATAATTTTAATCTCTATAAACATTGCTATAGCCTCCTTTGGCAATGCGCCCAAAATTTACCTTATCCCAAATTTTATCAAGTATGGCATCACAACACCCTGACCCCCCATCCTGAAATTACCAATAATACCCCCGTTGGCAATACCCCAACCGTGCGACAATTAGAACAACAATTCACCGATATTTGTACCCAACTTCCCCACCTCCCCCTCCACTGTATCAACATCAATAAACTACTAACCCTCAACACCAAAAACGAATTTATCCAAGCATTTTGTAACCGTCTTTATCAAAAACTTTTACCCGATGGAACTCCCCCCGAAGTGCAGACCCCCGCTAACCTAGAAACCAAAATTATCCACCTGAAACAGCAACTCCAAACCCCCCATCTGTTCATTCTANTATCAACAACAGACCTACCCCCAAGATTGGGCAATGACAACTAATAATCTGGGGACTGCCTATTCTCAACTCGCCTCAGAAGTTCAGGGGGAAGCACAACAAAACCTGTATGATCAGGCTGTTGATTGTTATCGACAAGCGTTAATAGTTTATCAACCCAAAACATTACCTCTAAACTGTGTAACAACAGGACGCAATTTCGGGAATTTAGGGTTTAAAATAGGCAACTGGGAATGGGGAGTGGAGGGCTATGAATGGGCGATGAAAGCCGTAGAAAATAGTCGCAGTCGGGCGCAAACCGATCAACAGCGTCAAGAGATTTTAGCCGCAGCCATTGGGGTTTATGCAAATGCGATTCAATGTTATATTAATTTGGGGAATTATCAACAGGCATTATTGACCGCAGAGCGATCGCGGTGTCGGCAGTTAGCGGATTTATTTGCGAGTAAGGATCTCTATCCCAATGCGGAAGTTCCCCCGGAATTGGTGGCGGAATATAATGCTTTGAAACAACGGATGAATCAGTTACAGCAAACACCCCCAGCGAATACGCCGGAAAATCCCTCAAAAACTGGTCAACTCTCCCCAGAAACTTTAGTAGAAATTGAACAATTAGAAACGGAAAGAAAACAGCGTTGGCGAGAAATTCGCAGTCATGATCCGGTATTAGCGGGTCAAATAGAAGTCGATGTGATTCAGTTAGCAGAAATTCAGCAGTTAATTCAGGATGATGTCACGGCTATTGTTAGTTTTTATAGTACCAATGATCAAACGTTTGCGTTTGTGTTGCGGCGGAGTGACCTAACCCCCCTAACCCCCCTTCCCTGCGAGGGAATGGGGGAACAATCTAACTCCCCTCTCCTCGCAGGAGAGGGGTCGGGGGAGAGGTCTTACTCCCCTCGCCTCGCAGGAGAGGGGTCGGGGGAGAGGTCTTACTCCCTAACCCTCCACACCTGCGACGGTCAAGGATACGAAACCCTGCAATATTGGATATTTGAAAATTGGTTAAAACCTTATGTTGAAAACAAGAGTCAATGGCGGCAAAATATGGGGAAATTTCTCACCGAACTTGCCGAAAGATTGCAAATTAATCAATTAATTGATAACCATTTACAGGGAATAGAAGAATTAATTATTATTCCCCATTTGTCTCTCCATCAAATGCCCTTTGCAGCTTTACCGTTGAATCTCAATCCTATTATTCCCAGTGGCGAAACCCAAACCGCAAAAACTCGTCAAATGGGCTTTAGTGAGCCGATTTCTAGCAGTTATACCGAGTCAGAAAACAATACAGAATTACCGGAATATTTAAGCGATCGCTTTCGGTTAAGAGTGGTTCCCAGTTGTCAAATCTTAAAATATTGTAGCGATCGCAATCTAGTTCCCAAACCCCATCAATTAGGAATTGTGGAAAATGCTACCGGAGATTTATTCTATACAGAAAAAGAATGTCAAGAGTTAGCAAAACGTTATCAAGTTCCTGAAGAATATCATCTCAAAAAGGAACAAGCTACTCCAGATAATTATATCAAATTAGCGAAAAAAGTGCAACGGTTACATTCCAGTCATCACGCCAATGCAGACTTAAATCATCCCGAAAATTGTAAATTAGTTTTAGCGAATAAAGCCGAACTAAATTTAGCCACAATTTTTACCCTACGGTTTCCAGAGTTATCAGATTTATTTTTATCCTGTTGCGAAACTAATTTAACCTTAACTCCCATTACCGATGAACCCCTATCCTTAGCCGCAGGTTTTCTATCAGCAGGGGCGCGAAATGTTGTGAGTACATTATGGGCGGTGGAAGATCAAGCGACATCGGTATTTACTATTTTATATTATCAATATCTCGACGAAGGAAAAACCCGCCCAGAAGCGTTAAGATTAGCACAATTTGATTTAAGAAGTTGTCAAAGTCTGGAAGGATTAAAAAATTCAATCTCAGAAAAATCTTCAGAGCGCTTAGGAGAAAAAGTAAATGCCCCTAAAAATAGTTCTGAGGTAAAATATCCCTATGCGAGTCCCTACTATTGGGCGGGTTTTCTTTCCCAAGGTTTAGCTTAATCAGTTGTTAAGCGGTTAAGCATCTAAAGTAGAGACGCGCCATGGCACGTCTCTACAGCCCGAACTTAAAAAGATTAATTTTTTAACCAATCTGAAAAATCCTGGCTAAATTGAGACAGAGATAATAAATTAATTCTTGGATATTCTAACGTAAAATCTCGTTCTTGTTGTAGATTATAGCCCCAATCTGCTAAAAACAATTGAACTGAGTTTAAATCGGGTTGTTGTTGCACCGCAAATAAGGTTTGTAACCGATCTTCAATAAACCAAATATTAGGAGTCGGTTGAATTGTTGTTAATAATTCCCGTAATATTTGCGCTTTCGGACGTTTATAACCTTTACCAAAAATTCGACCTTCGGGAATTGTAACCCCTTGTTGTTGAAGAAGCGATCGCACAAATCGCTCCTCCTTTGTTGTAATAATATAAACCAAAAAAGACTGCTCAATTAGGGGTTTAATTCGTTCTATCACACCCGGATAAAATCGATGTAATCCTAACCAACCGGATAAATCCTGATTAATCCATTGATCTCGAACTCCATCCAAATGAGGGCCAATCACCTCCGCTTTTAATTGTTCTTCCGTAACAATATGATGAACAATTCTTGACCAATTCTGTAAAATATCAGATTCCGAAATCCCTAAAACCAAAGCTCGAATTAAAATCGGCATTTCCCAACCAATTTCAATCACAGGGCGAGTTCGATAGAAAATGGGGGCTAATGCTTCCGGTGAAATCCCATCAGGAGGCGACCACAGTTGACAATAGCTG
Organism: Planktothrix tepida PCC 9214; assembly: GCF_900009145.1. Lineage (NCBI taxonomy): Bacteria > Bacillati > Cyanobacteriota > Cyanophyceae > Oscillatoriales > Microcoleaceae > Planktothrix > Planktothrix tepida. The sequence goes on from NZ_LN889782.1 coordinate 1,092,663, forward strand.
CGCCATGCGGTTTCAAAATATTCTAACAGTCCATCACAAACAACCCCGTCAAAATCAAGTGCGAGTAAAGTCGGTTTATCGTTTATCATAAAATTTTAATTTTAGATTTGGGAATCAACTCAACTTATATTAAATCAACGCTGTTTTCTTCCTCTAAAATTTGTCATTGAGGAGCGATCGTGGTACAAGCCTTACAACTCGAAACTGAATCCTTCCTGAACCCTCCAATGGCTCCCTATCAGCTTGATGCTGACTTAATGAGGGTAGCGAAACATCTCTATTATGCCTATGTAGAAGTTCATGCTCAACGAATGCGACGACCCTTGGGAGTGGCAATCAACCCTAGCAATTATCGCAGTTGCTTATTATTTTCGGGTCAACCCATTTTACTACCAGGGGAATATTTTATTCCTTTTGAACGCATTGAAGCTGATTTGTTTTAGCTCCCGAAGTTAGGAGTCAGGATTTAACATGGGTATTATACTGAGTTTACCTGCCTATTTAATTGTGTTTGCGTTTGGAGCATCCATCGGCAGTTTTCTCAACGTGGTCATCTATCGAATTCCCGCCGGGTTATCCATACTGCATCCTCCCTCTCGCTGTCCCCGATGTCTAACGCGGTTGAGTCCCTCAGAAAATATTCCCGTGTTTGGTTGGTTGTGGCTTCAGGGACGTTGTAAACATTGCCATACCCCCATTTCCATCCGCTATCCCCTCGTAGAAGCCACCACAGGACTCTTATTTTTATTAATATTTTTAATCTCCCCAAACTTCACCCAAACGGTGGGCTATTGGGTTTTATTTAGTTGGTTAATTGCTCTATCGTTGATTGATTTAGATACCTACACGCTGCCCAATGTGCTCACCCAGTCGGGGTTAATATTAGGGTTAGGATTTCAACTCACCCAAGCCTTAACAACACCCTCACCCCTGAGTAATGGCTTGATGGTGGGAATTTTAGGGGCTGTTCTAGGAATATGGCTCTTTGATATTATTTCCTTTGTCGGAACCCTCGTTATGGGACAAACCGCTATGGGGGCTGGAGATAGTAAACTCGCCGCCATGATGGGAGCTTGGTTAGGGTGGAAATATTTACTCGTGGCTGGATTTATCGCCTGCGGTTTAGGCGCTATTGTCGGTGGAGGAGCCATCGCCCTTAAATTAATCAATCGTCGTCAACCTATCCCCTTCGGCCCCTTTCTAGCCCTCGCTACCGCTATCACAGCCCTCTGGGGACAAACCCTGTTATCAGCCTACCTCAGTTTATTTTTTCCTCTATGAAGGGGAGCAGGGGGAGCGGGGGAGAAGGGATGACTGATGACTGATAACTGATAACTGATAACTGATTTCTATGCCTTGGATTACGATTAAAACAACAGCCCTGCGATGGGAAGCGGATCTCATGCAGCAAGTCTTAGAAGCTCAGGATATTCCCACGCGGATGATTGACTTGGGGGTGTGTTCTTCCCTGGGAATGGGTAGCCCCATAGGATTACAAGTTTTAGCAGAACATCAATGGGCAGCCTTGTTGTTATTAAGTCCTATTGAGGAAGAATTAGAATCTGTAGATTAACGTGATTGATTTGATGTAGATCGTTCTATTATAGTAAAGATTTAAAATTTAATCCTGGGGCCTACGGGAATCCCCCAATTTCCAAACGCCTCATTTTTTAAATTAGAAACTGAAAGGTCAAAACAATCTTTAATGTCTCTATTTGATTGGTTCGCAAATCGGCGCAAATCATTACCGAGCAGTCCTGAACCCCAGGAACGGGAAATTGCTGATGGGTTATGGGTTAAGTGCGAACAGTGCAATGCTTTAACGTATGCCAAAGACCTACAAGCCAATAATATGGTTTGTTTGGAATGTAGTCACCATTTCCAAGTGCATAGCGATGAACGCATTCAGCAACTGATTGATCCGAATACCTGGATGCCCCTAGATGCTGAAATGTGTGCCGTTGATCCCCTGAAATTCCGCGATCGCAAATCCTATAGTGATCGACTGCGGGAAACACGGGAAAAAACCGGGTTATCCGATGCGGTACAAACGGGGGTTGGGTTACTAGATGGAGAAACCGTTGCCCTCGGCGTTATGGATTTCCGGTTTATGGGTGGGAGTATGGGCTCTGTGGTAGGAGAAAAACTCACCCGCCTGATTGAACACGGTACCAGAGAACGCTATCCCGTGATCATTATCTGTGCATCGGGTGGGGCACGGATGCAGGAAGGAATGTTGAGCTTGATGCAAATGGCTAAAATCTCGGCTGCGTTGCATCGACATCAAGACTCCCGACTCCTGTATATTCCGGTTCTCACCCATCCGACCACCGGCGGGGTGACGGCGAGTTTTGCCATGTTAGGGGACATGATTTTAGCCGAACCTAAAGCCACCATTGGTTTTGCGGGAAGACGAGTCATCGAACAAACCCTGCGGGAAAAGTTACCCGATGACTTCCAAACCTCGGAATACTTATTGTCTTATGGGTTTGTCGATGCAATTGTTCCCCGGACTCAACTGAAGAAAACTCTGGCTCAACTGATTCGTCTGCATCGCCCTCCCCAAAATACTGGCTCTTTTTCCCACTGTCCAGAAGTTAAAACCTTCACCTCTGCCCATCCTGAAGTAGACCTATCCCATGAAATCTCACCGTCGAAGTCTGTATAAGATTTTGACGAGGATTCATTCAGGCGAGGAAAAAGGGTGGGGGTTGTAGGATAGGCAGGAACAAATGCTCAACAGTCAACACCCAGAAAGGAAAATTGGCTGTTTTCAGAGATACCAAAGGTTCCTATAATTTTTGATCAAGACCTGTCAGCAACTAGACTCATGGGTTTTGCAGACCTGTCAATTACAGAAATAGCAGAGGATTACAATCTCCCAGTTGAGGCTGTACTCAAGCTGTGCGATCAGTTGGGCATTTCATATCAACATCCTCAAACCCGCTTGGCGCTTGAGGATGCTAAAGCTTTGATGTCCTACATCAGAACTTTAAGCCAGTCGTCCGAGTTCACCGAGTTTGATCAACCTTAATCAGGTATGGAAACTAGCATCTGTGAAATTATATTTCGCAGACGCTCAAAAAAGGTAAATAACAATAGACGATTGACAAATAATGATCAGCCCATGACCGGGATCAGGTACATTGAACATCTGAACCGAAACTGAACTGACTTCTGAAGAGCGGATAAAGCCAAGACGGTATTAAGCCTTCAATAACTAACTTAGCTATAAGGAGAACCATGCTCAAAAGATACTTTTGGCTGGCAGTAGCCACTGTATTTTTCACCTTTCAACTGTTTGTCAACCAGGCCAATGCAGTAGAATTGACCAAAGAACTTCGGACTTTACCTCTGAATGACCAAGGCCAAACCGTTGTCCTCACTGAAAAGCAACTGAGCAAAGGTAAAAGCGTATTCAATAAGGCTTGTGCCTCATGTCATGCTTTGGGAATGACCAAGACAAATCCTGATATTAACCTCAGTCCTGCAACCTTAGCCGGTGCGTCTCCCTCCCGCGATAATATTGAGGCTCTGATCGCATTTATTAAAAATCCCAAAACCTATGATGGGTTGGAGGAAATTTCAGAAACACATCCCAGCACCAAGAGTTCAGATATTTTCGTTGTCATGCGAAATCTGGAAGATGAGGATTTATACAATCTAGCTGGATATCTGTTATTAGAACCCAAAGTTCGCCCTGAACAGTGGGGTGGAGGAAAATACCTCCGCTAATATCAGTTAAAACCTCATAATTTTAGACTTTAGGTTTTAGGTTTTGGATGGTACAGGTGTTTGGATTTTTCCTCCTCAGCGTTGAGAAACCCACACAGAATCATCTTCAATCTAAGATCTAAAGTCTAAAATTTTAGAAGGATGTTGAACTCAACAGAGGAAATACATTATTCATGGGATATTCTAAGCTTTTTGTGCATTTTTTATTGACTATTCTGATTTTAGGGATGAGCTTATTTAGCTGGAGTTTACCTACCCAAGCCACCTCAATTGATCCCTTTATTCGGCGTTATTTTGAAGTGCGTCAACCTGTTGAAATTCCGGTGGATGGAAAAGGTAATACTCGTCAATGCCGTGATAATCTTAATAATTTAGTTGCTTATTTTAGAAATCCTGTTAGTTATGATGGTACAGATTATAACTATTGTTGACACTCCTCGCGAAAAAATCAACAAACGCCTTCTTTTTGACCTTGAATAAACGGATGGGTAGTCTCTTGTTCGTTTTATACTCAACAAAAAACTACCCAGAATTAATTATAAATTCAGAAATTAGAGTAATAAAACTCTAATTATTTTGTTAACACAATTTGACCCGTCATTCCTGCGCCACGGTGGGGTTCACAGTAGTAGGAATAAACGCCAGCAGGCATATCATCGGTGAAAGAAATTTCAAAGGATTCACCCGGACTGAACAGGGATTTCTTATGAGAAAGCTTTTCAGCAACGGCAGCATCAGGAGATTTGGCTTTATCAAAAACCATGTTATGGGGAGGAAGTTTGTTATTGACAAACTTAATAGTGTCGCCCGGTTTTACGGTTAATTTGCTAGGAACAAATTGTAACATTCCGCTATCAGCACCCATTTTAACTGAATAGGTTTCTGCGGAGGCTGAAGAAGCACCGAAAACAAATGTGCTAATCATCAAAAAGGCCACAGATAAAACTAAAGCGACCCGCTTGGACACTGAAACAATCCGATTCATAACTTGCCTCTAGAAAATATAACTTTCTAAGCTCTCTGGAACATCTTACCACGAACTATGACAATCTGTCGTATTAATGGATGACCTTGGCAAATGGGTAACACATCTGTCACAATTTTCAACAATCACAGTTCGTTCAATGTCCTATTCTCAAACATGGCCAAAAAGCAAAAATTCCCTTACCTGTTAGGCTCGAAATGGACATCAAATCAACAAACTTGGGGTTGGCGACATTTTCAAGTTGTTAACCGGAAAAATCAAGGGAAATGGGTCTTTGCTGAATTGGTGGCCTCTTGTGATCCCACGGTCAGATTTTGGTTAAATGCTCAACAACTTAAAGATCGTTCTCTCTGGCAACCGGGATGGCAATCTACACAAGAACTTGAAGAGATTGAATGACTCTACAACATTAACAATCCTGAACTTTAGCTCTCCTCTTGTTAAGATTCTCTCATGAATGCTCCCCACCTTCAAGCGACCCTGGAACTGTTGCAACAAGCAACCCAACAGCTACAATATTTATTACAGAATCCGGTTTCACAAGATCAAAACCGAGACATGATCCAGGAAATTGAAACCCAATTAACTCAAGCTTTAATCACGTTAAAGACAACGGTTAATCCGCCTAATTTGGATCATATTCCTCCTCAGCTTTTACAACAAGTTCAAGCTTTGGGACTCCCTATAGAAAGCCTTGATATTCAGTTGGCTTTATCCAGCCATCATTTGAGTCAAATTATCGCAATTGTAACGGAAATTCAAAATAAATCTGAACAAATTAGAAACAGACGAGATTATTTTTTAGATCGTCTTCCTCAAATGCCCATTGAGAAATTAGGCCCTAGAGTTCCCCTGGTCACTGCCAAGGATTTTCTTCCTGATTATGAACCTTTACCGAAAGATCAGCGAGAACAATTAAGGGTGAAATATAATATTGATAAATTAATCCAAAAACGACAACAATCTCGATCTTCCTTGTTTGAAAAAATTAAACAAGCTGAATCGTTGATTGATTCCCAAGCTAAACCTTTAGAAAATTCGCCAGAATTTGAGGAAGATTTACCCTTTTAATTAGGAATTAAAGATGTTTTTTTATTATTAAGGTTTTGAATTAAATAAAAGTTTTCTAATATTATCTAATATTTTTGGGATTTTAGATAAAACTTAAGTTTCAGAATCACAAATTTTTCAATTCAAGGTTACAATGGAATTCTATACCCTATTTTTCTAAAGGAGTGATAAAATGTCTCAACCCGGTGCTAAACATCCCTCAACTCCCGATGAATCTTCTCAGTCGGGTGACGCTTTAGAAATTGTTAGTATTGGGATTAATGAATCTCAAGCTGAAACTTCAAATCAAGAAGGTTTATCTCAAGATAAACTCCATCAAGTTACTGATCAAATTAACGCGGATTTCCAAGAAAATAAAGATCCAAACTGGCGAGTTGAAACTAATTGGGATGAAACTAAGGTTAAAGTGAATTTAGATTAAAAAAACTTAGGAAATGCGATCGCCATCAGAAACCGGGTTTCTTAATAGATATTTATGAATGCAAGCAGTCTTAATCAGAAACCCGGTTTCTTGAGAAACCGAGTTTCTTAATAGATATTTATGAATGCAAGTCGGTTTAATCAGAAACCCGGTTTCTTGAATTAAACTAAACTTCCTTCAGCAACTTTAACTACATTTCCCCCGACTTCAACTTGAATTAAATCTCCTATTTTTTGAGATTTTAATAACAGTAAAGAAGGACGATCAATTTCATATCCTTGTTCAACTTGAATATTAACGAGATCGGAACCAAAATAAGCATAATGGGAAAGATATCCGGCTAAACACCCATTAGCACTTCCCGTTGCTGGATCTTCAGGAACTCCTAAAGCTGGTGCAAACATTCTAGCACAAATCTGATTATTGGGGTGATAAGTTTCGGGACAAAACATAAAAATTTCTTTCGTCGTTGTGGTTTGAATAAACTCTGAATAGTGTTCAAAATTAACCTGCGCTTGTTTTAATGCAGATTGGGTTTTTAACGGAACAATAATAAAAGGAATACCCGTAGAAACCGCTTGAATAGGATAACGTTCATCAAAATCCGATCCTTGCAAATTTAATACAGATGCTAATACTTCCCGATCATAAATTTGAGTCAATTCAGGAGGATTTTGTCGCATCCATAGAATTTGTTTTCCCGTTTCTGAGGTTTTCCACCTCACCGGAATTTGACCCACAGCTAAATTTAAAATCACTTGTTCAACGGAGGTTTTAATGATATCCTGTTGAATAATATAAGCCGTTCCTAACGTGGGATGACCTGCAAAGGGTAATTCTCGTTTAGGGGTAAAAATTCGCACCGGATAACCGCCATTTTCAGGTTCAGAAGCAGTAATAAAGGTTGTTTCTGAATAATTCATTTCTTGGGCAATTTTGAGCATTTCTTCATCGGATAACGACTCAACTCCGTCACCCCAAATCACAGCTAATTGATTTCCGGTATATTTGATTTCCGCAAAAACATCAACAATGGAGAATTTTATAGAATCTATCATTTTTGTTACAAAGTTTAATCTTAATTTTTTTTACTGTTAACGGGGATGGGCGAGAAAACCTCGCCCCTACAGTTGATCACTGATTATCTTTCATTCCAGGTTTTTTCAGCATCTGCGATCGCTTGATCAACAGTTTTTTGATTTAACATTGCAGCTTGTAAATTATCATAAATAATTTTTTGCAACTGTTTAATATCTTTTTGAGGGGGAATTAAAACCTGGGCATTTTTAAGTTCTTGTGCACTCACTAAACGAGCTTGATCCGCCGTTGTTGGATTAGCAGGAAGAGTGGTAAAATAACTATCTTTAAGAGCATCCTGAATTGATGGTAAAACATTAGCCGCTTTAGCAAAAGCGAGTTGATTGGTACTATTAGTAACAAATAAAGCAAATTTGACAGCAGCTTCAGGAACATCTGTTGATTTCGGAATCACTAAATTCATCACCGCAACGGTGGTTTTTTTCGTATCTCCAGTAATTTGAGGCGCGGGAACAGAAACCTTAGCAACCGTTGGCGCATTTTGAGCAATTGCTTTTAAAAATTGTGGCCCTGATGTTAAGATAGCAATGTCTCCAGATTGATATAATTCAATAGCACGGCGATGTCCTTGAGTTAAAACTTCTTTGGGAAGTAGGTCTTTTTGATATAAATCAACCCAATATTGAAAAGCCGCTTTTCCTTGGGGAGTATTAAAGGCTGCTTTACCTTTATTATCAATTAATTCCGCTCCCATTTGAACGATAGATTGTAACACTTGAGCCGAATCTTCTGGAACAAAAGACACAAAAACCGCATATTTGCCTGTTTTTTCTTTGACTTTTTGGGCGACTTGTGCTAATTCTGAATAGGTTTTTGGCGGTTGAGAAATTCCCGCTTGTTGCAAGAGTTGTTGATTATAAATTGTAATTTGAGTTGTTAAATACCAAGGAATTCCAAAGGTTACGGTTTGACATTGATTATTCGGACAAACTTCTATTTTATTCGCTTGCCAAATATTCGGTAAATATTGAGATTGAACGCTTTCAGGAACGGTTTCATTGAGATTTAACCAAGCATTTCGTCCCGCTAATAAGGCGGCAAAATCAGGATTTAAGTTAATCACATCGGCGGCGGTTTTGGCAGCAACGGAGGCTAATACTTTACTTTCCATCGCAGACCAAGGAACATCTACCCATTTCACTTTTAACCCTGGATTTTCGGTTTCAAAATTAACAATGAGTTGATTAAAATAATCCGTAAATTGGGGTTGGAGTTGCATTGTCCAAAATTCAATTTCTGGCTGACGGTTTTGAGCAGTTGGGGAAGAGGTGGAGCAACTGACACCCCAGCTTAAAAATAAACCTAAAACGAATAACAAACCCAACCGTTTCCAAAATTTTAATTGTTTCATTTGATTTAAAAATTAACGAATCGAGGTGAATTTTATTCCCTCAATTAGTATAAAACACTTGAATTGTTTTTTTAATGTTGCTCGTTGACATGGGGTAACTCTCAAATGTTACACAGGTTGAACAACGGGCTGATCCGTTGGAGAGATGATCACCCTCGCCTAAAATGCCTATGCAGCCAGCGATCCCGCCTTTATGTCAAGATTCCCTGACAATTCCTTTACAATTCCTTGACATCCGGGCTTACTGAGTATATTCTGAAACAGATTGGGAACGGAAAATACTGTTACCATCAACACCAGTAACATCGTTTCCATAAGTAAAATAATCTATGGAGACTGGATTACAGGTTTTTCTTTCAGCTATGCTGAACCCAACCCTCCCTACCCGTGTTGTGCCTTTTGTGTCTACTTAATCCTTCAACTATTGGTATCATCTATGTCTTTACGTCGTTTTCTAGTTGCTTCTAGCTTAATTCTCAGTCCCGTTGCTGCCATTAGTCTTCAATCAGCCGCCTTTGCTCAAACAGCAACTGATACTATTCAAATTGGTGGCAGTGTTTCTGCATCTGTTAGCATCACGTCAACAACAACTCAGTACGCTAGTGACTTACCTTTATCTACAGGAGGGGTAGAAAACAATCTCAAAATTGCTGACCTTGTTGTTACAACTAATTTTGGGGCTGCAACAATAACTGCAACCTCGACAAATAACGGTACTTTGCTTAATAATGATAATCCTGACGATAGCCTTCAATACGAACTTGACATAGTTGGTGACGGGGGGCAAGCCAATAACTTTAATAACTTAAGTAATTTCAGCCGGCAAGCGGAGGGTGATCTAGACTTATACATTAAGTTTACCAACCCATCTACACCACGAAAAGGTATCTACACTGATACTATAACCTTGACAGTATCTGATGAGTAAGCCTTTCACTCATTTTAGGTTTTAGTTTTAGGCCGTTTTAAAGAAATCGGGTTTCTAGTGGTAATGCGTATTCATCAAAATCGCATTAACCATTCCAGAAATCCGGTTTCTGTGTTGGTTTTCTGGTTTTTCTCTCAAACTATATTCTGATCAGAAAATATAAACAGAGTTGTTAGTATAGCAATCCGATTTGATTGGTGGTAGGGACAATTCATGAGTGGTAGGGACAATTCATGAGTGGTAGGGACAATTCATGAGTGGTAGGGACAATTCATGAGTGGNAGTTAAGCTGTTCCCTTTTGAGCAGAAATTTTGGATACAAATCAAATAGGATTGCTATATCAGGTTGATTTGAAAGCGTTATCTTCACGAAAATTAACCCAGCTATTCAGCAGGATCAGGCTCATAATCCAGGGTTGAATGTTGTACGATGAATCTGTATCTTTATCCAGAATCGGGAATTTTAACGGTATGGGTACAGGTCAGCTAAAATACAGAATCAATCAATTAAACGACAACTATGGTTAGTTTCTTACAAGGATTGTTCTCTAAGCGGAAGCCAGGAGTCGGAATTGAATTAGCCACAGAACGAATTAATCTGGTGGAAATGCGGAAAAAAGGTCAGCAATTACAGCTAGTCACCTTGGCTACAATTCCAGTTCCCGAAGGCGTTGTTCAAGATGGCCAAATTGTAGATACTCCAGCAATGGCAGAGTTAATTCAGGCGGCAATTACCGATAACAATATTAAAGCCAAAACCGTGGGTACATCTATTCCTGGACGGGAAGCAGTAACGCGGATTATTCCGGTTCCGGCTGACCTCAGTGATGATGAACTTAAAGAGTATATGAACGCAGAAGCGGGATTATATTTACCATTTCCTAGGGAAGAAGCCGATGTAGATTATCAAAAATTAGGGCGATTTGTCGATGAAGATGGCATCGAAAAAGTCCAAGTTTTATTAGTTGCTGCTCGTAAAGAAGTCACCGATACTTATGTTGAAACCTTTGCTCAAGCGGGTTTAAAGGTTACGGTTTTAGAGGTGAGTAATTTTTCTCTAATTCGTACCCTAAAAAATCAATTAGAGCAGTTTTCCTCCACCGAAGCCGCTATTATTGCCGATATTGAATTTGATAGCACTGAACTGGCGATTGTTGTGGATGGGATTCCTCAATTTAACCGCACTATTCCCATTGGATTATATCAAGTTCAAAGTGCCTTAAACAGTGCCATGAATTTACCTCCTTCGAGGGATGTCAGCGAACTCCAGGCCATGACCCTTCCGGTGACTGATACAATGGGAGCATTAAACGATCCCAATCCGGGGACGAATGCCATCATTAAGGTTTTTGCTGAATTAGCCGATGAACTGCGTCGCTCCGTTGATTTTTATATTAATCAAAGTGACGGTCTGGAAATGGCACAATTATTGTTAATGGGGCCAGGAGCCGCCATTGGACAACTGGATGAGTTTTTCATGCAACGGTTAGCAATGCCTGCGACGCAAGTTGATCCCATTGAATCCCTCTCTATTGCCTTTGAACGGGAAATTCCCCCAGAACAACGTGCTAGTTTAGGAGTGGCATTAGGTTTAGGAATGCGGATGCTCTAAACCCTGATCAGTGAGCCATCAACCGTCAACTGTCAACCGCCAACTAATTATGTATAACTTAGATATCAACTTTTTGAATGATCGACCTGATCTAATAGAACGAGAAGTTCGGCCACGGGTTGCCCCCAGCCAAAATATTGACCAGACTCCAATTTTAATCGGTGCTGGGGTCGCTTTAGCCCTCAATGCCATTGTCGGAGGAGCTTGGTTTATTTTTTATCAACAAAATACTGACCTAACCAAAGAACGTGATGCTCTTGTTGCTACATTAGGACAAAAAACCTCGGAGGTGGAAGCTTTAGATAAAATTAATGCAGAAACCGCTCAAGCCAATAAAGAAGCGGATGCCTTAGCGACTGTATTTAATCAAATAAAACCCTGGTCAGCACTTACCCTAGAATTAGGGGAATTGATGCAAGTCGCCGGAGTGAGAATTCTCAATATTGAACAGACCGAACCCGCCGCAGCAACGACAGCCACAGCCCCGGCTCCATCTCCCAGTCCCGCAGCAGATCAAGCCGCCGCACCTCCACCCGAACCCGAAACGGCTCAATTAAAAATTTCAGGAGTAGCAAATACTTACACTCAAATTAATGATTTTGTATTATTACTCAATCAATCTCCCTTTTTTAATGGGGAAAAAACAAAATTAATTGAGGCTAAATTAGAAGACAACTCAACTCAATTAGTGGCTAAATCCCCGGATGCAGATAGTGGTACTACCAAACCTCAGTTACAACCTGTGGTCAAGTATACAATTGAAACCTACCTTAGTCTAGCAACCGCCTCGGAGTTGTTACCACAACTGCAAAAAAATGGGGCGTTAGGATTGGTTAATCGGATTAAAACCCTTGAGGAAAAAGGAGTGATTAAAAAATGACCGTAGCCAATGAATTTATTCAAGATGTTGACGGTGAAGGCGGTGGGCCAGTTATATTTGGCATTGCCTTAACACCCAAAATCATGGGAATTGGTGCCGGAGTTGTGGGGGCAATTCTAGCAGGGTTCTTAATCTATCAATTTCTTCTTCCCACCTTAGCGGAAGGTCAAACTTTACGCGATGAAATTAAAACCAAACAAGATGAAATTGAGAAACAAGATCAGCGTTTACGGGAACGGGCTAAAGCTGAAAAAGAGTTAGCAGATGCTAAAGTTCGCCGAGCGACTGTTACCGCTTTATTTGCCGATGAAACCAGTTTAGAAACCCTGTTATTTGATATTAACGAACAGATTAATAAAATTAATGCGGGGATCATTGATGATAGCAAAAGAGCGAAACTTTCTTTGTTCACACCTGTTGTATTAGACAAACCAGAAGCAGAGATTGTCAATGATGGCAGCTTAGGCCCCGATGTCAATGGCAAACTCAGAAGACGTGCTTATAAAGTGGAGTTTGAAGGCAGTTTTGAGCAAACCCTAAAGTTTTTAGCTTCCTTGGAACGGTTACAACCTTTGTTAGTAGTCAGAGGTTTAAAATCTTCCTTGAAAGATCAAACTCAAACCATTGAGGGAGAATATCGACAAGGGAAATTTGTTCCCTCAGCCAATCAACCCCAACGACGGTTAAAAACAGCCTTTGAATTACAAGTCTTACTTCCTTTGAGTCCAGAACAAGCTAAAGCCGCTGTCGAAGCTGCTAAACCTGCCGAAACTCCGGCTGAACCGCCAAAATAGTTGGAATTTTGGCCTAAGTTGGTATATGGTAACAGGATAGCGGAAGATGAGGGGATCAGGGGACAAGGGGACAAGGGGACAAGGGGACAAGGGGACGGGGGGACAAGGGGACGGGGGGACAAGGGGACAAGGGGACAAGGGGACAAGGGGACGGGGGGAAATTATTGAAACCTGGAACCTGGAACCTGGAACCTGGAACCTGGAACCTGGAACCTGGAACCTGGAACCTAAAACTTGATATTGTGTTGAGGAGGAAACGTGAAACAGCTTCAAGGAATTGGTGCAGGACTTTTAACCAGTGCTGCGATCGCTATTGTGGCGCAAACCCCAGCATTTGCACAAACCCAAGTTCAAGATGTGCGACTGATAGAAATGAACGGGGAAGTGGGTTTACTGTTAATGACAAAAGGGGGAGAGCGACCGGAAGTATTTGTCGTCCGACGGGGAAATGATTTTGTTGCCGATATTATTAATACGCAACTTCCCGGCCAAAAACAAAACTTTCAACAAAATAATCCCATTCCAGGTATTGCTTCGGTTGTTGTCACCCAACTTGATCCCACCAGTATCCGGGTAATTGTCAGTGGGGTAAATAGTCCCCCCGAAGCCCGAATTCTCCAAGGAGGTAGAGAAGGGATTGTAATTAGTCTGGGTACGGCATCCGGTGCTGTGGCTCAAGTTCCGAATCAAGCCATAACCCCACCTCCTCCCACTCCTGGATCTACTCCTAAACCCCCAGCTAGAGGTTCTCAGCCAGTATTGATTCCTGATCCTCAAATCACCATTGATGGCCGAAACGTTCCCCAGGGAGCACCTCGCCCCGTTGATGCGGCTCCACCCTTTCTTCCCCGTGCTGTAGCACCCCCAGTTGGGGATATTGCTGTTTCTAATATTAATCCCACGACAACTTCGACGATTCGTTTAGATAATGGTCAACGCATTCCGCGTTTAGTGTTGCGAGATGCCCCAGTGCGTGATGTACTGGCATTATTAGCCAGAACCGCCGGATTAAATATTGCTTTTTTAGATGCAGCGTCTGAACAATCAGGACAAACAGCCCCCGGAGGCGCTTCAACCGGAAACGGACAAAAAATTTCTCTCGATATTGAAAACGAGTCAGTTGAAGATGTATTTAACTATGTTTTACGGTTAAGTGGATTAGAAGCTAACCGCAACGGAAATACTATTTTTATTGGGTCAAGACTACCCAATTCTGCGAGAAATGTCGTGGTTCGTTCCTTCCGCCTCAACCAAGTTAACGCAGAAACCGCAGCCGGGTTTTTAGTCAGTATGGGGGCAGAACGTTCGATTACCCGTGAACAACAGGTAACTCAATCGAACTCAGTTAATATTCCGGGGAGTACCCAAGCGTTAACCACAACCGATACACGGGTGACAACGGTTGTAGAAACCCTAAGAATTGAAACTCAAGACTCAACTCCCTTATTGCGAGGATTGCAAGTTTTAGTCGATGAACGGCTTAATAGTGTGACCTTGGTAGGAACACCCAACATTGTAGAATTAGCTTCGGCTCAACTGGTGCAACTGGATCTACGTCAGCGTCAAGTGGCGGTTAATGTTAAAGTCATTGACGTAAATTTAAGCGGAGAAGAAGCCGCCAATAGTAGCTTCTCCTTTGGAATTAACGATACCTTCTTTGTTAATGATGGAGGGGCAGCAACCGTTAATTTTGGGGGCTATAATCCCCCGAACAGTGTAACAACCCGAGCAGGTATTAATGCTCGACCGATTGTTCCCAATCCCATTAGTGGTGAAGATCCGTTCTACGATCCGAATCAACTGTCTGTTACTCCTTTAACGGCACCGGGCGGAGGGGTTGGTTTACAACCGATTGCACCTGTATCAGAACGGACGAATCAAGTTGGGATTTCTGAGTATGAACCCTTTACCCGAAATTTAGAAACTGGGGCACTTGACGCTTTAGGGACAGTCACCAATAGCGTTTTTCCCTACTTCCAATATCCCAAGAAGTTCCTATCCACCTTAACGGCTCAAATTATCAGTGGCAATGCCAAGATTTTGACCGATCCAACCTTAGTGGTTCAAGAGGGGGAAAGTGCTGCGGTTGCTTTAGTGGAAGAGGTTGTCAAATCGGCAACCACCACCACCACCGCAACCGTATCAGGAACGATCAGCAGTCAGAATTTCCAGTTCCAAGATGTGGGTTTAACTCTAGCTATTGATGTAGAACGAATTGATGATAATGGATTTGTGACCCTGCGAGTCCGACCGACTGTTAGTGCCCCTGGAGATCGGGTGAATAGTGCGGATCAAAGTTTTGCCCTTCAGATTCTCAGACGCACGGTAGACTCTGGGAATATTCGCTTACGGGATGGTCAGACTCTGATTGTTTCGGGGATTATTCAGGAACAAGAACGGTCTAATGTTAGCAAAATTCCACTGTTAGGAGATTTACCCATTGTTGGTTCGTTGTTCCGTCGAACCACGAAAAACAATCAACGGGCAGAAGTGATTGTGTTAGTGACGCCTCAAATTTTGGATGATAGCGATCGCAATCCCTACGGTTACGAATATAACCCCAGTCCCGATGCTTTACGAATGATGAGAGGACGTTAGGCTAGGGTTTGACGGTTAACATCTAGGGGCAGGTTCTTTGAGATCTGGGTGATATCAACTTGATGAACCCACCCCTAGGACTGTTGAGAGTTGACTGCTAATTTTATGGTGTGTGCGCTGCGATGGAATACCCGACAACTTCTTCCATTGTTCTTTCCTAATGGCTTTTGACAGGTTATGCTGTTGATTGCTTTATGCCAATCTTAAGGAGTAGAAACTCAGATGAACAAAGGTGAATTAGTGGATGCCGTAGCAGAACGGGCCAGTGTAACCAAAAAACAAGCTGATGCAGTGTTGACGGCAGCTTTAGATACGATCATGGAAGCAGTTTCCAATGACGACAAAGTGACACTGGTTGGCTTTGGTTCCTTTGAGTCACGGGAACGAAAAGCTCGTGAAGGCCGTAACCCGAAAACGGGTGAAAAGATGGAAATTCCAGCCACGAAAGTTCCTGCTTTTTCAGCCGGGAAACTATTCAAAGAAAAAGTTGCTCATAACGAGGATTAATTTCTAGGCGTGGAAGCAACCCATTCACCCCAACACGGGGGAAATTTAATCTGGGCCGCGACCGTAGCTAACTGTTCTCCCTCGGATATTCTGGATTTTTCTGCCAGTATTAATCCTTGGGGGCCGCCTTTATCTGCTCTGAGTGCCATTCATAGTCACCTGAGCGATTTGAATGCTTATCCTAATCCTGATTATGCAGAATTGAGAGCAGCGATCGCAGTTGCGGTCAATGGTGCAATGGCCCATGAGTCCCTAGAGGCGGATTGGATTTTACCCGGAAATGGAGCCGCAGAATTACTCACCTGGGCAGGACGGGAACTCGCGCAGTTAGATGCGACCTATTTACTCACGCCTGCCTTTGGGGACTATGGGCGGACGCTCAACGCTTTTGATGGAACTGTGATCGAGTGTCCGCTTTCGATGGCTTCTGTAGAGTTAACATTCTCTCTGCCTCAACCTTTTAATTCTCGCTCAGGTTTATTAATTAATAACCCCCATAACCCGACGGGAAAATTATTTTCTGCTCAGGTATTATTAGAATTATTAGAACAGTTTGCGTTGGTGGTGGTTGATGAAGCGTTTATGGATTTTTTACTTCCTCGTCAACAGCAAAGTTTAGTGTCTTGGGTGAAAGAATTTGAGAATTTAGTGATTTTGCGATCGCTGACCAAATTTTATAGTTTACCGGGGCTACGTTTAGGATATGCGATCGCCCATCCCCAACGGTTAAAAAAATGGCAAGGCTGGCGTGATCCTTGGCCTGTAAATAGTTTAGCAGTGGCAGCCGGAATTGCTGTTTTACAAGATACAGAATTTCAGGAACAAACTTGGCATTGGTTAGAAGCATCTCGCCCCAAACTTTATCAAGATTTAACCCATATACCCGGATTAAAACCTTTTAAAAGTGTGGCTAATTTTATTTTAGTTGAGTCAGATTACTCGGTTTCTACATTGCAATTAAAGTTATTAAAACATCATCAAATTTTAATTCGAGATTGTTTGAGTTTTCCTAGTTTAGGCGATCGCTATTTTCGAGTAGCCGTTAAAACAGAAACTCAAAATCAACGATTAATTCAAGCGTTAACAACGGTTTGTTTAGAGGAAAACTAATTTTTAACTTTAAAAACCTCATAAATACTAGAAAGTAATTTTTCAAAAACTACCGCTCTAAATTCTTCATTATTCATGACTTCCATAAAGATTTTTTCGTTTCCTTCTATGCGTTCTATAAATAAATTCTCCAGGTTTCTTTCTAACACGGGAGCAAAGTTTTCTTTTGTATTGACTTGAGCCGCTTGTTTAATAGTATCATTTGAGAGCGCGGTTTCGGTAATTTGCTCAAAAAACAGTTGATCAGCCGGAGTAAAATTAGTGCCAAAGCGTTCGTTAAGAAGGTCAACAAGCTGGGATAACGGCACTTTTTGATCCGGTTGACGTGTTCCTACTGCGGTCGCCCCTTTTAAGGGTTCTGCTGTTCCTTCCTTTAAATTAATTTCACCTTCACTAATTTTTTGTAATCGATAATATTTCAGTTCCAGATCTCCTGATAAATCAATTTTAGGGTCTTCTGTGCTGCGGGGTAATTTCTTCAGCAGAAAACGCCCATACGCATACAGTTTTTCTAAATCCGAATCTTGATAATTAATAATTTGAGATAGGAATAAATAAAGATTCCGAAAGCTGGTGAGTTGATTTTTAAATTGTTCTTTTTCGGAATCTTTCAGATTTTTATAGTTTTCAGCAATAGGGTCTAATAAACTATTTAATTGTTGGTGTTCTCTTTCGGTTAAAGCGGTTTTCGGACGAAACCAAATTTCACAAAAATTATTAACATCTTCTTGGCTAAATAATTGCCATTCATACAGTTGATACGAGAGATCATTGAGTTGTTGGGGGTCTGCTTTTTCTCCGACTGAGGTTTCTTCGTAATAAGGTTTAAAGGCGTTATAAATATCTTCAGATTTGTTAACAAAATCGAGAACAAAAGTGTCATCTTTTCCGGGGGTGGTGCGGTTGAGACGGGATAAAGTTTGCACCGCTTGAACGCCATCCAGTCGTTTATCGACAAACATAGTATGAAGTAAAGGTTGATCAAATCCGGTTTGAAATTTATTCGCCACCAACAATACTTGATAAGCATCACTAGCAAATTGATCAGCAATTTCTGAAGTTTTAATCCCTTGATTCATTTTAACTTCTGTAAAGGTTTCTTCTGGATATTCTTCTAATACCATTGAACCGGAAAAAGCCACCAGGGATTTAATATCATCATAGCATTTTTCTCGCAAATATTGATCAAAAGCAAGTTTATATTTTATCGCGTGTTCACGGGAAGTTGAATGTTTGGGAGGGGGAGAAAAACCCATTAAGGGATTTTGATGTTTATCGCAATTTAGATTTTAATTCCCAACAGATTCAGGATTTTATTGAACAATGGTTTAACGATGCANTCTATTACTCGCAGATGGGACACCCACCCCCGAAGTCATCGACTGTTGCGACTATCTCACCGACATCTTACACCTCGGTTGGATAACTCCCGACCCCCTCCCGTTACCATTCCCGCAACGTTCCTTTGTGGCGTCGCAGGAGAATTTATTAGAAGCAGTTGAAAGTTGGGTTAGGGAATATTAAATGGGTTTCGGGTTTCGGGTTTCGGGTGGGAGATATTTTAAAATCAAAAGTTAAATCAGTAGGGTGGATAAGCGCAGCGCACCCACCTAATTCTTACTAATTCTTACCAAATCCAACGGGTTTTTGCTGTCGTTTTTGTGCCAACAGTTGCATCACTTCATCCGCATAACGACCTTGACGCAATAATTCTGCCATCATCGTCATCGGTTGATTAATATGAGTAAAAAAAGCTTTATATCCCGCACATAAATAATTTAAACCTGCTTCTCCATCCGGGGTTTCAATAAAGCGGTTTTTCGGACAACCCCCATTACAGGCAAAACGCACCTCACAATTATGACAATAGTTCGGCAAAGAATCAAATTTAGCCTGACCAAATTGATATTGTTTTTCAGATGCAATTAACTCGATCATGTGGGTTTCCTGAATATTACCCAGTTTATAGTCCGGTTCAACAAAGTGATCACAGGAATACAGATCCCCATTATGCTCTAACGCTAACGCCGTTCCACAGGTTTTAGAAAAAATACAAACCCCTGGTTGCACACCCACCCAATTTGCCAAAGCCGCGTCAAAATGTTGAATAAAGATTTTACCTACATCTCGTCGCACCCACTGATCAAAAATAGCGATCAGAAATTGTCCAAACTGTTCAGGTTTAACTGATCGTTCTGTTACTTGATGACCCGATTGAATTAACGTTGAACCATCTGCATTGACCCGTTCAATAATTGGAATAAACTGGATAAATTCAACCCCTAAATGATCTCGAAAAAAGCGATAAACTTCTAACGGATGATTACTATTAACCGCATTAACAGTACAGAGAATATTAACATCAACCTGATGTTTTTTTAAGATTTTCCAACCCTGCATCACCTGTTCAAAACTACCCCGTCCCCGCTTATCCACCCGATAGACATCATGGAACGGTTGGGGGCCATCAATACTGAGTCCAATTAAGAAATTCTGCTGTTTAAAAAATCGTCCCCACTGATCATCGAGTTTTGTGCCATTCGTTTGCAGAGTATGAATAATTTGCTGTCCGGGTTTCTTATATTTTTCTACTAATTCTAGCGATCGCTCAAAAAATTCTAACCCCATTAATGTTGGTTCTCCTCCCTGCCAAGCAACCGTCACTTCTGGGGTTTGATGGGATTCTAACAACTGCTGAATATAGTTCTCCAATACCTCATCGGTCATGCGAAACTTGCTACCCGGATACAGTTGCTCTTTAGCTAAGAAAAAGCAATACTGACAATCCAAATTACAAATTGCCCCAGTAGGTTTTGCCAGCAAATGAAAAGCCAGAGGCGCGTTCTTCGGTCGGGTTCCCATAGTCAGAATAATGCAGGAGGGAAAATTAATAATTGATAATTGATAATTGATAACTAATAACTGATGATGCGGATACTTGATAACTGATAACTGTCTCTACTGTCGTGCCATGATGATCTTCAATTGATCTTCAGGATTTATCAAATGGTCGTGGTTATCTGTCCCCACATCAAGCTGTACCCAATCGATTTTCCCCGTAAATCGACTACTGTTAAAGGTGTAGTCAGGGGTGACAGGCGTACCGGACTCATAGCCGATATCAGTCGTTTCGTCTGCGGAAAAAATAAACGCTTGAGTATGTTCCACCCGACCCGTCCCTACTGACTGACCGTCGTAGTAAAGTGTGACATTGCCACCCTTACCTAAACCACCTCCATCATAGTTAAACTCCATTCGCACTTGATGTTGACCGGGTGGGATCGGTTGTTCGGCTTCTGTAACAAAACTCTGAATACCCAGGACGTTATAGACAAACTTGGCTTTTCCTTCATGGCTATAGACACTCCAACCCCCAAACCGACCGCCTTGGGCAATAATCACCCCTTCTACTCCTTCTGAGGGAACTTGCAGTTGGGATGTCACGGAGAAGGATTTGTTCTTAATATTGACAACGCTGTTTTCCGAGAGACGCCCCATCCCCGCAAAGAACAACTGGGAATTCCCCTTAATTAAAGTTGGTCGCCCCGCAGTTTCAGGATTACACCGTTCCACCTGGCGATCATCCAATGGTAGAACATTATACTTAACCGCCTCTATGAGAAATAGGCGTTGTAGTTCGTGCAGTTTCTCTGGCATCTCTTTGGACAGATCATGGGCCTGTATCCAGTCTTTGCTGCCGTCGTACAGTTCCCAGACATCATCATCAAAGGGCAACATCTTTTGATTTGTCATCACCCAGGGGGTGCGGTGTTTTGTAACGGCACTCCATCCTTTATAGTAGATGCCTCGGTTGCCAAACATCTCAAAATACTGCACCTCATGGCGTTCTGGAGCCTTGGCATCATTGAAACTATAAACCATGCTCGTGCCTTCATATTGGCTTTGCTGCACCCCGTTAACCATGATGGGTTCAGGAATTCCCGCCAACTCCAGAATTGTCGGTGCAATATCAATCACATGGCAAAACTGGTTACGGATGCCGCCCTTTTCCTCAATTTTCTTAGGCCAATGAACAATCGTACCGTTGCGAGTGCCTCCCCAGTGGGATGCGACTTGTTTTGTCCATTGATAGGGGGTATCCATCGCCCAAGCCCAACCGACGGCATAGTGGTTATAGGACTCAGGAGAGCCAAATTCATCTAATTTTGACAACATGAACTCCGGCGTTTCCAGGGCTGCCATGCCGTTGAAGTTCGCCATCTCGTTAAACGCTCCTTGCAGGGTTCCTTCGGCAGAAGCTCCGTTATCGCCAATAATCACATAAACGAGAGTCTCATCGAGGATGCCTAAGTGTTCTAGGGTGTCGATGACTCGCCCGACGTGGTAGTCGGTGTGTTCCAGAAAGGCGGCATAAACCTCCATCTCCCGTTCCAACACGGGTTTAAGTTGGGGGTTCATGTCGTCCCAGGCAGGAATTTCTGCATGGCGTTGAGTGAGTTGGGCATCGGGTGGGATGACTCCCAGTTCTTTCTGTTTGGCGAAGGTGATTTCACGTTGTTGATCCCACCCGTGAGCAAACTTACCTTTGTACTTTTCGATCCACTCCTTGGGAACGTGATGGGGGGCGTGGGTTGCACCGGGAGCAAAGTACATAAAGAAGGGTTTATCGGGCATCAGGGCTTTTTGTTGACTGACCCATGCGATCGCTTTATCTGCTAAATCTTCGGTTAAGTGATAGCCTTGTTCTGGTGTTTTGGGAGGTTCTATGGGAGTTGTACCTTCATAGAGGGCGGGTTCCCATTGATTATTCTCCCCACCAATAAAACCATAGAAATATTCAAAACCCCCGCCTCCAGTTGGCCAGCCGTCAAAGGGGCCCATCGGGGAGGTTTGCCACACGGGGACTTCATGACATTTGCCTAAATAAGCCGTTGAGTAGCCATTCAATTTCAGGGTTTCTGCAAGGGGAGCTTTGGTGTTGGGACGCACGGAACTGTAACCGGGGGCGGCGGTGGCCGTTTCCGTAATATTGCCCATGCCGACGGAATGATGGTTGCGTCCGGTGAGTAATGCCTGTCGGGTGGGAGCACAGAGGGCGGTGGTGTGAAAACGGGTGTATTTGAGTCCCTGGGATGCAAGTTTCTCGAAGGTGGGGGTATTGCAGGGGCCACCAAAGGCACTGGAAGCACCAAAACCCACATCATCCAGCAGCACAATTAACACATTGGGAGCCCCTGCTGGTGGACGCAGATCGCGAATGGGGGGATAGTGCGTATCGGGATCTTTGGCATCGTAGGTGGTCAGTCCGATGGGGGTCTGATCAGGAATCGGGAGAATTTGGCGTTGAATAGAATTACTGGGCGTCATAATGATCTGGCTTTCCTAAAATTTTTTAAATATATCTCAGGAGTCTGTTAGCCTTAAAGTTAACCTAGATAAGAATCAGGGATTGGCAAATCTTTACATTTCTTTATAAATAAAAGTTGATTTAGATCCAACTAATGATTAAGCTAAATCTGATCTTTATTAGTCCCTCTTTCCTGCTAAGTCTTCATTATAAAGATAGGATGATTTGCCCCTCGAAATCTTACCCGTTATGACTCAACCCCCCAACAACTCAGAAACCCATAAACAGCTTTCTACTAATGATTTAGCCGAAGATCGTACCGAACTCGCTAAATACCGCAGTCGCGCCGCCGCTGATCGGACTTTAATGGCTTGGATACGCACTTCCCTATCCTTAATTGGTTTTGGTTTTGGTATTCCTACTATTGTCAGAACTATTGAACAAACCCACCTGACTCCTAAACTTGATCCGGTGCGATTTTCTGTTATTGTTGGACTGTCTTTTATTGGGACGGGAATGCTAGGAATGGCTTTAGGACTGAGAGAACATCGTCGGTTACTTCAACAAATAGAAAGCGATCGCTATACTTATGAAACTTCCCACAGTACAGAAATTATCGGGGTTGCTTTACTGGTGATTGGGTTCATCAGTTTTATTGGGGTGATCGTTAAATCTCTCATGTTTTAATTTTGTTTTCAATAACTTTAAACCCGTACAAACGACCAGATGAAATCAGTTTTAACTTCTTGTTTTAGTTTATTAACTTTTCTAGTGGTGACTCCCGCTTGGGCGAGTTCTGTTAAACTGGATTCTGAACAAAACCTCTCCTCTGTTTTTTCAGAAGATCAGCATCAGTTTTTGATTCATTCTGATTGGCATTTTTCCGGTGATCTATCTTCAGTTCAGGTTAATCCGGTTTCGGTTGAGAAAATTGCGATCGCTCCTTCACCTTCACAACAATCCACCACACATAATGCAGAAGATTTTAAACTCTCTAATTTGAATTCAACCTTTTTAAATTCTAGCAGGAATGCAGCCGATTTGCAACCGTATCAACTGAGAAAAGATGATGAAATTTTATCAAATTCAAGTTGGTCTAATTTAGAAAAAAATACAATCAGCCAAAATCCGATTAATTTTGATCAGGTTGTTAATGAAGTCTTGACTGAAGAGTCCCAGAGTTCGACTCCTAAAACTGAACAACCTCAGTCCCGCAACGGATGGCGATTTGAAGTTGAACCGATGCTATTTGTTCCGTTTAATATTGATGGTTATGCCATTGTTGGAGAAGGTGCGAGTGTTAATCGAGTCGTTTTAGTAGACTTAATTACGGCTGAAATTACCAATCGTATCTTAAATCAATTACCCCAAGATTTAATTGAAAAAGCGGTTGATCGAGTGTTAGAACGATTACCTTTTGATCGCAGAAATACTCGATTAGAAGATCGCATTGCTCAAGAGGTGCGAGAACGTTTACAACAACGGGGACAAGACCTAACAGAACGCTTAGAAACGCAGATTCGGGAAGGGGTACAAACAATAGTAGATCGAGTTCCTCCGGGTCAAGTTCCCGTTGAAGTTGATTTTAATATTGGGTTAGGACAGATTTTGGATTTCAATAAAATTTTAGAGTTAGGAACTCGTTTAGAAGCGTGGAATGGGGATATCGGATTCATCTTTCAGGGAACTTATGCTGAAATGGGTGTTACCGAGAACGGTTCACAAATTGATCTTGATTTGAATACGAAATTATTAACAGCAGAAGTCTCCCTTGCATGGCATTTAGGAACCCTTTCTCTCACTCAGGTTAAAGATTCTTCTCGACAAAAACCTGTCTATCCTTCCCTTGATTTTGAAGTTTATGGTGGGACTCGTTTTGGCTATCTTGAGAGTGATTTTAGTTTTGATCCTGGCCCAGATATTAACTATCGACCTGATTGGTTTGATCCGTCTTTTGGTGCACAAATTAAACTCAATTTAGCCGATAATTTAGCGATTACAACACGGGGAGGAACTGCCATTACAGGAGGAAGTGATGCTCTTACGAATTGGGATTTACTCATTGGTTTAGATTGGCAAGTTTCCCGTGATTTAACCTTATCCGCAGGCTATCGTTTATATCAATTAAAAGTTGAACAAGAAGGAGACTATGGAACCTCTACTGTTAAAATGACTTCACAAGGAATGCGTTTAGGATTAGGTTGGTCTTTCTAATTTCGAGACAAATTCACGAACTGTTAAACGCAGTGTATATGACCATCCTAAATCTGATGTAAAATCTTTCTATTCCTTGTTCTGTTTAATTTATGATTACGGTAGAAGAATTAATTAAAAAATATCAGCTTATTCCTCATCCTGAAGGGGGATATTTTCGAGAAACCTATCGTTCAGAGGGGGTAATTCCTCATCAAGCTTTACCGGATAATTTTAAAGGCGATCGCAATTATTGTACAGGAATTTATTTTTTATTGCCTCAAGGAACCAAATCCTGTTTACATCGAATTCAATCCGATGAAATGTGGCATTTTTATTTAGGGGGTTCAATGACTTTGGTGTTAATGCACGAAGACTATGGCGTACAGAATATTATTCTGGGTTCTGATATTCAACAAGGGGAAACGGTGCAGTTTGTTGTTCCGGCGGGATGGTGGTTTGGCGGTTATCCTAACTCAGAAAGTGTCTATAGTTTTGTCGGGTGTACCGTTGCGCCAGGGTTTGATTTTGCCGATTTTGAATTAGCGAGTCGGACTGACTTGATCTCCAAGTTTCCAGAGTCTTCTGAACTGATTTTAAAATTAACTCCTGATGCTTAATTAAAGGTACAATACATCCTTTATGCTCTATTAATTTAACAGATGGTAGAAGATTTATTAACCTTTGTTTTAGGCAGTTTTGCGTCCTTATTCCCCATTGTCGATCCCTTGGGTGCTGTGCCGATATTTTTAATTTTAGCGGCGGGCTATTCTCCAGAGTTGCAACAAAAATGTGCGCTTAAAACTTCCTTGAGCTTTGTAGGAGTTTTAGTCTTCTTTTTATTAGTCGGAGATGGAATTTTAGAATTCTTTGGTTTAGCAATGTCTGGGGTAAAAGTAGCCGGAGGAATTGTAATTTTTGAATCAGGATGGGAAGCGTTAAAAGCAGAACCCAGATTAACCCCAACGGAAGAAGAAGCCTTAAGTTGTCAAATTCAAGAACATAAAGATATTTCCTTTATTCCCTTAACCATTCCTTTATTAGCAGGGCCAGGAGCGATCGCCGTAACATTAGGATTAGCCGCCCAAGCTGGCGAAACTTTATCCTCAGAAACTATATTACATTTAGGGGCGATTATTGTTGCGATTGTCCTGATTGGAATTTTAGTTTATGGCTGTTTAATTCTATCCCGTCGTTTACTTAATCTTTTAGGAGAAAATGGAATTATTGCCTTTACCCGTCTTCTGGGTTTATTTATTTTAGCCCTGGGTGTACAATTAATCTTAAGTGGGTTAGAAGACTGGATTGAAGGTTTATTTTCAACCTATTTATCCGATTTAATCTCTTTGCCTCGATAGAGAAATTCTCAAAACAGGTTGATCCTTAAGTCCTTCTGTCCCAACGCTCAACACCTCACACTGGATGTAAAGAATAATCCTAAAGTTAGGTCTTCACAAAAATCTAACTTCAAGAGATTCTATTCGTTCTAAAATATTCTTAGAATCCAATGCAGAAGGGTATTTTTGTAGAAATAACATCATTTAGCAGCCTATTAAAAAATTAATATGGATCTTAAGACTGAATTTTTATTTCTGCATCCCTTTCATCCTGAGCAATTAACACTTTATATCAACTCTAATGACCCTTTCTCAACCCAAATTCCAACATATCCAGGGGATTATTCTGTTGATCGTCGTTACTTTACTTTGGGGAACAACATTTCCCTTGGTTAAAGATACCATTCATAGTATTTCCCCAGGTGTATTAATTGCTATCCGATCTGCTTTAGCGGCGATCGCTTTTTCCCTGCATTTACGGAGTTTGAATCTGAAGTTAATTCGAGATGGGATTATATTAGGAATTCTACTCTTTGCTTCCTTAGCCATTCAAGCGATCGCATTAGAAACTCTCTCCGCCAATCGTGCTGCTTTTATTGCCAGTTTAAACGTCATTTTAGTTCCCTTATTAGGGCAATTATTCGGTCAAAAAATACGACGGGGACTATTCTTAGCCGCCGGACTGGCGTTAGTGGGGGTGGGGGTGATGTCCTGGGAAGGCGGAATGCTGACGGCTGGAGACTTGTGGATGTTATTAGATGTTCTGCTTTATACCAGCTATATTTTGCTTTTAGAAGCCGTCACCTGCACTCATTCATCTCAACCCTTGACCGCCATTCAGCTTGTAGTAATGACGGTTTTAGCGACTGTATGGACGTTACCGGATTTGATGGGACAATGGCAGGGGATTCAGGGTCATTACGTCCCTTTATTATACCTGGCAGTGGTGACGGCCGTTACGACTTGGTTGCCTGCGATCGCTCAACATTGGGTTTCTGCCTCAGAAACGGCTGTAATTTATACCTTTGAACCTGTTTTTGCATCCGTATTTTCCTTTTGGTTACTCGGTGAAACGTTAGGACTGCGGGGTTGGTTTGGAGGGGCAATGATTTTAGCAGCAATGTTTATTAGTCAACAACACACGAACCCGACCGGCTTGAAGGGTGAAACAAGCTGTGAAGAAAATATTCTCATTCCTACAATTGAACCCCTGGTAATGAGTGAGGAAATTTGTATTAATTTTTCTTGGAATCATCCCGAATTAGGAACAGAACCAATCCCTGTATTGGCGGCTTCAATTCCCCATCCAGAGTTAATAGAACAGAGAATTGAAAGATTAGAAGAACCGGGAAGGATAAAATAATTTTATTCGGTCTGATCTTACATTCGTTCTAATACCGAAATTCCTAACAGAGATAACCCTAATTTTAAAGTTCGTGCGGTTAAATCACACAAAGCAATACGGGAAGTTCGTTGAGGTTCTTCTGCGTCCAAAACCGAACATTGATCATAAAATTGATTGAATTTTTGGCTTAATTCAAACAAATACAAGCATAAACGGTTGGGTAATAAATCCTGGGAAACCTCTACTAAAACCTCTTGTAATTGCAAAAGATGTTTAGCTAATACCAATTCTGTCTCGGCTTGCAAAACTAGGTTAACATCCGTTCCCAACTGTTGCCAATTAATATTCCCTTTACGACTAATGCCTTGAATTCTGGCATAGACATAAAGCATATAGGGGGCTGTATTGCCTTGCAACGCTAACATTTTATCAAAGCTAAAAATATAATCACTGGTGCGATTTTGGCTTAAATCTGCGTATTTAACCGCACTCAAACCTACAACTTTCGCAACCTGATCAATAAATCCTTCAGTTTCCGTGCGAGCTTCTTCGGTGATGCGGGTTTCTAAATCGGTTTTGGCATAATTTACTGCCTCATCTAATAACTCTCTTAACCGCACCGTTTCCCCAGAACGGGTTTTTAATTTTTTGCCATCTTCTCCTTTGACAACTCCAAAGGAAACATGAACTAATTCGACATTTTCCGGTATCCAACCTGCTCGTTTTGCTACTTGCCAAACCTGCATAAAATGGTTTGATTGTCCCGCATCAGTCACATAAATAATCCGGGTCGCTTTTTCGGTTTCAATGCGATGTCTTAAGGCGGCTAAATCCGTTGTCGCATAATTATAACCGCCATCGGTTTTTTGTACAATTAAGGGTAAAGGTTCCCCCTCTTTATTGGTAAATCCTTCTAAAAAGACACATTTTGCCCCTTGGTCTTGCACTAATAATCCAATTTTGTCTAATTCCTCAATAATAGCAGGTAAAAAGGGATTATAAAAAGATTCTCCTCTTTCGGTTAATTGAATATCGAGATCATCATAAATTAACTGAAATTCTCGCCGAGATTGTTCACACAATAATTGCCAAGCTCGACGGCTATCTTCTGCCCCCGCTTGTAATTTTACCACTTCTTGACGGGCTGTTTCTTTAAAGGTTTCATCTTGATCAAATCTAACTTTGGCTTGCCGATAAAATTCGACTAAATCCCCTAAATCTAACGCATTCGCAGTCGTTAAAGCATCGGGATAAACTTCTTTTAAATAAGTAATTAACATTCCAAATTGAGTGCCCCAGTCCCCAACATGGTTCAGGCGTAAAACATCATGTCCTTGAAATTCTAAGATTCTGGCAATACAATCTCCAATAATTGTAGAACGCAAATGTCCGACGTGCATTTCTTTGGCAATATTGGGGCTGGAAAAATCGACAATTATTTTTTGATTGGGGTTTGCTTTAGGAATGTTTAACCGTTCATCTCCTAACATTTTTTGCAGTTGGGTTTTTAAATAATCGGTTTTTAAGCGTAAATTAATAAAACCAGGGCCAGCAATTTCGGGAGTTTCGCAAATTCCATCGAGGTTTAAATGGTTTATGATTTGAGTTGCGATCGCTCTCGGATTACTTTTTAAAGGTTTGGTTAAAGACATCGCCACATTACATTGATAATCCCCAAATTTGGGATTTGTTGCTGCAACAACCATCGGGTCAGTTGTGGCGAAATCTTCCCCAAATGCGGCGACTAACGCTTGATTAAATTTAATTTTGAGCAGTTCTACTGTAGATGTCATGATTAACTCTTTCGACTTAAGGCTTCCTTGAAAGCTGTGCTTTTGAGTCGATTGTACCTTGAATTCAGTCCATCCAGAAAATAGCCTATTGCTGGGCTTG
The DNA here is from genome assembly GCF_900009145.1 of Planktothrix tepida PCC 9214. Taxonomy (NCBI): domain Bacteria; kingdom Bacillati; phylum Cyanobacteriota; class Cyanophyceae; order Oscillatoriales; family Microcoleaceae; genus Planktothrix; species Planktothrix tepida. The sequence goes on from NZ_LN889782.1 coordinate 1,121,829, forward strand.
GTTCTTAAGTCCTGATCTACTCAGGTGGCTAATGGGAGAAGTTTACATTCTGTTACAGAGTAAGATTTCTTCCCCCACCTACTGATCTGGCGTCGGGAAGGGGTGGCTAAATCCATTTCAAAATGAAATAATTTATAAATGTATTGAAATTCAATCGAAATCATATTACACTTTCCCTATCGATTTATGATGGATTCTGCATCAAAGTCCATCGCCAGGGTGAGATCCCTAGCTCAGAAATTACGTTAAAGGTGAGAAGTGTGATGACTCGATTATTTGCCCGGTTAAACGTTCCTTTTTGGCTGCGACACCTCTCAACAGCCCTAAAACGTCGTTCTCTTCTAAGGTTTATGGGTTTATTTGCGGGTGGCTTATATTTAAGTTTTGCCTTAGCCGCTTGCAGTAGCGGAAATTCTGCCAATACTCCAACTTCTGTCGCCACCAACACAGCCACCCCCTCCAGTTCTGTGGTTAGAATTGGCTATCAAAAATCCGCTACCCTCCTCAACGCCTTAAAATCCCAAGGAACCTTAGAAAAGCGTTTACAACCCCAGGGAATAACTGTTCAATGGTCGGAATTTTCGGCTGGCCCCGCAATTTTAGAAGGCTTAAACGTCGGACAAATTGACTTTGGTTACACCGGAGAAACCCCGCCCATTTTTGCTCAAGCCGCGAATGCGCCCTTAGTTTATGTTGCCTATGAACCCTTGGGGCCGAAAGCCGAAGCGATTTTAATTCCCAAGGATTCACCCATTCAAAGTGTTGCCGATTTAAAAGGGAAAAAAGTTGCTTTAAATAAAGGTTCAAATGTGCATTATTTACTCGTAGCAGCCTTAGAAAATGCCGGGTTGCAATATAGCGATATTACTCCGGTTTTTCTGCCTCCGGCTGATGCAAGAGCCGCCTTTGAACAAGGAAGCGTTGATGCTTGGGTCATTTGGGATCCTTATTTAGCCGTTGCCGAAACTGCGATTGGGGCAAAAATTTTAACCGATGGTACAGGATTAGTAGAAAACCGAGGCTTTTTCTTAGCCTCTCAAAAGTTTGTTGAGCAAAATTCTCCTGTAATTACTGCCATCTTAGAAGAACTGAAAACCACCAGCGAATGGGCAAAAACTAACCCTCAAAAAGTTGCAGAATTTCTATCGAAAGAAACAGGAATTGATGTTAATTCTCTGTTATTAGCTGAAAGTCGTCGCAGTTATGGTGTTGATCCCTTAACTCCAGAAACCATTTCAGGTCAACAAAAAATTGCCGATACCTTCTATCGTTTACAACTGATTCCACAACAAATTAGCATTCAATCGGCGGTTAAAAATCTATCTTAACGGGTTCTTTTGTTAACTAATTATTGCAGGAATAAAACAATGCAAATTCTTTGGTTTTTTCCCACTCACGGAGATGGACGTTATTTAGGAACGAGCTATGGCGGACGAGCCGTTACTCTGGACTACTTAAAACAAATTGCCCAAGCCGTTGATCACCTGGGCTACACAGGGGCACTGATTCCGACGGGACGCTCCTGTGAAGATGCTTGGATCGCTGCGGCATCCCTGATTTCCGTCACCCAACGGATGAAATTTTTAGTCGCCCTCCGTCCCGGGATGACTACCCCTAGCACCGTAGCAAGAATGGCGGCTACCTTTGATCGCCTTTCAGGAGGGAGGTTACTGGTAAATGTCGTCACCGGAGGCGATCCCGTTGAAATGGCGGGGGAAGGGTTGCATTTGTCCCATGATGATCGTTATGCGTTAACCGATGAATTTCTCCAAGTTTGGCGAGGAGTAATGGCCGGGGAAACGGTTGATTTTCAGGGGAAATATTTGGATATTCAAGGGGCAAAATTGCTATTTCCTCCCGTACAAACCCCCTATCCGCCTTTATGGTTTGGAGGTTCATCTCCCGCAGCGATGCAGGTAGCAGCCAAACACATTGATGTGTATTTGACCTGGGGAGAACCCCCGGAACAGGTGGCGGAAAAAATTTCCCAGATGCGCCAATTGGCGGAAGCTCAAGGTCGCACAATTCGGTTTGGGATTCGTCTCCATGTGATTGTCCGCAACACCTTAACTCAAGCTTGGGATGCCGCAAATGAATTAATTGAATATGTGGATGATGAGGCGATCGCAATCGCCCAAAAAGCTTTATCCCGAACAGATTCCGAGGGACAACGACGGATGACTCAACTGCATGGAGGCTCAAAAACTGCCCTAGAAATTAGCCCCAACCTGTGGGCGGGTGTGGGGTTAGTGCGGGGTGGGGCGGGAACGGCTTTAGTGGGGGATGCGGATACCGTTGTTAAACGGATGCTGGAATATCAACAATTAGGAATTGAAACGTTTATCTTCTCCGGTTATCCCCATTTAGAAGAAGCGTATCGCGTTGCTGAATTGTTATTTCCCCATCTTCCTTTAGAGTATCAACCTCCCTCTTTAGAGACGAATATGATGAGTCCTTTTGGGGAAATTATTGCTAATGATCGCCATCCCAAATCTCAACGGATTCCCACTCCTACTGCGTCCTAAATTATGGCTAAAAAAGGATTAGATACCGTTTTAAATCATCCGATTGTTCCTTGGATTGTACCCGTCGGATTTTTGCTCATTTGGCAATTTTTATCTCAGGTGGGATGGTTATCGAATCGGGTTTTACCCGCCCCAACGGATGTCCTACAAGCTGCGATTAAATTAGGGTTAAGCGGTGAATTATTCAAACATATTCTGATTAGTACCCAACGAGCGATCGCAGGCTTCATTGTTGGGGGAATAATTGGGGTGGCTTTGGGCTTACTCAATGGCATTTCCCAACCAGCTAACAGAATTCTGGATACCTCTGTGCAGATGGTCAGAAATATTCCTCACTTAGCTTTAATTCCCTTGGTCATTCTTTGGTTTGGAATTGGGGAAGAAGCCAAACTTTTTTTAGTGTCTTTTGGGGTATTTTTTCCCCTTTATATTAATACTTGGCATGGAATTAAAACCGTTGATGCAGGATTAATTGAAATGGGGAAAGTTTATGGTTTAAATCCTTGGGATTTATTTTGGCAAGTGATTCTGCCAGGGGCGTTACCGTCTATTTTAGTGGGAGTGCGCTATGGATTAGGAATTATGTGGTTAACCTTAATTGTTGCCGAAACCATTGCGGCGAATTCAGGAATTGGTTATATGGCGATGAATGCTCGTGAGTTTATGCGAACGGATGTCGTGGTTTTAAGTATTCTCATGTACGCCTTACTGGGAAAATTAGCCGATGCGATCGCCTGTGGATTAGAAGCGAAATTATTGCAATGGCATCCAAGTTATCAATAGAAATAAAAGGAGAATGTACAGTATGAATACAAAAATTAGAGGCTCAGATGTGAAACTTTTAGGATTGAGTAAATCCTTTGGTCAAACCTCTATTTTATCCCATTTGAGCTTAGACATTAAGCCCGGAGAATTTGTGGCGATTGTCGGGCGTAGTGGTTGTGGAAAAAGTACCTTATTACGATTAATTGCTGGGTTAGATCATCCGACGGCTGGGGGGATTTTAGTCGATGGAGAACCCCTGCATCAACTCAATCCCACTGCACGGGTGATGTTTCAAGATTCCCGTCTATTATTGTGGCGGCGGGTATTAGAAAATGTGGGTTTAGGATTGCGGGGAGACTGGAAACCGAAAGCCTTGGAAATGCTGACGCAGGTGGGTTTAGGGGAACGCGCTCAGGACTGGATTGCCGTTTTGTCGGGGGGACAACGACAACGGGTCGCTTTAGCCAGGGCGTTGGTGAGTCAACCCCGTTTACTCCTTCTCGATGAACCCTTGGGGGCGTTGGATGCTTTAACTCGAATTGAAATGCAATCTTTGATTGAACAATTGTGGTTAGAAAAGCAGTTTACGACGTTATTAATTACTCATGATGTTGAAGAAGCTGTAGTGTTAGCAGATCGAGTTTTGTTATTAGAAGCAGGGCAAATCACGATGGATTTAGATATTCCCATTTCTCGTCCTCGTCATCGCGGTGATCCGACCGTTGCCAGATTAGTTGAACGAATTTTAGCACGGGTTTTAAAGAGTCACTCTTCTGTTCAAAACCCATTTCAATTAGCAGGATTAGGTTCACCAAGATATCAATAAGAAATCTTTAAATTGAATCTATTCATGTTTTAAATTCTAACATAGGAGTTTTTCTAATGGCAAAAATTGTAGCGATCGCAGGCAGTCCTTCCCATCCTTCTCGGACTTATGGAATTGTCGAATATGCCCTAAATTTACTGGCTCAAAATGGGTTTGAAACCGATTTAATTTCCGTTCGAGATCTCCCTTCAGAAGATTTAATCTTTGGACGCTATGATAGTCCGGCTTTAGAACCTGCAAAAGCCTTAATTCAAGCTGCATCAGGATTAATTGTTGCTACACCTGTTTATAAAGCGGCTTATACTGGGGTATTAAAATCCTTTTTAGATTTATTACCGCCTAAATTTCTATCAGGTAAAGTGATTTTACCCATCGCTACTGGGGGAACAATTGCCCATTTATTAAGTATTGATTATGCTCTTAAACCTATTTTATCAGAATTAGGCGCGGAATATTTATTAAATGGGGTTTATGCAGTTGATAAACAAATTCAACGTCAAGAAAATGGGGGGTTTTTATTAGATGAAGAGATTGAACAACGCTTACAAAAATCGGTTCACGATTTAGGACAAACCGTTGAGCAGATATCTAACCTTACCGAAAAATTAATTCCGGCATAAATTTTATGTTTTGGGGCTGAAACTTATTCAGCCCTAATTCAACTTTTTTAGGACAACATTATTAGCATTAATCAACCCTGAAATCCTAGTCTATTAGACACAGATTAAAGGTGCATCCCTAGGGTGATATTCTGGGTTCTCTGGTAAGATTCAATGAAAATTATCTAATACCGACTTGTGCTAAGACCTGAAACAGAAGAGAATTAATAAAACTCAAAGCTAAAGCCCCAATTACAGCACTCCAAATTCCCCACCGTAAGCTAAATCCTTCCACCAGTTTAGCCGCTAAGGCAAACATCACAACGTTGAGAATAAATGTAATAAAAGATCCTGCAAAAATTAAAGTTGCTGGGAGGAAAATTAAGACTAAAAGAGGGCGTACTAAAGCATTAACCAGTCCAAAAACCGCCGAAGAAATCAAGGCTTTTTTAAAATCATTAATTTCAACACCAGTAAATTGACTGAGTTGAGCAATTAGATATAAACTGACGGCTGTTACTAACCAAGCAATTAACAAACTGACTAACATTTTCCAAACTCCAATTTCTGATAAAGCTTGATTTTACACCCTCAACTCTAAGTGATCACAGTTTCAAGATAAAACGATAAAATCTTTATTTTTTCTTAATAAAAATTTATACAACCTTCTCCCCAACTCGATAGGGAGAAGGTTCAAACATTAAACATTAAATCGGAATAACATCACATCTCCTTCTTGAACAATATATTCTTTTCCTTCACTACGAACTAACCCTTTTTCCTTCGCCGCCGTCATCGAACCTGTCGCCACTAAATCTTTATACGCAACGGTTTCCGCCCGAATAAATCCCCGTTCAAAATCAGAGTGAATAACTCCGGCGGCTTGGGGTGCAGACATTCCGGCTTTAATTGTCCAGGCACGAGTTTCTTTCGGGCCAGTGGTTAAATAGGTGCGTAATCCTAATAATTCATAAGTGGCTCTAATTAAGGATTTTAAACCCCCTTCTTCTACGCCTAAAGACGCTAAAAAGTCCGCTCGTTCTTCTTCGGATAAATCCACTAATTCGGCTTCCACTTGGGCTGAAATAATTACCACTTGAGCATTATCTAATTTTGCGACTTCTCGGACTTTTTCAACCTGTTCATTACCTGTTGATAAATCATCTTCTGACACATTTGTTGCATAAATCACAGGTTTTTGTGTGACTAACCCTAACCCTTTAACGGCTTCTATTTCTTCTTCGGTTAATGTTGCTTGACGGGCGGGTTTTCCTTCATTTAATAATACTGCAACTTTTTCTAAAGCGGTGACTTCAATTTGAGCTTCTTTGCTGGTTCTTGCTTGTTTGCGGGCACGGTCAATACGTCGTTCAACTTGGGCTAAATCTGATAAGGCTAATTCTAAATTAATAATATCAATATCACGCAAGGGATCAACAGAACCCGCTACATGAATAATATCATCATTTTCAAAGCAGCGCACGACATGAACAATGGCATCTACTTCTCGAATATGGGATAAAAATTGATTTCCTAACCCTTCTCCTTGACTCGCTCCTTTTACTAATCCTGCAATATCAACAAATTCAATTCGAGTGGGAATAATTTGTTCAGAATTAGAAATTTTTGCTAAAACGTTCAACCGTTCATCGGGAACTGCGACAACGCCGACATTCGGTTCAATAGTACAAAAGGGAAAGTTAGCCGCAGTCGCCTTCGCATTAGCAACTAAAGCGTTAAATAATGTCGATTTACCAACGTTGGGAAGTCCAACAATTCCGGCTCTTAGCATGGGTTCGATGGTTGAGTTAAACGTTCAATAGACTATCAATTTATAATTATAAACTGTTTGGGGACAAATTTAACAAATTTATAATTTAACACAATTTACGCTACAGTAATATAAAATTAATGCAGTGCGAGCGTCCTCGCTCGCTAGTTATAATTAAAAGTTCATAATGATTTGCAAGACAGACAATATCGAGTAAAAATATGAGTCAATCTCTTAAAATAGCAGATTTATTTTCAGGAATTGGGGGATTTAGGCTGGCTTTTGAAAAAGCGGGTTATCAATGCGTATATTCTTGCGAAAAAGATCCCGCCTGTCAATCGGTTTATTTCGACAATTTTGGAGAACAGCCAGAGGAAGATATTACTAAAATTGATTATCAGAATATTCCTCAGTTTGATGTCTTAACGGCAGGTTTTCCCTGTCAACCCTTTAGTATTTGTGGAAAACGTCAAGGCTTTCAAGATACCAGAGGAACCTTATTTTTTCATATTTGCGAAATTATAGAAACCCATCATCCTAGGGTTGTTGTTTTGGAGAATGTCAAGCATTTGTTACATCATGATCAAGGGAGAACCATTAAGACTATTTTATATTCCTTAGAAGATTTAGGCTATTTTGTAGATTATCAATTATTGAATGCTAAAGACTTCGGACTTCCTCAAAATCGAGAACGGGTAATTATTATTGCTTGCAAAGATAAAAAATTTTCTTTTTCAAAACTGCAAAGGGTTTATCCTGTGCCTAAATTAAGATATTTTTTAGATAAAAAGGGGAAATTCGACTACTTAAACCCGGAAGATTATACATTAATTGAAGGTTATAAACAGCAGTCATCTGGTTTAATTTTTGTAGGATATCGAAATAAAAATATCTGGAAAAAAGGAATCAGGCCGAATACTGAACATTTATCGAGGGTACATCACCAACCAAATCGAATTTACTCCATTGATGGAGTCCATCCTACTATTCCATCCCAGGAAACATCGGGACGTTTCTTTATTTATATTCCCGAAGAAAATCAAGTTCGTAAGTTAACCATCCAAGAATGTTATAGAATTATGGGATTCCCTGATACCTTTAAATTGCATTCCAATTTAGGAGAATGTTATAAACAGATTGGAAATTCTATCTGTATTCCTTTATTCCAAGAACTTGCAATTCAGATTAAAGAACAAATTTTTGATATTTTTGAACATCAGCGTTTATTAGGATAGAACATTATTCAATGTTAGAACAATCTCAAACCCCCTTATTAACCGCCTTAAAAAATTGTGCTAATCAACCCGATACTCCCTTTTATGCTCCTGGACATAAACGAGGACAAGGAACTTCACCGTTATTAATAGAACTGTTAGGAACCCAACTCTTTAAAGCGGATTTACCCGAATTACCCGAACTCGATAATTTATTTAATCCTGAAGGTGTCATAGCAGACGCTCAAGCTTTAGCTGCTGAAGCATTTGGTGCTGAACAAACATGGTTTTTAGCCAACGGTTCAACGGCGGGAATTATTGCAGCAATTTTAGCCATTTGTGGAACCGGAGATAAAATTTTAGTTCCTCGAAATGTACATCAATCTGTAATTTCTGGGTTGATTTTATCCGGTGCGATCGCAATTTTTATACAACCCGACTATAATCAAACTTGGGACTTAACCTATAGTATCACCCCGGAAATTATTGCTCAAACCCTACAACAACACCCCGACGCGAAAGCCGTCTTAATGGTGTATCCGACCTATCAAGGAATTTGTGGAAATATTACCGAAATTGCTAAAATTACCCATCAATATCATATCCCCTTAATTGTCGATGAAGCACACGGTGCCCATTTTAATTTTCATCCTAATTTACCCCTATCAGCCTTAAAAGCTGGAGCAGATTTAACCATACAATCAACCCATAAAGTTTTAGGTTCCCTCACCCAATCTTCCATGCTTCATGTTCAGGGAAATCTTATTAACCGAGAACGATTATCCCAAACCTTACAATTCGTTCAATCGACCAGTCCCAATTATATTTTATTAGCCTCATTAGATGCGGCTCGTCAACAAATAGCAACCCAAGGCTATGATTTAATGAGTCAAACCCTATCTTTAGCTAAAATTGCCCGAACTGAAATTAATAATATTCCAGGTTTATCTAGTTTTGGAACACCTGACTTTCAACCTACATCAGGATGTGTTACCTTAGATTTAACTCGTTTAACCGTTAAGGTTTCAGACTTAGGAATCAGTGGTTATGAAGCCGATGAAATTCTCCGTCAACAATTCCACGTTACCGCAGAACTTCCCAGTCTTCATCACCTCACCTTTATTATCAGTTTAGGAAACACGAAAACCGATATTGAACAACTGATTAACGCACTCAAAACCCTTTCTATTCAACACCCTCCCATCACCACCCCCGGTCAAAATTTCTTCCCTACACCCCATAACTTGCCCTCCATACCCCCTTGCTCTTGTCGAGAGGCTTTTTTTGCCCCAACAGAACAGCGTCCCCTAGCAGACTGTATTGGGCGCATCAGTGCAGAAATGATCTGTCCTTACCCACCGGGTATCCCAGTATTAATGCCTGGTGAAATTGTGACCTCTGATGCACTAAAATTTTTGCAACAAGTGATAGCTTTGGGTGGGAAAATAACAGGATGTAGCGATCCGAACCTGCAACAGCTTAAAATTGTTAAAGGTTAAATCAATAATAGACATCGATTCAGTTATCCCTAAGCTGATCATTACAACTTTAAACCAAGCCCCAAAAATGTCCAAACTTTGGCCCTATGTCACCCCTGGTATTCCTGATGATTTATTTGAACGGTTACCGGGTATTCCGTTGAGTAAGCGAGAAGTTCGGTTATTATTAGTGTCTCTCATGCGACTACAACCCGACTCAATTGTCTGGGATATTGGGGCAGGTACTGGGACAATTCCGGTGGAAACGGGGTTATTATGTCCTCATGGTCGAATTATTGCCATTGAACGGGATGAAGATGTGGCGAATTTAATTCGGCTGAATTGTGAACGGTTTGAAGTTAAAAATGTTGATGTTATTGAAGGGAACGCCCCAGATTGTTTACAGGATATTTCCTATCTTCCCCATCGGGTTTGTTTGGAAGGAGGGCGACCCATTAAAGCGATTTTAAATGAAGTTTGGAAATATCTACAACCTCACGGACGAATTGTGGCGACTGCATCAAATTTAGAAACTCTTTATGCTATTTCTGAAGGGTTTGCTGAATTACAAGTCCGTAATGTGGAAGTAGTTCAATCTGCCATGAATCGCTTAGAAAAAAGGGGAAATCATCAAACCTTTGAGGCTGTTAATCCCCTGTTTATTTTAAGTGGGGAAAAAATAGATTGAATTCAAAATCTAAACCCCTATCGAGACGTATCATGGTACCTCTTTAGAATATCCTAACTCCTATACAGACGCACTATGGATCGTCTTTACTCACTTTTGACTCCTGACTCCTGACTCCTGACTCCTGACTTCTAACACTATGCCTTCTTTGTCTCGCATTATAAGTGGAATTATAGCAATTATTTTAGCTTTGGGAATGCTCATTTTTGGAGGATGGTATTTTACCCTTGGTTTTAGTGTGATTGTCTATTTAGGTCAATTAGAATATTTTCAATTAGTCCGGGCTAAAGGAATAGAACCTGCGGGGAAAACAACTTTAGTGGTAAGTCAAGCCTTATTGTTAACGGCGGCATTTTCTCCAACTTTAGTCGATGCGATGTTCGCCTTAGCCGGAACGCTCATTTGTTTTTATCTCTTATTTCAACCGAAATTATCAACAATTGCTGATATTAGTTCCTCAATTTTAGGTTTATTTTATGGAGGATATTTACCCAGCTATTGGGTACGGTTAAGAGTTGGACTTGAACCCCATACATTATTAGAAAAAGCCTTTGCGAGTCCCATTACATTTAATGAACATTGGTTAGAGAATTTATCATTTCCTAATTTATCCCAAGGATTAACTGCAACTTTATTAGCTTTTAGCTGTATTTGGGCGGCGGATATTGGAGCTTATATTTTTGGTAAGTGTTTTGGACGGACTCGCCTATCGGATATTAGTCCGAAAAAAACCGTTGAAGGAGCAATTTTTGGGGTTTTAGGAAGTATTGTTGTAGCCATATTAGGATCTTGGTTGTTACAATGGCCAGGGTTTCCCTGGGCAGGTTTAATCCTGGGATTATTAATCGGAATTGCCAGTTTATTAGGGGATTTAACCGAATCTTTAATGAAACGAGATGCAGGCGTAAAAGATTCGGGTCAACTCATTCCCGGTCATGGCGGAATTTTAGACCGGGCTGATAGTTATGTCTTTACCGCCCCTTTAGTCTATTACTTTATCACCTTATTTTTACCTTTATTATTAGCCTAAACATCTTCTGAAGACAAATTTACCAGTAACAGTAACGAGAATAAACTCACGAATAACTCAACACAAACAACATCAATTATTAATAATATGGCTTCAGAATTCAAGGTGATTATTATCGGAGGTGGGATGGGGGGTTTAACTCTAGCCCATGCTTGTCTACATCAGGGGATTTCCGTTGAACTCTATGATAAACGTGACCTCAAAGCCATGCTTTCAGGGCCAGGAGGAATTTTTATTCAACACAATGCTTTAAGAGTCTATAAACTCCTAAACTCAGGACAGCTTTCTCAGCGTTTTTACCAACAGGGAGGCAAAATCCTCAAAGGTGGATTTTTTAGTCAAACTGGAGACCCCCTTTATATCAACTCCCCTGAATTTATCCGCGAAGACGACTTAGGGGTATGTCTGCTGCGACCGGAACTTCAGCAAATTCTGTATGAAACCTTACCCCCCGAAATCGTACACCCAGGAGTCGCCTTTGAAAACTTTGAAGACATCGGAAACCAGGTGCGGGTTAGTTTTTCCGATGGTAGCACCGTTGAGGGGGATATCCTTGTGGGTGCTGATGGTCTTTACTCCAAGGTGCGGGCTAGACTTCAAGATCAGGAACGCTTAGAAGAGCCTGTTTATAGTGGTACTTGTTGCTGGAGAGGATACTTCAACACCTCTAGTTTATCCCTAGATTCCCGCTACAGTTGGGCAGAATTCTGGGGTCAGGGTCATCGGTTCGGCTATTTTGATGTCGGTGGGGGTCGGTTCGCCTTCTATGCCTTTAACAACACCTCAGCCGGGGGAAATGACGATGCAGTCGGGGGTTCCTTAAAGGCGTTACGTTCCATTTTTCAAGACTATGCTGAACCCATACCTGCCATTATTGACGCATTAGACCCGGAGAAGATTTACCGAGATGATATTGTAGACCGAGCCCCCTTGGGAAGCCAATGGGGTCAAGGACGAGTTACTTTAATTGGAGATGCGGCACACCCCGTTTTACCGACGTTAGGTCAAGGGGGTTGCATGGCGGTGGAAGATGGGTTTGAATTGGCGAAACAACTGTCTGTTCATACCGGAAGTGCAGATAATGTTTCTGAACTGTTACGAGAATTTGAAGCCCATCGCAGTCAACGAGTCACTCGCGTTTTCAACACCTCCCGACAAATTGCTACATTAGCACAAGCAGATACGGCTATTGGATGTTGGTTGCGAAATTGGATTTACAAACTGACTCCAACTCGGTTGGCGGACTTGCAGTTTAAATGGTTGTTTGATTACCAACCTAAACCATGAGTCTAAAATTAACTCAATTCAGAGTCATTGATTTATTCTGTGGATGTGGGGGATTATCCCTGGGATTACAAAACGCTGGCTTTAATATTGTTGCCGGATTTGATAACTGGAAATTGGCTCTTGATATCTATCAAAAAAATTTTAAACATCCCAGTTTTTTAATGGATTTAGGCAACTTACAGGGCGATTTCTCAAATTTTAAAATGTTTAAGGCCGATATTATTGTTGGGGGCCCTCCCTGTCAAGACTTTTCCAGCGCCGGAAAACGAGATGAAAGTTTAGGGCGAGGAGATTTAACCTTAGTTTTTGCTGAAATTGTAGCTACCATTCAGCCTCAGTTTTTTATCATGGAAAATGTGGCTCGATTTATTAAAACTCAGAAATATAAACAAGCAAAAACTCTTTTAAGATCGGCTAATTATGGGTTAAGTGAAATCATCTTAGATGCAAGTTTATGCGGAGTTCCTCAAATTAGGAAACGTTTTTTTTGGATAGGAGAATTTCAAGGAAAAGATGACCAATTCAAACAAAGTTTAGAAGCCAATTTATCTTCAAAATCATTAACAATCCGAGACTATTTTAACCAAATTAGTAAACCCTTAGATATTGAGCATTATTATCGACACCCCAGAAGTTATCAACGACGTGGAATTTTTAGCATTGATGAACCTAGTCCTACTATTAGAAGTGTGAATAGACCTATTCCTAAAACCTATCAACCTCACCCCGGAGACTCCGCTTTAATTTCCCCGGAAGTTCGTCCCTTAACTACCCTCGAAAGAAGTTATATACAAACTTTTCCAGAGACTTTTATTTTCACCGGAAGTAAAACCCACCTCGAACAAATCATCGCCAATGCTGTCCCTGTAAAATTAGCCGAATATGTCGGTCGCTGCTTAATTCACGATTGTGTTTCTACTGAAGGTATAAAATGTGTCAATTATTAACGCAGAAAAACGATTTGATCTTGATAGGTCAATGATATATAATAACTTAAACATTTTAACTAACCACGAGTAAAAATTCCCACTCCAGTGTATCTATGTTAAAAACACTAAGACTTCAGAAGCGTCACTTTTCTCAACTGATTGTAGCACTTGGAATTTCTCTGTTCGCTTTAATATCGACTTGGGGCATTCCAGTAACCTTCGCTCAAGATGCTTTACCGAGTGCCATTAACCCTGTAACCTCTGTCATTCAGGTCGGAAATCTAATTTCAGCACCTGTTATTGTTGACGGTTACGAGTTATTTCGAGTGGCTATGAAAATTCCCATAGAGGCGGATAAAAAACAAAACAATCCCTCTATTATCCAAAGAGCCAAGCTCATTGAAAATGAAATTCATGGAATTTTAGATAATCGATTGTATGGAGGCAATTTTGCTAAAGGCTTTAATCCTGATACTCTCACCATAACTGTTAAAACAGATAATCAAGGGAATAGCCAGATTTTAGTATCTGATCAGGATCAACTTCAAGAAAGAGTCATTTTCACGGTGACTCCTCAAGATGCAGAATATAATGGTTATTCTGTTCAAGTTTGGTCTGATAAACTAGCAACAATCATTAAAAAAGCTTTAATGCGAGGTTATGAACACCGCCAGCCCGCTTATTTATATCAAGCGAGTTTATGGTCATTGGGTTTAATTTTAGTTTCATCCTTATTGAGTTTTGCGGTTTATTTGCTCCAGAAAAACTTATCCAAAAAGACACAAAATCTAAATGATAAAAAGCAGGAATTAACTTTAGAACAAAATCAGATCACGAATAATCTGACTGATTCTGATGATTCAGCATCAATTTCTGAAATCACTACTAAGCTACAACAGTGGCACACAAGATACAATACCAATCAATTTAAGAAATTGGTTTTAAAACTCATTCAACTTTTAATTTGGGCATTTACTATTTGGAAAATTGCTAGATTATTCCCTCAAACTCGATTTTTTGCCCATTGGATGAGTCGAGATCCTTTGTCTATTTTAATTATTGTAATTCTTGTGGGGATAGCGATCCGAATCAGTACCCTTTTGATTGACTATCTCTTAAAGTCCTTCCAAGATGAACATAGAAACTTTAATCTGAGTTCCACTGCCTCTCAGCGTCAAGAACTCCGTTTTTCTACTTATAGTGTTGTTTTAAAAGGCGTTAGTAAAGCCATCTGGATTTCCATAGGTTTTATTGTTGCTTTAGACTCCCTTGAAATCCCAGTTGCTCCTGTCGTTGCTGGTTTAGGAATTATAGGTTTAGCCTTATCCTTTGGGTCTCAAAATTTGATTCGAGATGTCTTAAATGGAATTTTCACTCTCTTGGAAGATCAGTATGCCGTCGGAGATTATATTACGGTTGGTGAAACATCCGGCTATGTAGAATATATGAACTTACGCATTACTCAAATTCGCGGGAAAGAAGGACGTTTAACCACTCTTCCTAACGGAAGTATTAGTATTGTTCACAATCAAACTAAAGACTGGTCAAGAATTGATTTTAAAACAACAATTACATACCAAACCGACATTGATTTTGCCTTGGATATCATGAAAAAAGTGATTGAAGAAATGGCAAACGAACCCGACTGGCAAAATTCAATTCTGACTCCGGTTCTTTTGACAGGGGTAAGTGATTTAGCAGATGCAGGTGTTGAACTGGAAATGCGAATTAAAACCCGTCCGGGAACGCAATGGACAATTGCTCGTGAATTTCGTCGTCGCTTAAAATTGGCTTTTGAGCAACAAGGAATTGAATTTGGACGGCATGAACAAGCTGTATTCTTACCCGAAGTTGCTCAGTGGTTAAATCAACAATCTGTTAATAACGGGTACACTGATGAATAAACCGGGTTTCTGAATCAAAAATTCTGATTTGATTCTATCCCTAACATCAGAAACTCGGTTTATTAGGTGATTATTATTTTATATTAACTCGAGGAAGCCGATGTTTAAAACCACAGAGAATTTCCCAAGAAATGGTTCCTAATATATTAGCCCAATCGTCAGCCGAAATCGAATAATCTCCATCTTGACCTAATAATGTGACCACTTCTCCCACTTGTAAATCAGGAATATCACTGACATCTAACATGATTTGATCCATTGTAATTGTTCCAATTTGAGTCACCCATTGACCCCGAATTAATACTTTGATCTTATTAGATAGATTTCGAGGAATTCCATCGGCATAACCGATTCCAACAACAGCAATACGAGTTTGTTTTTTCGCAATAAATTGATAGCCATAACTGACTCCTGTGCCAGCTTCAATGGTTTTAACTTGTGTTACCCGTGCTTTAATTTGCATCGCGGGTTTTAAAGTAACAGCCGATTCTAAATGAGGAGCCGGATAAAGACCATAAAGACTTAATCCAATGCGTACCATATCATAATGTAAATTAGCATCTGCTAAGGTCGCGGCGGAATTAGCAATATGTAATACCGGAAATTTCAAATGAGTATCAGATTGCCAATGGTCTCGAATTTCATTAACAACATTTTCAAAACGATAATGTTGTTGTCGCATTATGGTTGGGTCAGGGCTATCTGCTGTGGCAAAATGGGAATAAATTCCGGCTAATTCTAAATTCGGTAATCGTTGGACTAATTGAAAAAATTCTAACCCTTGTTGCCAAGGAGTTCCTAACCGCGACATTCCCGTATCAATCTTAATTTGAACCCCTAAAGATTGATTTAATGAACTCAAGGTTTCTGAGAATAATAAAGCCTGTTGGGGGGTGCATAATGTGGGTTGTAGTTGCCAATGGGCGATGGCCTGTACTTCTCCAGCAGTATGTATCGCCCCCAACACTAAAATCGGTTTCTTAATTCCGGCTTCTCGTAATTCTATCCCCTCTGGAAGGGTCGCCACGGCTAACCATTCCGCGCCTGCCTGACAAACCGTTTTCGCCACTGAAACTGCCCCATGTCCATAGGCATCCGCTTTCACAACGGCCATTAAATGGGTTTGGGGAGATAATAACCGTTTAATTTGGCGAACATTTTCCCCCAGTGCCTCTAAATCTACTTCAACCCACGCCCGTTGACGAATTCCAACCTCTATCTCGGAATTGTGCAACGATGAATCGAGGGATTGATTCGTTGTGTTTGCAATCGAAATCGATTTTCCGCTCACCATATTTTAATTCACTCCTCAACCCAGAATTAGAATTGACAATTCCTAATCAATAGAATTGTCCTATCAGTTATTTACAGCTTTCTACTCTATTGTCAACCTTCCGCAATCTGTTGTTATAGCAGGGAACAGGCAACCGGGAATAGGGAACAGCAAGAAAAAGACAGATACAAGTCTAGGTTTGAACATCAATCTTGCTCATTCACCGGGCTGGAGACTTCTCAGTCATCAAACAAGTAACAGTTTATGAATTGACTTCGCCGTATTTTGCCGTTTAACCCCTGAAGACGTTAAGCTGTGTTAATATCGGTCAAATCTTATTGCAGAATCCAGACAATGGGTAATGTGTTAGTTTTGAATGCCTCCTATGAGCCACTCAATATCACGACTTGGCGACGGGCGGTTATTTTGTTGCTCAAAGAAAAAGCCGAACAGGTTGAGCATAATGGAAAATTTATTTTTCCCGATTTTCCATTTCCAACCGTGATCAGACTTCGCCATTATGTTCGGGTTCCTTATAAAGATATTCCACTAACCCGAAGAAATATATTGCACCGGGATAGTCATTCCTGTCAATACTGTGGATATACCGGAGATGATTTAACCCTAGATCATGTGATTCCGCGTTCTCGTGGTGGAGGAGATTCTTGGGAAAATCTGGTGTCTGCTTGTGTTCAGTGTAATGTCAGGAAGGGCAGTCGCACACCAAAAGAGGCTGGGATGACCTTGCGGATACCCCCGCGAAAACCCTACAGCAGCCTTTATTTTGAAGTGACGAAGCACGTCAAAAGTGGCATGAACAAAGAGTGGCAAAAATATATAATTGGTCTTTAAGCCCCTGTCTATATCAAGTACAGGGGTTTTTTGTTAGTCGGGTTGCGGGTGTTGCTTGGTTCTTGATTTTTTAAGAATTACGAATTAAGAATTAAGAATTAAAAATTGTAATTCGTAATTTGTAATTTGTAATTCGTAATTAAATGTTCATTCTCAATTGAAAAAAATTTTATGACGGATTTATATTTAATTCGGCACGGAATTGCAGCAGAACACGGAACCTATCAAAATGATGACGAACGCCCATTAACCCAAGAAGGCGATCGCAAAACTCGAAAAGTTGCCAGTCGCCTTAAAGAGTTAGAATTAGAATTTGATATAATCTTGACCAGTCCTCTGATTCGCGCTCGCCAAACCGCAGAAATTCTCAAAGCCGCAGGATTATCACAGCAGTTAGAAGAATGTGCTGCTTTAGCTCCCGGTGGTAATCTTCACGATTGGGTAAGTTGGTACAACAATTGGAAAACAACATCCGCTAAGGCATTCGCTTTAGTCGGACATCAACCGGATTTAGGTCATTGGGCAGAATTATTGCTCTGGGGGAATTTTCAAGAATCCTTAATAGTCAAAAAAGCAGGAGTCATCGGGATTACACTCCCCTCAACAGGTTCTCCCATCGGTCAGAGTCAACTTTTCTGGCTGACTTCCCCTAAATTTTTGCTGAGTTAAGCCGTTCACCCCTTCTCCAAAGCCACTAGAAAGTTAATAAAATCCTGTCAAAACGAGAACACTATCAAGCACTCTGATAATGTACCTTGAGAAAGATCCACATACATACATAAACTTTTATGACTGCTGTTAGTGAATTCAAACCTGGTCTTGAAGGCGTTCCAGCCACCTTATCCAGCATTAGCTACGTTGATGGACAAAAAGGCATTCTGGAGTACCGAGGAATTAGTATTCAACAACTGGCGAACTATAGTACCTTTCTGGAAACATCTTATTTGTTGATTTGGGGAAAACTTCCCACTAAAGACGAATTAACTGAGTTTGAGCATGAAATTCGCTATCATCGACGGATTAAATATCGGATTCGGGACATGATGAAATGTTTCCCGGAAACGGGTCATCCTATGGATGCCTTACAAACCTCAGCCGCGGCGTTAGGATTATTCTATTCTCGTCGGGCTTTGGATAATCCTCAATATATTCGAGAAGCGGTGGTGCGGTTACTTGCAAAAATTCCCACGATGGTGGCTGCATTTCAATTAATGCGGAAAGGAAATGATCCGGTACAACCCCGTGATGATTTGGATTATTCCGCTAATTTTCTCTATATGTTGAGTGAACGGGAACCTGATCCCTTAGCAGCATGGGTTTTTGATGTGTGTCTGACTCTTCATGCAGAACATACCATTAACGCTTCTACCTTTTCCGCCATGGTGACCGCTTCTACGTTAACCGATCCCTATGCGGTGATTGCTTCAGCCGTTGGTACTTTGGCAGGGCCATTACATGGAGGGGCCAATGAAGAGGTTTTAGTGATGTTAGAAGAAATTGGTGCTGTAGAAAATGTCGCTCCCTATATAGACAGTCTGATTGCTCAAAAATCTAAGATTATGGGATTCGGACATCGGGTTTATAAAGTTAAAGACCCCCGCGCTACGATTTTACAACAACTAGCCGAAAAACTGTTTGAGAAGTTCGGTCATGACCAATATTATGAAATTGCGCTGGAACTAGAACGAGTCGTTGCTGATCGTTTAGGCGGAAAAGGAATTTATCCTAACGTTGATTTCTATTCGGGTCTGGTTTATCGCAAGTTAGGCATTCCGGCCGATTTATTCACCCCAATTTTTGCGATCGCTCGTGTTTCGGGTTGGTTAGCCCACTGGAAAGAACAACTCACCAAAAACCGCATCTTCCGCCCCACTCAAATTTATACGGGTTCTCACAATGAAACCTACGTTCCTATCGATGAACGTAACTGTGCCATTAACCTAGAAGAATCAACGTTGTAACAGTTGACGGTTGACGGCTTTGCACTGAGCTTGGTCGAAGTGTTGACAACTCGCCGTTAACCGCAAACTTTCGTTTTTTTAATTTCACCCATCAGTAAGTTTCGAGAGTCAGCGCAAGTTTTGAGGACGGTCAAACGCTATACTAATTTACGGTAAAGTCTTAAAAAATCTTTACGAGAATGTGGGCTTTGTGAAGTCGTAGAGACAGCCTAGGGCAAGTCTCGCCTCAACCCAGAGCGGTTTAAAGTCACTGAACTTTGTCTCTAACTGTTGCTATCGCAACAAAATTTAGGGAATTCAAAGTTAAAACTTCATCTAAGCTGGGGGATCAACAAAGTCTTCAAAACAGGACGGACAATCTCCTATTTTCACTTAATGGAATTTTGCCGTTTTTAAATTAATCAAGCATCCATTGTTGCGTATCACAGATTCCATGAACCCAGGAATTGACTTACAAGAAAGTTTTGTAGAAGCCCTAATAGGTCTGGGCTTACCGTCAGAGATTGCTAAATTGTTTTGGCTTCCTCTGCCGATGGGACTAATGCTTGTAGCTGCAACCGTTGGTGTTTTAGCAACGGTCTGGTTAGAACGGAAAATTTCTGCCGCAGCCCAACAACGCATTGGCCCGGAATATATAGGCCCGATGGGAACCTTAGCCCCTTTAGCAGATGGCTTGAAATTGCTCTTTAAAGAAGATACGGTTCCGACAAATTCTGACCCTTGGTTATTTACCTTGGGGCCGATTATTGTAGCAATTCCCGTGTTTTTGTCCTATTTAATTGTCCCTTTTGGACAAAACATGGTGATTACAGATTTAGGAACTGCTATTTTTCTGTGGATTGCCCTTTCGAGTATTCAACCCATTGGGTTGTTAATGTCGGGTTATGCCTCCAATAATAAATACTCTTTATTAGGAGGGTTACGAGCCGCAGCCCAATCCATTAGTTATGAAATTCCTCTGGCTTTAGCAGTTCTGGCTGTGGTGATGATGTCCAATAGTATGAGTACCCTGGATATCGTCAATCAACAGTCGGGCTATGGAATTTTAGGTTGGAATATTTGGCGTCAACCCGTTGGATTCTTGATCTTCTGGATTGCAGCTTTAGCTGAATGTGAGCGTTTACCTTTCGATTTACCTGAAGCTGAAGAAGAACTGGTGGCGGGTTACCAGACTGAATATTCAGGGATGAAGTTTGCTCTGTATTATTTAGCCTCATACATCAATTTGGTACTCTCATCCCTGATGGTGGCGGTTTTATACCTGGGGGGTTGGGATTTTCCGATTCCTGTCGATTGGGTGGCTCATACGTTAGGGTTGAGTGAAACCACACCCTGGTTACAAGTGATATTGGCGATGCTGGGCATCACCATGACGGTTTTAAAAGCTTATCTTTTGGTCTTTACGGCAATTTTACTGCGCTGGACAGTGCCTCGCGTTCGGATTGACCAACTGTTAAATCTAGGCTGGAAATTCTTATTACCGGTTGGTTTAGTCAATTTGCTGTTAACCGCAGCCCTGAAATTGGCGTTCCCCGTTGCTTTTGGTGGATAAAGCCATTGATCTCCATAAACCACGATTACTTGCCTTCATCTGTTCGAGGAAGACATCATGCTGAAGTTTCTTAACCAAGTCACTGAGTACGCCAAAGAAACCTTTCAAGCTGCCAAATATATTGGTCAGGGGCTTTCTGTTACATTTGATCATATGCGTCGTCGTCCGATTACGGTTCAGTACCCCTACGAAAAATTAATTCCTTCTGAACGGTTTCGGGGACGGATTCACTTTGAATTTGACAAATGTATTGCTTGCGAAGTTTGTGTTCGTGTCTGTCCGATCAATTTACCTGTGGTGGATTGGAACTATAACAAGGAAAGCAAGAAAAAGCAGCTTAAACACTACAGTATTGATTTTGGCGTCTGTATTTTCTGTGGGAACTGTGTAGAATACTGTCCCACAAACTGCCTCTCCATGACGGAGGAGTATGAATTAGGAGTTTATGACCGTCATGAGTTGAATTATGATAGCGTCGCTTTGGGACGTTTACCTTATAAAGTCACGAATGATCCCATGGTCACGCCGTTACGCGAGTTCGCTTATTTACCGGCTGGGGAATTTGACCCCCATGATCTGCCGGAAACGGCTCGTCGTGCTGGCTTGCGTCCAGAGTCCATTATTGAACAACTGGAAAAAAAAGAATAAGGGTTGACCGTTGACGGGAAACCGTTGACGGTTAATTACTGCTGAATTGCTCTAAATACTTTAATTAAGGGATGATGAAATTGTGAATCTAGCAGAAGGGGTTCAATTTGTTGCATTTGGCTTATTAGCCGTGATGATCATTGGAACAGCTTTAGGTGTGGTACTGCTGACCAATATCGTCTATTCTGCGTTTTTATTGGGTGGTGTATTTATTAGCATTGCCGGATTATATCTTCTCCTGAATGCTGATTTTGTCGCCGCTGCACAAGTTTTAATTTATGTCGGTTCGGTGAATGTTCTCATCCTATTTGGGATTATGTTAGTCAACAAGAGGGAAACTTTTAAAGAACTTCCTCTAAGTTGGCTTCGCAAAGGCTCAACAGCCGTTGTTTGTGTGGGATTATTTGCCCTTTTAGGCGCAATGGTCTTGTCTACATCTTGGTCAATTACCCCAGTGGTTGCACCCGTTGAAAGTTCAATTGCTTTAATTGGACAACACTTTTTTACCGATTTCCTATTACCCTTTGAATTGGCTTCGGTGTTTCTTTTAATGGCGATGGTCGGAGCAATTATTCTGGCCCGTCGAGATTATATTCCTGATGTTTCATCTACCCAAAAAACTGAGACTCCGGTTTTAACTTTACAAGAACGTCCCCGTGAGTTCGTATCTATAGGAAGCGATCGCCCTCAAGATCGTTAGGGATTTTAAGGGTAAAAAGGGGGAAAGGGACTGCTATTTTTAATGTGTTCAATTCAAGTCAATAGGAGAAAATCGTAATCTTATGCAATTACAACTGGAGTATTTTTTGTTGTTAGCGGCGGCTTTATTTTGCATTGGAATTTATGGATTAATTACCAGCCGAAATGCAGTGCGAGTGTTAATGTCCATTGAAATCTTACTAAATGCAGTCAACTTGAATTTAATGGCATTTTCTAACTTTTTAGATTCTGCTAATATTAAAGGTCAAGTCTTTACTGTATTTGTGATTACTGTAGCTGCGGCTGAAGCCGCCGTCGGTTTAGCAATTGTTCTCACCATTTATCGCAACCGAGACACGGTTGATATGGAAGAATTTAATTTGTTAAAATGGTAAGTCAGTTATCAGTTATCAGTTATCAGTTATCAGTTATCAGTTATCAGTTATCAGTGGTTATATATACTTGGAGCCTACGGCTTCACTCGGTGCTAGATGCGTCTGTACACAAGTTAATGATTTCCCATCTCTCCTCATCCCCTCATCTCCCCGTCCCCTTGTCTCCCCGTCCCCTTGTCCCCTTGTCCTCCCTTATGGCTGAACAACCATGACTGCATAATGGTTTAAATTCAGGAGTTCGGTCACAATATTTTGGAGTTCTAAAGGCTGAAAGGATTGAATTTGTAGGGGATAAGTTACGGATAAATCAGGTTGTGCGACGGTGAAATAATATCCATATAACCCGGCTAACTGTCCTGGAGTCTCCGTTGAAAAGGCATAGTCATTACAGAGAAAACGTTGACTTCGCCTCAATTCGGTTTCAGAAATTGGCTCAATCATTAATTCATGAATTTCTTCACAAATTAAGTCTTCTACTTTCTCTAAATTTTGAGGTTCTAATAAAGCACTAATTGTAAATAAGCTAGACTCTTGTTGTAAAGAAAAATCGCTGCAAATATCATGGACAAGCTGAAGTTTCTCTCGCAGTTTTTGGACTAATCGAGAAGTTCGTCCCGATGCGATAATGGAAGAAATTAAATCTAAGCCATAAGCTTGTCTTAAATGGTCAATTCCTGGCCCTGTCCACGCTAAGGTTAATCGTGCTTCTTCAATATAAGGTAAACGCAGTTCTCGGCGACGAATTTCTTTAATTTGGGGGCGAACCACCTCATAAAGATGGGGGAAACTAGCAGGGGGGAAAAAATTATCAAAGGCTTCATGAATTAAATCCAAAGCTTGCTGCTCCTCCACACCCCCAATAATCACAACCGCCATATTTTCCGGTTGGTAACGACATCGATGGAAGCAACGCATTTCATAGGGCGAGTGTTCCATTAATTTCGCTTCTGTACCCAAAACAGAACGACTGTAGGGATGACGTTCATACACCGTTTCCATCAAGGCTTGAAAACTCAGCCAATCAGGATCATCTTGCGCTTGACGAATTTCTTCTAAAACCACATCCCGTTCTCGATTAAACTCGCTTTCGGGAATCGTTGCGTGTAGTAATAAATCCCCCAAAGCCTGCAATGTTTCCTTCAAATATTGAGCGGCAGTTGTAATATAAAAATGAGCATAATCGTGACTGGTAGCAGCATTCGCCACACCCCCACAACTTTCAATCACTTGATCGAACACACCAGGGCCAATCCACTCTGTACCCTTAAAAATCATGTGTTCTAAAAAGTGCGCCATTCCTGACCACATATCCGGCTCATAAATGGCACCAGCCCTTACCCAGACATCAACAACGACAACTGGGGTTGCCGGAATTTGCTGGTGAATAACCGTTAAACCATTATTCAGCTTAAACGTGCTGGCGGGAAACGTTGACGTTGCGAAAACTTGAGACAAATTGTTAAGTATTAAACTCCACTTAATCTAGCCTACTCTAAATTAATCAGGAGTAACCGAGAAAATCTGAGTATCTTGATACAAATTGCCGACGGAAGAACCCTTGCTTGTGACTGGCAGCAGAAAATAGAACATCGGGAGTCGCTTAACTCGGTGAACCAACAATTCAGCGTCTAGGTGTGAGGGAAAAAAATATCATCCTAGAGCAAGGCTAGGGGCTGTGTAAGCCAGGCTGCTGCTCTAGGATGATATAAGTATTAAATAGATAGCAAAATCAATGCTATGTCCGTTTTAAACGACAGTGGTTCCCGGAACGGGAATTAAAGCGTTTTGGTTAATGGCGGGACTGGGTTGGAAAGTCGCCAAACCAACGGCAACTTGGGCTGCTTGATTCGTACCTAAGATGACATTAGGAACGGCAGTGGTTAAGAACTGATCCGTTGTCCGAACAATGTAGTCCTTGGGAGTGTCAAGATTCAAGAACCCGAAGGAACCCGCCGCATCACTCACTGAACTCGGTTCACTGGAATCTAACTTGGAGTTGTTATTGAGGTCAAGATAGATTTCCGCACCGGGCAGATTGGGTTCACCCGGTTGAACAATGCCATCACCGTTAAGATCATTGAAAACAAATCCTGTGATGCTGTCCGGTAAGACGGCACTTGCTGTAGGAGCAAAAGTATAGAGGAAGTTAGCCTGAGCAGAACCTGCTGGAATCACCGGAGCATCAATTGTAGCCCCAGGCAGAGGTGAAGTTCTAACGTAGCTAGTCGTTGGGGGAACGGAAGTTACGGGGAAAGACTTGGCGACAGAAAGGGGATCGGCTAAAAGCTGGTAAGCGAGATAGGGGTTTTGAGCTAAGGTTTCGTTAGATTGCTGTCCAACATTAGTATTTAAGCCTTTGATAATGTAAGCCCCATCAGCACCACTCACCGTAGACTTTTCACCTAAGTCAAAGACGTTATTTCCATTAGAATCAATAAAGACCGTAACGCCTCGAATTCCGGGTTCTGAAGCTTCGGGGAAGCCATTACCATTCAGGTCATTAATGACTTTACCGTAAACACTATTGGGAGCAACAACACCCAGATCGGCTCTGGTGGTCGAGCCACCAAAGACATCAACCACTAACGGAGTATTGGTTGTTGATAAGAGATCACCCAGAATCGAGTTTTCTCCTGTTACCTCAGAAGCTTGAGCAATTCTCAACAAGTAGGAACCCGGGGGTAAAACATTAAAGTTATAAAACCCGGCTTCATTCGTAAAAGTGCTAGGTTCGTTGGAGTTGAGGAAACCATCGTTGTTCAGGTCAATGTAGACCGGAATATTGGGTAACGTCGCATCCGTAAAGGGATCATATATCTGAGTATTGGCAAACCCATTGGTATTGACAATCAGGTTGCCGTTACTGTCGTAGATGTTGGAATTATAGGGAACGATATTGCCGTTATCGTCGTAGACGTAGTTGTAGAGACCGAGCAGATTGTTATCTACAAAGACAGCCCCTGCAATGTTGCCACTCAGAGACGGAACAACGGGGGTAACGGCTCCAGTATTGGCAATGTTAAATGTAGCTGTGTCTGCGGCTCCTGTTAGGGTGACAGGTTTGGCTACCGTTGTCCGTGTAAAACCTGGAGGAACGACTTGTCCAACTTGATAGCTTCCTGCCGCTAGACTGGGAAACGAATAAAAACCGTTAATGTCAGTGATCGAAACTTTTTCTAGGGACTCGGGTAAACCATTGCCATTGCTATCTAAAAAGACAGTGACATTGGGAAGTGCAATATCTCCAGCATCAAAGATGCCGTTGAAATTAATATCATTAAATGTTGTACCGTTGAGAGTGCTCACGATTTGACTCCTCCACCAAAGTGAATTGCGAAGACCGATTCCGTTTAGCTGCGGGCGTAACCCGTTGCTTACCCTTGTAACTACACCCCTTAATTTAGAATAAGCGAGTGTATCAAGTCCAAGCCGGATATGAATTCTACATTATCGTAGGCAACTATATCAGACTTCCTAGAGATCTGGCAATTTGGATCGCCGGATTGAATTGCATCTTTCAATTAAATTTAGGTTTGAGCAACACCAGCACCCCATAAGCCATCGGGGTGCTAGAAGCTCATCAATATCTAAGGGCTGGCTTTGCCCTCAATAGGCATCTTGCAATTCATGGAAATCAGGAGAGATATAATCTTTTCTTAAAGGCCAACCGACCCAATCTTCCGGCATTAAAATCCGTTTGAGATTGGGATGACCTTCGTAGACGATACCATACATATCGTAGGATTCTCGCTCCTGAAAATCGGCTGCTTTCCAGATCCAGTAGACTGAAGGGACTCTGGGATCATCCCGTGGAACGAAGACCTTGACGCAGATTTCCTGGGGTTGTTCCACATTGTCATCAATTTTAACTAAGTGATAAACGCTGACTAAGGCATCCCCAGGGCCAGCATCATAGGCGCATTGACAACGCAGACAGTTGAACCCATAGGCATACAAAGCAGTGGCTAAGGGGATCAAATAATCTCGATCCACTTTAATCATTTCCACGCCCATTGTATTCGGGCCAAGGGATTCATGCTCAAAGCCATTTTGACTGAGCCATTGAGAAACTTTTCTGGCTTCAACGAGGGGGGCTTCGGAATTAGCCACGTTTTTCCTCCTTTGTCCGTTCGGCAATTAAAGCGGGAGGAATCGGCATTCCCATAGCTTCGGTTAACTGTTTGGGGGGAACTTGACGGGACTCGGTGACTAAATATTGGCCGGTTAAAATCGGTGCAACCGGTTTCATATTATGACGACGGGTGTAATAGCGATGGGTTTGTTGAAGATTAGCCCGTTCTTGCAAGGAATCATCCGAAATTTTCTTACGCAGTTTGATCACCGCATCAATAATGGCTTCGGGACGAGGAGGACACCCCGGAATATAAACATCCACAGGAATTAATTTATCAACCCCTCGCACGGCCGTTGTGGAGTCCATGCTGAACATTCCTCCGGTAACGGTACAAGCTCCCATGGCAATCACATACTTCGGTTCTGGCATTTGTTCGTACAAACGCACCAAAATCGGAGCATATTTCATGGTGATGGTTCCGGCGGTAATCAATAAATCCGCTTGTCGAGGACTAGACCGAGGAACCAAACCAAAACGGTCAAAGTCAAACCGAGAACCAATTAAAGCGGCAAATTCAATAAAACAACAAGCTGTCCCGTACAACAGAGGCCATAAGCTAGACAGCCTTGCCCAGTTGTAAAGGTCATCCACCGTTGTCAGAATCACGTTTTCCGAGAGTTCCTGAGTGACTTGGGGACGCTCAACCGGATTGATAATTTTT
This sequence comes from Planktothrix tepida PCC 9214, assembly GCF_900009145.1. NCBI lineage: Bacteria > Bacillati > Cyanobacteriota > Cyanophyceae > Oscillatoriales > Microcoleaceae > Planktothrix > Planktothrix tepida. The sequence continues at coordinate 1,149,021 of NZ_LN889782.1, forward strand.
TCCATTTCGGGTGAAATGCTTTGAGTCATGGTTTTATCACCTTTTATGACCATTCCAAGGCACCTTTACGCCAAGCGTAAACCAGTGCAATGACGAGAATTGCAATAAATATCAGGGCTTCAATAAAAGCCAAGAGTCCCAAATTATGAAAGGCAACGGCCCAAGGGTAGAGAAACACGGTTTCAACGTCGAAGACGACAAACACCAAGGCGAACATATAGTATCGGATGTTGAATTGAATCCATGCCCCTCCGATGGGTTCGTTCCCCGATTCGTAGGTGGTGCGACGGACACCACTCCGGCTTTTGGGTCGTAGGACTTTGGACGCGCCCAAAGCCAGGATAGGAACTAGGCTGCAAATGATTAAGAAGCCTAAAAAATATTCGTAGCCACTAAGAACAAACACAATAAATCACAGATCGCGCTAGGTTTGTAACTGATTTTTTACATTTTGACATAATCCCCCGTTAATCTTCGATCTAACCGGGAATTCTTAAATTTACAACTCTGTAAGATTTTAAAGCTTGATCGTCATTCCTCTGCCGTTAAGGGTCGTACCCATTTCACGAAAGTCCTGTTTCTGGATTTTCGGGTAGTGGGGGATACTGTTCAAATCTACGTCTGCTGTTCATACTGATGTGGGAAGGTTTGTTGTGATTTGCTCAAATTTTGTAATATTATTTAATAGTTATTCTAATAATCCTCAACTCATCCCTGTTCAAATGAGTGAACCAGCCACTGAAGTGACAGCCCTTGATCGCCATGAGTGTAAGGCTTGTGGCTATGTCTATGAGCCAACCAAAGGCAGTTCTAATGTTCTTGCGGGGACAGCGTTTACAGATTTACCGACAAAGTGGCGTTGTCCCGTCTGTGGCGCACCGAAAAGCCAGTTTATCAATATTGGCTCTGAGGAAAACCCCTCTGGGTTTCAAGAGAACTTAGGCTTTGGTTTGGGGGTAAATACCTTGACCGCCCAGCAAAAGAATCTCCTAATTTTTGGGAGCTTGGCCCTGGGATTTTTGTTCTTTATGAGCTTGTATGGCCTAAATTGAGGGATTAAAATTTCATTGAATCTAATGCACATTGTTAAATTTTTGCAAAAAATCGTTATAGTCTTGACAGTTGCATTAATTTGTGCAAGCTGTCGATACCTGCCCCAACTCAGTTACAATCCCTGGGAAGTGGTTCCCACTGAAACCCAAGCGAATTTAGCTGACATTGCCTTTACCGGAACCAACCCGAAACATGGTTGGATTGTGGGCAGTGACGCGACGCTATTGGAAACCACCGATGGGGGCGACCATTGGCAAGTCAAGCAACTGGATTTAGGGGAAGAAAAAGTTCGCTTCAACGCCATCAGCTTTAAGGGGTCTGAGGGCTGGATTGTGGGACTACCCTCCATTTTGTTGCATACGACCAATGAAGGGAATAAGTGGGAGCGAATTAGCCTCAATGCTAAATTACCCGGTGCTCCATATAGTATTGTGGCTCTTAGTCCCAATACCGCAGAAATGACAACGGATGTGGGAGCGATTTACCAAACCGAAGATGGCGGGAAAACCTGGAAAGCTCTCGTTGAAGATGCCGTAGGTTTTGTCAGAAGTCTGTCTCGTTCTGCGGATGGTCGCTATATTAGCGTTTCGGCTAAGGGGAATTTTTACTCAACTTGGGAACCGGGATCTAAAGCGTGGGAACCTCATAACCGTTACAGTTCTAAACGGTTAGAAAAGATTGGTTTTGGTCAAGATGGCCGCTTGTGGATGATTGCTCGGGGCGGTGAATTGCGGTTTACTGACCCAGAAGATATCCAAGCCTGGGGTGATCCGGTTAACCCAGAATATTCTACCAGTTGGGGATTTTTAGATTTAGCTTATCGCACTCCTGAAGAAATTTGGGTCAGTGGCGGGAGTGGAAATCTTCTGTGTAGTTTTGACGGTGGCCAAACTTGGCAGAAAGATCGGGGAATAGAAAATGTCCCATCGAATCTGTACAAAATCAAGTTTTTCGACCCTGAACAAGGGTTTGTCCTGGGTCAAAGGGGGACATTACTCCGTTATCAAGGTTCGACCCCAGAAGCGGCTTAAATAAACCTGAGATAAATCAATGGAGTAGGCTTGTTCCACATTCCCTGCTCCCGTATCATATAGATTTGAGTGTTCAACCGTTGCTTGAGGAGATTTAACGATGTCAGGAACAACTGGAGAGCGTCCTTTTGGCGATATTATTACCAGTATCCGGTATTGGGTGATTCACAGTATTACAATTCCGGCTTTATTTATTGCAGGTTGGCTGTTTGTCAGCACCGGTTTAGCTTACGATGCCTTTGGAACCCCTCGCCCTGATGAGTATTTTACTCAACAACGCCAGGAACTTCCGATTGTAAGCGATCGCTTTAATAGCAAAGATCAAATTGGCGATTTCATTAGTAAATAGTTGACAAAGGAGTTTAATAAAATGGCAACTGGTACCAGTTCCAATGAACCGATAACTTATCCGATTTTTACAGTCCGTTGGTTAGCCGTTCATACTTTAGCAGTACCTACGGTTTTCTTCCTCGGTGCGATCGCGGCCATGCAATTTATTCAACGATAGGAGACTGACAATGGAACGGAGTAATAATCCCAATCGTCAACCTGTTGAGTTGAACAGAACTTCACTCTATTTAGGTTTGCTGTTGATTTTTGTTCTGGGTATTTTATTCTCCAGTTATTTCTTTAACTAACTGGATTTTTTCTCGATTTAACGATTTTGGATTCACTTCGTGACGCTTCGCGAACGTTGATTGAGGAAACATATTTTTTACCTAAATATTCATCCTAAATCTCATATCCAAAATCTAAAATCCCTTGTCAATTAAGCTTTTGAATTAACGAGGTAATAGCCGTGTTGCAATCAGGTAGACTTCCCTTGTGGTTAATTGCCACTGTTGCGGGAACAGGTGTTTTAGTTGTGGTTGGTTTATTTTTCTACGGTTCTTATGTGGGTTTAGGTTCTTCCTTCTAAGACCGATGTAGGTTGATGAGCGCGAGGTATCGTGTCTCTACCCGCTTGAAAGTTGAGTATAAATTTCCCTAAAACTTTCATACTCATAACAAAATCCCGCTCCCTTCCATTGAGTGGGATTTTTGTTATACAGCAGGGAACGGGGAACCGTTAGGAAAAGTCGATAGCGGTGACATAAATGCTTGTTTTAGAATTTAAAGTTAGAGCAAAAAAACAACAGTATAAAGCGATAGATTTTGACTGGAGCAATCCTGTTAGGGCAAGTCGATTCGTTGAACAAAGAATCTGCCGTCACATTGCTTTGCGATTGACAGTGAGAGTGTCAAAGCAGGTTAAGCTAGAATAAAAGTACATTTCAAGGAGTGTTTTATTGATTAATTCTGTGAGTGCTTCTGTTTTTGATTCTGAACGTTTGCTGTTTAGTCCCACACCTTCTAATTTAGATGCCATTCCGATTATTTTTGCTTTTCCCAATGAATATACCGTTGGTATTACCAGTTTAGGATATCAACTGGTTTGGGCGACTTTAGCTATGCGTTCTGATGTAGAAGTAAGTCGTTTATTTACTGATGTGCATGAACCCTTACCTCAACAACCTAAACTCGTCGGTTTTTCCTTTTCTTGGGAACTGGATTACGTTAATATTTTTGAGCGTTTAGAATTCCTCAATATTCCCCTGCGTTCGGTTCATCGGACAGAAAAACATCCCTTGATTTTTGGGGGTGGCCCCGTATTAACTGCTAATCCCGAACCTTTTGCCGATTTTTTTGATATTATTTTACTGGGTGATGGAGAAAATTTATTAGGCGATTTCATAGACGCTTATCAACAGGTTTCTCAGGAATCGCGCTCGACACAATTACGACATTTAGCCCTAATTCCAGGAATTTATATTCCCAGTTTATATGAAGTATCTTATGACAGTTTAGAAGGTAACATTAAAGCCATTAAACCGGTAGATTCTAATACTCCTCCCGAAATCCAAAAACAAACCTATCGCGGAAATATTTTATCCGCTTCAACGGTTGTTACGGAAAAAGCGGCTTGGGAAAATATCTATATGGTGGAAGTGGTTCGCAGTTGTCCTGAAATGTGCCGTTTCTGTTTAGCCAGTTATTTAACTTTACCCTTTAGAACAGCTAGTTTAGAAGCATCTTTAATTCCAGCGATTGAACGGGGACTGCAAGTAACGCGGCGTTTAGGTTTATTAGGTGCGTCCGTCACACAACATCCTGAATTTGATGAATTATTGAATTATTTAACTCAACCGAAATATGATGATGTGCGTTTAAGTATTGCTTCCGTTAGAACAAATACCGTTACCGAAAAATTAGCAAAAACCTTAGCAAAACGAGACACTCGTACCTTGACAATTGCAGTTGAAAGTGGTAGCGATCGCCTACGAAAAATCATCAATAAAAAGTTAGAAAATCAAGAAATTATTCAAGCCATTATTAATGCTAAAAATGGCGGTTTACAGGGGATGAAACTCTATGGCATGGTGGGGATTCCGGGGGAAGAATTAGAGGATGTAGAAGCCACAATAGACCTAATGAAGACGTTAAAAAAAGCAGTACCGGGCTTTAAATTAACGCTCGGTTGTAGTACCTTTGTACCAAAATCTCACACTCCATTTCAGTGGTTTGGGGTGAATCCTGATGCAGAAAAACGACTGAAATTATTAGAAAAACAATTAAAATCCAATAACATTGATTTCCGACCTGAAAGTTATAAATGGTCTGTGATTCAAGCTCTACTTTCTAGGGGCGATCGTCGAATTTCTAATCTTTTAGAATTAGTAAGAAACTATGGAGACTCCCTCGGAAGTTATCGTCGCGCCTTCAAAGAATTACGCGGAAAATTACCCCCAATAGAATATTATGTTAACCAAAATTGGGATTTAGATCAAGTCTTACCTTGGCAACATCTTCAAGGCCCTTTACCCGTCAATACCCTGAAAAAACACCTAACTGACTCCCTGTAGAGTGCTTAAGCAACGTGGACGCACCATCATATTATTTAGGTATTATTTTTTAATCCTCCAAAATTTCAACAGTTCCTTGATAACCATCAACTCGAACTCGTTGACCGTCTTTTAAAGAGGTAGTAGCCCCTTGAATATTCATCACCGCAGGAATACCATATTCTCGTGCGATAATAGCACCATGAGAAAGTTGTCCGCCGACTTCAGAAATAATCGCTTTTGCGGTTAATAAAATGGGCGACCATCCGGCATCGGTGTAGGGAACAACCAGAATTTTATCCTCTGTTTGATCTATAATATTAGTTAAACTACGACAAATTTTAATGGTTCCTTCCACACAGCCAATACTAGCAGGAATTCCTTGTAAAATTGCAGCATTTTGAATATTTTGTAACCGATGTTTCGGTAAGATAGTACCATAAACAACGGGGAGAATTGTGCGATCGCAATCTTCTTGAAAAATATTCCGACGTTGATGAACTTTCGGAATAAAATCGGGTTCAATATTCTGTTCTATCCAAGCTTTAATTTCATCCCATTCTAAATAAAAGATATCTCCTGAGTTCTCTAATATTCCTTGAGTAATGGCTTGAGATTCTATAGCCAAGATTGTCCATCGTAAATGAGCTAAAAGTTTCCCATAAACTTCAGCGATTTTACTTTTCGTTAACGTGCGTTCATAACATTGAGCTTGTCGCCATTTTTCCCATTGATTTAAGTTAGAAACGTTTAAATTTTCCATGCGGTAGTTTACATTTTTGATAATTTTGAATAGCATTTCTTTAAATATTTCTGGTTGTTCTAACCAATTCGGTACAGAAATATCGGTTCCCACTTCACTTAAATAGCCATAGGTTTGTAACCAGGTTTCAAATTGTTGATGAAATTGTTGATTTTCTGCGAGTTTTTGCTCGAAAGATTGATGAGTAATGGGTTCGGTTTCTGTAAAAGTTTCTCTAATTTGATCGGCTAGAGTTTGTAATGCTTGCATTGAAGCAACTTCTGGGGAAGTATGGGTAGGGATCCAAGCATCAGAAACTTTAAATAAGCTTCGACGAATGGCTAACCCAATGGGTGCAATAATATTATAGTAAGTCGCTAATTTTAATGTTTTTTGTAGGGTTTCTGATTGTTCTAAGAGTTGAGTTAAGGTTAGTAATTCAAGAGATTGATGAGATTCAATCTGTTGTAATGTAGGTAAAAATAGCTGTTCTAAATCTCGTTTAAAATCTTGATCTAAATGCCGTTCTCGTTGAATTAATCGCCATAAACCGGGTAATGAAGGGAAGAGTTTACCCAGGGGAGGTTTTCCCATTTTTTGCCCTCGGACTAAAAACTCTAACCCCTGTTTAGGTAATCCCATTAACGTAAAGATTTCTCCTAATAAACTGGCATTAAAATAGGCATGGGAAGCGAATAACGTAGCAGTTTGTTTAAAATCTAAATGGGAAACTTTTTTTCCTAAAACTAAGGTGAATAGTTCACCCCAAACCCCACAGGTTAAGGGGCGATTAATTGACCAGGTTAAGGGAGGAATGACCCCAGGAATGACTTCTGCTGCGATAGTTCTTGTCCAAATAGGGCGTAAATTAGTAATCGGACGAGTTTGCAAAATCCAAACTTTGACTCCATCCCAACACCATTCAATATCTTGGGGGATACCTTGATAAAAAGCTTCTATATCTTGGGCGAGTTGAACTAATTCTAAAATAACTGTTTTTGGTAAAAAACTAGGAAGCTCTAACTCCTCTATTAAGGTATTGATTTCTATTTCTAAATGTACCGGAGTAAATTGACCCCCAACTACTAATTCTGCCCCCCCTCGTAAGGCTTCAATAATAATTTGTGAACCCCCATCTAAGGGGTTGCGAGTAAACATCACGCCTGCAACTTCACTGGCTAAATAAGGTTGAATTAATACAGCAATTCCCGCATCAGGAAGGTGTTGATTTTGACGATAGGAAATCGCTTCAGGATTCCAATAGGATTGACGACATTGAATAATAGCAGGTTGTAATTCCGTCGGAGAATAAATAGGGCCAATGGTTTGATATTGTCCTGCTGCTGATGAGTTGTTACTATCTTCTCCAATAGCAGAAGAACGGATAATTAAGGGATAATTGGTTAATTGAATTTGTTTTTTAAAAGGGATATTAATATCTTCTAAACGGTTAATAGCTGGCAAAACCCACCCTAAAGGAACTTTAAACCCAGCCCGTTTTAATTCACTTAATCGGGTTGCTTTTTCGCCACAGTGTTGAATATCAAGTTTATCTTTTAAGTTAAAATATTGTTGTTTCATATACAGTCCTACATCATCTTTTTGAGCTAAATTAATGATAACTAATTCAACCGCTAAACCGATCACTGCCACCAATTCCCAAGGAGAAAAGGTAGGAGATTGGGATTTTTGATGCCAAAACCACACCCAAAATATCGCACTTAAACACCCTAAACGGGATGCCCAAAGTCGAGAAGAAGACTTAGAAATGGGCAATAATAAATAACTAACTCTCCAGATCATTAATCCAGTGATTCCGCTACTGACGGCAATAATCGGAGAATAGACTAATATTCCCCAAGTTGCATTGGTAACGCCTCCACCTTTAGCAATAAAATATCGTCCTGCGACTAATAAAATTAAACTGACGATTTGCAAAACTGGAGTATTGGGGAATAAAATCTTGGCAGTAATTACTGGAATAATCCCCCGTGCTATTTCTAGGATAACAGCAATGATTCCCGCTTGTTTTCCTCCCTGGGAAAAGGCTGCGGAAACACTAATATTTCCTGTCCCTAATTGTGATAAATTTTTCCCAGATAAGAGTTGGACAACCCAACGGGTTAGGGGTAATGCCCCCAAACTAAAGCTACCCAATAATAGTAATAGTATTACGCCAAAATACATGATCAATATTTTCCTGTAATGCGGTTTTAGGGGAAGCTTGTTATCGTTATCTGGTGAATGATAATATTTTAATGACTTCTGGGGTTTCCGTTATTTTTAATCCTAATCCCGATTCTCCCTGCTATTGTGATGATATTGGCGTGGGTGTAATTCAAAGAAGTTTTAGCTTTTAATTAACAAAAAATGAGATAATCGTTAAGGTATCATTAAATTAAGGAACAAATCGGTCTTATGGCAAGTAATACCCTATGGATTCCGATTGCAGTGCTTGTTGTCGGATTTATTGCGGCAGTCAGCATTGGATCAATTGCTTGGTATAATTCCAAGCGTCCTCCCGGTTGGGAAGGTAAAGAAAGACCGGACTATATTCCTAAAGTCAATTCAGAAGATGAGAAAAATTAAGGATAAAATCGGTCTGTAGATCTGGAGTTTTAATTTCCTCGAATGAGAGGTGCTATTTTTACGCCAGATCCGGATCGGTTTTTACTCATCTTTTCAGGTTTCAAACGTTACTGTCAAGATGAAAGTCGGGAAGAACAGTTGCTTTTCCCGACTTCAAACTCAAACCGATTTTCTTTAACAACTCTCCTCCGACAATTGAATGTTTAACGACAAACCAACAACGGTTTAGTTTTTCTTTCCTTTCGGAAATTGGTTGATTTGAGCAGACCCATAAAAAATCAGAGAATTGTTTTGAATTCGCAGTCGATCAACCTTTAATTGGGTTCCATCTAAGGCGAACTTGTCGAGATCTAATAAATCATTGACATGGTTCACCAAAGCTTGACTCAGGTTAATAGCCTCCTGATTTCCGCTATATTGGACATCGACAAATCGGATTTTTTGACGGTCTTGCACCTCCACTTGAGTTGTAAAATCAACTTGAACAGGTTCCTGTGAATTTCCGAGTAGAATTTCTGATTGAATTCGCAGGGCTTTTTCAGGAGTAATAGTCATTAAAGTTTGAGTAAACTTTAAGGGTTCTCCCTGATATTGAAGGCGCTGAAGTTTTTCGACTACAAACGGGGTATTAAAAGAGTCCGTTAAGTCTTCCTCTGTTAACACGACCCGTAAACTCGCTTGAGTTGGTTGTCGTAACTTCACTTGACCTGTAAAAATGGCGCTGAAATCAATAGACACCGCTTGCACATAGAGTTCCATGACTGCAATGCGGAGGCCATTGTACATCAGCATCCCGTTTCCGATGAAATCAAAACCATCGACGCTTCCCTGCAATAGCTTGGCTACAGGTTCCGCCCGAACGTTGGCTTCAATTTTTTCAGAACGCTTGAACAAAGCCGCGATCGCAGTCCCGACAACCTTGCTGACGAGGCGATCGCCACTTTGAGTCTGAAAAGAAGTGCTTCCAAACAAAGCCTGTACCATTCCTATGCTCGCTAGCCGACCTACCTATTATAACTTTTTATGAAGTTTTGTAAAAATTAGTAATGCTTATCGAAGGCATAGTTGAAAGTTAAACCAGGGATGGTTGTTACAGGAAATGGTGAACCCGTTAGAATGGTTGAGTCAATCGTCACCCAATAGCGCGTATAAGTCGTGTTGGCTCTTAAGGTACACAACTTGATCCGCGATCGCTATGCTGTAATAGAGCATTTGTCCGAGTTGCCGATTACAAAATCAACCATTCAAAAATTTGATTAACGGTTAACTGTAACTTAATTTCTGTTAAAATAGGTAAGGGAGTATCTCCCCGTAAAAGTTGTACCCGTTGGTCAGCAAATACAATTAAAACTGTTTCTTCATCGGGGTCAATTAACCATCCTAATTCCGTTCCATTTTGGGAACAATGCAACAAATTTCCTAAAACTTTGGTTTGACTTTGTTCAGGGGATAAAATTTCAATTGACCAATCAGGATGAACCTCGAATCGATTAGCAATTCGACCGGAAGAGGTGCGAGAAATTCTTTCCCATCGGAATACAACAACATCAGGAACAATTGCATTTCCCCCAAAACTACAGCGTAATTCAGGAAACGCATAGGCAATTTTGTGAGGTTCAGCAACGGCGTTAATCACCTCACAGAGTTTACCTTGAATTAAACTATGTTCACCTTGGGGCATTGGCTTGGGTCTAATTTGACCATTAATAAATTCTTGAGCAGGTTTCGTTTCCGGTTGTTGCAGGAATTCCTCTAATGTTAACTTTGGGGTGGTCGTTTGAATCATCACTTTGAACCCAATTTCTGTTTTAATTTTGATACTTTATTACCCTTAAAGTAGGCACTCCTAGGCAATATCATTAAAATCAATCCCTGTGTTCTGTTAGGTGTTCAATTGATCGCTTCCTAACGCTGTTCCTTCCAAACAAGCACCTTCTAAAATAACACCTAAAAATACAGTTTGTTCAACAATGGCACAAAGTAAATTAGCTCGTTCTAAATTAGTTCCTCGAAGAATAGCACCAGATAAATTAGCTTCTTCTAAATCAGCTTGAGATAAATCAGCCCCCGATAAATTTGTATTTCTTAAATCAGCTTGACATAAAATTCCTTGAGATAAATTCACACCGCGTAAATCAGCCCCCCTGAAATCAATTCCACTTAAATCTATATTTCCACAGGTCGCTCCGGTTAAAAATGCCCCGATAAAACTCGCTTCTTGAACCTCGGCATTGATCAGAATTGCTCCTCTTAAATCAGCATTTCTTAAGTCTGCTCTTTGCAAATTTGCACCGGATAAATCAGCCCCTCTTAAGTTAGCTCGAAGTTGAGATCCTTGTAAATTAGCACCGGATAAATTAGCACCGGATAAATTAGCACCGGATAAATTTACCTCAGCTAAATGGGCTCCCGATAAATCCATACCGGATAAATTCATATTACTGAGGTCTTTAATAGTTCCTCGCTTAATAACATTGAGATCAACAGATGGGGATTGAGTCATAGTCATAAAAAGTGATGATTTAAACTTGTTAAACTTTAGATTCTTTTGGGGATTTCGATTTTGAACTTAAGGCTTCCTCTAACCAAACGTTGGGTAATTGGCTGGGTTGAGTTGGCAATTGTATTAATCCAATTTCAGCTAATTTTACAACATTTTTCAAGGCTTCAACTAATGCCGGATCAAACCGAGTTCCACTCAACTCCTGACATTTTTCTACCGCCTCTGTTAAGCTATGGGCGTGGCGTTTTCCTCTAGGATGAGTTAAGCTTTGGAAATAAGCAACTAACCCTAAAATTCGAGCTTTAATATTAATTTCTTCTCCTTTTTGCCCATCGGGTTTCCCACTGCCATCCCAATATTCTAACTGATGAGCAACTACATCCCGAATAATTGCTAATTCTGGCATCGACTCTAATAATCTTGCTCCAATTAAAGCCCGTTCTGACCAAAACTTGCGAGTCGCATCATCCATTTCTTCTGGGCTTTGAGTAAATACTTCATCCGGTGCTGAAGACAACCCAATTCTATATAATAATCCGGCTAATTGTAACCGCCTTAATTTCACCGTAGGCAGATCTAAAATTTGTCCAAGGGTTTCTGATAAGGCAGCGACTTGTAAGGAGGCACAGGGGTTATTTTGATCTCGTTCATCAACCCGTTGCGCCATTCTTAAAAATGCTTGTAATTTATTGCCAGTAATATTGCGACTGATTCGTTTTGCTTGTCCTTCTAATTCCCAGAATTCGCGGTTTTGGCGGTTAACAGTAATCAGTTCTTGTTGAGAAGATTGTAAATAACTGACAATCCGAGAAACGACTCCGGTTAAATCAGGAACTTGATGATAAGGTGTAGCTATAATTTCCTGATACTGTTGCAATAAACAATCTGCTAATTCAGCATTATAGGGTCGAAAACGCTCAATTAAAATTTTAGCCGATTCTCGAACTAATTTTTGATCAAATGTCCATAATCCATAAAATTTTCGTTCTGTATCAATCGTGGGTTTGGTATGAGCCGGATATTCATCAGGCATTAATTCATGGCATAATACCATTGTCGTATAACTCGGAGCTAGAATAATTAAATTCCACTCCATTACCAAACTATCAGAACGGTCTAAATTAATTAAAGAAACATTTTCTAACTGTCCGGTGCGATGGGTCAAAAACCCACTATCTGCAACGGCGCTAATCACAACATGACGACAAGATTGAACAACATCAAAATAGCGATCAGCTTCTTGAAGATACCATTTTCCCTCTTGAAATGTCACTAACACAAGAGGTTGTTGCTCTGGAGGTGCATCACTATTTTGCAAAATGTGATCTTCAAGTGCATGACAGAGTGCAACTAGCGTATTCTTGAAATAGACACCATAACTAGAAGGCAGTTGACCATCCGAAAGGGAGGCTTTAAGCTGATTGAGCGTGGATTCTGGATTCATTGGCAAACGCGAGTCCCGACTATTCCTTAAATCTTAACTGCTATGGGCAGAATTATAAAAGTAAATAGCTAAAAATTTTAATTTTCTGGTCGAGATCGCCCAGAATTTAGGATAGGATCAATCCATCAAGGATATTACAGCTTTTAAACCCCTCCGCATTTTCTGTTTAATTTTAGCTTGATCTGACTTAACAAGAGAAAAAACAGGAATAGGGTGGAACAATACTGTCGATTTGTACTGAAACAATAGGGAAAGTAGACATGATCACTGAGTTTATTCAACAGATTCCTAAAGCCGAATTACATATTCATATTGAAGGATCGTTAGAACCGGAATTTATGTTAAATTTAGCTGAACGAAATCAGATTAAATTACCCTTTACTTCGGTGGAGGAAATTCGACAAGCTTACCAGTTTAACCATCTCCAATCTTTTTTAGATTTATATTATTTGGGTTCTAGGGTATTATTGACAGAGCAAGATTTTTATGATTTAACTTGGGCTTATTTGGAAAAAGTAGCTTGTCAAAATATCCGACATACTGAAATATTTTTTGATCCTCAAACCCATACACAACGCGGAATTCCCTTTGAAGTTGTACTGTCAGGTATTGATCAAGCCTTACAAGCAGGACAGAAAAAATTAGGCATTTCTTCTCGGTTAATGTTATGTTTTTTGCGCCATTTAAGTCCAGAGTCTGCGATGGAAATCTTAAAACAAGCGATTCCATATCAAGATCAAATTATAGCAGTAGGATTAGATTCTTCTGAACAAAACCATCCCCCCTCTCAATTTAAAGACGTTTTTGAAGTCGCTAGAAATTTAGGCTTTTTAACCGTTGCTCATGCGGGAGAAGAGGGGCCTCCAGAATATATTTGGCAAGCGATTAATTTATTAAAAGTTTCTCGAATTGATCATGGAGTTCGCTGTATTGAAGATCCAAAGTTAGTCCAGTATTTAAAAGAAAAACAGATTCCTTTAACGGTTTGTCCCTTATCGAACGTGAGGTTAAAGGTTTTTCCAACTTTACAACACCATAATCTCAAAACCCTTCTGGATTTAGGATTATGTGTTACGGTAAATTCTGACGACCCAGCTTATTTCGGAGGGTATATTCTGGAGAATTTTCTCGAAACTCAATCCGCTTTAAACTTCAGTTTTCAAGAGATTTATCAATTGGCTAAGAATTCTTTTTTAGCGTCATTTTTAGGGGAACAGGAAAAGCACAATAGAATTGATGAGTTAGACCAATTTATGCAACAGTTTACACAAAAATTAAGTTAAGCTGTTCAGTCTCTAAATTTGATCCAGCTTAATTTCCTAAACCCCATATCCTACACTTGATCTCAATAGTTAGTTTTGAAATAGGCAGGTTATTGCTATTTTCACTTTTTTTGTAGTAGGATAATTTGTACTTTTTAAACAGAGCAATTTCTTTCGCCTTGATCTTTTACGGAGATTGGATTTATGACCTTGCAACCGAATTTTTCATCCCCATCTACTCCTGAACCTGTCGCAATGTCCACAGGTAGTACAACATCCTTAGTAGGAGTTAATATTATTACAATTACAAATAAAAATGTCAATAGAAAGGGGGAATATATTGGGACGACTAACCCTGATTATATTGAAGTTTCTCCATTTCTAGCCCCCTTTGATTTTATAATTTATGGCTTAGAAGGTGCGGATACCTTATCAGGAGGTGCAGGGGATGATAGTTTATTTGGAGGGAAAGGAAACGATTCTTTAATTGGTTTAAATAGTAATGATATTATCCAAGGAAATTTAGGTGCAGATTATATTAATGGGGGAAATGGAGATGATTCGGTTTTTGGCGGACAGGGAAATGATACTCTTTTGGGTTCAGCCGGAAATGATTCCTTGGCTGGTGATAAAGGGGTAAATCAATTAACAGGAGGATTTGGATCTGATCGCTTTGCAGTTCGTTCTATTGAGTCAGAAAATACAGGTTCAGCATCGGATTTTATTCCCGATAATGCGGATGTGATTACAGATTTTACCCCTGGGGAAGATGTGATTGTCGTCAGTGGTGTTCCTTCCTTTGCTCAACTCAGTTTAGTTTCAATTACCCCTGAAGCTGTCCGAGGTATATTCCCCAGTATTGAACGCACCCTGGGTGGGGGAACCTTAATCGAAGTTCAAGCGACAGGTCAAGTTATCGGATTTTTAGAAAATATTGAACCCCAGCAATTATTAACTTCTTCGTTCCTATTTTTTCCCACTTCTTTAGGTTAGTTAATCGGTAAAATCTGAACTATTGGTTTCTCCATCACTTAAGGGTAAAAAGATCTCAACAATAGTTCCTTGATTTTTTCCGGGACTGACTAATTGGATTTTACCTCCCATCATTTCTACTAAATTTCTGGAAATGACTAATCCTAGTCCTGTACTTCCTAACGCATGGAGTCGGGATTCATCTTCAACGACAAACGGTTGAAATAGTTTTTCTTGAATTTGAGGGGAAATTCCAATTCCAGTATCTTTAACAGTAATGACTGCCATTTCTTCACTCTCTTGAGTATCACTCTGAACAATAGAGCGAACTTCTGTGCTAATCGAAATACTCCCTCGATCTGTAAACTTAATAGCATTCCCAATAATATTGATTAAAACTTGTTTGAGTTTTGTCGGGTCTGCTTTAACTTTAATCCGGTGAGAATAGTCTTGTTTATAGAGGCGTAATCCCTTTTGACGAATATTAGAAAATTGTAGATAAATAGCGGCTGTTAAACTGGCGTGTAAATCAATGGTTTTAATATCAAAGGAAACTCGACCTTCTTCAATTCGAGCTAAGTCTAAAACTTGATTAATTAATGTTAAGAGATGGAGAGAAGAATCATGAGCTTGTTCTAAAAGCTCTCGTTCTTCATCTCGATCATCACATAAATCATCTAATAACAGTTGTAAGGAACCAATAATCCCATTCATCGGCGTTCTTAACTCATGGGAGGTTTGCCTCAAAAACTCATCCTTTCGATGATTCATCTCCTGCAAAACTTTATTTTTAGCTTCAACAGAACGATATTTATCCAAGGTTATTTTAAGTTTTTGTTCGAGATCTGCTTTTTCAACCTGAAACTTTTCTTTCGTGGTTTGTAATAACGCCTCTAAAGCAACTTTTTCCAGTTTTAACTGTTGCAGATTTTGATAATAAATCAACGCCATTACAGAACTAAACAAAGCCACTAACACCGAAACAATCGGTATGAATGCTGTGAAGACTGGAAAACTTTGAGCAAAATAAGCAATAAGTCCCACTGCTATCACACCGACTATAGCAATTAGCACTCCTCGCTGTAGTTCCCTGGATTGTCTGAGCTTTTGACCCATAATATATTACACCCGTCAGTCGCTCCAAAGGTTGAATCTCAGCAACCCTTAAACTTACTTTTCTATTCTAGGTGACAAATTCCAAAGCGTAACCCATCCTGATCCGTCTGAAATTACCATTGTTCTAGCTGGGTTAGGAATTTTTTGATCTTTATTGCCAATCATAGCGTCAATGTCTGATTTCGACTGCTATAGTCTGGACAATTGATTGCGGCTTCAGATAAGGCGATTTTCGGTTGGACTGGACATTTGAGGTGATAGTTCCCTGTAAAGAACATACAATCTGCACAGGGGATTTGGTGCATTTGCTTGGCCCGTTGCATGGTATCCCGCATCGCAGCACCGATACTCCAAACTATCAAAATCACAAATCCCCAAGCCAAAACAAAGCAAATGGGCACTAAAAAGGGTTGAATAATCTGAATTAGGATTTGTAACAGTTCCAACACGATGCTCCTCCTTCCGTTCATTATTTTAAATCTGATTCTAACGCAAGGAAAACCGTTAATCATCCCTTGAACAACAAAATTAATTGATTTTCAAGCATCAGGGGAAGAGGAGGAATTAATATCTATTTAAAGTTTTATTTTTAGACAGCGATCGCTTATACCCTATCCTGATTTAATAAAATCTGCTATAATAAAATTGAGTAAACTGTTATAAAAGATTAAATTATGCAAGCATTTGAAGTCATGGGAACAGTGGATGAAAACGGGCAATTAATTTTAGATCATCAACTTGATATTAATACACCGAGTCGGGTGAAAGTAATTGTTTTAGTTTCTCCCCAGGATGAATCTAAATCTGATCCTGATGATACCCCTGTGCAAGAAATAAAAGCGAGTTTGAGACGAGCGTTACACGAAATGAAAACAGGACAAACAATCCCTTTAGAAAAAATGTGGGAGCGTATTGATGCAGAATAATTGGTTACAGTTTATATAATTAAAATTTGTGATATAATATTTTATTATTTTTAATAAAAAATAAATTATGGCTAAATCAGTTCAAAAAAGTAATTCTACAAAATCAAAAAATGAAAAGCTTGAAGGAATTACTAAAATATCTGTTGATGGCTATAAATCTATTGCCAATCCCTGCACTATAGAAATTCGGAATCTAACGATACTATCAGGAGCCAATAGTTCACTATCAAATGCTTGGAAGAGGGAGCCAGATTAGAAAATAAAAGACTACTGGGCTATCGTGAAGAATAGAAACCGGGTTTCTGAGCGATCCCATCTCAAATTCCCCTACAACCTTATGTTTTCTTTTATATCCTTAAATCCCAGAATATATTCTTCTGTCGATGGCAAATTATCTAGCTTATAAATTTTCATTTTTAACTCATCCAAGAACTCAACCTTTATCAAACCCACTCATCCGACAACAACCTGCCTTGAATGGGTTCATATTCATCCTCTAATAACCACAATTTAGCGGTTTCATAATCTTCAGCCGAAAAAATAACTGTATAATCCTTAGCGGGGTCATAGATTTGACACTTTCCCTGAGCATCAGCTAAGAGTAATAAGATATAAGGCGGTGTTAACATTGGGTCTATCCAAACCTCGGCGAACTGCCAATTATTCTGTACTGGGTTGAGTTCTTGGGATAATGTGATATTGGTTATATTCATCTATTTTTATTTCTCCATAATAAAGGGGTTGCCTTGTACCATCAGGACTAATTCGATAACCAATAAGCTCGCTAAAATACAAGCCATATCGATCATATTTCCTGACTTTACCCGTATATTCTCCTCTCTCTATAATAGCTTGAGCCACTCGATATAACGTTTCGCTATCTTTAAAAACATGGGCTGCAAGTCCTTTTCTTAAAAGTCTTTGCATTTGGGGGGTATTGGGCAAATGTTTAGCGAGATGTCGTGTATCAAATTGAATTGAGATCTCAATACCAGCCATTCATAAATTTAAGGTAAATATTAAACTTGATTATATTCTAATGGCATATTCTTGATTAACTTCAACTCCAAAAACCGTTATCCCAGAACACTCTCACCCCCCTAATAGCGATAAACTAACGATAATAGCTAGAACATTGTCTTAGGAGAACACCCGAACCTATGCTAGAAGCATATCGTCAACACGCAGAAGAACGCGCTCAATTAGGCATTCCCCCCCTACCCCTCAACGCCCAACAAACCGCCGAACTCTGCGAACTCTTGAAAAACCCGCCAGAAGAAGAGAAAGAATTCTTGATGACCTTGCTGAGAGACCGTATCCCTCCCGGTGTCGATGAAGCCGCTTATGTCAAAGCTGCCTTTTTAACCGCTATTGCCAAAAACGAAATCACCAGCCCCCTGATTTCCCATCAAGGCGCTGTTTCTCTTTTGGGTACAATGGTGGGAGGCTATAACGTCCAATCCCTGATAGACTTACTCCAAGTTCGGGATGAAAGTATTGCTTCGGCGGCTGCTAATGCCCTCAGTAAGACGTTGTTAGTCTTCGACGCCTTCAACGATGTTCTGCATTTATCGGAAGTTAATCCTTTTGCTAAACAAGTCATTGACGCTTGGGCAGAAGCCGACTGGTTTATTGGACGTCCGCAACTCCCCAAAACCATTACCGTGACTGTCTTTAAAGTTCCTGGGGAAACCAACACCGATGACCTGTCCCCCGCACCCCACGCCACAACTCGCCCCGATATTCCCTTACACGCCTTAGTAATGTTAGAAAGTCGGATGCCCGGAGGGTTAGAAACCATAGCCGAACTGAAGAAAAAAGGGCATCCCGTCGCCTATGTCGGAGACGTTGTTGGCACAGGTTCTTCTCGGAAATCAGCGATTAACTCCGTGTTGTGGCATATTGGTAACGATATTCCCTACGTTCCCAATAAACGCGCTGGGGGCTATATTCTAGGGGGAAAAATTGCCCCGATTTTCTTTAATACGGCCGAAGATTCCGGCGCCCTCCCCATCGAATGTGATGTTAGTAAACTGAATACTGGGGATGTGATCACCATTCATCCCTACAACGGTGAAATTACCAACGAAGCGGGAGAAGTGATTTCCACCTTTACCCTGAAACCCGATACGATTTTAGATGAAGTGCGGGCTGGAGGTCGCATTCCTCTATTAATTGGTCGTAGCTTAACGGATAAAACCCGTGCCGCCTTGGGACTCGAACCCAGCACCTTGTTTGTGCGTCCTTCCCTGCCGGAAGACACCGGAAAAGGCTTTACCCTCGCCCAAAAAATGGTCGGAAAAGCCTGCGGGTTGCCCGGAGTCCGTCCAGGGACATCCTGCGAACCGTTGATGACCACCGTAGGTTCTCAGGATACCACTGGCCCGATGACCAGGGATGAACTGAAAGAACTTGCCTGTTTAGGGTTTTCGGCTGATTTAGTCATGCAGAGTTTCTGTCACACCGCAGCATACCCGAAGCCCGTTGATATTAAAACCCATAAAGAATTACCCGACTTTTTCGCGACTCGTGGGGGGGTTGCCTTAAAGCCTGGAGATGGAATTATTCACTCTTGGTTAAATCGGATGTTGTTACCGGATACCGTCGGTACAGGGGGCGACTCTCACACCCGTTTCCCCCTCGGTATTTCCTTCCCCGCCGGGTCAGGTTTAGTGGCTTTTGCCTCCGCTTTAGGAGTCATGCCCTTAGATATGCCAGAATCGGTGTTAGTTAAGTTTACCGGAGAATTACAACCCGGAGTCACCTTACGGGATATTGTTAACGCCATTCCCTGGGTCGCCATGCAACAAGGTAAGCTCACCATTGGAAAAGAGAACAAAATCAACGTTTTCAACGGTCGCATCATGGAAATGGAAGGTTTGCCGGATTTAAAGGTGGAACAAGCCTTTGAATTAACCGATGCCACGGCTGAACGTTCCTGTTCTGGAAGTACGATTAAACTCAGTGAAGAAACCGTCGCGGAATACTTGCGTTCTAACGTCGTGTTAATGAAAAATATGATAGCACGGGGTTATCAAGATGCTCCTACCTTGTTACGGCGGATTGCTAAGATGGAAGCATGGTTGGCTAATCCGAGTTTAATGTCTGCGGATGCCAATGCGGAATATGTGGATACCCTGGAAGTGAATTTAAGCGAGATTAAAGAACCGATTGTTGCCGCGCCTAATGACCCGGATAACGTTAAATTAATGAGTGAATGTGTCGGGGATAAAGTAGATGAGGTGTTTATTGGTTCTTGTATGACCAATATTGGACATTATCGGGCGGCGGCTAAGATTTTAGAAGGTGCGGGTACGGTTAAAGGCCGTTTATGGATTTGTCCCCCGACTCGCATGGATGAACAACAACTCCGAGAAGAAGGGGTTTATGGCATCTTTGCCGCCGCAGGTGCAAGGACAGAAATGCCCGGATGTTCCCTGTGTATGGGTAATCAAGCCCGTGTCGAGGATAATGCTACGGTGTTCTCGACTTCGACCCGTAATTTTAATAATCGCATGGGTAAAGGTGCAAGGGTCTATCTCGGTTCTGCGGAATTGGCGGCGGTTTGTGCCCTATTAGGTAAGATTCCGACCGTTGAGGAATATATGGATATTGTGGCGCAAAAAGTTGATCCATTTAAAGGTGATTTATACCGTTATCTCAATTTTGATCAAATTGAGAATTTTGAGGATTTCGGACGGGTGATTCCTGTGGATCAGATGCCTAAATTAGAGGAGGTTTTGGTTTAGTATAATGATTGGGGTGGGTCTTGATTGACTCACCTTGATGATCCAATTATTACTCGGTGAAAATAGGACGCACCTCGATTAAATTTGTCTATCGAAGTACCCTAAGTAAAGCAGGAAAAAAACATCATGAGTAAGAAAATACTTGTCGTTCTAACCAGTGTTGAAAAGTATCCAACCCTGAAACGAGCAACGGGTCTGTGGCTTGGAGAGGCTGTTCACTTTGTTAAGAAAGTTGAAGAAGCTGGCTATGAAGTTGATTACGTTAGCCCCAAGGGAGGATATACACCGATTGATCCCCACAGTCTGGAAATGGCAGATCCCATTGATTGGGAATGGTATCAGAAGAAAGAATTTATGAATCGTCTTGGGGCTACTCTCAAACCCAGTGAAGTGAATCCAGATGATTATGTTGCGATTTATTACGCGGGTGGTCATGGTGTGATCTGGGATTTTCCTGATAATGAGGTACTACAATCCATCAGTCAAAAAATTTATGAAAAGGGTGGTTTTGTCTCTTCGGTCTGTCATGGTGCCATAGGCTTGCTGAATATCAAATTGTCAAGTGGATCATTGCTGATTAAAGATAAAGAAGTCACTGGTTTTTCCAATGAGGAAGAGAAACTGGCGGGACTGGATCAATTGGTTCCTTTCCTAACAGAAACTGAATTAGTAGCACGAGGGGCTATTTACAAAAAAGCAGATGAGCCTTGGGCTGCTTTTGCTATTGAAGATCAGAGACTCATTACTGGGCAAAATCCAGCATCGGGTGTGGCTGTCGCTGATTTACTGATTGCAGCCTTAAAATAGAAGTCTAACCATCTTGTTGTAGGCTAATCGTATAGTCTGATCGCTGATCTTTTAGGTCTGTATGAGGTGCGATCGCTCTTTGAGGAGTTGAGGTGCGATCGCTTGTAAAGTAGATTTCAATGCCTAAGTTTGACGAGGCTTTAGTGTAGTATTATGATGAGGGTTTTAGGTTCTTCAGTATCTAGTCTGCAAAAGATTTAGTTAAAATGCCAATTCAGTAAACATCTTGATTGAAAGTTTTTGAAATTTCTGAATCCATAAGCCGAACGTTTAATCAGTTTCAGTTTGTTATTAATTCCCTCCACTACTCCACTGGTTGTTCTATGATCAAAGTAGGCAATAATTTCATCTAGCCATCGAATCATTGTATGAATGACTGTTCGGGAAATACTTTTGAGCTTCATCTAACCACCTCCCCAATTCCCATAATCCTCCTAACCAATCATTTGTTTCCTCAAAAATTTGACGGATTTTTTCTTGTGTTCTTCCTTCAAGTAGGGCTATTAACTTCGACTTTTCTAAATCTACTAGAACTGCACAATAATTTCCTTTTCCTTTAATCAATGCTATTTCATCAATTCCTAATCTTTTTAAATCGGTGGGTTTCAACTCGGCTAATTTTGATGATGCGTCTTTTAACATCCTTTCTATTTCTTCTGTTGTGACTAACCCTTTTTTGGCGACACTGTTTATATCCTTTTCTAAAACTTCTTGTAGGATTCTATCAGCCAATCTTTTTGTATAAGTCCTTCTTTTCCCCACGAAATCTAAATCCTCACTAAACGGCTTTTTACATTTCTTACATTTGAACTGTCGTCTATTTATTTCTAAGAATACTGGCGATTCTCCCCAAGGTAAATCTTTAATTATATATCTATGGTTTTGATGTAATTTATGACTTTTTTCCCCACAACGAGGACAGATACTTTCCTGATGGATTGGCTCTATCTCTAAAATTATTCCAATCCCTTTATGCTGATGACGTGAGACTACTTTTACTCCTTCTAGCTCCAGAAGTTCTGTGAGCATTTTAATTTCCCTTGAGGAAGTCATTGTTACTGATTTACCCTGAATTTACCATTTTTCTGATTTTAGTTAACAACACAGATGGCTTAACTGTCAACCGGAAAAAGCTTTTCAGCTAGGGGTAGATATATTTTTTGTCTTTCTTGATTTTATTAACTATAATTTTAGCATACTAGATACTGAAGAACCACTTAAGAATTCTGTTGATTTGGAATATTTTTTCCAAAATCTTGAAGATTTAACTCATCTATGATAGTGTAAACCATAATACCAGCCTAAAGGACATTAGGGAATATAAGTATGGATTGCAAAGATATGGTTTTTAAAACTAGCCTGAGTGACAATGGTAACTATCCTGAATTATGTCTGCAAGCCAGTTTAGATAATGCCACATTCCGAGATTTTCGTCGAAATGAAATATACAATATTACCTTAGAACACGACTCATTTGAGCAAGGTCTAGAGTATCTTGAAGTCACCCAAAAATCTGGATCTAATGTCTTGAGTAAAATTCATGAATTTATCAAAAATGATCAAATTGGAAATCCTAGAGTTTTTGATTACGAAGCCATTGGTAAAATCGCACCAACAACCCTGCGATACATAAAAATCCTGTCTGATTTGGAATCGGAATTCGGAACTTTAGACAACTACAATATATGTGAAATTGGAGTGGGTTATGGAGGTCTGTGCAGAATTATCAGTAGTTATTTTCATGTTAAAAGCTATACATTAGTTGACTTGAAACCTGTTCTCCTACTCGCGCAACGGTATTTAGATCATTTCCCATTAAACACGACGCTGATCTATAAGACTATGAATGAATTACGCAAAGACAATTATGATCTTGTGATTAGCAATTATGCCTTTACGGAGATTAGACGAGAAGTACAACAAATGTATTTAGAAAAAGTGCTTTTGTCTGCTAAAAGAGGCTATATTACATACAATGAAATTAACCCAGAAGATTTTAATTCTTACACAAAAGAAGAGTTGATTGAAATCCTGCCCCAAATCAGAGTCAAGCCCGAAGTTGGCATCTTACACCCTAAAGATTGTACTTTGGTTTGGTAAACTCACATTTTTCTGTAGGGTAGGGTTAGGGTTCTTGCGAACCCTTATTTTTATTGTGTTTTGTACCTGACCTATGGTTTCTGAATTTGGAATTGCAAGCTGTTCAAGTTCATCCTACTCAATTGACGAATTACTGTTCACCTTTTGTAAACCAGACGGCTGTGTAATCAATCAAGTGTAAGTTAAATTGTTCTTGTCTTGACTGTTCAAAATCATGTAAGGCTTTCTTGCAGCCGTCCCAATACCCATAATCATCTACCTGAATTTTACCATGAGGAACGACCTGATCGTAGAGGGTATTAAAAATATCCATTGTGGATTCATACCAGTCTCCATCTGCGTGCAAAAAAGCAATATTCCCAATTTTAGACTGATATTGGGGCAAGGTTTGAGCAAATAACCCCTTAACAGGAATCACAATATCTTGAATCTCTAATTTTTGACAAATTAATTGGATATTTTCTGCCATTGGTGCTTTTAAAGCGCCCACTCCAGCCCCAGTAAGGTTGGCGGGTATTCCTTCGTGAATATCAACGGTTGTGGGTTCGGGCATTCCTTCAAAGGTATCAAAGGCATAAAGTAAACGGGGGCGGCGACTGTAACGTTTAATCACCCAAGCTAACAACGCACCTGATCCCCCTTTGCAGCTTCCACATTCCACAAAGTTACCCGGAATATCTTCCAAACAAACTTTTTTCGCTCACTTACGCTGTTGTTGTTCGGCTAACTCCGCTACTGCGTCAGGACTATAACCACTGACTAAATTAACGCTTTCAAGCACACCCGCCGATTGCAAAGAATGAGCAACACTATCATAAATATCAGGTTTGGCTAAGAGCGGATCAATCACGTCTAATTCGACTCCGGCCAACGCCAGATGACAAGCTGACCAACCATACCAACAGCCAATTTCTAAGGCTCTTTTACCTCTAAATTTTAGGGCGGTATTATAAAGAATATGGGCTTCATCTCGATTGAGAAATCCCACAGATTTCTCTCTTTGATCTACATACCAGTTATGGGGAATATCCCGTCTGAGATAGGGCCAATCCGATGCACTGGTATCTTGAACAATCATATTGGGAAAACATTGATCAGGTTTGATGATTTCCAAACCAGGTGAAACATAATCGCCCTCTGCTAACAAGTCTCTATCAATAAATTCTACGGTTTCTTTATTCATCTTTTTCCTTTCATGTTCGGGTTTAAATGACTTAACCAACCTAGTCTTTAATAGTAAAAACTGGTAAATTCGTCAATGATTCTAATATAGTTTTTAATCAGGCGACTAAAATCAAAGTTGTCTTTGACATATTCTACAATTTCTTGACGATACTCTTGATTTTTTTCGATCATTTCCTGAATGGCTTCCGTGACAATTTCCTGATTTTCTGGGGTCACATTCGTTAGAATGTCATCAGGTAAAACTTTAATAAATTCTTTTTTGTGTAAATTAGCACTCGCTGATTCAGAAATAACCACACATAAGCCTGCTGCTAAAGCTTCAAGGATAACTAAAGGGGCAACTTCTCCATCACTAATAAGAACTAAACAATTATAATCAGTGAGATGGGTATACACCTGTTGTAAACTCCAAATTCCTAAATATTGAGTTGTGTTCCCTTCTTGAAAATCAGGATCATCCAAGGGGCCAACAAAATCTAAGGATAACTTTCCCTCTACAATTTCTGCCAATAATCTCTGCCGCTTTCTGGGTTGAATCCAACCTAAACAAATGGCTTTATTATTGCCTCTTTCCTTAAAATTAATTTTCTGTGTATCAATACCATTCGGTTGCATTCTCATAAACCCAGAGTATCCTTTGTTTAGGAAAAACTCTTTTGTTTCATGAGAAGCAGCAATTATACCTGGCGCATCTATATAAGGTTTAAAAGCTTGTCGAAAGTTTTCCTCCCATTTATTTTCTTTCAACAAATAACCATATTGGCAGGTAAAACAATATTTCTGTTTCAGTTTTTTATTGAATTCACCAACAAAATCGCAAGCGTGTAAGGAATGAAAAACCAATAAGGTGACTAATTGAGAAATAGTTTACAGTGGATCAAGGTTTCCAGGGTTTAGTTGTGCAAGTTATTTATTTTTCATTCCTAAATGTACAAAATCAAAATTACTATTGTTGATCTGATCAATTGCCTGATCAACATCTTTCTCATCTATAAAATCAACTTCATATCCCAGTTCATTTAAAAAAAATTTATACTCGTTCATTAAAGTATAAATAGAATTTGATAAGGGTGGAACCGGAATGTAACCCCAAGCAACAAGAGCAATTCTCATTACAAAATATCCTCTGGAAAAATCCGCAGTGTAAAAGATGTATGATTAATGAATAAATACCATCTTTAGGTGCAATTGATCAAGAAATTGTTACCCCCAACCCGTGTCAATACTACTGCACGGTCGAATCTAGGGGTAAATCCAGGGGTAAATCCTCGGCAAAATTCAAAGATAATTGCTTGGGAAGCTGATCGACCTGGAAATACTGATGAAATTTTTTCGTAACTTGTAGCCAATAGGAGCGGGCGTTGGGTTGTTTGCGTTTGTGAACAAATCCCAATTCCACCAATTCCTGAACCTGTTGATAGGCTCCTGATCCTCTTAATTCAACTAAATCCGTTTGCGTAATCCCTCCATTCAGGGCGATCGCCGCTAAGGTTCTTAAGGCCCCTACTCCTAACTCTGGGGCGACTAAGGTGTGCATTAACTCCATATAGGCTTCTCGGAGTTGCAAGGTATATCCAGAGTCGGTTTCTACCACTTCTAAAGCACTATCTCGATGGGCATAGTCAGACATGAGTTGAATTAATGCTTCTTCAACTTCTTTGCGATCGCACCGGGCTAATTCTGCTAGTCCTCCAATGGAAAGGGGTTGACCTTTTAAGTACAAAATTGCTTCAATTTTCGCCACTAAACTCATGTTCAAAAACAGATGACAGATCACGGTTTGGAGTCCCTAACTGTTGACTGTACACAGTTATCTGTAAACCGTCAACTTTTAAGGGCTTGGCTTTGAGGGTTGCCAATTTTTGTTGACTCCAGAAAAATTCAATCAAATCAATCTGATTCAAAACTTGGTAATTTTTAATTTTAACTTTAGGAAACTTTGGACAATTTTACCGCAAACCTCGACAGGGATCAGGGCAGAACTTTAATTTCTGGTTAAGGTTGACGAAGATCGGCGGGTCATGAGAGAATTTTTGTATCTTTTTTAACGAAATTCTATTAGATCCCTTCCCTGTAGAAAAGGGCATTTTTGTCAACCGTCTTAATAAAGATTTTTCCTTCAAGACTAAGCTTCATTAAACTTAACAAAAATATAGAGTAATTGTAAGTTAGACAACAAAGTAAAAGGCATCAATCATAGACAATTGAATTTATATAGGATTTGGGAGAGTTCAAAATGACCAGGGAAAATACAGTTCCCTCAAATTGTCGCAATTGTCGGTATTATAAGCCAGAAGGGCGACGGGGGGGAATTTGTCAAATGTTTCATGCTCCCGTTCAAAGTCATTGGAAATCCTGTACCTTAGCAACTTTACCTTTTATTTACTTATGGGATCGAGTGGATACTGAATTTCAGGGGGTACAAGATGGCAAAGATCCTAGAGTTCGTTTAAGAGATAATATCGGATAATTCCTATCTCTCATCCTAATCAATGATTCTTGGGATAGGAGAGGAAACTATGATAAAAATTGTTTATGATTGTCTCTTAAAATCAATTCGTTTTTACTAAGTTGCTCAAGCTCATTTTTTCCAATTCATGTTAAAATAAATCTAAAGAAAAACCTTCTTTAAGATGATTGAATGCAGTTTCATTTAAAAACCCAATTAACTCAACATCTACAACAGATGATTCGGGAACGTGACCCTTACCTAGCTTCGGAGGGTCATTTTTATGTCCGAGAATATATTCGTCAGCAACTCCAACAATGGGGAACTGTAATTACAGATGAGTTTCAACAAACTGGAAGAACCCATCAAAATTTAATTCTAAATTTACCCGCTTTATCAAAATCAAAAGATTCTATTATTCTAATTGGTGCCCATTATGATGCTGTTCCAGGGTGTCCGGGTGCTGATGATAATGCTACTGGCGTTGCGGTTTTATTAGAATTAGCCAGAAGCATTGCGGAACATCCCCTCAAATATCCGGTTCAGTGTGTGGCGTTTGATTTAGAAGAATATGGTTTTATTGGGAGTCAACATTATGCTCAACGTTTAAAACAGCAAAACAAACTCATTCGTTTGATGCTCTCGTTGGAAATGTTAGGGTATTGTAATTCTAACCCGAATTCTCAACTTTATCCCCCTGGATTAAAATATTTTTATCCGAATTCTGGCGATTATATTGCGTTAATTGGCAATTTAAAAACAATTCCTGATTTAATTAATATGAGTCGCGGAATTCGCCAAACCAAAACGCCTTGTGAATGGCTTCCGGTTCCCAACCGAGGAATGATGGTTCCTGATACCCGACGCAGTGATCATGTTCCCTTTTGGGATTTAGGATATTCAGCAATTATGGTGACAGATACAGCAAATTTAAGAAATCCCCATTATCACAAATCTACAGATACCCTAGAAACTTTAGATTTAGATTTTCTCACGGGAGTTTGTCAAGGTTTAATTGTTGGTTTACGGCGGGTTTAAATTTGAGAAATGACCTATAAAAGACGAAGTTTTATTATTAAAATTTCAGTAGTCTAGGTTTTTAAGGAATCTTCGTTTCTAATATCACTCCGAATATGTAAATCCCGTTGAGGATAAGGAATTTCAATATTGTTCTCAGCAAAAGTTTTCCAAATTTCACAAGAAATTTCACTCATAATTCGTTTACCTCCGATGGGAGTTGCTAACCAAACAGCAATCTCAAAATCCAAACTAGATTCTCCAAAATTAATCAAATTCACTGAAGGAGCCGGATCATTTAAAACTTCAGGATGTTCATCAACAATTTTTAATAAAATATCGATCACTTGTTGAGGATTACAATCATAACTCGCTCCCACAATTAAAGACTTTCGTACTCGCCGATCACTACCTGTCATCGTTTTGAGTTCCTGAGTAAATAACAGTTGATTGGGAATAATTTTTTCTGAATTATCTTTCATCACTTGTACCGTTGTGGCGCGGATACTGACTTTTTTGACTTCACTGGACTCTCCTCCAATTTCAATAATATCTCCGGGTCGTAACGAGCCTTCAAACAGTAATAGGATTCCACTAATTAAATCACTAAAAATCTCTTTTAAGCCAAAGCCAATACCAACGGATAATCCCCCTGTAATTGCAGCAAAAGCTGTGGGATTAAACCCAATATATCCAATTACAATCACTATCCCTAAACCGATTAAAAAATAACGAATTAAAATCAAAGAAGCATGAAATGCACCTGAATCTAGTTCTGTTTTATCAACAAAAATTTGCAGAATCACATATTGTAAAATACTCACAGCTACTATCCAAAAATATAACCCCACTGTACTGATAAAAATTGCTCCTAGGGTGATGGGACTGTTAAATAAATTGATCACCTCAACTTGCATCAGTTGATTGACATCTAAAAATAAACTTAAAATTTCTCTCAAAACATATAAAATAAATATCGGTCTAAAAAAATAGAATTTGTACTCTTTAACCCGGTGAATGGGAACAAATAAACATAATCCGATTGAAAAGACCCGATAGAATAGATAAACCCATAAAAGCTGGATGGCGGTACTTAGGAGTCCTGATATCCATCCTTGAGTCGTTAATAAATTCCGAACTAAAGTTAATATAATTAAGTTAAATCCCCTGCCAACCAGATCGGGAATCAAGCATAATCCACACCAATAAAGAGGTAATGTTGTTTCTTCTTTTAGAGCTTTATTTAGAGTAATTGTCAGTTGTTTAAATTGCTGTTGAATTTTTTGTCTTACCCAATAGGATAAGCCATGACTCAATAAAATTGAGATCAAAATCATCCCCAATTGAATCTGCACTGGAGAACGAGCCAAAAAAATCAAGAGTTTAGTAATTTGATCAAAAATAAATGTTAAATCGGGTTGATTATACATATCAAATTTTATTTTAGGGTTGACTCAATTTCTGATTAACGGTTTCTGAAATTTTTTGAGCAGCATTTTCAGGAGTGATGCTTCCCGCTAATACTTGGGGATATAAACTACTGCCCTCTTTCGCCCAAACACGAGCCGATTGCACTTGGTCTAGGGGAATGGCGATGGCGGTTTTAGCTTGCTGGACTAATATCGCTTCTAATGGAAACAAACGACTATTAATATGAACTTGATAAGCCGGAATAAAAGAACCTCGGAGTATCATTAACCGCTTGCGAATCTGTTCCCGATTTGTAAAAAATTGAGCTAATTGTTGGGATAACTGTTGTTGTTCAGGACTAGACATCCGATTAAACAAAATGACACGGGAATAAAGAAGAGGCGCTGCGGGATTGTTCTCTTCCCCTGGTAATATGGTGATACCCAAGTTATCTTTTCCTAAAGCTTGTTCATAGTCTACAAACTGAGAAGAATCACAAAACACATAGGCTAATCGTTGATTGGTAAAGGCTTGTTGTAAGACATCAATACTATCGGTAAAAATCATATTGGGTTCAGATTGGGCGTTTTTTAGCCACTCCATCCATTTTGCCCAACTGTTTTTATCAAAAATAAAATCACCTTCGGTATTAAAGGATTTTCCCCCAAAAACTTGCACCCCCCAAAAGGTGGTGATAAAGGTAGACCAAATTCCCACTGAATAACCGGCTTTTGCTTGTTGTAGAAGTTCTGTTAAGGTTTTAGGAGGAGACTTAACTTTCTTTTTGTTATAGCAAAGAACTTGAGTCATCACAGAAGTGGGGATACCATAAATTTTTCCTTGATAGCGAACATGACTCATGGCTGTAGGCAGGTAACTCGAAAAGTCAAAATCGTCAATCACCGGAATCAAATTATCGTGAATCAAACTTGGAATTACCCCAGAGGTGGTAAATAGAAAATCAGGCCCTAAACCTTGATTGACTTGTTTACGAAACTGCTGCTCTAATTGATCAGCCGGAATATATTCACTAACAATCCTGACATTAGGATACAGTTGTCTATAATCATTAAAAGACTGTTGGATCATGTCCTTGATTTTGCCTTCAAAGGAATGCCAAACTAAAATCTGTCCCTGAACGGGTTGTTCCTGAGACGCAATAATCTTCTCCGAACCCTTAAGACTACAACTGGTCAGGAAAAGAAAAATTAAGATAATTAACTTAAAAAAACGATAACGCACTGGGTTTACCTGTTCTCTTGGTTAGATTGCTCAACCTCAAACGAATTATGGGTTGAACATAAAAAATAATGGCCAATCCTTCAGCAATTGATTATATCCTGAAATGCCTGATCTGTTAATTTATTCCCGATTCCATGCTATACCAAAAACAAACGATCGCCTTTTTGAATAAAAGCGATCGCTATTTTGATTAGATTAAAATGCAAATGTTATTTAAACATTCCTGAAACCGAAGCCACTTCGGGTTTAGCAATGCGAGGAGCTAAGAATCCTTTGGCATATAAATCAGGATTTGCTTTTGCCACTTGAATATAAGAATCCCGTACCTGACTATTGAGGGCAACGGTTTTGACATCATAAACCTTCGTGACCAGTTTAGGATATAACCCAATTCCCACAATCAGTACCAGGAAACTAGCAGCAATAAAGACCTCACGGGGTCTTGCATCACTAAAGGTGGCTTCCGTTGGTAACACACAACTGGTTCCAAAACAAACCGCTTCTTCCTCACCCGAATTTTGTAAACCGGTATCACCCAGCATACAAACAGGCGCTTCACCCGTTGCATAGAACAGTTGACGCAGCATTGACAATAAATAAATCGGGGTGAGAATTAATCCCACACCAGCCAAAGCCACAATCACAACCCGGAAGGTCGAGCTATAGATATCGCTAGTTGTGATACCGATAAACACTAAGACTTCACTCGCAAAGCCACTCATACCGGGTAATGCCAGAGATGCCATTGCTCCGGCTGTAAACAGAGCAAACACTTTCGGCATCGCTTTACCGATATAGCCCATTTCATCCAAAGCCAAGGTATGAGTCCGGTCGTAGGTAACACCCGCTAGGAAGAACAGCACAGCCGAGATTAAACCGTGAGAGATCATTTGTAATAATGCTCCACTCACGCCAATATCGGTAAAGGAAGCAATTCCTAACAGCACAAATCCCATGTGAGACACCGAGGAGTAGGCGAGGCGACGCTTCATATTGGATTGGCCAAAGGAGTTTAAGCCACCATACACAATATTGACAACGCCTAAAATCGCTAGAACGGGTGCAAAGTAGATATGGGCATCGGGTAGCATTTCCATGTTGACCCGAATCAAACCATATCCGCCCATTTTTAACAGCACTCCAGCCAGAATCATTGAAACCGGAGCAGAAGCTTCCCCGTGAGCATCCGGGAGCCAAGTGTGCAGGGGGAAAACAGCCAGTTTTAAGCCAAAGGCAATTAATAACCCGGCATACATCAACAGTTCTAGGGTGAGGGGATAATCCTTCAGACCCAGTTCCACCATATCGAAGGTTAAGGGGCCACCGCCATAGAACGCCATTGCTAAGGCAGCTACTAAGATAAATAAGGAAGCAGCGGCCGTATACAATAAAAATTTAGTAGCGGCGTAGCGACGTTTTGGCCCGCCCCAGATAGAAACCAACAAATACACCGGAATTAATTCCAGTTCCCAGACAATAAATAGGAGTAGTAAGTCTTGGGCAACGAATACCCCAATTTGGGCCGAATACAGCACCAACATCAGGAAGTAGAACAGACGCGGTTTTTGATCAACCTGCCATGCTGCAAAAATAGATAGAGTTGTAACTAATCCTGCTAGAAGTACGAGGGGAAGGGAAAGACCGTCTACTGAAACGGCCCAGTTCAAACCCAATTGAGGCGCCCAGGCAAATTTTTCCACGAGTTGGAAATTTGCACTGCTCGCATCGTAATACTTCCAGAAGACATAGCACATTAATAATAAGTCCGCGATGCCTACACCGAGGGCATACCAGCGCAACTGTTTACCGTTTTGATCAGGCAAGACAGGAATGAGCAGGGAAGCTACGAGTGGGAGCAGGACAATCGTGGTAAGCCAGGGAAATTGATCCGCCATCATGACAGTAAGAACAAATACTTATCTGTGAATGATTTCATTGTACTAAACTTTGTAACGATTTGTATATAAATTTTTACCGGAGATAACAATTGATTAAAGTCTATTAATCCTGGCTTTGCATAGATTTTAATCAATCGCTAAGATAAAATCCGATTCCATTTGATGATTTCCCTATTCAAAGGCGAAAAATTCTCAAATAGAATCGGATTGATTCGAGGTTAAGGTTGAATTAAGCTTTTCCCAAAACTCTGATTATTCGCCAAAATGCTCCCGCAATTTTTCTTCTTGTTCTGAGGATAAATTAGATTGAATCAATTCACCTTTATCCATATCTTTGAAGGCATCTTCTACTTTGTCTATCGTGACTTTACCCGTGAGTAAAAACAAAGCAGAGGTTCCTTCGGTTACTTGTTCACGTACACTTTTAATAAAGTCGTCATTAATGCCATAATCGCTAAATTGACCGGAAAGTGCTCCGACTAAGGTTCCAATGGCGACTCCAATAACAGGCATAAAAAATATTAAGCCAAATAACATTCCCCAAAATGCACCGCCTAACATTCCGGCTCCCACTAAATCAAAGGCTTGAATAGTTTTAGGTTTTTTTCGACCTGTTGGCCAAGTAACAACAGCAGCATCTTGAATTTCAACTAAATACTCTTTTTGAAGTTGAACTAACTTGGCGAGTGCAGCTTCAGCACCTTCGGCGGTATGAAATTTCCAAACAGTTAGTGTGGCCATAATTTTAAATTCCTATCTTGATGTTCAAGAATAATTCGCTAATTTGTCATGATATAATAATACCTGAATTTGCGTCGATCTATTCAACAATTACCGAGCGTATGTTAAATATTCTTAACAAATTGAGCGCTGTAGCGATAGGAACAGTATTTCTATTTCCTAGCATTGCAGTCCAAATCGCCTCAGCTTCTCCTAATTTGGGTGATGGCATTATCTGTGTTGCCAAAGGAATGACGAATCAAGGTCATAAAATATACTTTTATACCTCTGTCATTGATGACAATACAATATAGTGGTCAAACATTTACTGGAGTTTGTCACTAGAATTTAGGTTGACTGCGGATTGGTATTAACTTGGAAATGATAATTATCCTTTTGAGCTTAATCATGAGGATAATTATCAAATATTGACCGTTAGTTTATGATGCTTGAAGTTACAAAAACCATAAAAGAGGAACTAAAATAGCCGTTAAAATTGCTGCAAAAATTAGGGCATATTCTACTTTTTTACTAATAAGTTTTATAACTAAAATTAGGGAAATTGCCAATAAAACAGCCCCAATCTCTACTAAATCTTGACCTTTTTTATCAATCAACATGGCATTCGGTGGAACTGTTGGAGAAGCAGAGGGAACTTGAATAAAGCAGTGATAAGAAATAGAATTAGAAAAATAAGGATAAGTTTTAATTAACATAGATAGATAGCTCCAAAATTTAGTAAAAATCAATTCGATCAAAACTGATTCTGCTCAATTAATGACCTCGGTAAAGATAGGGATTAGTCTAAACGATCTTGAACAAAAACTTCAATGATTAAGATTTGTGTCCGAAAATCGGCTAGAGCTTGTTGTAGGGGAAGTCTAAGTTACAACTCCACACCCCTTTCATCCCTACCCCTATGACAAAAGACCTTGCCATTCAAACTCGTGGACTGACCAAACGATTTGAACGCCACTTTGCGGTTAATGATTTAGATTTACAAATCGCAATGGGTGAAGTCTACGGACTCATTGGGCCTAATGGAGCCGGAAAAACAACTTTATTGCGGATGTTAGCCACCGTCGAAGAACCCACAATGGGGGAAATTTATATTAACGGAGAGGCGTTATCACGGGATCATACTAACCCCAAAATTAAACAACGTTTGGGTTATTTACCCGATGATTTTCCTCTGTATGATGATCTCACCGTTTGGGATTATTTGGATTATTTTGCTCGGTTGTATTATTTACGAGAACCTCGACGGACTCAACGATTATATGAAGTTCTGGAAATTGTGCAGTTAACCCATAAACGCAATAGTTTAATTTCCACCTTGTCACGGGGAATGAAACAACGTTTGAGCTTAGGTCGCACGATTATTCATGAACCTTTATTACTTTTTCTGGATGAACCCGTATCGGGTTTAGATCCCATTGCTCGAATGCAGTTTCGGGAGATTATTAAAGCTTTACATGAAGCCGGAATGACCATTGTGATTTCCTCCCATGTTTTAAGCGATTTAGAGGATTTTTGTACCTGTATTGGGATTATGGAATTGGGGTATTTAGTCGAAAGTGCATCCATTGGAGAGTTATATAAACGGTTAAGTATCCCGTATATTTTTATATCCACATTGGGTAAACTGGATACACTCATCGTTGAACTGAAAAATCATCCTGCGGTTCAAAGTTGGGAAATTTTACCAGGGAATCTACAAGTTAAAGTTCACTTTTCGGGAACAGAAAAAGACGCTGCTATTTTATTGCGATCGCTAATTAAAGCCCAAATTCCCTTAAGCGAATTTCATCGAGTTCAAGAAAATTTAGAATCGATTTTCTTAAAACTCGGACATAAACAAGCGTCTTAGAATAACTCCCTCCGTTCAACTTTATTCAGGAATAACGATCATGAACCTTCCCGTTTTCAATCAATTGAGAGAGTGGAACCCCCAACTGGTTCGAGAATTAAAAGGTCGGTTTCGACTTCGCAATATTCTGATGGTCATCGGAATTTCTATCCTCAGTCAAGTGATTCTATTTTTTTCCACCTTCGATAATTTTCCAGGACTCAAGAAAATCCCAATTTCTAGCCCCTACTGTCCCTCTCAAAACCAAGCGTTTCAAGCCTATGAGAAACAATATTGGCAAATACAAGATAAACTGGTTAACATAACCGATGCTACAAAACGTTCAGTTTTAGAACAACAACTGAAAACCCTTGAAAAACTCAAAAATTCTGATTGTCCTCATAATTTAATTGATTTTAATCGTTGGTTTACGGACTACTGGACAAATATTTTTATTTGGATCAGTGTGTTAGCAGTTTTTAGCTTAATTGTTCTGGGAACCTATATGCTGATTAATGATTTAGCCACCGAAGAACGGCGAGGAACCCTGAATTTTATTCGATTAAGTCCCCAATCTGCCCAAACTATTTTAATTGGCAAATTATTAGGTGTACCGAGTTTAGTTTATCTCGGAATTTTGCTAACGATTCCCTATCAATTATGGGCTGGAATTTCGGCTAATATCTCACCCTTAGAAACCTTAAGTTTTTATGGTTTGACGGTAGCCAGTTGTGCATTTTTATATAGTCTTGCATTGTTAGTGGGTGTTACCACCAGTTCTTGGTTACATGGATTACAATCTTGGGTCGGGAGTAGCTTCATTTTCATGTTTGTATTGACTGCGAATAATAAAGCTATCACCCATGATGGTTGGGATTGGCTAAATCTATTTTCTCCGACCTGTTTGCTTCGCTATTTAATTAATCGCACAGGAGAAAGTTACTTAAATTATCCCTTCTCTCACGCCAAGATCCAGCAATTAGAATGGTTTGGATTACGGATAGGAGAAAATGGTGTTTCTCTATGGGGATTAGCGTTACTCAATTATGCGGTTTTGACCTATTGGATTTGGCAAGCGTTAAAACGGAACTACAATCATCCCAATCTTCCGGCTTTAAGTAAGAAACAAAGTTATTTATTAACGATTAGTTTCACCTTATTAGCTTTAGGGTTTACAACTGCTAATTTTGAATCGGTTTATAATGATTCTTCTGCAATTTTTATCGCTAATATTTTTCTAATTGTAGGTTTGATTTTTGCTCTTTCACCTCAACGACAAACGCTACAAGATTGGGTTCGATATCGTCGAGAACGGAAACAGGATTGGTGGATAGACCTGGGAAAGGATTTAGTTTGGGGCGAGAAAAGTCCGGCAATTGTTGCCATTTTGATTAATCTTTTAATTGTTTCTACCCTTTGGATTGTAACGATTTCCCTCATCGTTAAACCCTCTCAAAAAATCGAAATTTTGTTAGCAGTTGGTTTACATTTGAGTTTTATGCTGCTCTGTGCCAGTATTGCTCAATTAATGCTGATGATGAAAACACCAAAACGAACCCTATGGTCAGCCGGAATTGTATCAGCACTTCTGATTATTCCTCCATTTATTACTGCTCTGTTGTTTAATTCTAAACCCGCTAGTGAAGCTGCCTATGTGTGGTCTGTCTTGTCCTTTGTCTCAGTTTCTTTTGCTACCACATCCTCAATTGCCATGAGTTTTGTAGGTCAAGGATTAATGATTATTCTGTGTAATGTACAACTCACACGATTGTTAAAAAAAGCAGGGGAATCTGAATTAAAAGCCTTAGCGTCTGGAATAAAAGCACCCTGAACAATAAAAACCTGATCAAAAAATAAGGATTAAGGTTCTGTTCCCAGATTGGAGATAACAGTCTGGGATTCTACTTTTTCTAAATTGGGTAAGGTCATCGCTTGAAGTTGATCTGCATAAAGTTGAGGTGAGTTTTGAACCTCCCAAACTTTCAGCAGAATCAAATATTCATAAAACGCTTGCAAAACACACCAAGTAAATCCTGAACGACCATCTAAAATTCCCCCTAAAATCAAGTACATATACAGAAACCGAATTAGGGGTCTAAAAGGTAAACGTAAGGATAAATCTTTTAACGCACGTCGCCGTTCAACTTCCGATGAACCTAAGAATAAATCCTTCCAATTTACCGTTCCCTCCTGTAACTGGCGCAGTGTTTCTACGGCTTCATCCGTTGAATAACGATTGTGTTTTTCAATCCAACGGGATAACCCTTTACTACAGGTATAATGGGGATAGGTTTCTTGAATAAATCCCGTAGGGCCGTTACAAACTTCTCGTTCGGTGTGACCATAATCGGTAAACCAAACTTTATCCTTACGAAAAAGACGCATTTGATACCGAGGATATTGGGTACTGCGTCGAATCCAACTCCCTAAAAAGATCACCCGTTCCGCGACATAATACCCAATAAAATCATCGCTTTGGATGGCTTGTAAACATTCTTGAAACAACTCAGTCGTCATCCGTTCATCGGCTTCTAAAATGTAAACCCACTCATGTTTAGTGGGAATTTCTTGTAACATCCAAGTCCGTTGTTTTCCGTGACTTTCAAAGCGATGTTGCACCACGCGAACGGGATACTGTTGAGCGATTTCAACGGTACGATCTTGACTGAAAGAATCGACCACAATAATGTCATCCGATAAGGATGCCGATTCAATACAATCCGCGATATCAATTTCTTCGTTGGCAGTGAGAATATAAATAGAAAACATGAAAGATCAGTTATCAGTTATCAGTTGTCTGTTATCAGTTATCAGTTATCAGTTATCAGTTAGGATTGAGTTGATTGTTGGTTTGAATCAATAAAATCAAGATTTTTTTTCACTGATAACTGATTACTGTTGACTGATAACTGTTAAGCTGCTGGCGTTTTACGACGATTTCCACCCCGGAGAATACCCAGACCTTTTAATCCTGTCCAGCCAATTGTAATATAGCCAATGGCTAATAATAAGCTACTAATTCCGGTTCGTAAACTTGATTTTAACGATTGGGTTTTGGCTTGTTGTTCAAGTTCTTGTTTGCGATCGCGAATTTGAGTTAACAACTGTGTCGGTAAATTATCTGCTTGTTGATTGAGGAACTCTTCAATAGCTTTCGGATTCGATTTAGACTGTTCTAAAATGTCTTTAACTGGCTTCGGTAGATTGGGATTAGAAAGCGCTTGATTGAGAGCATCAGGATTTTGTGTCAAGCCAGAAAATTGATCTTTAAGCTGAGTTTTTCGCTGTTGAATTTGTTGTTGAAATTGCTCGCTACTAATTTGTTGTTCCAGTTGAGTTTGAGCTTGAGTAGCTTGTTGATTAATTTGTGTAAGAGCTTCGGCTCTAGCCAAACGAGTATTATTGAGATGCAACGGAAACAGTAACAGATACAACAATCCCAATAAACTTGCTAGTAATGCCACCCAAAATCTTAAACTGGTAAAAGGTTTACTGGGTTTGACAGTTCCTTCTATTGCACTATCTATCCAAAAGGCAACAAAGATCAAGGCTATTCCCACCATAGGCACAATACCTCGATCTACTAAGTCGCTGGTGACATTAATTTGCCACCCTCGATTGAGAAAATTCGGCGGAATCAAAAGTACCAGATAATCCACAAGGGAAGAGAGAAGTAAAATTACCCCAACCAGTTTTAGGATTACAGAGGTTGTAGAGGAAAATTGACGGCTAGAAGTGGCTTTCATTGGATTATGCGTAAGCTAAGTAATGGTTGACCCAGATCGAGATCTGAGTTTCCTGATGTCTCGCCTAACCCAAACTTTTGAGAGTTAGTTAGGAGATGTTCAGGCAGGAGAGTTCCTATCTTTCTCTATCAAACTTATGGGTCGGTTGCAACAGGTTTCAAAAATTAAGGGTTTGGCTTTATCTGTCCTTACCCATTCAGTATTTCATTTTCTAATTCCTTTGCAAGGTTAAGATCAACAAACGTTACAATCTTAATCGGTTCGGAGCAATAACAGCGAACTGAGATTCAGTAATTTGTTGGATAGAGGGGATTGGGACAGCTAAAAACCTCTTGACAAAACAAAAAAAACGTGAATGATATTCCTCTGGTGAACTGATTTCAATAAATTCTCATCCTCCTTACTTAGACTTGAATGACTCCTTATCTCTACACCTTAACCCAATTACAACAAGACATCACCCTTCATCCTGATCAGTGGCGTCCGCTTGTTTTTACGAATGGCTGTTTTGATTTAATTCATGCAGGTCATGTTCGCTATTTACAAGCCGCTAAAGCTTTAGGGCGATCGCTCGTTGTCGGATTAAATAGCGATTTGTCCGTTCAAAGGATTAAACCCCAAAAACCCGGACAGCCTCCCCGTCCGATTGTCCCTGAAGCACAACGGGCGGAAGTGCTTGCTAGTTTGAAACCTGTTGATGGTGTGGTGATTTTTTCCCAAACCACAGCCGATGATTTAATCGCGACCCTGAAACCCGATATTTACGTTAAAGGAGGAGACTACACCTTAGAAACCCTGCCGGAAGCCCCTATTGTAGAATGCTATGGCGGTGAAGTGGCTTTCATTAATATTGAAGTTCCCTCGTCCACCACTGCCCTGATTCAACGAATTCTCAACGGTTATAGCGCTACGCGCTAGGGAACAGGGAACAGGGAACAGGGAACAGGGAACAGGGAACAGGGAACAGGGAACAGTAAGCAGTGAATAAGTTTGCTGGATTGAGTAGAGACACGCCATGCTACCTTCCTCTACATAGCGCGTCTGTCCAACTGTAATGCGTATTGCTATAACTATTCCCGGCTCCTTGTACAATAATTGAAGTTGAGAATTTTGTACTCAATCAAAACCTGAAACGCCACGCCCCTTATGACTGACTTGACCACTTCCCCACAACTTGACCTCATGAGTGCGGATGAATTACGCTCTCAGCTTTTTGCAGGGTCGGAAAAAGCCCAATTCCAACTACTACAAACATTAACCCAAGGTGGGGAGACGGTTTGGGATGTTTTAATGGAATTTTTATTAAAACAGCAGTCTCATCCCCCTAGTGTAGTTGAGGGTAAAGTTTATCAAATTTTATATACGGCTCATCCCAATTCAGAAAAAGTCAGTACCTTTTTGCAAACCCATTTTCCTACGGGAATTGTCCCGTTAAAATCCGAAGCCGGAATAGATTATATTCCCTTGCAAAAATTACTCGCCGAACAAAATTTTTTAGAGGCTGATAAATTAAGTTTACAAAACCTTTGTGAATTAGCTGGTGCTTCTGCCTTACAAAGAAAATGGCTTTATTTTTCTGAGATTGAACGCTTTCCAACAACGGATTTACACACCCTTGATGCTCTTTGGCGGATTCATTCTGAAGGCAAATTTGGCTATTCTATCCAAAGAGAACTTTGGCTTGGTGTTAATAAAAATTGGGATAAACTCTGGCCGAAAATTGGGTGGCGCACGGGTCGAAATTGGACGCGCTACCCCCAAGGATTTACTTGGGATTTAACAGCACCAAAAGGTCATCTTCCTCTATCTAATCAATTGCGAGGAGTGCGAGTCATTGAAGCGTTACTCTCTCACCCAGCTTGGTTAAAGTCTTAAGGCCTGTTGCATTCAGAATATAACGAATCCCGACCCGCAAATGTGACAATTCTTAACACCATTTATCATCAAATCAGTTTAATCTTAAAAATTAGGCGGTTTTTTCACGGTGCTGTCATTAGCAAGACCCCTACTGTTGAATTTAGCTTTGGGATTAAATTTTTTAGTATGAGCGTTAACTTAGCAACCCAACTGCGAGAAGGCACGAAAAAGTCTCACACAATGGCGGAAAACGTCGGTTTTATCAAGTGCTTTTTAAAGGGTACGGTAGAAAAGACGTCTTACCGGAAATTAGCGGGAAATCTCTATTTCGTCTACTCTGCAATGGAAGAGGAGATGGAACGCCACCGCAACCATCCTGTTTTGTCCAAATTGTATTTTCCTGAACTCAACCGCAAACAAAGTTTAGAGCAGGATTTATACTTTTATTATGGAGAAAATTGGAAGGAAGAAGTACAACCTTCCGAAGCAGCACAAGCCTATGTTGCTCGAATTCGGGAAGTATCTAACTCTCAACCCGAATTGTTAATTGCTCATCTCTATACTCGCTATTTGGGTGACTTGTCAGGGGGGCAAATTCTCAAAGGAATTGCTCAAAATGCCATGAACCTCCCAGAGGGGAAAGGAACCCAATTTTACGAGTTCAACGATATTCCTGATGAAAAAGCTTTTAAAGTGAATTATCGTCAACAAATGGATAGCGTTGATATTGACCAAGACATGGCAACTCGCATTGTTGATGAAGCCAATGATGCCTTCGGAATGAACATGAAAATGTTCAATGAATTAGAAGGTAATTTAATTAAAGCAATTGGTCAAATGTTATTTAATACGTTAACTCGCCGTCGTACCCAAGGGTCAACGGAAGAGTTAGCAACCGCCGCCGAATAATCAGTTAAAACACGGAAGATTCAACTTAATCCTGAACGTAAGATGGCTGTAAAGCAGTCACCTTGGGTTCAGGATTTTGCAGTGATTTTAATTTAATTACAAAAGAACATACTAGAATCAAAACCATATCAACCGCAGGTTACAGACCTATTCGTATTATGTTTTATTACCCCAATAGACAACAGGCTATAAGAGTTCAGCAAACTTTAGAAACCCTTTATAAGGGAATTGGCGGTGAATATCACTATGGAGAGAGTGCCTGGAATTATGTTAATGAAAGAACGGGTATAGATTTAAGGGCTATTTTCTAAAGATAGATTGAAAACCCCGATTAAGTCTGGGTCTTTGTTACTGAAAAAAGGTCGAAACGCTTACCTGAATCTTGATGAAGAAGTATTAAATATTATTTCAAGTTTAGATATTATTCCTGTCCAAAGAAATCAAGGAATAGATGCTATTTTAAAACAGAATTATCGAGGTAAACCTGTCCCAATTCGGGTACAGCGTCAGGGAGAAAGCTTACACAAAGCACTGAATTTATTGCATAAAGCATCTCAAGCTAAAGGAGCTTTGAAATCGATTTTAGTTAAAACCTCTGATGATCTTTTTGAGCTTGAAGTAACAGATATTCCCAATCATGTCATGATTAGAGAAGCTCCTGCTTATACGGTTCACAAGGTACTATCTTAGATGAATTAAATTAATTCTTGGGTTTAAAACTCAACTTTATCATAAATATCAGCTATAACTATTTCAAACGGAATCGAGTTAAGCACTAGGTTTTCATTGCTATTATTATACTCCACAAATATCCAGTGTTTATGATCGGTTTTATAATAATGTTCAATATGAATTGTATATTGATCTATGAGGAGATATTCTTGAAAAGTAGGAAGAGTACGATAGGCTGCAAATTTTTCGTCTTTGTCGTAGTTTCGGGTTGATGCTGATAATACTTCTGCAATGATTAACGGATTTGTAATCGTGTCTTTTCTGCCTTCTTGGAGTTGAATTTCACCCTGAATAACCATAATATCAGGATAGGTATAGAGGGGTTTTTCGGGAATCCAAAGCCGTTGATCGGTAACAAATACGCGATAGGGTTGACGCTTGAGGGAAAAATTTAGTGTTCCACTCAAATTAAGAGCAATTTGATTATGATTGGGAGTTCCACCGGTCATGGGTCTAATTTCACCGTTAATATATTCATGGCGTTCTGAGGAATTCACCTCAAAATCGAGATAGTCTTCAAGGGTATAGATTTGTTTGACTTCAACTTGTAAGATCATGATCCTTTCCTTACCCTAAAATAGAATTTTAACCTATTCATAGATTAGCAAAAATTTATCACTTATGTTTCAAGCAACCCGGCGACGGTTAGCAATTTGGTATACCGCAGTTACCGCTATTTTATTATTATTATTTGCGAGTGGGTTTTATTTCTATGTGCGAAATACCTTAATTGAACGCATTGATGATACTTTAAATCACGTTGTAGAAGTGGTTGAACGTTCCCTTGTTATTGAACCCGTTTCTACCCCTCCAGCAATGTCTCCTGCGGTTTTAGCAGGTCAATTTCAAGTTAATGTTGAAGCGAGTTTTAGAAATAATTCTAATACCGTTGAAGATGATCATATTGATCTTGAGTGGTTTAGTCCAACGGGGGAATTATTATGGTCTACCTTTTCTCAAGCTTTAGATATTCCCTTGCATCCTAATCGAAGTGGGGAAACCGTTCATATTTCAGAACAATTGAACCCTTCAGAAATGATTTTAAGACAAGTCACAGACCGGGTAGAAATTGGACGGCAAGTATTAGGCTATTTACGAGTTAGTCATCCTTGGTTTGAAGTTACAAAACCCATTCGTCAGTTAATATTGGATTTAACAATCGGAACAATTTCAATGGTGATTGGTGTGGCTGCAATTGGCTGGTTTTTATCCGGTTTAGCAATAGAACCTGTACGAGATTCTTATCAACGATTAAAACAATTTACCGCCGATGCGTCCCACGAATTAAGAAATCCAATTGCGATGATTCAAACCAATGTGCAGGCTGCTTTAGCCGAACCCAATTTATCCAGTTCTGAACAACAACAATTGCAAGTTATTGAACGAATTACTCGCCGTTTAGGTCGGTTAGTAGATGATTTATTATTTTTAGCTAGACAGGATAGCGGTATTGTTAAACCCCAATTTGTTTCCCTTCCTTTGGATGGGCTATTAATGGAGGTTATAGAGGAACAAAAAGTGATCGTAACACAACAAAAAATCCATCTTTCCTTAAATTTTATTG
Organism: Planktothrix tepida PCC 9214; assembly: GCF_900009145.1. NCBI lineage: Bacteria > Bacillati > Cyanobacteriota > Cyanophyceae > Oscillatoriales > Microcoleaceae > Planktothrix > Planktothrix tepida. The sequence continues at coordinate 1,192,775 of NZ_LN889782.1, forward strand.
AAGATTCTGAGGATATTATTGCCAATTCCAATAGTCATCCTATCACCGAAACTGAACCCTTTACTTTACAAGGAGATTGGGATCAATTGGTGCGATTATTTACGAATTTAGTCAGTAATGCTGTCCAGTATACTCCGGCTGGTGGTGAAATTAAAATAGAATTAAAACAGATTCCTAAAATTAAACGACAACCTACATTAGGAAAAGTAACAGAATCTTGGGAAAAAAATCATTCTCTCTTGAAATTTGAAGCCTTACAAGTTATAATTAAAGATACAGGAATTGGAATTCCTCCTGAAGCCTTACCCCATCTTTTTGATCGGTTTTATCGCGTTGATCCCTCTCGGACTCATCGTAATAGTGGAGGGTCGGGTTTAGGTTTAGCGATCGCCCAAGCAATAGTAGAAAATCATCACGGTCAAATTTCTTTAGAAAGCCAAATTAATCAAGGAACAACCGTTACAGTTACTTTACCTCTACATCCAAGTGGGTTATAAGCGATTACAAATTTAATTTTCTATCCCCCCTTGACACTCCAGTAAAGAGGAGACTTTAGAATAACATCAACAACAGTGTAGGGTGTGTCAGCAAAGTCAACACACTCCCTGAACTCATAATGGAGTTTAAATCATGAAAACAAGCTATTTCCAATTAAAGGGAATGGGATGCGCCGCCTGCGCCAATACCATAGAAACCGCCATTCAAAATGTGGATGGGGTTGCTGTTTGTCACGTTAATTTTGGTGCTGAACAAGCAACCGTTGAATTTGATCCCAAACAAACTAATATTGAGCAAATTCAACAGGCGGTTATCGATGCGGGATATAGTGCCAAACCGATAGAAGATACAACCTCCCATCTCCAAGATCGTGAAAAAGAAAACCGAGAAATTGAACAAAAATTAACCCGAAAAGTCGCAATTAGTGCCATTATCAGTGTGTTTTTAGTTATCGGAGGATTACCGATGATGACGGGTTTAAATTTACCTTGGATTCCCACCTGGATGCACAATCCTGGGTTACAATTAATCCTGACAACACCGATTTTATTTTGGTCAGGTCAAGCCTTTTTCTTAGGAGCTTGGAAAGGCTTAAAACGTCATCAAGCTGATATGAATACTTTAATAGCAGTGGGAACAGGGGCTGCTTATTTGTATTCTATTTTTGTCACTTTCTTCCCGCAATTATTTTTAAATCAAGGCTTATCGGCAGATGTTTATTATGAATCGGCTGCTGTGATTATTACCTTAATTTTACTCGGTCAATTACTTGAACATCGCGCCAGAGGAAAAACATCCGATGCAATTAAAAAATTAATGGGATTACAAGCAAAAACTGCTCGTGTGATTCGGTCTGGAGAAGAAATTGATATTCCCATTGAAGCGGTGAATGTTGGTGATATTATTCGAGTCCGTCCCGGTGAAAAAATTCCCGTTGATGGTGAATTAATTGAAGGGAATTCTACGGTTGATGAATCGATGGTAACGGGAGAAAGTATTCCCGTTGAAAAACATCCAGAGGATGAAGTGATTGGGGCTACGATTAATAAAACCGGAAGCTTTAAATTTCGAGCTTCACGGGTGGGAAAAGATACCGTATTAGCCCAAATTGTGCAGTTAGTTCAACAAGCGCAAGGGTCAAAAGCACCGATTCAAAAATTAGCAGATCAAGTAACGAGTTGGTTTGTTCCAGTTGTAATTGCCATTGCGATCGCTACTTTTATTCTCTGGTTTAATTTGACTGGAAATCTGACTCTCGCCATTACAACAACCGTCGGCGTTTTAATTATTGCTTGTCCCTGTGCATTGGGATTAGCAACACCCACTTCTGTAATGGTAGGAACTGGTTTAGGGGCTGAACATGGTATTTTAATTAAAGGTGCTAATAGTTTAGAATTAGCCCATAAAATCCAAACCATTGTATTAGATAAAACCGGAACCATTACCGCCGGAAAACCCACTGTTACCCAGTATGTAACCGTAGGTGGAATCAACAATGATCATGAATTAAAATTATTACGATTAGTCGCAGCGATTGAACAACAATCTGAACATCCGTTAGCAGAGGCGATTGTTCAATATGCTAAAACACAAGGGGTGACTTTTCCCTTACCTGAAATTCGCAATTTCCAAGCTTTAGCAGGAATGGGAGTCCAAGGGTATATTTCAGATCGATTTGTACAAATTGGAACGTCTCGCTGGATGGAAGAATTAGAAATTGAAACTGAACCTTTACAACAGTATCAAACAAGTTGGGAGTCTCAAGGAAAAACCACCGCTTGGATAGCCATTGATGGAGAAATAGAAGGATTAGTTGCGATTTCCGATGCGGTGAAACTAACCTCAAAAACGGCTATTCAAGCCTTACAAAAAATGGGTTTAGAGGTGGTGATGTTAACCGGAGATAATCAAAAAACCGCCGAAGTGATCGCTGCTGAAGTGGGAATTCAACGGGTGTTTGCAGAAGTTCGTCCTGACCAAAAAGCGAATATGATTAAATCCCTGCAAACTGAACGCAAAGGACGGAAAAAACAGCCTTCAATTGTAGCCATGGTGGGGGATGGAATTAATGATGCTCCGGCTTTAGCTCAAGCGGATGTAGGAATTGCCATTGGGACAGGAACAGATGTGGCGATCGCAGCTAGTGATATTACCTTAATTTCAGGGGATTTAATGGGTTTAGTCACCGCCATTAAATTAAGTAAAGCTACCTTGAATAATATTCGCCAAAACCTGTTTTTTGCCTTTATTTATAACTCTGCCGGAATTCCAATTGCAGCCGGAATTCTTTATCCCTTAACAGGTTGGTTATTAAATCCCATTATTGCAGGAGGAGCGATGGCAATGAGTTCAATTTCTGTTGTTACCAATGCTTTACGTTTACGTCAGTTTAAACTGAATTAAACTCGGTAACAATATGATTTTAATCATAAATAATTATGAATAAAAAACACAAAACAAGATTACAATTTAGCGGGATTTTGCTATCAATTTTAATAGCTAATTCTGCTCCCCTTCGAGCAATGGAATCCCATTCCGAACCCTCTAACAATCAATTTCGGACAATTGAACAGTCCTTATCAACAAAAATGGTAGTTACTGCGGGGGGGTTAGCCTTAATTGGGTTAGAATTGTGGTGGTTTTTATTGAGTAAACCCAAAGCCAAAAAAGCAACAATCAATCAGAATATTCAAGAATTAGAGATTAAGGAGAAATCTTGAAACCCGTTAAAACGTTAGAATTCCTGATCTGGCTAGTCTAAATGATTTGTGATTAAAACCTGTAGGGGTTGGGAGACCCAACCCAGACACCAAGAGGGTTGGGTCTCCTAACCCCTACGATAAAATATGATTTCAGCCGATGATTTTTCTGAGTCTTGCAAATGCCGCCTAGACATCCGATGCTGTATGGGTTTAAAATGGGAGGCTTCCCTACTCGCTAGGGGAATTATTGGAAACAGCCAACACAACTTAGTTTAAGTCTTCTATTAATGCAGTAATTGAAGGGAAACAATCAATAACTGTTGACAAAAAACTAGATTTATGATAATATAAACTGGGGGGATGCCTCTACCGCATAGAAATAACGTCCCTAGCTTGACGCTCTAGTAGTGAAAGCACCTTAACCCGTAGCCGAAAGGTTACAAAATTGTGTAACGTAGCTACCTAGAAATAAGTAGCCAACACAAATTAGTCGAAGTCTTCTATTAATGCGGAATCGAAGGAGGCTTCGACTCCACCTCCCGCCGCAAACAGAAATTAAAAAATCAGAGCCTTCTGTAGTTGCTAAAAGCTCTAACTCTTTAACCTCTGGAAAACTCCAAAGAAAAACTTTTAAAACTTAAATTTCTGCAACAAAATCTAGTTACAAAAAGTTGCGATTAAAAAGCAAAAAAAAGCCCCATCGTTGGAGCTAAATATGAGGGTTTTTATCCCCTGCAAAAACTTTGACTCTGAAAAATTTTATTAGAATAAATTAGAATAAAAAAATACCCCTGCCATCTTCCACGAATTGCAGGGGTAAAAACGTTACTTATTTTTTGTGATTTGAGAGTAAATTTTTAGAGAATTAATTGCCTAAATTATTGCTGGCGTAAGCATCTAAACTATAGGCAGGAATGCGGACGCTGTAGTCGGTTTCTTGACCTGTAACGGACTGAGCGATTTGCTCAAAGGAGTTGGAATTCCAGTTCCGTTCGTGAATGGGTTTGGTTTGTTCACCCCGGAAGTAAGCTTGAGTCCCAATTACAACAGCCGCAACCCAACCCACAATGAATAAAGAAATTAAAACGGTAAACATAACTTTTCTCCTAACCTGCTTTAGCTTGCTTTCTATGTAAACGATTGTAACAGACAGTTAAAAAATATTGCAATAACTTGACAGATTTTTTTTGGTGTGTTTACCGTACCTGGTTAGGGGGGTGGGGAGGAGAAGGGGAGAAGGGGAGAAGGGGAGAAGGGGAGAAGGGGAGAAGGGGAGAAGGGGAGAAGGGGAGAAGGGGGAGTATCCTGGCTTCCTAGCAACAAACTGTCAACCATCAACCGCCAACTAAAACCAGAAATTAAGGAAGAATTAAGAAAATAGTGATAAGCATTTCTGCTAGATTTGATATACACCAGTGATGTCTTGTACAGGCAGAGTTGATTAGAAATTTCTAAGCCTGATCGAATAAAGGATATTTTTTGACAAGTTCCCTTTAGAATAATAAATAGGTAATTATGCAGAGATTGGAAGCTAATATGACGCAAAGCGATTCTCGCACTCCTGTTTCACTCTCAGAACGAGAACTGCAAGTTGTGGAGTTAGTTGCGAGTGGATTAACAAATCAAGAAATTGCGGAGAAACTAGAAATTAGTAAACGTACAGTTGATAATCATATCAGTAACATTCTCACAAAAACTGCAACGGATAACCGAGTGGCTTTAGTCCGTTGGGCGTTGCAATGGGGAAAGGTTTGTCTGGATCATATTAACTGCTGTCCTCTACCGCTAATTCCCACTGACGATGAAACGGAAGCTATCATTTCTTCTTCAGTAGAATAGCGAAACAATAGGTTAATGTTGAATGCAAACAGTTAAACAGAAACAACGGCTTCGCTATCAAGTTCGCTGTCGGACACTTCCTTTAACGGTGTATCGAGAAGTGGCTGCACATTTGCGTCAGGTCGAAGGAGTGAACACGGGGTTAATTCCGACAAGCATTAGTCCTGATGAAATACTGCCAGAATTTGATTACACTCAAAGTCAGGTTGGCAGTTTATGGATCGAATATGATGACACTCATGATTCGGCAACTCGTCAACAGATTGATCAAATTTTGGCGTATTATAACGATCGTTATGGAACCTGGGAGATAATCGATCCGCCACAGGAGTAACGATTAATTAAGAAACTAATGGAACTGATTAAAGCATTACGAGGAACACGAGATATCCTGCCTGATGAAATTGGATACTGGCAATGGCTGGAGTCTGTTGCCAGAGATATTTTATTGAAGGCAAATTATCAAGAAATTCGCACCCCAATTTTTGAACAAACGGCTTTATTTGAACGGGGTATTGGGGAAGCGACGGATGTGGTCGGCAAAGAAATGTATACGTTTGTTGACCGGGGTGAACGTTCAATTACTTTGCGTCCAGAGGGAACGGCGGGCGTGGTTCGCAGCTTTATTGAAAACAAACTCCACGCGACCGGAGGAGTGCAACGGTTATGGTATACCGGGCCGATGTTTCGCTATGAACGACCCCAAGCCGGACGTCAACGACAGTTTCATCAAATTGGGGTTGAAGTGTTAGGAAGTCGGGATGCGAGGGCTGATGTTGAAGTGATTGCGATCGCGACTAATATATTACAAAAGTTAGGATTAAAAAATTTAAACCTCAACTTAAATTCTGTCGGAAATTCAACGGATCGTCAAGTTTATCGTCAAGCTTTAGTGGATTATTTAACTCAATATAAAGATGAATTAGATCCAGATTCTCAAGATCGTTTATCTCGAAATCCCTTAAGAATTTTAGATAGTAAAGATCAACGGACGCAGGAAATTGTTCAAGATGCTCCGAGTATTTTAGAGTATTTAGGAGACGATTCTCGCGCTCATTTTGAACGGGTGCAACAGTTATTAACGGCGTTAGAAATTCCTTACAGTTTGAACCCTCGATTAGTGCGCGGTTTAGATTATTATACCCATACGGCGTTTGAGATTATTTCCGATGATTTAGGTGCTCAAGCAACGGTTTGTGGCGGCGGTCGTTATGATGGTTTAGTGCAAGAATTAGGGGGGCCAGAAACTCCGGCGGTGGGTTGGGCAATTGGGTTAGAACGGTTAGTCATTCTGTTACAACAGTTGAATTCTCTTTCGAGTTCTAGCTTAGATTTTTATATGGTTTCTAGGGGAACTTTAGCTGAATCTCAAGCGTTAATTTTAACTCAAAAATTACGTCAAAATGGCTTTAGTGTGGAGTTAGATTTAAGTGGAAGTGCCTTTGGTAAACAATTTAAACGGGCAGATCGCAGTGGTGCTGTGGCTTGTTTAGTATTAGGAGATGCAGAAGCAGAACAGCAAACAATTAAGTTAAAATGGTTAAAAACAGGGGAAGAAATCACAATTAATCAATCAGATTTATTCGATAAAATTGACCAATTTCGGGAACACATTAAAACCCTAAAAACCCCTTAATCTCTCGTTCCAATGCTCTGCATTGGAATGCTATCAAGAGGCTCTGCCTCATTAATTCTAATAATTAGAAGTGATAGTGTGTGTTTAAGAGGTGTTTAACAGGCAAGATGCCTGTTCCACTTCCACTTCCACTTCTAGCAGGATTTTAACCTCCCGCGGCAAAGGTTGCCATAATAATAATTGATAACGCTAAACCGGGGAACAACAGAATCAATAACATAAAAAGATCGTGAGTATTCATAGTAATAAAGGGTCTAAATTAACTTGCCGATAGCATAACATAAATTTCCTAAAAAGTGGCTCGAATTTAAAAAATATTTTAAAATGATAGAGTTTAAAGCATTTATCCTCATCATTCTTACCATGACAATTGCTGTTGACCAAATTTTCAATGTTGCGAACCTGTTTGTGCTTCCCTTTTGGGCGTTAATGATTATTTTACCGAACTGGGGAGTGACCCGAAAAGTCATGGAGTCCTATCTTCCCTTTGTGTTGTTAGCGGGAGTTTATTTATATCTGTTTATTAGCAGTATTAACCCTGAGAATGCAGCAGCATTATCCAATCCAAAATTATCAGATATTGCCCATTTCTTCGCTGATGAAAATGCCGCAGCAACGGGATGGATTCACTTTTTAGTGATGGATTTATTTGTCGGACGTTGGATTTATTGGGATGGACAAAAAACGGGAATTTGGACAAGTCATTCCTTAGCGTTTTGTTTATTTGCGGGGCCGCTTGGATTATTATCTCATATTCTAACTCGTTGGATGAGTAAGTTGTTTTTTTCTCAACCCCAGTCTGATATTAATCCAGTATCAAATTCTTAGATACCGAGAAACCGGGTTTCTGTAATACTTTTCTGTATAACAGAAATCTTGTTAAAGAAACCCGGTTTCTGAGTTCCTAATAAATACATAGCAGATACCCAAGAACTAAGTACAAGAATAATAGTAGATAATCAAGTTAAAATGGAGGAAAAACGACAACAAATTAAGTTAGCAGAGCTAAAATTACAATATATTCAAAATCAAGAAAATCGAGACTTTCAAGCCCAACAAGCGGAACTGAATCATCAACGACAAAAGGAACTCCAAGAATATATCCAAAGTGTTAACTTAGCCATTCACAAAAGCAATATTGAGTTTCAACGCTGGCGTTTTGAACAGGAAAAAAGCCTGGAAACTGAATTAGCTCAATATAACCGAGAAACTCAATTAGCCATCGCTGAATATCAACGGGAAACAGCGATAAAAGTTGCCCATAACCAAGCAGAAGTTCAGAAAATTTTTGCGAATTGGCCCTTAACTTTACCTCCTGCACAAATTTTAGAATCCTACAGTCATAATAGTTTAATTCCTTTGCGAGTTTTTATCGCGCCACCTAAAGTTAAATTTGAACGGTTTGTCGAAAAACCTCAAAATTTCCCCGATATTGAATTAACCTTAAATCAACAATTGCGTGATTTTTTTGACTACTATTCTCAACAGGGAAGACCGATAGAATTTTTAGCAGGAGCTTGGGAAAGTAAACGCTTTCATAGTGAAGCGAGTATTAAAGCTTTATTTGGGATGTTAAAATCAGAACCGACCTTAATATTAGAGTCGGAATTTGATGGAGGTTATCTCAATTTTAGAATCGCCTATTGGACAATAGGACAACCTAAATATTCCTATCAAACCATTATTGCTCGTTTATCCTATCGGGAGATTTTGTATAATTCTGCTAAAACTCGCGCCTTGACTTGGAAGAATACAAAAGATAAACTGATTGCATTAGGAAAAACCCAAGCTGAGATTGAAAAACGGGGCGGGGATAATGAAATTAATCTCAAGATTTGGGAAGAAGAACAAAGTTTGCGAGAAGCGGGAATTGAGGATAATGAGTTAGAAATTCACTATAAAATTAATCGCAAACATTTTGAAGATTTGTATCAGTTTTTAATTACTTGTCATTGTTTAGTTGCAGGTTGGATAGCTGATACCCATCATCTATTTTTACATGATTTAACACCCTTATTGCCACAACTCCTCCCAGATTTAACTCAAAATATTCCTGAAGGAGAGGTTACAGATGAAGTGGTGGGGGTTGTGATTTCCGGTTATGAACAAATTTATCAAGCCTTAGCCGTTGAACGTTCCCACTGGGTTCCTGAATTAATATTAAAATTAGCCCAAGGTTTAGTCAATTTTCCGAATCAATCTTGGGCGAAAACACAATTGTTGAATTCTGTTGAATATTGGTTGAAGTTAAGAAACTCGGTTTCTCAAAGAAACCGGGTTTCTGAAGAATCTGAGTTATGGGATGCTGTTAATTCTGTTGTAACCGCTCAGGATTTAGATTATATTGAAAATGTGAATAACTTGTTAGCAATATTGGGAGAAACCCACCGGGTTAATATTGTTCAAACCTGTTATAAACGGGGACAAAACCATTGTCAAAAGGGAGAATATTCTACCGCAATTGATGATTTTACCCAAGTGTTGTTACTAGAAACTAATTCCCCCGATGCCAATTATAATCGCGGATTAGCGTATAGTAAATTAGGGCAATATCAATCGGCGATAGAAGATTATAACCAAAGCTTGCAATTGAATCCGAATTATGCTGAAGCTTACAATAATCGCGGTAATGCTTATTATAAATTAGGAGAATATGAAAAAGCGATCACAGATTATAATTCCTGTCTCGCCCTCAATCCTAATTTACCCGGAGTTGCCCATAATCGAGATGTTGTTCAAGGGGTTTGGGATGAAAAATGCCGTCAGGAACAGATGGAAACGGAAATAAAACGTCAGGAAGAAGAAGAAAAACACCTTCAAGAAAGAGAATTTAAATTTGATGTGATTACGGTTAACGTACTAGGAAAGGAAACCAAACTAGAACACTGTCGGGCTGAATTTTTCAAAGAAGATTTAGGCAATAATATCAGCTTAGAAATGGTATCCATTCCTGGGGGAACTTTTATGATGGGTTCACCAGAAGATGACACTGAAAAACCCATACATCCCGTTAATATTGCTGCCTTTTCTATGGCAAAATATCCCATTACTCAAGCTCAATGGCAAGCCATTATGGGGAATAATCCTTCTAGTTTTAAAGGCGCAAATCGACCTGTTGAATGTGTAACCTGGTACCAAGCGCAAGAATTTTGTCAGCGACTTTCCCAAAAAACAGGCAAAACCTATCGTTTACCGTCTGAGGCAGAATGGGAATATGCTTGTCGGGCGGGAACAACAACACCTTTCCATTTTGGCGAAACAATTACAGTCGATTTAGCCAATTACGACGCAAATGACAGTTATGCTTCCGCCCCCACAGGAACCTATCGTCAACAAACCACCGATGTTGGTAGTTTTCCCCCGAATGCCTTTGGATTGTACGATATGCACGGTAATGTTTGGGAATGGTGCGCTGACCCTTGGCGTAGTAATTATAACGGTGCGCCGAGGGATGGCAGTGTTTGGCAGTTGTGTGGAAATACTCAAAACCGGGTGTTACGCGGAGGTTCATGGTACACCCATCCCAGGGAGTGTCGCAGTGCCAATCGCTGCGGGATCAAGTCAAATGCTGGGCTCAGTAACTTCGGGTTTCGCGTTGTTTCCCTTCCTCCTGCGTGGATTCTGTAACCCTTTGACCGAGAAACCGGGTTTCTGCCGTTTTACTGCATAACAGAAAGATAGCTGAAGAAACCTGGTTTCTGAGCCGCCATAGTTGTATCGAGAAACCGGGTTTCTGCCTTAATCTTTCCTGCATAATAGAAAGATAGCTGAAAAAATCCGGTTTCTGAATCTACAATTTTAAGGTCAAAATATGGCAGTTGAATATGATTTAGTAGTGATTGGTGGGGGTTCTGGGGGTTTAGTTGTTGCCAGTGCAGCAGCACAATTGAAAGCCAAAGTTGCCTTAGTCGAACGCGATCGCTTAGGGGGGGATTGTTTATGGTTTGGCTGTGTTCCCAGTAAGTCTTTAATTCACGCTTCCCGGGTTGCTTATGAAGTTAAAAATGCAGCTAAATTTGGCATTTATACCGACAATTATAACATTAATTTTGCTCAAGCTGCAAGTCATGTTCAACAGGTTATTTCTACCATACAACCCCATGATTCTCCAGAACGATTTGAATCTTTAGGGGTTGAAGTCATTTTTGGAGGAGGTCAATTTTTAGACAAAAAAACCTTTAGTATTAATGGACGAAAACTAACCGCTAGAGCTTTTGTCATTGCAACGGGTTCGCGTCCAGCTATTCCTAATATTCCAGGGTTAACTGAAGCTGGTTTTCTGACGAATGAACAGGTATTTTCTGTGCAAAATTGTCCTGAATCTTTAGCCGTTATGGGAGGAGGGCCTATTGGTTGTGAACTCGGACAAGCTTTTTCTCGGTTAGGGTCAAAGGTGACAATTTTATCGAGTCGGAATCAAATTTTACCGAAAGAAGATCCTGAAGCAGCACAGGTGGTTCAAGAGCAATTGTTATCCGAAGATATTGTGATTTTAAATCATACCAAAGCAGAACGAGTTGAAATTGAAAATGGCAAAAAGAAAATTATTGCTGGAAACCATAACATTTTAGCTGATGAAATTTTAGTTTCGGTGGGGCGAGTTCCCAATATTGAATCCTTGAATTTAGAAGCAGCAGGTGTTACAATTAGTCAATCAGGAATTAAAGTTAATCATAAACTGCAAACAACCAATCCGTGTATTTACGCTTGCGGAGATGTGATTGGTGGGTATCAATTTACTCATGTTGCGAGTTATGAAGCAGTTGTGGTGTTAACAAATACCCTATTTTTTCCCATTAGTAAAGTAAACTATCGAGTTATACCTTGGGCTACTTTTACTGATCCTGAATTAGCAAGAGTGGGGTTAACAGAACAGCAAGCAAAAGAAGAATATGGAGAGAATGTTTATGTTTTAAAACAACCCTTTGTAAGTGTTGATCGCGCCCTAGCCGAAGCAAAACCCCAGGGATTTGCTAAAATTATTACTAAAGGCAATGGAGAAATTTTGGGTGCTCATCTCGTGGGTTCATCGGCTGGAGAGTTAATTCATGAAATTGTTTTAGCGATGTCCCATCGACTTAAGGTTTCTGCCTTGACAGGAATTCATATTTATCCTACCTTATCAGAAGTTAATAGTAAGGCTGCCTTATTATTGAAAAAACAACAATATGCGAATAATTCTTGGCAACAAACCTTTTTAGAGCGGTTTTTTAATTGGAGGCGATCGCTGTAATCAAAGCTTATGAAAATTCTCACTTTTAATATTCGTTATGATAAACCAGATCTGGGTAATAATGACTGGAAATTTCGTCGTTATGCGATCGCAAAATTGATTCAAAACCATGACCCAGATATCATTGCAACTCAGGAAGGAAAAGCGCATCAACTCCTAGATTTACATCGATAAATTTTAAGTAAAGGAATCTAACTCAACACCCAGAATAACTCATGAGCCAATATCTTCAGACTCGAAAACTTTCCCTAGTAGACTATGGGAGCCGTAAGGCGGTCAAAGTGGGTGCCTATCGTCCCAGTCCCCTAAATGATCAACAAAAGAAATATAGCACTCACCGTTTTGCTCAAAAAGAACTACCCATTCGGGTGGATTTACGACATTATTTAACGGATGTAGAAGATCAAGGAGAGGTAGGAAGTTGTACCGCTAATGCGATGGCGGGAGCTTATGAATATTTGGCGAAACGAACGTTAGGAGAAGCGGGAGATGTGAGCCGATTATTCATTTATTATAATGCGCGATCGCTTGATGATGAAGTGGATCAAGATGCTGGAACAACCATTTTAAATTGTATTAAAGTCTTACAGGAATGGGGTACTTGTCCTGAGCCTATTTGGCCCTATGATCCCGATGCTGTTTTCGATGAACCTCATCAAGAAGCTTATGATGCAGCTTACAATTTTCGGTTAATGGAAGCGGAAAGAATTCCGGTTGATTTATATGCGATGAAACATTGTTTAGCGGAGGGATATCCCTTTGCTTTTGGTTTGCCTTTATTTGCATCTTTTATGCGCGAAGGAAATAAGGGAATTCCGATGCCTAAACCGGAACAAGAAGATTATATTGGCGGTCATGCAATGTTATGTGTCGGCTATTCTGACCCCTATCAAGTCTTTGTAGTTCGCAATTCTTGGGGAACAGATTGGGGGGATAATGGTTATTGTTATATTCCCTATGAATATTTAGCAAATCCTGCATTTAATGATGGGGATTGTTGGACAGTAAAAAGCGTTACGGATCTCGATTTTAGTGAAGGAGTTTGGTTTGATGATGAAGGAGAAATTATAGAAGATTCGGAGGAATACGAAGAAGAAGAATATGATGAGGATGAGGAATATGATGAAGATGAGGAATATGATGAAGAAGAATAATGTCTTAGAATCAATCTATATATAGGTTGAATATCAAGATTAAAAAGGTTATTTTTTTGTTGATAAAGGGTTAGTGGTGCGTACTTTAGGCTTACGCACCCTAATTTTAATGTTTTATTCTTAATAATCCTTGGGTGGGACTGAATAAAAAGGCTAATACAAATAACCCAAATGTTACTAATACAATAGCAGGGCCGGAAGGGAGATTATAAAAGTAACTTAAGTACATTCCGCTAATACTGGAAATTACCCCAATAATGACACCGAATATCATCACGAGATGGAGACGTTCGACTAATAAATAAGCTGTAGCGGCGGGAGTAATTAATAAGGATAAAACTAAGATGACTCCAACCGCTTTTAAACTGGCAACAATGGTTAAGGCAATTAATCCCATTAATCCTAAATTGAGCAGGTTAACTGGTAAACCTGTGGCTTCAGCACCCAAGGGATCGAAGGTATAAAACAGCAGTTCTTTATAGATTAAGGTAACAACCGCCAGAATAATAATCGTAATAATAAAGGTATCTCTAACATCCTCGACCGTCACCCCTAGAATATTACCAAATAAAAAATGATTGAGGTCGATTTTATTATCTTTTTGAACTAACGTAATTAAGGTAATTCCCAAGGCAAAAAACGCTGAAAATACAATTCCCATGGCTGCATCTTCTTTGATTCGGGAATAAGTTCTAATAATATTCATGCAAATGGTACTCAAAATCCCGGCAATAAATGCCCCAATAAAAATATTAGCATTGAGGATAAAAGCGATCGCTAATCCGGGTAAAACGGAATGACTAATAGCATCTCCTAATAAGGCTAATCGCTGCACCATTAAATAGCTACCGACAACGGCGCAAATAATTCCGACTAAAATAGCAATCGTCAGCGATCGCTGCATGAAACTATATTGTAAAGGTTCAATTAACAGATTGATCATGGGATTTCAACTCAAAAAATTGTAGGGTGCGTCAGCGCTGCGCACGCACCAAATTTTATAAAACATTTATAGCGCGTAGCCCTATAAAACCAGGAAGGAGAGGTTAAGCAACTTTTTCAGCAAAGAAAAATACCCTTCCCCCATAAGCTTTTTGTAAATAATCTTCTTTTAAAACCTGTTGACGATTGCCCGTCGCAATTATTTCTTGATTCAACAAGATTAAATCATCAAAATTAACAATAGATTCCCCTAAATCATGATTAATCACAATCACAATTTTACCCGATGCTGCTAACTCTCGAAATAAACTAAAAATTATGGCTTCTGTTTTTTGATCAATCCCAACAAACGGTTCATCAAAACAAAAAATTTCTGCTTCCTGCGCCAAAGATCTCGCTAAAAAGACACGCTGTTGTTGACCCCCCGACAGTTGACCAATGGGGCGATTTTTATATTCAACCATTCCCACCCGTTCTAACGCCTGAGTTGCAATGCGACGACTCACCCCGGAAAAAGGACGTAACCACCCCGTTTTCCGTACTCTCCCCATCATCACAATATCCCAAACCGTTGCTGGATAGTCCCAATCAATTTGCGATCGCTGGGGAACATAAGCCACTCGTTGGCGTTGCTGACTCAGGGGTTTTCCGCCATACACCACCGAACCCGTCCCCATTGGAACTAAACCCAACATGGCCTTCATCAACGTACTTTTTCCTGCGCCATTAGGGCCAATAATGCCCGTTAGTCGTCCGGGTTGAATGTCCAAACTGATATCTCGAAGTGCTTCCACCCCTCGATAGTTGACGCTGAGGTGATGGACACTGAGAGACTGGTGCAGAGGATGGGGGAATTTTAGACTGTTCATAGCCGTTTGATCCATTGTTATCTGTATTTTATGGAGTGGTTTCCCCATTGACTTCCTGATCACGGAAGAATTTGAGGGGCTACTTTAGGAGGATTATTCTTCTAGTCTACTGCAAAAATGAAAAAATTATGAAATAATTAATGAAAAAATTATGAAAATAGCTGACCGAATGATGAAAATAATCACTCATAAGCCTGTATCTGTAGGATTTTTCAGTGTTTTACTGGGAATAATTTTAAGTGGATTAAGTAGTTGTACTCAATCAATAACCGAAAATTCTGTGAATCAGGATCAACCGAAAGTCGTATCTACCAGTACCATTATTGCGGATTTAACAGAACAGATTGGCGGGGATGAAATTGACCATCAAGGGATTTTACAACCGGGCGCAGATCCCCATGTTTATGAACCTGTACCCCAAGATAGTATTGCTTTAGAAAAAGCAGATTTAATTCTTTATAATGGCTATAATTTAGAACCAGGTTTAATTAAATTAATGAAAGCTGCATCCACCTCTGGAAAAAAAGTAGCAGTGGGAGAAGTGATTAAACCTTTGGATTTTCAATATAAAGGACAAACACAACCCGATCCTCACGTTTGGGGAACCGCTAAAAACGCTATTTTAATGGTTAATAAGATTAGGGATGAGTTAACTATTTTATCCCCTAAAGATAAAAGTATTTTTAATAAAAATTCAGCGAAACTAATTCAAGAGCTAACACAGTTAGATCGTTGGATTCAACAACAAATAGCAACCATTCCTCCTCAAAATCGCAAATTAGTCACAACCCATGATGCGTTTCAATATTATGCTCACGCCTATGGCTTAGAGGTAATGGGGACATTAATTGGGATTAGTACAGAAGAACAACCGAGCGCAAAAACTGTTAAAAATTTATCCGATTCAATTCAAAAAACAGGAGTTCCGGCTATTTTTGCAGAAACCACCATTAACCCTAAATTAATTACAACCGTTGCAGAAGAATCAGGTGTTAAATTAGCACCAGAGCAATTATATTCGGATTCGATTGGTGCTCCAGGGGGTGAGGGAGATACTTATGTTAAAATGTTAGTTAAGAATACAAAAACGATTGTTGAAGCATTAGGAGGAAAATATACCCCTTTTAATCCTAATTAACTTGATACAATGCTATAAGGGTTTTCCATTAGGGGTCAGGCCAAAAGTCAGAACTCATGATTTGTTCTACAGAAAAAGGACAAACTTCAGGAAACTGATCATCGGGTAAATCGGTTTCTGCGATCGCTAAATCTCTAGCTTCTGACCAACTTTCATTCAAAGCTTCCTCTAAACGGGATTTTAAACCTGGATTTCGCCTCAGTAGTTTAGTAATAGCGGTGCGTTGAACACGGATAGTCGCCCGCCAACTGTTTGTCTGTTTCCAATACTGAACCTGCCATTTCAGTAAATGAGCAATTAACTGTATGAAGCGAGATTCAAGTTGGTCATAATGGCGATTTCCCAAGTCTTCTAACTCCTCAATGAGATGAGCTAAATCTAGTTGCTCAAATTTCCCTTCCCGTAGAAGGTTAGATTGCTGGTAAACCCAGCTATAGAAGTCCTGTTCGTAAAGGGTTATACTCATGGGATATACTCGAACAGAGGATTAATATTTTGTTGATCATAGATTAACATAACGAATTAGGGGATGCGATGGGCTCCGCCCAGCCAAAGGCGATCGCTAATCAAGGTTAAGCATTTAGAGACAGAGAAAAAAATATGGAAAATTTAGTTAAACATCAACTTCAAGACTTGTATCAAACCGACGATTATTTATGGTTACAAAAAACCATTGAAATATTAAAAATAAAAAATTTTAACAATTTAGATTTAGACAGTTTAATTGAGGAGTTAGAAAGTTTGGGAAGAAGCGAATTTAACAAAGTTAGAAGTCTTTTAAGGCAGATTATTATTCATTTACTTTTGTTGGAATACTGGGAGCAAGAGTATGAGCAAAACTATCGGCATTGGCAAGCAGAAATTATTGCTTTTAGAGATGATTTAAGTCATGAATTAACGACGACATTAAAAAACAAGCTAATTCCAGAATTAGACTCTATCTATCAGGTTGCTGTGAGTTTAGTTAGTAAAAAAACAGGTTTATCTCAAAGTCTATTTCCGACTGTTTGTCCTTATTTATTTGAACAATTATTAGAAGATAATTGGTATCCCCCAAATAATTTAAACCGTATTAATTAACAGAAGTTTTCATGCCTAGAGTTAGTGTTATTATTCTAACGTATAATTTTGATCGCTTTCTTCGGTGAAGCGTTTGTATGTTAACATAAAGCAAGGGATTCTCTGTCTAAGTCTGGGCGGGGATTGTTTCGAGGTCTAACTCGCATGGGAGAAAGAGGGGACTTTATGCAGTCAATAAGGGGTATTTTTAAAGATGGGGTAGTTCATCCCAGTGAACAAGTTTCTTATGGCGAATTTCACCCAGTTATTATCATATTCTTGGATACACCGACAACTGCTACAACAGTAGGTGTATCATCGGATGAATCTGAATCTGGGTGGGACAGGTTGTTATCGGTTATAGAAGATTGTCAAATGGAAACGGGAATACCTGATTTAGCAGATCAACACGATCATTATTTGTATGGTACACCTAAGCACGATGATCAAGGGACATAAAGTTTTTGTGGATACATCGGCTTGGATAGCTTTGATTAATCAGAGTGATCATCTCGCGGCTCAATCTGAACAAATTCTGTTGAAACTTAAGCAACAGAAGATTACTTTAGTGACAACAGAGTTTGTTTTGTTAGAAGTAGCTGATGCTTTATGCAGTACGAATTTGCGCCAGAAAACTTATGCTTATATTAATGGGATTAAAAAGGCGACCGATGTGATTCAAGTTATCCCTTTAGATCCAAATTTGTTGGATAAAGGTTGGGCGATTTACCATCAGTATTCTGACAAAGATTGGGGGCTAACGGATTGTATTAGTTTTGTTGTGATGAGGCAAGAAGGTATTACTGATGCGTTTACATCTGATCGACATTTTGAGCAAGCTGGATTTACTAAATTAATGGTGACTTAGGGCTAATTTGGATAGCCTGTTGATCAGCTAATAGTGGCTTGATTTAGTCAGCTACATCTTCCTAAATCTACTTTGGTCAGGGGGGGTTTATCTTTTGGGGCGATCGCATTTATCAGAAAATTTTGAACAATTATTAGAGAATAACTGGTATCCCATAAATAATTTAAACCGTATTAATTAACAGCAATTTTAATGGCTAGAGTGAGTGTAATTATTCCGACTTATAATTGCGATCGCTTTCTTCCTGAAGCGATTGATAGTGTTTTAATGCAGACCTATCAAGATTATGAAATTATTGTTATTGATGATGGTTCAACGGATGAAACTCGTCAAGTTTTAGAGTCTTACCAGAATAAAATTAGATATTTTTATCAACAGAATCAAGGTTCGGCTGTCGCTCGTAATTTAGGGATTAAACAAGCTAAGGGTGAATTGATTGCCTTTTTAGATGCGGATGATTTTTGGATTGTACCAGAAAAGCTGGCAGAACAAGTTAATTGTTTTGAGCAACAACCGAGTCTGGGTAGTGTGCATACAGGCTGGCAAATTGTTGATGCAGGAGGTGATAAAATTATTGATGTGGAACCTTGGCGTGAGATTCCTGATCTGAATTTGGAAAGTTGGTTAATGTACAAACCTGTAAAAACCAGTGGAATGATAATCCGACAAAACTGGTTACAACAGGCGGGGGGGTTTGATGGGGAGTTGCGCCAGTCCCATGATGTTGATTTGGTGTTGCGTTTAGCGTTAATAGGATGTGAAGCAGCTTGGTGGCGACGGGTGGCGGTGGGCTATCGCAGGTATGGGGGGAACACGACTAGAAACACCCAAACTCAAGCTGAATGTCTGCTGAATGTGTTAAATAAATTTTTTGCTCATGGGGATTTACCCGAACCTATTCAAAAAATAGAGTCGCAAGTGCATTATCATACTTTAGTGTGGATTGCTTGGTATCAGTATGAGCAAGGATTTTATGACGAGATGGCTCGATTTCTCAACAGGTCTTTAGAATATAGTCCCTACTACAAAATGGAAACGATTTCAGACTGGGTAGAGCAGTTTAAAAAGTTTTCTATTCAAAATGGTTTAAATTTTGATATTTGTTTGTTGATGGATTTACCGGATTGGCAACAACTTATGTTTAGGATTATGGAAAACTGAAGGTATATTAATGTTGAAAGTTTTAAGTCTTGACTTTCCGAAAATAAGCTATTGCTCTAAAAAAAACTAGCTCCGCACCGTTTGCACAGATTCCTATACTAACTCTAATACTCGGAACAGATAACGATTATGATTAAATACTCTATTGTGATCCGATGTTATAACGAAGAACAACATATAGGACGCCTGCTCAGTGGCATCATTGAGCAAAGTGTGCGGGATGTTGAAATCATCTTAGTAGACTCTGGGTCTACGGATGCCACCGTTGCTATTGCCTCCCGTTATCCTATCAAACTTTTGTCAATCCAGCCCCAGGAATTTTCCTTTGGTCGAGCCCTAAATCTGGGGTGTCAAGCTGCCACAGGGGATATCATTGTGATTGCCAGCGCCCACGTTTACCCCGTTTATCGGGACTGGATCGAGCAACTGTTAGTTCCCTTCCGTGACCCCAAAATTGCCCTAACTTATGGGAAACAACGGGGAAATCAACAGAGTAAATATTCTGAACATCAAGTCTTTGCTAAGTGGTTTCCTGATGAGTCTCACTGGTATCAAGACCATCCCTTCTGCAATAATGCTAACGCTGCGATTCGCCGTTCTCTGTGGCAACAACTGCCCTATAATGAAACCCTAACAGGTTTAGAAGATTTGGATTGGGCTAAACGGGTACTGGGACTTGGCTATCAACTTGCTTATGTGGCAGAAGCAGAAATTGNGATTGGAGAGCGACCGTTTATGTTTGAAATTGAACGATTACAAGCGGTGGATATTGATGAAGAATTGGATTTTAAAGTGGCTGAATTGTTGTATAAAGAATTAAATCAGAACTAATAATATGGCTTTTAACGTTTTAATTACCTGCCCCCATTTACAAAAAACCATTGATCACTATCGTTCTTTTTTTGCAGAACGAAATATTGAGATTGTGGTTCCTGATATTGTTCAGCAAATGAGTGAAGCGGAACTGTTAGAAATTATTGATCAATTTGATGGGGTAATTGCTGGGGATGATCCTTTTACTGCTAAGGTTTTGGCACAGGGAAAACGCCTCAAAATTGTCGCCAAATGGGGCATTGGTGTTGATTCCATTGACCGGGACGCAGCAAAAGAATTAGGGATTTTGGTCAAAAATACCCCGGATGTTTTTTCCGACGAAGTGGCGGATGTGGCATTGGGTTATATTATCCTATTAGCTAGACACTTACATCAATTAGACCAATCTGTGCGTTCAGGAGGATGGCTACAACTTCCAGGGATGACTTTACGGGGTAAAACCTTGGGTGTTATTGGGGTTGGCAGTATTGGACGGGGAATTGTTAAACGGGGTGTGGCGGTGGGAATGTCAATTCTGGGTTATGATATTATGCCCATTTCTGATGCCGTTCAAGCTGAATTCGGGGTTCAGTCAGTTTCTTTTGAGGAGTTATTACAAGAATCGGATTTTATTGCCTTATCTTGTAATTTGACACCCGAAAATCATCACTTATTAAGTCATCCGCAGTTTCAGTTAATGAAACCGGGGGTACGCTTGGTGAATGTAGCACGGGGGCCATTAATTGATGAAATGGCGTTGATTGCTGCCTTAAAGTCTGGGAAAGTAGCGGGTGCTGCTTTGGATGTATTTGAAGTAGAACCCTTACCCATGAACAGTCCCTTACGTCAATTTGATCAATGTATTTTTGGAACTCATAATAGTTCCCATACTAAAGAAGCTGTATTTCAGGTGAATGAAATGGCGATTCAGAATTTATTACAGGGATTAGGAATTAAGGAGTAAATAAAAAATGATTAATAATGTAATTCAGCTAATGAATATAGACATATTTAAGATCCTAAAACTAAGGCAGAAAATTTTTGGAGATTTGAATTTGTGCGTTGATGCAGGTGCAGCCGCAGGAATATATTCCAAGAAAATGTTTAACATCAATCCTCAAGCTAAAGTATATGCCTATGAACCCTTTCCGGGGAACTGGATTCACCTAGAAAATACATTGAAGGAATATCAAACTGTCAAGATTATCAAGAAAGCTTTATCTGACAAGAAAGAAACAAGAAAGCTATATGTTTCATCAGTTGTGAGCGAAGGCAATCAGTCTTTTGCTAAAGATATGATAGGTTACTCATCAGTGGGTACTTTTTGGGGTAATGCGGATAGGTCTAAAACAGTAATAGATGTAGAGTGTACAACTCTTGATGAAGAAATTCAGGCTGGTATAATAAACTTTTTAAAGATGGATGTTCAAGGTGCTGAACCTTTAGTATTAAACGGTTCTAAACAGGCTCTTGAACGAGGGATAGAAATGATGTTTATCGAGTTTTCATTTCAACCTCATTTGCTACAAATATTACAAAAGCATCAATACGTCTGCTTTGATACTGGATATGTTTTTTCTTCTAGCTCAACAATGACTGAACTGTTAGATGTAGGTTTTAGAGATTTGAAGAATGTTACTCTTTCTACTGGAGATACTGTATTTACAGCAAAGTTTCATGGAGATTATGCTCAACTACAATCTTCTGAATTTAAAAAAACATTAAAAATCGGCTGGCTGCAAACAGATTTAATTTGTGTCAGTCTTGATTATCTCAAAAAGTTTTTCTATATCATAGCAACAGAACTAGGCTCGAAAATTGAAGATAAATAAATCAGTTTTTGTTATTACATGAGTTTGAAAAACGGATTTTTTTGATAAGTCATTACTCAAGGTAAGAGCATTAAATTAGTCATAGAAGTTGTTAGTACAAATTGGCAAGATGATTATTTAATGAAGCTCGGAGAATATATGGTCAATTTATTTAGAAGTCAAGATTTCTTGCGATCGCTAACTTTCCCAGAATTCAACTTAATGGCAGAACAGATATTTGAAGTGGGTCAATAATTCCGATCAGGTTAATG